>JABIHA010000062.1 GCA_018649885.1 Bacteriovoracaceae bacterium
AGGTTCCGGAAAAAGCTCACTTGCCTTTCACACTCTTTACGCAGAATCAAAGAGAAGATTTTTAAATAGTCTGCCTTCTTTTTTAAAATTTTTTAATGAAAGGCCGGCTCCGGTAAGTGTGGAATCGATCTCACCGGTTTTGCCTGTATTTGCTCTTCCTCAGACAAATCCAGTTATGGGATCTAGAAGTAATGTGGGTGACTTATTGGGGATCACTGAAAAGTTGGGGAAGCTTTTCTTTCAACTGGGAAGGCCCACGTGTCCAGATCACAGAAAATTTCTTAAATCGACTAGTCTTGAGCGTGAAATAGGAAAGCTAATTACAAAAAAAGATCATGATGAGAAATCGATCATGCACCTATTTGTTGAAAAGTCGGTCTATGAGAAAATCTTCACATCAGGCCCGATGCCGTCTAGGTCAATCGCCGAAGGTGAAGACGGGCCGGTTGCGTTTAATGAAAACCATCGCTATTGGGAAATACTACGCTTTAGAGTAAATAATCTTGATCGTGTCGAAAAGAAATTGGAAGAGATTATTCCCGGCGGACAAAAGAAGCCTCTTTTTTATTTCTCAGATAGGCTTGGCTTTAAAAGACTTAAGTGGGCCGATTATCTTGTTTGCAGTGAGTGTGATTATTCATTTACCCAAAAAATAAGTGCTGAAAACTTCTCTCCTTTTAATGCTCTTGGAGCGTGTGGCAAGTGTGGTGGTTACGGTTCAACTCTTGAATACGATGAAAAAAAGCTTGTGAGTAAAAGGCATCTTTCAGTTAAAGAGGGTGGGATAACAATTTTAAACTATAAAAGGTTTGCAAGGTATTTAACAAAGCTTGAAGGTGTTTTAGAGAAGGAGAATATATCTCTTACATCACCCATTGATGAATTGGAAAAACCATTTTGGGAAATTCTATTTAAAGGCAAGGGGGGATATCCCGGGGTAGATAGTTTATTAAAAAAACTTGAGGCCAAAAAATATAAAAGTAATGTCAGAATTTACATTAGAGGAAAACAAAGTGAATATGAGTGCCCAAGCTGTGAAGGCGTTCGAGTTTCAAAAGTTCTCTTTAATTATCAATTACTCAATTCCAAAACATGTCCAACTCTTTTCGATATTTACAATTATGATATTGGAGAGCTTGGTGATTTTTTTGAAAATCTGGAGACAACAGGATTTGAGTCATTTATTGCCCACCAAGTGTCTGAAATAAAAGATTGTCTTTCAATGTCAAAGCGTCTGGGACTTGGTCATTTAAAGTATACGAGAAAGGCCAAGAGCATTTCATCGGGCGAGTATCAACGATTATTACTCGTTAAATATTTCTGTTTTCAAGGTAGCGGAAGTCTCTTTGTTTTTGATGAGCCAAGCTTAGGTTTAGGATATAAAGAGCAAAAAGAATTATACTTGGGGTTTAAAAAACTTAAAAAACAAGGCAACACTGTCATTCTAGTTGATCATTCAGAATTTATTCAGGCCCATTGTGATGAAATGATAAAAATTGGACCAGGATCGGGACAATTTGGAGGTGAAATTACCTACCAAGGCAAACCTGAAAAATTTAAAAACCAGGTTTACCCTCGTGTTAAAAGTATTCTTGAAACTAAAGATGTGATTAAGGCATCAAATCTATCTATCTTTGGAAGTTCATTAACTGAGCTGGCATTTCCCATAGGTAAAGTTAGTTGGGTAACCGGTGACTCTGGAACGGGTAAATCAGCTTTTGTCTTAAAGACACTCGCCAATGCAATTCATCGAAATATCTACGACGAAGATTTCTTTGATGATATTGGAACGGCCGACAATTTTGAAGGCCTTGATAAAATTAAAGATATTGTAATTATAGCTGCAAATACTGTGAAAATGAGTAGCAGATCAACTGTTGGAAGTTATACAGGAATTTCGCCTGTTGTGAGAAAGTATTTTTCAGCATTGACTACCTCAAGATCAATGGGAGCGAAAGATGGCCATTTCTCAAGTAATTCTGAGTTGGGGAAGTGTCCTGAATGTGAAGGTAAGGGAAAGAAAACCATTGAGCTTCAATTTGTAGAAGATCTTGAAATAGAGTGTGAAAATTGTGGGGGAAGAAAATTAAATCCAATTTATGGTGGCATATCAGATGGCGAGTTTACTGCCTATGAAGCTTTGGGAAATCCACTTAGTGAAATTTTAGAAAGGGTAAAGCTTACGCCAAAGTTTCAAAGGATTTGGGATTACCTGAAGATTTTAAATCTTGATTATTTAAGCTTAGATAGAGAAGTAAAATCTCTTTCAGGCGGTGAGTTTCAAAGGCTAATGCTTTTAAATAGACTTCAAAAAAATATGGTGAACTCTCTTTTAGTTTTTGAAAATATTTCTTTTGGTCTAGGCAGTGGTGAGATTGCCAATCTATGTAATTTAATTAGTGATTTACAGAAAATGGGTAATACAGTTGTCATTGTGGACCAATCGCCACAATTTGCTAGTATCGCAGAATTCTCCTTAAATTTTAATGGGTTAGCTCATTCAATTCGTTGATTAATTCACTCAAGTATTAGGTCTCAATTGCCGAATAGACCTACTAGAGGGTCGTTTGGAAGGACGACTCAATAGATTTTCTTGAGGTGAAAATGTTATGAAGTTTAAACCGCTTTGGATATTTCTTGTGGTATTTTCTGTGATGCTGACAAGTTTAATGGGAACTGTATATGTTCCTGTTTCTGCTTACAGACAGATGAAAGAAAGCGAAGCAGTTGTTCAAGGTATCTATAACTCAAAGACCTATAAAAAATTATCAAATGGAAAAGTTGTAACAGAGCTGTCATTTAAAATTGTCAAAGCTGTAGGCATTCCCAGAAAAGATATAATTAATAAAAATGAGTTTAAAATCATCATGTCGGGAGGTTATTGGGGGGGGTTAAAATACCATATTCCAGGATCTCCTGTGTTTACTAAGGGAGAAGAAATTATTGTTCTTCTCAACCGGGTTGATAGGGCTTATTGGCTCCATAACTTGGCCTTAGGATCATATAGAATCAAAAGAGTCGCTGGAGAAAAAAGAGTAATCTCTTATGTGTTTCCAAATAATAAAAAAATTGGCTCCCTTGGGTATGATGAATTTCTGAGAGAAATTGTTAAGGCCTACAGTGTAGAGCTTGCACACCTTCCCCTTGAAACTGAAATTTTAATAGGATCTAAGAATCCTTACAATAAAATGGGCTCAGTTGTAAAAGCCAGGGGAAGAAAGATCGCATCCCTTGATGAGAATGTAAAAGAAGAGAGTGAGGAGAATACAATTATATGGCCAATATTACTTCTAGGATTTTTAGGAGCAATATTTAGGTGGCTTTCTAGGAGAAATGAAGCTGGTTAATTTTAGAGTTTTTTTGTTTCTATTTTTGATACCAGGCTTGTGCCACTCATTTGTGCACAATAGAACCTCCTTTGGCTCAAAAGTTCAGTGGCCTTCTGATTCCCAAATTTTGAGTATCTATATAGACACAGCAAATAATGATTCACTAGACAGGGGTGAAGTTCTTGGTGTTTTTAATAGTTCTGCTGGTTACTGGAATGCAGCTTCAGGCATAACTCTAAATGGACATGAAGTTGTGGCAGGGACCAACGCAACAGAAAATTATGTTGAAATTTCATCAAATAATATTTTTGGTGCTGGAGTTGTGGCCTATACAGAGATGGCCTACAATACATCAAACGGTGAGATATACTACGGGCATATTTACTTAAATGATTCATATACTTTTTCTACTGACTCAACTGATACAGATAACTCAGATTTAAATCCTGTTTTTATTGGTGATATTTTTACTCATGAACTTGGACATATGATTGGTATGTCTCATAGTTTGAGCAAAGAAAGCTCAATGTTTTATTCTGTATACAGAGGTCAGTATGTTACTGCCGCTGATGATAATTCAGGGGCCTATGATCTTTACCCTGCGACTAAGCAAGGAACAATATATGGTAGAGTTATTGGTGGTGATGAGCTCGTTGGAATTTTTGGGGCTTACGTAAGTGCTATATCTTATGAAACGGGTGAAGTCGCTGGAGCCAATTTAAGTAATTCAGATGGTACCTTCGGTATTCCGGGACTTGATACCACTAAAACGTATTACTTGATGATTTCACCCATAAAAGAAAGTCAGCATTTGCCAATATACTATTCGGGTGCTCAAACAAATTTTTGTCCAGGTGGATCTTTTAAAACTTCATTTTATTCAAAGTGTGGTGAAAGTGAAGAGGGTTATCCTTATGGAATAGAATTTAATAGTAGTGACTCAATGAATGTGGGGAATATAACGATTTCTTGTGGGACAAAGAGCCCTACTAGCTATCTTGTTAACAAAGATGGTACTCCAACAGATGGTTTTGCTCTCGATATTGAAACGACGACTGGAAATTTTGGTAATTCTTTTGTTGGATTTTTTAGTGAATATGATAGCGAGACTATAGTTCCGGAAAAAATAACAATAGATCTTACTGGATATGCTGATGCTACAACAGATCACTATCTTGAAATCAGAGTAAATTCTCAAAAATATTTCTCAAAAATGAGAACTGAGATGCTGATGGAAAGAGATTCTGCAGCAGTTGATTTGACTGTAGCAGATCTATCTACTGATGATGAGGGGAATTACTCCCTAGAGCTTCTGGGTCGGCTGGCCATGTCGGCAACGACTACTGAAAATACATATGAAATAACTCTTACCCCATCAGAGTTAATAAAAACTGCTGAGACTTATACCAATAGTGATTTTTTTCCAGATGCTGACCATTTTGTTGAGAGCCTTCCCTTCTATCTCTTTTCAGCGAGAATAGTTAAGTATGATGGTAGTACCTATGAAACAGTTTCTAAAAGATCATATAATGCTCAGTCAGATAATAGCTATTGTCCCGATGGACCCTATGCTTACGAGACTAAGCCTTATGTTAATGATTCTGATATTGATTTTTCGGCCCGTAAAAAGCCAGGTGGCAATCCAATGTTTTCTTGTGCTACAACGACTGATGGGCCACCACCACCCAGTTCTGGTTCAGCAGCTTTAAGTTTTTCACTTGGTTTGCTACTGATCTTGCTGCTAAATATTCTGAAGCAAAGATTTATTCCAATTAGGCTTTCAAAAAGATCAATTTTGACTCATAATATGAGGAAGTGATTTTAAAAGAAAACCTTTTCAGTCTGTGAAAAAATGAACAAGTTGCTATTACTTTCAATTTTGCTTATATCCTCAGTAGCGGACGTGTATTCGCAAAATCTCCTCAATGAACGTATCCGTGAAATACCGGGAAGAAAAAAATCTATCTATCTTGAGGGTGGCGTATTTCATGGCGGTAGCGGAACTGGCCGAAGCACACTCGTTGCTGCGAGGCACTCCTACCGTGCAGCCGAAAATTTTGAGAGGCTTGTTTTCGATTTTAAGGGCTCTAGTTTACCCAAGGTTTATGGTTACCTTTCTGAAAAAGAAAAGAAACTCTATATTGATTTTTTTAGCAGTGATCTAAAGCCCGGTATTTCTAGCTTTGGTAACAGTAAATTTGTTAAAAATATGGATTTTTTCAAGATTAGTAGTGATACTCTATCTTTGGAACTGGGATTTAAATCGAAAGTAAGCGTGGACATTTTTTATTTAAAATCTCCTTCGCGACTAGTTATTGACGTCAAAAATTAATCTCGATTATCTTGCCAGGTCCGAATTCAACCCCATAATTAGTATTGAAAATTACATGTAGGAGCGAGACATGTCCGAAGACGAATCAGATGAATCAGAATTTAATATAGCCGTTGCCACCTCAACACCGGAGACTTTTACTAAGTTTCCTGAGGAAGTGGTTATTATACCAATAATGAATAGTCCTATCTTCCCGGGGATGATAGCGCCTATTATTTTGACTGAGGACCGATTTACGCCTGAGCTTGATAAATTTATTATGGGCACTGGTTACATTGCTCTCAATTTGGTGAAGTTCAAAGAAGAGAATAGGGCCGATCATGAGCTTGAAGAAGTAGATGGAGGTCCAGGCGAGCTAAAATCTAAAGATATCTATAGAGTCGGGATTATTTGCAAGGTTGTAAAAAAACTTAAGCTGCCTGATGGCTCAGTTAATATTCTCGTGCATGGGATTAGAAGATACCGAGTATCTGCCTTTGAAAAAGATAATCCGCTTTTAGTATGTAAGTTTGAAGTATTCGAAGAAACTGTTGAAGCTGACGAGGAACTTGATGCTTACACACGTTCAGTCATCAACCAGGTAAAGAAGCTCTCGGAAATAAATCCTTATTTTAATGAAGAGATGAAGCTTGCCATGCTTAATAGTCCATCTCCTGGAAGTCTCGCTGATTTAGTGGCCTTTGCCCTTTCTCTTGATATTCCGGAAGCTCAGGATTTTTTAGAAACACTGGTAGTTAAAAAAAGATTTGCAAAAATCTTAGTTTATCTAAAACGTGAAAAAGATGTCTCTGATATCCAAAAGAAAATAACTGATGAAGTTAATGATAAGGTTAATAAATATCAAAGAGAGTATTACCTTCGAGAGCAGTTAAAAGTTATCCGAGCTGAGCTTGGAATGGATGATGATGAAAAGTCTAGAGAACTTGAAAAGCTTAAAGAATTGGTTGGCAAATGTAATATGCCAGAGGACGCCAGAAAAGCTGCTGACGAGGAACTCGAAAGGCTTGAGTCGATTCCAGACAGTAGTCCTGAATATAATGTCGCAAGAACTTATTTAAATTTAATGGTTCATCTTCCTTGGGATAAATCGACAGAAGATAGTATCGATATTGCAAAGTGTTCTAAGATTCTAGAAAAAGATCACTATGGTTTAGAAAAGGCTAAATCAAGGATATTAGAATTTCTAGCTGTGAGGGCATTAAAGCCTAGTTATGATGGGACAATTCTTTGTCTTGCAGGTCCTCCGGGCGTTGGAAAAACGTCACTTGGCAATAGCATCGCAAGTGCTCTAGGAAGACAATTTTATAGATTTAGTCTCGGTGGAATGAGAGATGAGGCTGAAATTAAAGGTCATAGAAGAACTTATGTCGGGGCCATGCCTGGAAAAATAATACAAGCTCTTAAAAGAGTTGAAACCAATAATCCAGTTATAATGCTCGATGAAATTGATAAGCTTGGAAAAAGTTTTCAAGGTGATCCAGCTTCTGCACTCTTAGAAGTATTAGATCCTGAACAGAATAAAACATTTATTGATAATTATTTAGATGTTCCTTTTGATCTATCGAAAGTGCTATTTATTGCTACAGCTAACAATCTTGACGGGGTTCCAGAACCACTACTTGATAGAATGGAAGTGATTGAGTTGAGTGGTTATACTCTTGAGGAAAAAGTTTCCATCGCCAAAAGTTGGGTTGTTCCAAAACAAATTGTAAAACACGGACTTGATAAAAAGGATTTTACTCTTTCTACAGACATAATAAAGAAATTGATTGCTGACTATGCAAGAGAGCCTGGAGTTCGGGTGATGGAGCAGTTTATAGCAAGGCTTTGTAGAAAGGCTGCTCTTGAAAAAGTTAAGGGCAAGAAAAAGGTGAAGTTTGCACCTAAGGTAGAAGGTTTGGAAGACTTACTAGGTATTCCAAGATTCTCTCAAGAAAAAACAGAAAATTTTCTTCCTCCTGGAGTTGTCTACGGGCTTGCATGGACAGCATACGGGGGAGAAGTTTTAATAATTGAAACTCTTCCTCTTAAAGGGAAAGGGTTTAAGCTAACGGGCCAACTTGGTGATGTTATGAATGAATCGGCGAACCTCGCTTACTCATATGCACAAAGCCTACTTCAAACTGAGACTACAAATAAAATAGTTAAAAAGAAGGTAAGCACAAAAAAAACGGGAGAGGCTGATACGAGTGATGATTATTTATCAAATCACCATGTACATCTTCATCTTCCTGCTGGAGCCGTTCCTAAAGATGGACCTAGTGCGGGGATTACAATGGCCTTGGCACTATACAGTCTTGCTACTGGGAAAAGAGTTAAGTCTAATATTGCCATGACAGGTGAGTTATCTTTAACTGGTAAAGTGTTACCTGTTGGGGGAATAAAAGAAAAAGTTCTTGCTGCTAAAAGGGCTGGAATTAAATCTATTATCCTTCCTGCTCAAAATGAAAAAGATTTAAAAGAAGTTCCAGAAAGGCATAGAAAAGGAATAAAGTTTTATCCAGTAAAATATTTTAATGAAGTTCAAAAGATTGCACTGACCAAATAAAAAAAGGCTTCCAAATTGGAAGCCTTATTTTTATCAACATTTTTTTAATTATTAGAATTCGTCTGAATCGTACTCAGAAACTTCCGAGTGGCGAACTTTACCTTTAGCAATTTCTCTTAAGGCAGTAACAATATTTTTGTTATCACACTCGATTAAAGGATTGTAGCCTTCTTTAAGTTGCTTAACTCTTTTAACTGTTAAGTGGACTAGCTCGTATCTGTTCTCTACTTTGTCTAAGCAGTCCTCTACTGTAATTCTTGCCATGAAGTAACCTCACTCATAATATTTTAGATCAAATCACTTTATAGAGCGCGAAAGATTTCCTGTCAATCATTGTACATTGCGTTAATGTCATCTTTGTAGCTCTCGAGAAGTACCTTTTTCTTGAGTTTTAGTGAAGGTGTTAACTGACCTCCCTCAACGCTAAACTCAACAGGGGCAATAAAGAAGTTCTTTATGGTTTCAAATCGGGCCAGCTGGCCATTAGCATCTTCAATATCAGCATTGATTAGATCGGCTATGCCTTGATTTTTGGCCAAGTCTTCGAATTTACAATCAGGCTCCAGACCAAAAGATTCCAGTTTATCTAGGAATGTGGCCTTCTCAATACCGATGATGGCCGATAGGTACTTTCTTCTGTCTCCCACTACCAGGCACTGTGAAATAAAGGGGCGCGTTTTCATTATATTTTCAATTTTTTGTGGTGCAATATTTTTACCTGCGGCAGTGATGAGAATATCTTTTTTTCGGTCAGTAATTCTCAGATACCCATTTTCATCAAATTCCCCAATATCTCCACTGTAAAACCACCCGTCCTTAAGTGCGCGTTCGGTACCCTTAGGGTTTTTGTAATACTCTTTTAGCATTGCTACCGACTTAATAAGGATTTCACCATCATCCGCAAATTTAATATGAACGTCCCCTATGGGAATGCCAACTGAACCAAGGACTTGCTTGCTTAGGGGGTTAATTACACAAGGTGCTGCAGTCTCGGTAAGTCCGTATCCCTCTAGGATTGTAAATCCACAGTTTCTCATGAACTTCATAATTTCTATGGCAAGCGGAGCTCCACCAGATACAAAGTAGCGAATTCTGCCACCAAATTGTTCATAAATTTTCTTGAAAACTAAGTTGTAGCCAACCTGTCTTTCAAATAACTCCTTCAGGGTAGGGGATTCATCTTTTTGAATTCTTTCGAAATACTTGGTTGAGGATTCCATGGACCATTTGTAGATACTCTTTCGGTACTCTGGACCGGCTTCTATTTTCTCCATCACTTTAGCGTAAATTTTTTCGAAGATTCTAGGAACTGCGCACATGACTGTGGGTCTTACCACGGGGATATTATCAATGATTTTATCAATGCTCTCAGCAAATACAAATTCCCAACCAAAGATTAGTGGCATCATGGTCTCTCCTCTTCCAAAGACATGGGCAAGTGGAAGAAAAGTAAGAGTTCGGTCGTTGCGATTAAATCCAGACTTTAGGTGGAGATATACATTACGTAGCATTTGCATGATGGCCCGCTGGGTAAGGACCGCACCTTTTGGCTCACCAGTGGTACCAGAGGTATATATTATGGTGAGAAGATCATCCTCAGTAGCTTCGTTAATAGTTTGTTCAAAAAGAGAGTTATCTTGGCTTTCTAGTTCGAATCCTTTGGAGAGTAACTCATCATAACTAATAACTTTAATGTCGCCGAGATCTTCGAATTGTTCAAGATCCATTTTTTCAATGGTGACAATCAATTTTAGATTCTCGAAATTTTTTACTACTTCACAAACTTTACCCATGAGGGCCACATCTTCCACTACTATAATACTACTCTCTGAATGGTTGTAGATGTATTCCACTTCGCTTGCTGTGTAGTTTGGGTAAATGGGAATGACAACACCTCGTGAGCACATAGTGGCCATATCCATTAGGTGCCATTCTTTTCTGGTTTGCGAAAGAATTGAAAGATGCGTGCCTGCACTTAGTCCATGGTGCATTAGTCCCAATGAAAGAGCCCTGACTACATCGCCATATTCACTGTAGCTATAGAAGTGCAGACCGTTGTCTTTTATCCAGCCTAGTGAATTATTTTTGGCACTTAGTTTTATTCTAGCTAAAAATAGCTGCCCAAGCGTTTTGTTATCAAGCATGGAAGGGGTCCTTTCAAATTGGGGTCGAGTCTGCACTAACATAGTAAATTCAAATGCCTAGGAAATCCATTATAGGTGTCTTATTTGCATTACTTTTCGAGAGAATTTCGAAGGGATGGGGATGAAAATCTATGCAGTCACGCGTTGCGTTAAAAGAATAGTTAAAAAAGATGATTCAGGAGGGGGCTTTGCTAAATTTCATTTCAGAGGTTTTTTTTTGGGCCAAAAGGTAAATTCTATTTTAGTTAACAATTCTTCTCCTGAGTTAAGGGTGGGAGAGGATTATTTTATACTGTTAGAACTTATCAATATAAGGGATAATACTCTCTACTGCAGATGTTTAGAGTGTAAGGCACTTGAAGACATAGAGTTTTAAAATTTAACTTGGATTTAAATTTGAGTGATGGACCAGAAAAAGAATTAGCACTAGAAGAAAGAAAGTTTCTACACGATATTTCTAATAAGCTTGTAATCGTACAGGGGATGTCTTCAATTCTTAAAACCAAACTAGAGAAAGTTGCTGATCAGCTAGACCCTAAAGATTTAGAACGGCTTGGAAAAGTTATTAAAGCTGGGGAAGCGATGACTGATATGATTCGTGCTAGGAGAAGTATATTAATTGAAAGAAGCGAAGATCCAGAGTAAATCTTAAAATTCCAATCTATTTTACATGTACTTTTACTCCGTCTCCAATCATAAATCGTTGTATTTCAGTCATGGGATCATTTTCACCCGTATACATATTTGTCATTTTTCCAATTGCTGAGTGTGATTCTGAGTGGAGAACCTTTAATTCACCAATTTTGATCTTATAGAAATGTTGGTCATTATTCTTATAGGGATTGGCCCTTACTAGAGCTCTGTAAACATCGAGCTTCGCACCAGTATAAACTCCCTGCTCTTTACCCATATTTATATAATAATTTTTACTACTATTTTCTCCTGGCTCACCCATTGGAACAGGCTGAACAACACTAAAAATAATGTAGTCTTTTGAGTTCACAGCGAGGCTGGAGGTGAGAGTTATGACCGTGACCATAATCTGCAGGAAGAGTCTGGTGTAAAACATAGTAATTACCCTTGGTTAGAGCATGGCTTACTGCCGTTTGTTTCAAACACCTTCCTGGCATTGCTTTCACTACTTCTCGGATAAAGTCGGATCAATTTTACCCACAACTATAATGGAGGAAAAATCTTCCACCTTGCAGCAAAAGAGCTATTAGTTTGTTTAAGAATAATTTACTAGTATTATATTCTATTAATATTAAACTACTTAGAGTTACACCAGGAGTAATATGAACGCAGCTCTACGCAAGAGGGTGTGGGTTTTGGAAGATGAAGAAGATGCCCATCTCTTTTACGAAGATTATTTAAGCGAGAAGTATGACCTAAAATTTTTCAAAGATTTTGATTCCTTTGAAAAGGCTTTACTCGATAACGATAGCCCAGATCTCGCACTTACAGATTTGAATCTTGGAAATATCAATTTTCTTGAGGAGATTAGTAAGGTAGAGAAGGTTTCCTTCCCGTTCCTAGTTGTATCTTCAAGTGCAGATAGAGCAACATTAAAAGGTTGCTTTGAAAAAGGGGCCATTGATTATTTGGTGAAACCTTTTGGTGGTGAAGAGTTAAAAGTTAAAGTTGAAAAAGCTTTTGATTCTCTTAGAAGAGATTTAAGCAATTTTGTTAAAGGAATTGATCTTGAAGATCTGCCCGATCTAACCATGAAAGAATCTAAAATTTTGAATCTCTTTTTAGCTTCAGATAATTTTATTATCGATAGGGAAGAAGTTATTAGAGAGATTTGGCCAAAGGTAAAGGTCCAACCGAAAACTCTAGATGTACATTTATATAATTTAAGAAAAAAACTCAAGCGTATAGATCTATATATTGTCTCTCAGGGAAATTGTAAGTGGCAATTATCCCGCACAAAATCATCCTAGTGTACCTACCTAGGCTCTAGTCGTAGATACTTGAAATAATTATTTATCAGATCACTTGGTCTGTAGTTTTTTAAATAGCCATGGTTGAGGTTATAGCCTCGTCTATAGTAGAGCATGGCCCAAGGAAGATCTTCTTGCATAGTCTCTTCCATTTCTTTCATAATTTGATATTTCTCTGTACCGTTTGGCAGAACTTTTAGCTTTTCAAAAAGGGCATCAAATTTTGGATTTGAATACATGGCATCGTTGATTCCTTTTGGAGCTTTATTTTGTGTAATTAAAAGCTGTAGTAGATTTTCTCCATCTGGATAATCGAGTGTCCATCCTCCTCTCCAAAATTGTAGGTTTCCATTTCTCATTTTTTCTAGAAAGCCTGGGTAGTTATTTATACTAACCTTGAGATCAACTCCGATATGTAAAAGTTGTGTTTTAAAGAACTCAGACATTTGTCTTTCGACTGCATTGTTAGTTCTTGTGTCGTAAGTGATTGTGGGCAGGCCCTTTCCGTCTTCAAAGCCTGCTTTTTTCAAATAGTCTTTTGCTATATCTAAATCAAATTTAAATGGTTGAGTGATTGTAGGACTATACCCTGGAACTCCTGGAGCATAAATTGAGTTGGCGCTTAAGCCTACATTATTTGTGAATAGGTTTATGAACTTGTCTGTGTCTATAGCGTGGGCAATGGCCATCCTTAGGTTTTTATTTGTTCCTACTACCTGATCTTCCATATTGAAAGCCATCCACCAAGTAGTGAGAGTAGGGGCAATTTGGAGTTGAATTCCTTCTTTTTTAAGCTCAGGTGAGAGGGTACCAGTACCAGTAATTGCAGTAGCAAAATTATCTTTAGGGATTCTAAGATAATCGATTTCTTTTTTCCTAAATTTAAGCCATCGAGGGTTTGGCTCTTTAATTATATTGAATTTAATGCCCATTAAAAATGGTATTTTCTTATTGGCGTCACTTAGCATGCCACTTGCATTTGCATGTCGATCACCGTTTGAAGGGTAGAGGACATTTCTATACTTTGGGTATCTTTTCAACATAACTTGTAAATTTCGATCCCATTTTTCTAAATAAAATGGGCCAGTTCCGACCATGACTGAAGAGATATCGTTCTTATGATATTTTATCACTTCGAGTGGGATTGGAGCAGTGAAGGCCATGGCGAATGCATAGAGTAACTGTGGGTAGGGCTTTGTTAAGTCCAGGCTAAAAGTCTGATCATCAATAACATTGAAACCTTCGATAGGAAGAGATTCAAATTTTCCGAAATCTGAACCTGCATCTTTTCTAAATTTTCCGATTCCTTTAACCCGACCTTCAAAGAGAAAATAACCTTGGCCCCGAGTAGGTACAAAGGCTTGTCTTTTAATCGCTGTTAAGAAGTCTTCCGCTTTTACATATCTCGGCTTGCCATTAAATACTGGGTGATCATGATAGGGGATACCCTTTTTAATAGTGAATATATATCTGAGTCCATTGTTTTCAACAGTTGGTTGTGAAGCAGCCAGATTTTCTTGGAGAGTATATGGTCTTTTTAAGTAATGATACTCAAAGAGTGATTCATACACTTGGTAGACAACAGTTCCAGATACAGCATCATAACTAACAGCTGGGTCGAGTGTATCGATTTTAGCCGTTAACAGGGCGTTGACGATATTTACCTTACCATTTCCAGCTTTTTTACAAGAGAAAATAGTGGCAATGAGTAATGTGCAAAAAAGTACTCTTAGTATAGATTTCATATTTCCTCTGAAATTTGTTTTTCAATATTTGTAATAAATTGATCGTAGTTTTTATTTTTCTCGCCAGACCCTTGAGCCAGATCTGGTCGTCCTCCACCTCTTCCATCTAGAAGGGGTAAGTGACTCTTTAATATTTGACCACAATTTATGGATTTAAGACTTCTCGGAGACCTGAGAAGAACAGATAGCTTTTTACCGCTGCTACTAAATAATAGTAAAATTCCATCAGGGTATTTTGATGAAAATAAATCTGAGAGTTGTTTTATATTTGAGTTCTCAGGAGCGGTGGCAACTTTAAAAGTAAATTTATCACCTAACTTTTTCGGGTTATCAAAAAGTGTTTCGCTGAGTGATGCCTGTATTTTTTCGTTTAGTGCTTCAATTTTCTTAGCTCTATCTTTATGGTCGGCAATGAGAGCAGAAAATCGATCTGTTACATCTTGATCTTTCACATTAAAGTATTGCTCAAATTGTTCTAGAATTAGAGATCTCTTTTGAAGTCTATTTGAAGCTGTTTCTGAGGTAAGCCCCTCAATTCTTCTCACGCCACTTGCAAGAGCACTCTCTGAAATTATATTGAACTGAGATATATCTCCAGTATTTGAGACATGTGTTCCACCACAAAATTCTGTAGAAAAATCGCCCATTTCGATAACTCTTACCTCATCTCCATATTTTTCACCAAAAAATGCAAGAGCACCTTTTTTCATAGCATCATCTTTTGACATGACTTCAGCATTTACAGGAGTTGATTTTTGAATCTCTAAATTGACTAATTTTTCAGTTTCTTTTATTTCATCTTTAGTCATGGCCTGTGTATGTGTGAAATCAAAGCGGAGCTTTTCATGGTTTACGTATGACCCAGCTTGCTTAATGTGACTACCTAGTACTTTGATCAGTGCTGCTTGAAGTAGGTGAGTTGCGGAGTGATTTTTGGCCACAAGAGATCTTCTTTTGTGGTTAACACTTAGGATATAGGATTTTCCAATTTCAAGGGCATCAGCATCTTCTGAGTAGTGGACTAGTAAACCCTCTGTGGGTTTTTGAGTGTCAACTATGTGGGCCAGCACATGCTCGTCGTCTAGTATTTCACCAGCGTCACCTGATTGTCCCCCAGACTCCCCATAAAATGGTGATTCTTTAAATATTAACGCCTTCATTTTTCCCATGTCGTGAATGGCCAATAGCTCTGAATGGTTTTCAAGTGTTTTATAGCCAAGAAAAATGGTGTTACCAAAAGTTTCTTTGTATTTAGCAAAGATCTTTTGAGTATCATCGCCGTACTGTGCCTTGCCGCCTCTTTTGGAGAGCTCTCTTTGCTTTGCCATGGAGCTATCAAATCCTTCCATGTCCACATTCAGACCTCTTTCTGTACATATGATTTCAGTTAGGTCTACTGGAAAGCCAAAAGTGTCATACAGTTTAAAAGCATCAGCCCCAAGAAGAGTTTTCTTTTTGCCTAAACCTGAAATAGCTTCTTCTAAAAATTTCAATCCATTATCAAGAGTCTCAAGAAATTTTCGTTCTTCAATTTGCAGAAGTTTTTCTGCTAGGGATAGGTTCGCTTTATTTTCAGGGTAATGAGCTCCAAGAGTCTCAAAGACAGTTGGGACTAGTTTGTGAAAAGAGATCTCTTTAATACCAAGTTCTCTTAAATGTCTTACGGCCCTTCGAATAATACGTCTTAGAACATAACCACGTCCCTCATTAGATGGTATAGCCCCGTCAGTAATTAGCATGACAGATGATCTAATGTGATCAGCAACTACTCGAAAGTTTGATTGGTATTTGGGATCAGAATATTTTTTGCCTGAGATTTCTTCTAGCTTATTCATGATACCTTCGAATATATCGGTATCATAATTCCAGTACTTGTTTTGTAGGACAGCAGCCACTCTTTCAAGACCCGTTCCTGTATCGACACTAGGGCTAGGAAGAGGAATTCTACCTTCTTTTGTTTGTTCGTATTGCATAAATACCAGGTTGCCAATTTCAACATAGCGCATTTCATCTTCAAGAATGTCATTTGCCTTAGATAAATCAAAACCAGGAGTCGCGTGTTCTTCTCCCCAATCGTAGAAAAATTCGGAGCAAGGACCACAAGGACCTATTTCTCCCATTTCCCAAAAATTATCTGCATCACCTTTTTTAAATATTCTATCAAGTGGTACGCCTTGATCTTTGTGCCAAATATTTAGGGCCTCATCATCACTTTCATGAACAGTAATATAGAGTTTATCTTTTGGAATTTTATAAACTTTTGTAAGTAATTCCCAGTGATAGGCAATGGCCTCTTTTTTAAAGTAATCGCCAAAAGAAAAATTACCCATCATTTCAAAATATGTATGATGTCTGGCTGTAAAGCCAACATTGTCTAAATCATTGTGTTTGCCACCCGCTCTTACGCATTTTTGAATTGTAGTGGCAGTAGCATTTTTTGGTTTTTCAATACCAGTGAAAAAATCTTTGAACTGATTCATTCCAGCGTTTGCAAAAAGTAAGGTCGGATCGGCTATAGGAATAAGTGGGCTAGACGAAATATGCTGATGGCCCCTTTTCATAAAAAAATTAATAAACTCTTCTCGGATCTGCTTTGATTTCATTGTTAACAATCTACCCTTAAAACTGGTTGAACAAGGATGAATATTATCACGTGCTGGAGGGCTTGGGTACTGCTGTGAGGAGAGAATTATGCAATGCGCATGCTGCGAAGGGTAATTGTTGAATTTATACCCAAAACTCAGCCTTTTATGTAGAGTGGTCGCATGAAGATATTAATGATCATTTTATGTTTCACAGTGAGTGCTAACCTTTGGGCCGACATGGAAAAAACCTTAAAGAGTCTCAGAGCAAAAAAATCGTCGATTGAGTCGAAGACCTACTCTTCTTTTGCCACAGATGAACTCAAATACCTTAAGTTTTACGATCTTCACCAGACAGGGTGGGATCAAAAATTTGGAGTTGTATCTTCGGGCGGATATGCAATTCATACCCATTTTTTCAAGAGCAAAAATCCCAAACCGATGGGAACTGTACTACTTGTTCATGGTTATTTAGATAACTCTGGATATATGAGCAATCTTTTTCCACTTCTTTTAAAGAAAAATTTTAATGTTGTTGCCTTTGACCTACCAGGGCATGGACTTTCAACGGGTGAAAGGGTTGATATAGCAAGCTTCGATATCTACACAAATGTAATTAAAGACATTTATGAACTAGCAAAGACTCAGTTCAAGGGCCCTTACCACGCGATTTGTCACAGCACCGGCTGTGCTGGCTTAATGAATGGGATTGTTAAAGGAAAATTTGATACTCTTGATAAGACTATTTTTCTAGCACCTCTAGTAAGATCAGTTTCTTGGAAACTCGCAAAGTTTGGCAATAAGATAGGTAGAAGATTTCTTACACATGTACCGAGAAAGTTTAATAAAAATTCATCTGATAAATCTTACTTAAGATTTGTGAAAAATGACCCTCTCCAAGTGAGAAAAATCCCTTTAAGGTGGGTTACATCTCTACATAATTGGGAAAAGAGTTTTTCTAAAAGTAAGCCTAATGGGGCGGAAATTTTGGTGATCAGTGGAGACAAGGACGCTACAGTTGATTGGGCCAAGAATAGAGAGATTTTATCATCTATTTTTACCAAAATTAGATATGAAGTTATTGATGATGCCAACCATCAGCTCATCAATGAAATGCCAATTTATATGAACCAAGTTTTAAAGCTTGTAGAATCCAATATTTGATATAAGCCCTAATCTAGATCTTTTGTACTTATCACCCTTGTAGTGGCAAGTAGGTCATGTAGTGCTCTTTTGTCTTTATTTGAAAGGTACTGAGGTAAAGTAAAGAGTGTGAATGAAACTGTTATTAACTTGAAAATATATTCCCTAAGAATTATTTGGACCATATTCATTTGATTTCCATCATTGTGGATAAGTTTAATTTTTAATATTTTTTTCCCAAGGGTTTGGCCAGATTTCATTAGTGGTAGAATGTAATAGACACCAGTAATTATAAAAATGATTGAAGATGCTGCAAGGCCTGCATCTCCATGTGTAAGAGAAAGAAATTTCTTAAAATTGATCACTATAATGGGGTACAGCAGAGTTGATATTTTTCCTGTAATTGTAGCATCAATAATATTTGCAATTAATCGGTTTATAAACTTTGCAGGAGCATATTGTGTTTCATCTTCAGTACTGCTATGAAATTTTGATATAGAGGAAGTGGGCATATTTTCCAAATTCTTTGAACTGGTTTTTCTTTTTTTGGGTTTAGTTTGTTCGATTTCTATTTCATGGCATTCAGGTATTTCTGCATTTTGATCAAAGCTGCCTATGCTTCCACTATCTCCAAGCACCTTGTAAGTGCGGTGACCTAAGTGAATGATATCTCCATCATTCAGTTGGGTGGAATTTCCTTGTTGTACTGGAGTTTCGTTAACAAGTGTCCCGTTTTTTGAACACAGATCCATGATAAATAGATCGCCATCTTGTCGTATAATTCGAGCATGGTTTCGACTCAGTTTACTATCATTAAGAGTTAAGTCGTTGCCTGGTTGTCTACCAACACTCAAGACTTCATCAATTTCGATAATCTCCTGTGTTTTTATGTCTAGTAGACAAGATTTTCTAATTTGAGAATTTTTTAAAGCGCTCATTTTAGGCAGCCTCTTTTGTTATGTTGGTCTTTGAATTTAAAGTGGAATATATTTTTTTGATTAAAAAACTATCACCATATGAATTGAAGACAATCTCTATTTTCGCATACTCACTATCACTAAATTTTGAATTAAGAATTGATTCAATTGTTTTACATAGATTTACTGAATTCTTTGCCTTTGGAAAAAGGCCGATAAATGACAAGTAAATCCTAAGGGCCAAAATAGGGTGGTTTGCATCAAGGGCCATGTCACCTAATATAAGAATTTTCTGCTGGGGAAGTTGGTCCAAAAACTTATCAAATTTTAAGTTGATAGGAACTTTTCTAATAATTTCAAGAGATTTTGATGCGTGATCATTTTTGAGTGCCTGATTAATCTCTATTTGAAGATACTTTGTTAGAGTAGTGTATTCAGCTCTCGTTATTTTCTTTGTTTCATGGATCTTTTTAAATATTAATTTTATTAAATAAGATCTAGCAATATAGTTTTCTGGATTATAACTTAGAATTTCAGATAATTTTTGAATAGCGTTTGTTGCATTACTCGATTTTTTAGCACTTCTAAATTCTCTCCACTCGTATTGATAAATAAATGGCCAGCTAAAATTCTCAGTAGATTTTTTAAGCAGTGCGAGCCCAACACCGGATGCTAATCCTATTAAGTGTGCCATGCTCGCCACATTAGAAAGACCAGCAACATGATTGACTAAATCTCCAGCAATAAAGAAAAATGGGAAAATATATTTTATGGGAAATGAAACAACCTTTGATATAAAGTAAAATACCCAAAATTTGAGCTTATGCCTAAAGAACAACACATAGAAGGCGCCCATTACGGCCATTACGTTGGCTGATGCTCCAACTAAATAAGTACCCTCTTCCATAAAAAAAGCAGCATGACCATATATTCCAGCAGTGCCTCCAATTAAATAAAGAGCGCTATATTCAAGGCTTCCCAGACGACTTTCAACATAGGCTCCAAATACTAGGAGCATAAATAAATTTCCAAGGAGATGTGAAATGCTTCCATGGGAAAACTGAGCTCTTATAACTCTAATGAAGCCAGTATTAGTGGCCGAAAGGGCGCCCTTTTCTTTGTAGAGCTTTTCAAGGTTTCTGTGCATCTTCTTTTTTGCTTTAAGAAAATGTGGATAGCTATCATATGAATTAAAACTATCTGGATCACTTCTTTTTTTATTTAAAAAGTCAGTGGCCGTAACAGGATAATCTTTTGATCTTAACTTTGTTTTTTTTGAGAATAGGGAGAGCTTTAATTTAGAGCAATAATCTGGACTCTTTGATTTGAGACAGAATTCTCTGAATAACTCACCTTCGGCTTCAAGGTATGTTTCAGTTGCATAAAATTTCATGGCGGCTTTATTTATGTCTTTAACCTGAACTGAATAATATAAAATACAAGCAAGTGTCATGAGTATGGTGACAAAGGGGATATTCTTTAATTTTAATCCAAGTCCAAGTGGTAAAAACATACTTGTTTATCGTCGTAATTGCTTGAATCCTTGAGTGAAATGGTTGGGCTCTAGGCAAAGAAACTATTGTGAATTCAAATGCTTGGGCAGTTCCTTATAAATAAGATCCATTGAAAAGCCTCTATTAAATAGATAGCTCTTAAGCTTCATATGATCTGTGGTCGATCTCAATTTCTTTTGTAGAGCTAGCTCAAAGGTCGACTCTACATAGAGATCTTGTTCATTTAACAACGCCTCAATTTGATGTTCATCGATTTCAATTCCATCTTCTTTTAGCTTTTGTGAAATAAATCGTGGGCCATAGCCTTTTGAGTTAAGGCCTCTTACCCTAGCATCAGTGAATTGATCTTCTTGTAGGTAATTTAACTCTATTAGCTTATCTAGAGTTTCTTCAATTTCTTGGGAGTCGAATTCTTTATCTAAAAGTTTTTTTTTGAGTTTCTTTCTTGAGTAGTCTCTCTTTGAGAGAAGCTGGACTGAATACTTGAGAGGTGTTTGTTTATATGAGCTCATCTTCAACTAAGCCTATGCTGATTTGAAAGGCACTAGCAAAAGATTGCTAGTGCCAAGTTTGTAATTATTGTAATTTCTTTGTACGAACTTTTTTTCCAATTGGGGCAGCATTAGTCTTAGGCATTATGATCTCTTCGATTTCGCCTGTTTTGGTATTAACCTTTGTTTCTTTGGGAAGATCGGTAAGGTTATATTTTTGAAGAACCTTATTTTCGATTTCTTTTAGAATATCGGGGTTTTCTTTGAGAAAAACTTTTGAGTTCTCTCTGCCTTGCCCAACTTTTTCATTGTTGTATGAGTACCATGATCCAGCTTTTTCAACGATATTTTCTTTTACGGCTAAATCTAATACATCTCCAGTTTTAGATATTCCCTCACCGTACATAATGTCGAATTCAGTCTCTCTAAAGGGAGGGGCTACTTTATTTTTAACAACCTTAACTCGTGTTCTGTTACCAACAACTTTATCACCATCTTTAATGGCACCAATTCTTCTGATATCCATACGAACTGAAGAGTAGAATTTTAGTGCATTTCCACCGGTAGTTGTTTCAGGACTTCCAAACATAACACCAATTTTCATTCTTAATTGATTAATAAAAATAACAGTACAGTTAGATCTTGAAATAGAACCCGTTAATTTTCTGAGTGCCTGACTCATAAGTCTTGCTTGAAGTCCCATGTGCGAATCACCCATTTCACCATTGAGCTCTGCTCTTGGAGTTAAGGCTGCAACTGAGTCGATAATAAGAAGGTTAACTGCACCTGAGCGCACAAGCATATCAGTGATTTCTAATGCTTGTTCACCGCTATCGGGTTGAGAAATAAGCATGTCTGAAACTTTAATACCAAGGTGTTCGGCGTATGTTGTATCTAGCGCATGTTCGGCATCAACAAAGGCTACGACTCCACCTTGTTTTTGGCATTCAGCAGCTATGTGAAGTGTAAGGGTTGTTTTACCTGAGGCTTCCGGTCCATATATTTCGACAATTCTACCTTTAGGTATGCCGCCAATTCCAAGTCCCAAATCAAGGCTGAGACATCCTGTAGGTATAGCAGGAATTTTTACCGGAGGGGCGTCAGGATCAAGACGCATGATAGCACCTTTTCCAAATTGTTTTTCAATAGTTGATAAGGCGAGGTCTAATGCTTTTTTCTTGTTAGCTTCGCTAGTAGTAGTTGTTGTGGCCATGGGGAGTGTCTCCTAAAAAGTTTTAATTTCAAACGTACGTAAACTGTACACGTTGATTGGAAAAAGTACAACGTCAAATATGCAAGTCTCTTACAAAAAATAAAACTTCTATGTCACTGTAATAGTAGAGCTTAAAAAAGAGTGGGGAAAAAACTTTGAATTAGTACGACTGTCAGACCAGCGTAAATGCCGCTTACAACATCATCTAAAATGGTACCCGCTCCGTGATGCATTTTATCAAAATAATTTGCAGGTGGGATTTTTGTAATATCAAAAAAGCGAAAGAGTGCGAACATTAACCACAGTCCAGCAGCTGTTTGGGTGGAACAGATTAGAAAGGCCACCAGCATACCGATGACCTCATCGATGACTATCCAGCTGGGATCGTGTATCTCGTGCTTTTTCTGAACAATTTCAGCAATGATACAGGCGCCTACGGTCATTAGCAGCGTAATTGGGGCCAGGAAAACAGGTGGAAAACCTACTTTATTTACGAGAAATAAAAATGGCATAATTCCTAGTGAGCCAACTGTTCCAGGTGCTTTCGGGAAAAAGCCAAGACCACCAAAGCTGAGGAAAATAATCTCTATATTTTTAAGTGAGGGTTTTTGTTGTGCCACAATAGTCTCGCCGCTCCACGATTTTCAATTCTTTCAACCTTATCTCTTTTGTGAGAATATGTCGTACTTCATTTTAACCAGATAAATGCCCTATGAGTAGACCTGATTACATTGAGAAATACAATTTCGACTGGGAATTATTCGATGTCGTTATTGGCGGAAAATCAGCTCTTGATGCCCATTCATTTTTGGGTCCTTTGCACAGCAAAGAGCAAGCTTATGATTTTTTAGATGATTATGGTTTTAACCAAACTGATCCTGTTCAAAAAGCTGAAATTTTTGGCACTTTTCAAGAAGCATTGCAGTTTATTAGAAGATATTTTTTGAGTGGTGATGATGGTCTTAATTTTCAAATACCAAACTCACTATTTACTATCACTGAGGTCTCAGAGCTTTTCTTAATGGCCAATAACAGAGTCCCTGAACGCGGTATTGAAGAAAATATTTGGGCAGGAATTGTGCTAAAGGTAATGCATACTATTTTACACGCTGATAAAGACTTGAGGCACAATTACTTTAGCGTCATCCAACAACAAATTTTTGATCGATTTTATAAATTCGTCAAAAGAGATAGTGATAAAAACCTTTATTTGCAAAGTAAGAACTCTGACTACCGTGTGCCCTTATTTGATTTTGAAACAAAGGCCAAGAAAAGCAGAGATAGCATCATTATTAAGATGCTTCATAAAACAGAAAATGTAGCAGAAGAGCTCTTTGATAGAATTGGAGTCAGATTTCTAACCCATACTAGATTTGATGCTCTAAGAGTCGTCAAGTTTTTGCAAGATCATCACATTGTGATTGCTCACAATTTGAAGGCAAGCAGATCCAATAACTCACTAATTGATTTAGATGAATTCAGAAGAAGACATAAGAAAATTCTAAAAATGTGTTTTAGAAATGACTTATCTGAAGAGAGGTTCATTCAGGCTTTGGAAAGAGAAGCTCTTGAATGTGAACCTGGCCATAGCAAACAAACTGGTAGCAATAGACATTCCTCAAGCGAATATAAATCCATTCATTTTACATCCAGGCAATTGATCACTTACAAAAATCCATTTCTTGATGAATTTAAATCTGTCAGGGCAATGGCAAAGGATCAAAAGGATGAAAGCGAGCTTGCAAAAAAAATAATGATGCTAGATTTATCTGCCCTCAAAAGAGAGCTTAGATTTTTCTTTCCCTACGAAGTTCAAATTTCAGATGTTGAAAGCCACAAAAAAAATACAGAGGGTATGGCTTCTCACGCAGAATATAAAAATTCTCAGAGGAAAACAGCGATGAAAAGATTATTTGAACCATTGCTTCACTACAAAAATATTTCAGAAAGCGATCTCTAGCCATGTTACGGCTGATACTAATTCTTCTTTCCCTTGGTCTTATGATTCTGGGTATTGTTCTTTGGCAAAAGCCAGGCAATAGAGATGCTAAAATTGAACAAGTGAAATCTCAATTTAGATTAAAGTCTATTGCCACTCCAAAGGCCCGCGCACTAGATGCAAATGAAAAAGAAGCTTTTAAAAAAGAAGAGTGGTCCAAATTGCGTATCGACCGAGATAAGTTTAAAGGAAAAGAGCTAGATATAACTGATTTAGAAAAAAGAAATGCTTTGGGGACTGATTCAAAAAAGAAAAAATTGTCTATAGGCGTAGAACCCACGGAGGAATTTATGGATAGCCTGGAAAAGCAAGGCTACGACATAAAAAAATCAGTCAAAGAAGTAGAGTTAGAAAGCCCCCCTGTTTCCCCTAAAGTTAAAATTAATTTTTAAACGAGTTTTTATTTTAACTCTATTAATATAGCCTGTTACAAAATTTGGAGTCATAAGATTGTCAAAGTTTTAGACGGCTCGATTGTAATGTTTATAAAAGTCTTTTGCTCCTGGTCGACCTAAATTATTATATATCCATTAGTTTAAATTATTATTTACAGCATTCGGGTGTTACTGAAACTACCCCTGATACGGCATTTTCTTTGTATTTTGCTACTAAAGAGCGTTTTGAGAAAGAATTTCTTGAGCGAGCTTATAGGTTAAAACTAAGCTTTCCAGATGCATTCAATATATGCGGTTCTTGGTAAGTGCTTGCTCAATAGCTATGCATTGCTAAGTAGTGATAGTGCCGCTTTTTTCCCTTCCTTATAATTATTAGTCAGTGTATCAAGAAATACCTTTATTCTCTGATTAATAAATTTGGGAAAATCAATCTGGGGAACGTGAGATCCATCTTTAACAATATACATTTTTGCATTGGGTAATTTTTCAAGTAGTACATTGAGTGCGTAATTGGGGATCATTTGGTCTTGATCGCCACCAACTAGTAGAGTTGGTGTTTGGATTCGCTCTACGTGACTGATCATATCGTGTGCATGCATTTGATCAATTAATTTAAAAAATATTTCGGGGTTGAGTTGTCCCATTAAGTTCAGATATTGGTTAACATACTCTTGGGGAACCATTTCTTTGTTAAAACCACCCTGTCTGACAAAATCTCTAAAGACTGGGATTTTCCCTGAGTTTCTCCAGAAAAAATTATAAAACTCTGGAAAAGAATCTTTCATCTGAACCCAGTAATCCCCTGTGATATCGAGAATATTAGATTTAAACATAGTGTCTCTTGGAGAGAGAACTGACCCAGAAATTAAAATCATTGCATTGAGTTTTTCTTGATAGAGCTTTGAGTATTCTAAGGTTACGTTGACACCCATACTGTGTCCCAGCATGGTTACATCTGAAAGTTCAAGACGTTCTATTATTAAATTAATGTCTTCAGCAATATTTTCGAAAGTAATAGAGTCTACGTCATCTTCACCGGTAGAGTTGAAGTGGCCTCTATAGTTATGAATTATGACGTCATATCCAATATCCTTAAAGTATTGAATTTGCTTTCCCCAATGTTGATTTGAACACACAAGGCCATAGTTGAACATTACAACTGGTTTTCCCTGTCGGTCTGAATTATGTGGAAAGTTTGTGGAAAAGAAGATTTTTTTTCCATCGCGAGTGGTAATGTAATTTGAATACATGTCTTCTTGTTTGTCGTTCATAGCTCTTTATACTCTTCTTCTATTAGTTTTAATATATTCATGGGCAGCGTATCAGTATTAAAAATTTCATCGATCGATTTTTCTAGTTTTTCGATTTTAGAAGGTGTTTGAGATTTTTCGAAATTTTTTATTTCAATTTGAGTTTCACCTAACTTAATCACGTCACCCGCTAAAAGATATTGGGTTCCAGAGGACTTTTTGCCATTTATATGAAAATAGCTAAGTGTATTGTTGAGCTGTGCCACCAATTTAGACTTAACTACTTTAAGCATGAAGTGGTAGTTAATGATCTCAGAGTCATTAACTAGCAGATCACCTAGGTCTTTTCCTATAACTAGGTGATTTCGAAAATATTTTTTTGGCCCAATGACATCTAGATCACTGGAGCTCACTACCTCAATCTCTATCATAGGAATATTATAACTAATTAGCGCGATATGTTTAGATGGTAGAAAAAACTCTCGTATCCTCACTAAACTTGGAAATTTTTGAATGAATAAGTTTGTTATTTTCTGTAACTAATTGATTTAAGTCTTCTTTCACCTCAAATAGTATTTTTTGGTCGCTCCCAAGGTTGGCAAATTTGCGCACGCCACCTTCTCCGGCCTGAACCTTACCAAGAAGGTCTCCTTCTCCTCTAATACCCAAGTCTTCTTCAGCGATTTTGAATCCATCGATTGTTGATTCAATAACTTTGAGACGATACATGGTATCCGGAGGTAGCATTTTATCGACGACTAGAAAGCAAAACCCTGGTTTCTCAGCTCGACCGACCCGTCCTCTCAGTTGATGGAGTGAGCTCAGACCAAATCTTTCAGCATTAATGATGGCCATGATGGTGGCGTTAGGAATATCAATTCCTACCTCTATGACACTGGTTGATACCAGCAGATCAATTTTTCCATCAGAGAACTCTTTAAGTCTGCTTGTTTTTTCATCGGGAGGCATTTTCCCATGGAGATAGCCAATTTTGTATTTTGGGTAGAATTTTACAAATTTGGTAAAGACCTTTTCAAGGGCCAAAAAATCTTGCTCAGGATTATCTTCAATAGCAGGAACAACCACATAGGCCTGCTCTCCCATGGAAATCCTGGTATTGATAAAACTTAAAAATGGCTCCATCTTAGAGGGATCAACAATTCTAGTTTGGATCCCTTTACGTCCACTTGGGAGGGAGTCAATAATTGAAACATCAAGGTCCCCGTACTGTGTCAGACTCAAGGATCTTGGAATGGGAGTGGCGGTCATAATCAGCGCATGAGTACCCTCTCCTTTTTCAACAAGGCGAATTCGTTGGTCAACACCAAAGCGGTGCTGTTCATCGATAACAGCAAGTCCCAGGTCTTTGAACTGTACTCCATCATAAAATAGGGCATGGGTTCCGATGATAAGATCGAACATGCCAAGCTTTATTTCTAGATATAATTCTCTTTTTTTCTTAGCACTTAAGCTTCCGGTAATTAAAGTTACTTTAATACCTGTGCCTTCAAATAAGTTTGATGCTGTTTCATAGTGTTGATTTGCAAGAGACTCTGTAGGACACATTATCGCCGCTTGTTTTTTTGATTTTATGGCAGCGTATGCCGAAATTAGAGCAACTGTCGTTTTGCCACAGCCAACATCTCCTTGAATCAAACGATTCATAGGATGGCCTGATGCCATATCCTTAAATATATCTTTGATGGCCGAATTTTGACCATCTGTCAGTTTATAGGGAAACATAGAAACCACTGACTTAAGCTCTGGGCCTGTTAATTTTATGGAATCTGATTTTTTACTCTTATTCTTATTTCTTCTGAGCAAAAACTTTAACTGCTCATCTAAAAATTCTTCGTAGATGACTCTTTTTTTTGCGTCTTCTAAACTACTGCTTTGGGACCTGCCATGTATGATTTTAAAGGCTTCACCCAGTGTAATTAGGTTTCTTTTTTTTAAGAGCGTTTCTGGAAGAGATTCCTCAATATTGTCCCAAAGATTAGCAGGGATTTTATTGTAAAATGAGGCAACAATTCTTGGGGTTACTGAGTTGATAGTAGGGTAGTTAGCACATCGTCCAGGGGTTTGCAGTAGACCTTTTTCAATACTATCAAATTTGGGGTTGGCCAGCTGCCTTCTGCCTCCAAATGAAGATACTTTTCCAAGCAGAACAATTTTTTTCATACTCTTAATTTTTTTTATAATATTTGGGTAACAATTAAACCACGTTAATTTTAACTCACTGGGACCATGAAGGTCTTTTACTACTGCAGTAACCTGCATTAGTGGAGCTCTTTTAAATCCTTTCGATCTAAAACTAGGCCTTGCTATGACGTGAACGACTTCACCTTCAGCCTGGAGGTATTCGTTTTCATCGGCAACGTGGAAGGGTGTAATTCCAGGAATGATATCGATAGAAAGTGGTCCGCTCCATAGAAGATCATTTAAGGTGGAAATTCCAGCAGATTTTAATTTATCAAGGGACTTGGGTGTTTTCTTAGTTTTATAGAGATCCTCTAGTGGAGATAGCCAACTTAATTTTGTTGTCTCTTTGGCCATAGGTCCTCTTTAGATATATTGAACAGTCACTACTTCATATTCAATATCACCCTTTGGTGCTTTTACGATAACTTCATCACCCTCTCCCTTACCAATAAGGGCCCTTGCAATGGGGCTTGAGTATGAAATTTTTCCGAGTTTTGAATCAGCTTCTTCTTCACCGACTATCTTATAGGTTTTTTCTTGTTCGGTTTCAGCGTTAATGAGCTTAACTGTGGCGCCAAAAACAATAGTTGATACTGTTATTTTTGTAATATCTACAACTTTTGCCCTACCGACTTTACTTTGAAGCTCCATAATTCGACCTTCAATATGAGATTGCTTTTCTTTAGCAGCATGGTATTCAGCATTTTCTTTAAGATCACCTAAAGCTCTGGCTTCAGCAATCGCTACTTTTAGATCTTCTCTCTCTACTTTAATTAGGTGATCTAGTTCTTCTTCGAGAGCTTTTTTTCCTTCAGGTGTCATTGGAAATTCTTGACTCATTTTAAAACCTTTTATTTTTTAAATAATGCATCTGCAGCTGAGAGAACATTATCTTTTTCATAAGCGTCAGATACTTTATCTGTCAGTCGATAGTTGTCACAAAAATTTGATTTTTCTTTATCTACGATTCTTTGAGCAACGGGTTCTTTGCACTCATTATAGCTGCGAGTATCATAGTAAACGCACATTTTACATACATGTAGGTCTCGTCCGCAACTAGGACAATCCTCTTTTCTTGAAATATTTGAACCGATCTTCAGTAATTGCAATTCACCATTGCAATGATAACATGCAGCGCCCACTAGAATCCCTTTGTAATACCGCCTAGTACGCCAAGGCGGGGAGATTCTTTTTTACTTTGAGAATTACCAGTTTGAAAGGGCGAGAAGTAAATTTTTGGCAAATTTCGTCTGTTATATTCAATGATGGCCTGACCTAGTAGCTTTTCGTTTTCCTGTTGCACGGTGTTGTATATTAAATAGTTAATAATCAGTAGCGACCCACCCGTGAGAAAGAGTGTGTTTCTATTAAAAAACTGACTATTTTCACTGCCAACCTGAAAAACTCCACCCAATATTAATAGTGAGCCCAGCGTGCCTAAAGCAGCATGTTGCCAAGCAGGCTTGCTCCTATCTTGGTAAATATTCAACATTGATTTGGTTTTTGGGTCTTTATCTAGATAATACCTGAGTCCTTCAGCCTTTTTTGTAGAAATAGTATCGACTAGGACTTCTTGATAATTTATCTCAGCTACTCTACTGCAAATTTCATCGCCCCTTGCAGACGTCATTACAAGAATAATGAAAAAAGTTGATAAAATTCTTAGGCCATTTTTTGTCATAGGGCATTAATTTCAGGTTATCAAAGGTTTACAGTTTAGCATAACATAAAAAATAAGACTAAAATTACGCAGCTAGTATAACGCTAAAGGCTTTGAAAGAAACGAAATGGTTGATTTACTTAAAACAGGTTTGGGGATAACCCGCACAATTAAAAATGCTACGAGATTTCGTGAGATTGTAACCGTGCTTGCAAGAAATGGTTTTGATGAGCTGATTATCAAATCGGGGCTTGTAAATTTATTACCTGATTTCGTCCTACCCAAGTCAAGATACAAAGATGCCATTAAAGAAAAAGAATCAGAGAGTCTTCCCTACCTAGTAGGATTTAGGCTTAGAAAATCTTTTGAAGAACTTGGTCCTGGCTTTGTGAAAATTGGTCAGCTTGCAAGTACAAGAGATGATATTTTTGATGTCGACTTTATCGATGAAATGAAAAAATTAAGGGACCAGGTTAAAGGAATTCCATTCGAGGAAGCTAGAGAAGTCATTGAAAGACAGCTCGGGCAAAAAATAGAGGATGTATTTGAATCCATTGATCCAGACCCCATTGGAACTGCTTCCATTGGAGTTGTTTATAAAGGCATATTAAAAGACGGCACTGATGTCGTTGTAAAAGTAAGAAGACCAAATATTGCTAAATCTATTCAAACAGATTTTGAAATTCTTGAATACCTTGTAGTTCAAATCGAAAAAGTCTCAGAAGATATTAAATTTTTAGGAATATCAAAAGCAATCAGAGATTTTGGGGTAACTCTTCATTCTGAATTAGACTTTCGGATTGAAGCTCTTAATTGCCAGAGGATGAAGGAGAATATTGCGAAGCTTGATCCAGATGGGATCTTCTACGTACCCAAGATTTATACAGAGTTTACAAAAGAAGAAGTTCTTGTGATGGAATGTCTCAAGGGTATTCCGTTTACAGATTCAGTTAGAGTTAATGAAGTAAAATCCATCATTCAAGAGAAGCTTAATAAAGGCCTCAAGATATTTATTCATACAATTCTAGCAGATGGATTTTTTCATGCTGATTTGCATGGAGGAAACTTCTTTTTATTAGAAGATCACAGAATTGGTATTATAGATTTTGGTCTCGTAGGAACCCTGAGTAAAAAGGGAAGAACAAATCTGGTTGCAATTATGTACTCAATTGTGAACCATAATTATGAGAACCTTGTTTATGAGTTTTTGGATGTTGCAGAGTATGATCGTATCCCTGAAGTTGATACATTAATTAGAGATCTTAAAGATGCATTATCACCTCATATTGGTCTTACTGTTCAACAGACTAATGCTACTCAATTGTTTAGATCAATTCTAGAGACGCTGTCTAAACATAGAATATATTTACCAAGGGAATGGTTTGTAGTATTCAGGGCCTTGATCACCATGGACGGGGTTGGTAAGTCTCTCGATATGGACTTTGATATATTTGGGCTCGTTGAAGACGATATCAAAGGAATAATTAAAGAGGCATTTAGTAAAGAGCAAGTAATTGAAGAAGCTGTTTGGATCGGAAGAGATTTAATTTCCTCTTCAAGGGCATTTCCCAGACATTTGAAATGGTTTCTAAAAGAATTTTCAAAAAATAATTACACCGTTCAAGTTAAAAATACTGGATACGAAGATGCCATTAATCGCCTTTCAAATAATTTATATTGTATAGGGATGCTTTTTCTTAGCAGTGTAATGTTTTTTAGCGGAACAATTATTTTGCGTGATATTGAAATTACTGAATATGATCAAATTCCAATCTTGTCCTATCTTTTTTGGGGTTTATCACTGGCCTTATTTCTTCGAACAAGTTTTTTGTTTAGGAAGTTTTCAAAGTACTAAATTACCCCCTTTTGATTAGTTGTTCTATGCGTCATTATTTAATCTACTATTAGATTGGAGTTTCCTATGAAAATTTATCATTTTCTTATAGCCATTACTGTAGCTTCTAGCTCAATTTATGGAAGAGTAGATCCAGATATTGTCTACGGCGATGATAATCGGTTAGATTTTTTTGAAGTAGGTGACTCTAAAAAACAAGAGCAAATGCGCTCAACTGCTGGAATGGTCTATAATCTTCAAATTCAAAAAAAAGATGATGGAAGTTTTCAGGTTCAATCTCCAGGCTCAATTAAAGATGTATATAACTTGTGCAAAGATGAGAAATTTATCAACCAGCCAGTACTTACTTTTTGTAGTGGCTTTCTTGTGTCCCCAGACAAAATTGTAACAGCAGGACACTGCTTTAAATTATTTGATGAAGATATGTGCAAAGAAGCTTCATGGGTTTTTGGCCTAAATATTAAAAATAGTGAAGATCTGGGCATTCGAGTTAGTGCAGATGATATTTATAAGTGCAAAAAAGTTATTGTGGCGGAAATGAATGAAGATAACCTTAGAGATTTTGCTGTTATTCAATTGGATAGAAAGGTCGTGGATAGAGACCCACTTGATATCAGAACAAGTGGAATAGTTGATATTACTGAACCACTTTATGTTATCGGAACACCCTCGGGTCTTCCTCAAAAGCTGGCAACTGGATCAACTGTACGAAAAAATTCGAATCCTTATTACTTTGAGGCAAATCTAGATACCTTTGGTGGAAATAGTGGTTCTGCCGTATTTAATATTAAGACAGATGAGGTTGAAGGGATTTTAGTGAGGGGAAGACAAGACTATGTACTGAGTGATCCAAGCGATGAATCAAGTTGCTTAAAAGTGAATACATGTGATCAAAATGGGCTTAATTGCAGGAACAAAAGCGGAAATTCTGATGAATTTGAGCATGTTTCTCGGATTTCTGAAATCTTAAAGTATCTATAGCGTTCTCAGTCCTAATATCAGTGTTATAATAGTTGGGTAACACTATATGCTGAGATATATCTAAATGCACTTTTCCACTGCGTATGCGATTATATTGCTTTTACTTCCAAGTTTAGGACTTTCCGGCAGTTGTGAGCTAGCGGGCCTTCCTAAAAAAGTAGCATGTCCTAAAAGAAAGCTTCCAAACTTGGTTTCCTATAGACCCTTTAGTAATAATTACGAAAGGGCAGTGGATGAAAAAGAAAACTCCATAGCCGCTCTTGGTTCTGCTGAAATTGAAGAATACGCTGTGGGCGGTGATGGTGAGGGCTATGACGTTCTGGTGGATAGAAATAAGGCCGTGGTGGGCATTGAGAAATCTGAATGGAGAAGTTGTGTAAAAACTCTCTTTCAAGTCGACTGGAATAGGTATCATTACGAGTCAACTGAGGCCTTGTCCATTCATCCTTCTTATTGGCTCTTTCGAGCTGGCTCTTACTTAGCAAATAGTTTAACAGATGACGAAAGTCAGGTGATTAAAGTTCTCCATCCAGAAAGATTCATGAGGGGAGATTTTGCTCAAATTCGCTTTCGTGCACATATTGGAAATTTATGGAGAAGGGTTGAGTATGTTCAAGTCCTTTATGTGAACATGAAAAATCATGAGTTAGTCGTGAGAAGAAAAATGGGACACGGCAAACTAAAAAATACGGTTATTCCAAAAAAGGGGTGGAAAGAGTTTGTAGATAGGAAACCTTATATTGCTCCAATTTATTCAACTAATGGGAGCAGCTTTTGGCATTTAAATTTGTCCGAAAGTTATAAGGAAAGAGTTCCTGGTCTTATATCACCAAATAAATACTATCAACAGTACTTAGAGAGTCTTTGGGAGAGAAGCCCTTCAAAGGGGGGACTTGGTAAATTAATTGATGGATTTTCATTTTCAAAGTTTTATCCAAACTTATCCCACATTATCACTAGTGCTGAAAGGTCCTTTGATTTAAATAATGATACGAAATTTGATAATGGATTTTTTAAATCAAAAATTGGTAGCACCTTTGAGTCAGGAGTGCGGAATTTCTTGGCCAGGCTTGATACCAGCCTAGATAAGAAGAGTTGCGGAGAAGATATTAATTTATTAGTTGAGTCAGAAAACTTAGACCATCATTTAATGTCCTTTAAAGGGGCCTCAGGTTCCATGCTCTTTAGTCCAGCAGATGAGAGCTATATTGAAGAATTTGCAAGTTTTAGAAATTACCTAGAAGTTGGATCTAGCTTAAATAAATCTCAAACCGGTCATTTGAAAACAGTTATGTCCAGTGAGGCAACGCCTTGGTACCCATGTAATGATTTTGATAATGAGAACTTATCAAAAAAATCTCTTGGACAGTTTTATCACTATGATAATTCAGCTTTTCGAATTGGAGTATCTAGTGCTCTCTTATTTGATCAATACCATGCTTATATATCATCATTCTTAAATGAAGATCTAGACCAAGTCTGCTTGAACTTTGCAGAAGACGAGTCAGATGAAACGAGAATGCCTGTTGAAGAGGGATCACTATTTTTTGATTGGGAAGAGTATAGCGGGGGTAATCTTTCTAGTAAAACACCAAGGGGAAAAAATGATTGGGAGTGGTTAGGACTCCCTCACCCCAGAAACCGTCATCCAAAAAGAATTGAAAAATTAAAGTATAATAAAAACAAAGTTGTCGGCAAGCAATGGAAAGTTGAGTATATAAAGGCAGATGGTGATTACATTTCGAGTAATTACTTTAATTCTATTTTCCCCAAAGCTCCAAAGTCAGCATGGGGAAACAGTATTGTTATTGGTAAAATGCCTCTGCCCAGCTTTATATTGTCTCGTGCATACCCTCATATCTCATCTGCCAGAATCGTCGCAAATTTTGAGAAGTTAAGATGTAAAAGTAAAAATTGTAAAAGAACTCTAATATTCGAAGTGAGAGCAAAGCATATTAAAAATGTAAAATCTCCTGCAAGGTTGATGAGAAAATTTAAAGTGGTAGTTCCTCTAAATAAAACTCACTACTCAGATTTCATGGCGGCTGTACCAATTGATGGCAAGTGGCACCAATTTAGATTTGATTTTACTATCGGAAACACAAGCCTTAGATCATTTCATATCGAGTCTGGGGAGAGTGTTGGATCTTTTGAAATTAAAAGAGATAGTCTTGTTATTAAATCAAGTGAGTATGAGAGATGGGTTAGGTACTTTGAAAACGGTGCTGTTATTTTAAATATGGGAGAGGACTCTGACTCTAGAGCGCCTAAAATAAAGTATTGCCTCGATGAAAGGGCTTCAAAAACTAAGTCGTTTTGTAAAATTGATGGGATAATAAATGATTCGAATAACCTTGTGATAAACAATTCAAGTCTTGGAAAGAAAAATAAGCGTGGATATTATACATGTTTTGAAGTCCCTAGTAATGATGCTCTCATTGTTCGACACTGTGATAAATCAGAAATTTAATTGTGAATAGTTTCACGTCTGATGAAAAATGGAAATTTTACAATTACCAATTGATTCAAAAAGCAAACTTTACTTTATTAAAAATATTGGATAATTCTTAAAAATAAGAACAGCAATATTTGGGAGTTTTAATGAAATATAATTTTTTAGCACTACTAGTATTTTCTATTTTTTGTAATGTAAGCTCAGCTAAATGTTATACAGCTTGTTTGGATTATTGTGGAACTTCAACATGTTGTGATCGGGAAGTAGTCTGTCCTGACGAAGAGCTCACTGAACCAACAAGGAGTTTTGATTACAAAAATACTAATGCACTCAAAACTTCAAAAGAAAACACTCAAGAACAAATAATATGTTTTAATGATAAGAGCCTTGTAGAGCTGTAGGTAGTTCTAATAGGTTGTGATTTAGTTAGACAGAATCGAGACCTGGAATATAGAGTGGTTTCCAAAAATCTTTGAACTCTTTTGCTGGTTCTGGGCCGAAGAGATATTGTAAGAACTCTTTAGGTTTGAAGTAATAAACCTTTCTATTGAAATGAGCGGCTACCTGCTCGTCTGTAACTCCTATAATTTCAATTTGTCCCTCAGAAAATGTGCTAACTATTTCTTTGAAAATATCTGGATTTCCGATTCGGGTCAGGCCCATATATTTAAGAGTCCAATTATCTGGAACATTGCTTGTTTCATGATGCCAAACTTTTGCATTTTCAAGCGTTTTTATTAAATCACTTTCATTATCAACACTTCCTACCTCATGGATAATTCCGTCAAGGTCTTGGCCTTTGCCTAAAAAGAAGTAATCTCTAAGATCACCTTCAGGATCTTTTTTTATGAAGAGGTCTGTTGAAGTAATTGACTCAATTAGCTCCCAATCTTTTTCATCACGATCGATAGTGAATAAATGGTCTGAGTGCTTATGATAAATACCTTTTAAAATATCTTTATTTTTTTCATCTAGCTTTTTAAGGCTATGTTTTCTGAAACCTAGTCTATAGGCTTCTTCTTCGATGTTTTGCCATATACCAAGGCTTTCCATTTGGCCAAAGCTTAAATGAAAATCAAATTTTTCGTACATATCAAAGAGATCAGACCACAAAAAGAAAAGCCCAAATTTAGAATGATATTTTTCGAGTACATTTTGAAAAAAGACTTTAAATAGGCCTCTGCCTCTATATTCTTCATCAAGAGCAATTCCACCTAAAAATATAATGGGATAAGATTTTTCTTTAAAGATCATTTTTTTAGGTAAGAACCCAATATGTCCTATGAGCTTGTCATCTTTAATTAAAATTTGGCAATTGTGAAGATTTGACTTGTGCACAAGTGGCAGAAAATCAATCTTATATGAGTATTTGTCTGTGTAATGAAAAGACTTCTCGATCAGTGATAGAGCATCTTCCACCAGTTCTGGCCGGTGTAAAAGGGTGGTGATTGTGAATGGTTCAACTACTTTTGCCTTGGTCATCACTATCTATATTAATGATTAATTGGAGATCTATAAAGTAGGTCAAATATGGGTAGGTAAAATTTGCCGTCAGGAAATTGTAGCCTAGCTGTTTAATTAGTTTTCAGTTAGTTAGGAATTTTTTTGAAAACTGTAAAACTTTTAAGCAGTAATCGTAAAGTTTTTTAACACTAGGTCGAATAGGTTTATGAAGGAGCTTACCCAATAGTCATTTCTATTGGGTTGGGCCTCCCTGTCTTCACAGGAAGTGATAACAGGTCCTAAATCAAGGAGGAAACTTATGGGACTTCGTATTAATACGAACGTCGCCTCGATTAACGCTCAGAGGAATTTGCGACTGACGCGTGTATCGATGGACAAAACACTTGAGAAGTTGTCGTCAGGACAACGGATCAACCGAGCAGGAGATGACGCCGCAGGTCTCGCAATCTCGGAAAACCTTAAGGCCCAGGTCAGGGGTTTGAATCAAGCAGAACGAAATGCACAAGATGGTGTTTCACTGGTTCAAATTGCTGAAGGTGGTTTATCTGAAATCTCTAACATTCTTATTAGACTTAGAGAACTAGCAGTGCAAGCTGCCTCAGACACTATCGGGCCAACTGAACGAAAGTTCCTCAATGTTGAATTTGAGCAACAGACTTCAGAAATTGACCGTATCGCCGGATCCACCGAATTCAACAGAGTGCCACTATTAAATGGTACTGGTGCTGTCTTCGACATCCAAATTGGTACGAGAAACGATCCTATTAGTGACCGTTTAACGTTTGACGCTTCAAGTGCAGACGTGAATGTGGCCGCATTAGGGTTAAACCTTGCTTCAGTTGCCGATAAGATTTCTGCACAGAACTCCTTATCCGCCATTGATCAGGCCATTATTTCGGTGTCTGCCATCAGAGCAGATTTTGGTGCCCTCCAAAATCGATTGCAGTCGACTATTAACAACATCGCAGTGAGCGTTGAAAACTTGTCATCCGCCAATTCAAGAGTCAGGGACACTGACATTGCCGCGGCCACAGCAGAGCTGACAAAGAACAACATACTCATGAATGCAGGTACCTCGGTCCTTGCGCAAGCGAACCAGTCGACCATGAGTGCTCTGAAACTCATTGATGCTGCTAGTACCGCTTAATAAAGTAAGCGATTACTTTTAAGCATTAAGTTGTTCGATCTAACCCATAAGTGGGTCGGACTAGAGTAAAAAATTATCCTGCAACAGCAGTTGAGTACTTAGGTACTTGGTGCTGATTAGACGTGGGGCTGACTAATGGTTTATCCGTCAGCTTGTGTAAAGAGTTTATTATTAACCAAAGGACAGTAGGTCCGCTATTACATTAAACATGGAGGTTTATTTATGCTAGACGGAGACTAAATTATGGGATTACGAATAAATACAAACGTACAAAGTCTATCGGCTCAACGGTCGTTAGGACAAACAAGACGTAGACTTGAAGACAATATGAGAAAGCTATCTTCCGGTGAGCGTGTTACGCGCGCAGCAGATGACGCCGCTGGTTTGGCCATTAGTGAAAAACTAAAAAGTCAGATCAGGAGTGCTAGACAAGCAAAAAGGAATGCAGGTGATGCGACATCGCTTATACAGGTTGCAGAAGGTTCACTCTCAGAGATTTCTAGTATTATTATTAGACTCAGAGAACTGTCCATCCAATCTGCCAACGATACGTTATCAGATCAGGAGCGTGCCTTTTCGGACATTGAATTTCAAAATCTCAAAGATGAGATTGATCGAATTTCAAAAAGCACTCAGTTTAACGACGTCAAACTTTTGGATGGGACAGGAGGTACACTTGATTTTCAAGTTGGACTCTATAATGACCCCATACTGGATAGATTTCAGTTCGATACAACGGAAAACGATGCTACGCTTGAAAACTTGGCCTTGCCAGTACACACTGTTTCGACAAAGTTGGGTGCACAACAGGCACTTGGAACACTCGATAATGCTCTTGTTAAGATTTCAGGAATTAGAGCAAATTTGGGTGCAATTCAAAACAGACTGGCATCCACTGTTAACAACTTATCGGTGGTTGATGAAAACCTCTCTGCTGCGAACTCGCGGATTAGAGATGTGGACGTCGCTTCAGAAACGGCTCACTTCACAAAGAATAACATTCTTATGGAGGCCGGTGTGTCGATATTAGGTCAAGCTAATCAGAAGCCAGGTATGGCTCTAAAACTACTAGGATAAACCAATTTTATACCCACGCACCCTTGCTCAAAACTGAGCAAGGGTTCTTTTCTTTCCCTCAGTTAAATAAAATTTGTTTAGTACCTATCCTCTTTAAAAGGATGGCGTATAATAACATTTTTGTTGGGTAAGGGATAGATCTTGGTAGTATCATATGATACCATCAAGTAATGAGTCCTCCTTTTACTATTTCAAACAAAATTATTAATCTCGTGTCTCAGATTGTAAGAGAGCTTGGGAAAATTGAAGCTTGCCAATTAGGTACCCCAGACCCTCAACTTAGAAAGCAAAATCGCATAAAGACGATACAAGCAACTCTTTCGATTGAAGGTAATACTTTATCATTAGATCAAATGACAGCAGTTCTCGAAGGTAAAAAGGTTTTAGGTCCCCAAAAAGAAATTGTAGAAGTTCAAAATGCGATAAAGTTATATGACAGAATACAATCGTTTAAACCTTTCGCAGTCAAAGATTTTTTAAAGGCCCATAAATTATTGATGGCATCACTAGTTGCATCAGCAGGAAGTTTTCGGAGCAAAAACGTAGGGGTTCTTAAAGGGAGCAAGGTTTCTCATGTTGCTCCAAAACCAAGCTTGGTACCAGAGTTAATCGAAAAGCTTTTTAACTGGGCCAAGTCTGAAAAGGAACTTCACCCATTAATAAAATCTTGTATTTTTCATTATGAAATTGAGTTTATCCACCCCTTTGAAGATGGCAATGGGCGGATGGGGAGATTTTGGCAAAGTGTTTTACTTTCTAAGTTTGAGTCTATCTTCCTCTATATCCCAATAGAGTCATTGATAAAAGAAAATCAAAAAAAATATTATCAAGTATTAGAGCGAAGTGATAAATTAGGTGAGAGTACCATTTTTATTGAGTTCATTTTAGATCTTGTGTTGAATTCATTGAAAGAGTTTAGCGTTGGAATTAAGGGCGTAACTCTAGATAGTTTCGGGAGACTAAAACAGGCCCGGAATCATTTTGAAGATAATTTATTTTCAAGGAAAGAGTATATGACCTTTTTCAAAAATATTTCTTCATCTACTGCCAGTCGTGATTTAAAAGTGGGCGGAGACCGCAAGATCCTTGAAAAGTCAGGTTTAAGAAATCAAACAAAGTACAAGTTTAATGAGTAGGAAAAAACATACTTGGAAAATTTGTAAACATATGTGTTGGAGTACGATGGTTATTCAGAAAAAGAGATATTGCTAAGTACTATCTTAAAAAGGAGCTAAAAACTCAAAGCAGTTCATGGACAGGTTAAAAATCCGTTAATATATCTTTACAACAAAAATGAATGTATGGATCTATTTTTAGGATTTGAGCAGTGTCCTGATGCCCTTCAAAAGTATGATATTTTTAGGGGGAAATACTTAGAGTAGAGATATTTTTTAATAAAATAAATAAGATGCTCAACCAAAAGAACCAAAAGAACCAAAAGTACGCCATCCTTTTGCGGATATGAAAATATTGTGTCACGGTTCACTTGCACTCAATTGTGAGCGCTTCTACTTTGACCTGGACTTGAACCTAGGTTTAGGTCTAGGCAAAAGTCAAAGATTAATTTGTGAAATGGTGCTCAGGACTTTAGGTGGAGAAGTAATCCCCATTCTGGGCCTCTTCACTATCAATATGGTAGTGGATAACTTTTTTAATTTTTTTATCTTGTCTTAGCAAATCAACCATAAATTTAAATTCTTTGGTATTAATTTGAATATTTGCCTTTGTGATAACTTCCTTTTCAAGTTTTACATCCCATATATCAAGAATTTCAGCACTCTTTCTGGAAAAATGGCCCTTAATAAGATCAATATAAGACCTATCAGAATAGATTTCGAGGTGAAAACATCTAGCAAAATTCATCGCTTTGTATATTGGATCTAAAATTCTAAGAACAAATAAAACTGTGAGGGTAAAAAGAGTTGCAATTATGGGGTATCCTGCACCTACAGTCATTCCAACAGCTGCTACCATCCAAATTGTCGCAGCTGTGGTTAGACCTGAAACAGAGCCTTTCCCGTGCATAATTGCGCCCGCCCCCAAAAAGCCAACACCACTAACAATTTGTGCAGCAGTTCTATTGGGATCATTAACACCTCCTTCATAAATAAGAAGAGAAACAGCAGTGTATAGTGTAGATCCTAGGCATATGAGTATATTAGTTTTTAGACCTGCAGATTTGAGTTTATTTTCTCTGTCTAAGCCGACGAGTGCTCCCAATATAAAGGAGGTGATCATTTCTAGCCCGAGACCCAAGTATGGGTTCATTTGACCTATCAATTCGATGTCAACTGGTTTTAAGTGAATCATTGTTACCTCTTAGATACTTATTCGGCTAGATTATTCTTATGAGTAATAATTGCTGTTTAGAATATTGTGAAAGGAAAAAAATTCATTTTTTATAGTTAATAAAAAATCTCAAGTATTCACTCCTTATTGTTTGATTTCTTAAATGAGATACAATGGAAAGAAACATAGTTACTTCGGATGTTCTTATGAGTTACAAGTTGTTGAAGCCTCTTTTAATGTTATTTATCCCATTAATTTCTTATGCAAATATAAATGTTCAAAGCTTTCCCTTTTCAGATGCTCACCATCTGTTTTTACTGGAAGATGGTCTGCTTGGTAGGAATGGATATTCAAACCCAGGTCAGCTATTTTTTAAATCAAGCTATTCCTTTCTTGATGATCCTCTAATTACTGTTGATGCGCAGAGATCATCAATTTTAAATAAGGATGTAAAAAGGATTCAGACCCTTCAATTTGGTGGAGGAATTCTCTTTACACGAGTTTTGTATTTTGGAATTGATTCTTCATATAATTTTGTGGCCTTAAAAAACAAAAGTGATTCATCAATTGGTGACTCCACTGTCTTTATTAAATACCGTGTTTTTAGAAGTGGTGATCATGCTATTTCTTTTATTCCCAAAATTGTGTTGCCCACAGGGGATGAGAAAATTTTCACCTCTGATGGACAGTTGGGGGCAGGTTTTTTATTTGCATATGAGCTAGATCTAGGAAAATTCGATTTCTTTGCCAATGCAGGGTATTACCAAAACCCAGATGCAACATTTTCAAATATTGACCTCCGAAAAAGGTTGATCTCAGGACTGGGATTAAGCTTTAACTTCTATCCCAAGTGGAGATTGAATTTTGAATGGAAAGGAGAGTTCGGACTTCCTTTTGAAAAAGACCAAAATCCAGTGGAAGCCTTGCTGGGGGCAAGACACCAAAGTACAAAGAATATTTCAAGCTATCTTGCTTTTGGAGTGGGGGGGATTGATTTTGCTGGAGAGACAAACACTCATAGCAATGACTTTCGCTTTCTTGCGGGAATAAAAATAATCACAGGAGCCAAGGTTGAGGAAAAACCAGGTCAAACTAAAATAGTTACGATCTACACACCAATAGAAATACAAAGAGAGATTAGAATATTTCTTCTATCAATTGAAGAGATGGTCAATTTCAAGAAAAATAGCTCTACTATTACCGAGGAAAGTAAAGGCGTCTTAAAAAAGCTTGCTAAAAGATTTAGCGACTATCTTCAGTATATTGAAAAAATAACCATTGAAGGACATACAGATATGTCAGGACCTCGTGAATTCAATCGAGAGTTGTCGCTTGAAAGAGCTACATCTGTTAAAGATTATTTTGTATCAGAATATAGTATTAAAGACGAGATATTCGAAGTAATTGGCTACGGAGAAGATCGTCCGATATTACAAGAATACACCAGTAAAGAAAAAGCAAAGAACCGAAGAGTTCAATTCAATGTGAAATATCGATAAATTTAGGGGACATCAGTCGAAAAATTTCCGTTGGTAGCAGCCGATGGTGTTCCATCATTTGATCCAATACTATCGCTTACACTATCTTTGTCGTCAGGGCTTTCAAAACGATACCATGAAACGATTGATCCATTCTTTGAATGAATCTGGAGATCAGTTGGAACTCCGGTTCCATAGATCTCTTCAATAGCAGTTTTATTGAGTGTAGTTTTCCAAATGCTAACCTCGTCTAGGTTCCCCTTTATAAAACGGTCAGTGCCAGAATACGTCCCTATAAAGGCGCTGAAGGCACCAATGCCAATAAATGAATCAACTCTATTCACAGCAAGTACTCCATCATAATATAGCTTGAAACGAGTTTGGTTGTAGGCAAGTGCAATATGATGCCAATTACCATCATAGTAATTAGTTGTATGAGAGTATGTTTGGTAAGCGTCGAGTTCGTCTCTGTAGCCAATGGCCACACCTGTATTTTTGAAATGTATATTAACAGCTGTGCCAGCAGTTAGTGGGTTTTTATGAAAGTTGATAATTCTTTTATCGTTTTGCTGTTGGGTTGTTTTAAACCAAAAAGAGAGAGTGAATTTGTTATTGGGAATTAGATTTCTGCCATTTCCGAGACCGATGTGTTCTGTTCCGGTGAATTCAAAGGATTGTGAATTTGAAAATACTGGAGTCGCTGAAGTCGTGGCCTGAACTTTTATATTGTTACACTCATGCTTGCCTTCGCTATCCATTATGCGAACAACATATTCATAAGTAGTAGCGGGTGTTAGGGATTTGATTAAGATATTTTTCCTACTACCACCTACAGACCTAACAAATTCTAAGTCTGTAGTACTTATTGCCTTAAAGATATTGAATTGAGCTACATCAGATGTTTGGTTCCAATTGAGTCGTATGGAGTTCGTCTCAATTTGATCAATACTTTGAAGACCTCTAAATTCCACCTCAGTCGTATTTCCATCTGGGCAGGCGTGATTTCCGCCGACTTCAGAATTTCCATTTTCAGAAATTGGATTTTGAGTAGACCCAGAATCTTCCTCTTGATTATTTCTGCCACAAGAAAGAGAAAATATGAGAACAAATAGTAGAAAGAAAAATTTTGAAAACCTAGTATGCATTAAAATTCCTTTTTTAATGCCAGAAGCACAGCTTTATTTTAGCAAAGTCAGCCGTAAAAAAATACTAACAACACAATTTTTATAGGACTATCTTAGTAGGTGGTTACTTTTTGGCACCGCGTGAAAGTATTTGTCAGTTAAATTTTATAGGAGAAATGAGTGGTAATGGAGATAATGGTCGGGCCTTTATAGCGCCTATTGATGGGCGAGTGGTTAATTTTGCGAGAAAGGAGTTCTCATTTATGGCAAGTTTAAAACACGGTCATGTCAGACCAAAATACCTTACTATTTTTCTTTTATTATATCTCATTCTAGCTAGTTGTGGGAAATCGGATAAAAGTGAATCTGATGATTCAAGCAAAGATTCCACGCCTGAGGTTTCTTCTATTATTGTGGGAGAAATTAATTGGGTAGAAGTTACAGCTCTCTTAGGCGGAAGTCCAGAAAGGGTGAATTCATTCGCTGTGGCCGACTTGGATTTACCTGCAATGGGTTCTAGATGTACGGGTTTCTTAATCGGCCCAGATGTCCTTATGACCAATAGGCACTGTATACCCTCGAGTTATTACAGTACAGGCGTTACTGCTGCTTTCAAGCATGAGAAGGGAGTGCCTGAGTCGGGCTGGAGTAAATTCGATTGCTCTGAATTTATTGGCAATGATAGTGCTTTGGATTTTGCGCTTTTAAGGTGTGCAGGTAATCCCGGAGCCGAGTTTGGGTTTGTAGAGCTTAGCTCTCAAGTTGCGAGTGCAGGTGATGATGTTTACGTTATTCATCAAAACTGTGATTACTATTCAGACCGTGACTGTGATTGGAGCAAGAAGTACTCAGTTGGAAGTGTTGTGGAAGTTGCTGATGAAGTAACACACAATGCAGACACATTAGGGGGATCATCAGGTAGTCCACTTTTTTCAGCAAGCTTGAATAAGGTTATAGCTATTCATCATGCAGGTTATGGCAATAATGGACTTGGGCGTGGAGTTGAGAATTACGCTGTCCCCATGTCAGAAATCGTTCCCTTCATTGAAGAAAATTTTCCTGGAATCCTAAATTCAGAAGGAGATGATGATGATCCTGTGGAAGATCCAGTAGAGGACCAAGACATAGGTGATAATTTTAGTAGTGGTTTGCAAGTAGGTGGGGCAGCCTATCAAAAATCGAGCTCTTTAGAGGAGGCGGGAGATAAAGATGTATTCAAGTTTACTGTAAATAGTGAAGCGGCAGTGAAGGGATCAATAGCTTTTTCTCACGCTGCTGGAGATTTGGATTTAAAATTATTTTCCTCCGATGGTGAGCTATTAAAATATAGTAATGGTGTAAGTAATAGTGAAGGTGTTGAAGCTACACTACAAGCTGGTAGCTATTATTTTGTGGTATACGGTTATCGTGATGCAGTTGGAGATTATCAATTCGATTTCTCACTTACTCAAAGCGGTTTGGTCCCAGTATCATTTGATCCTTCGAGAAATGCCGTTTTATTTTCGAGCTTTCCAAAAAGTTTTAATGGAAATATTGCCGGTGACGGGCAGCTTGATTATTACAAGTTTGAGCTATCTGGAAGAAAGAAGGTTACTGCTGAGTTATCATTTTCACATAAAAAAGGAGACCTAGATCTCTATCTCTATGATGAAAGTGGTGAAAGAGTAAAATACAGCATCGGAACTGGTAACTTGGAAAAGGTGTCTCTTTATTTGAATAAAGGGTCATACTTTCTGGCAGTTAAGGGATATCAGAGTGCAAAGGGTGAGTACTCACTCCAGGTTAAGTGATCATCATGGAGTGACCACTCCGTGGTGGCCATCATGTCCCCCTCTTTTGTGAGGGGGGTTTTTCATCTTAATTTATGCTAAAATTAAATTGGTTTTAATTTGGAAAATTAGATGGAAAAGAAAAAGACCCTCATAATTTTTGGAGTTTCCTCATTCGTAGGATCCAATCTCGCACAAAGCTTGAAAGACAAGTATCGGGTAATCGGTACCTATTTTGAAAATCGCGTTTCTATCAAAGGTATGCTAACCGTTCCCTGTGATGTCTTAAATCGAGATGCTGTTCAAATGGTACTTTATACCTTCAAGCCAGATGTAGCGATATATTGTGTTGGATTATCCAGCCTTGAAGACTGCCAGGGAAGAGAGAAGTATGCTGATGCCCTAAATACCATGGGTGTTTTCAATGTTTCGCAGTTTTCTGAGCGTTACAAAGCTAAGTTTATCTATATTTCCTCGGCATATATTTTCTCAGGTGAGAAACCGCTATATTTTGAAAATGATACTCCTGATCCGAACACGATTTTTGGTCGTACAAAAGCTTCTGCTGAGTTTTATGTTCAAAAGTCTTGCTTAGACTACATTCTTCTTAGATGTTGTAATTTTTATGGCCGTAGCATTAATGCCAGGCAATTCACTTGGTTTGAAAATGTTGAACAAGGTTTATTTAAAAATAAATCCCTAAGAATTGATGATCACATCCGTTTTGGGTTTTTAGATGTTCAATACCTGGGACTAATAATTCATCTATGCTTAGAAAGGGATATTACGAACAAGTTATTACATATTAGTTCAAAGGATGTAATGACTTATTATGAGTTTGTTAAGTTATATGCAAATATCTTTAAATTGAATAATGACCTTATTCAAAAAGGTAAGTGGGAGTTCCCACTAGAACGGGCCATTTCAACAGAAATAGATTTAGATGATGGTCTTAGCTTTAGACTTGAAGTACAAAATATTGAAGCCTACCTAGATGCAGAATTGCCAACAGTAGAAGACTCACTAGTTGGTACTTTTGATAGGCTTGGAGGAAAGCTCATCAAGTCTTCCTCGAAAAAGCAAACTACTGGAATTGAATTTATTTAAAATTTTTATCTGGCGCTATGTTGGATAAACTCAGTAAGGTAGTGCTTGACCATTGAATCAACTGCAACTTCTTCACCCTGAAATCTCCATGTAATCTCATTAAAGGCACCAATATGGGCCTTGATTTCATGGGCAATATTTTGTGCAGGGGTATTCATATTGAGTCTCGCCGAAAATAATCCCCCAGCATTTGATAGAAAACCAACCGAAATGAGATCAACACTTCTTCTTGCAACGACTAGTTTTAATGAATTACGATAGAGCATAAAATCATTAATTGTATTTGAGATTTTGAAAATTTTGATTGTGCCGGTATTGTCAGCCCCAGTTCTGCATTCATTAAATCTTGAAACAAAAATCTCAAATCTATCTCGGAGGGAATTCATAAATTTAAGGGATGATTCCTCAAGCATGGCATTGGGGTCTAAGTGGTTATTAAATTGGACTACACCACTTTCCTCCATATTAAGTTCTTCAAGAGCTAAGCTCTCGATCCAGGCTGTAGAAACGGGGGAGTGATTTTCAAAAGATTTTTCCATACACCTATCATGTAGAATTCAGCCATATTAGTCAATATTCGGGACCAATTAAGAGAAAAAGGAGCCTAGGTACTACAGCGGTGGTCTAAAAATCGAGTTTCGCGCCCATGTTTAAAACATGTGGGCACGATTAGTAATCACTTCAGGCTTCCCACTATTATCTACTCAATTTAGAGTAGGCAGGCATGCACACCATGATCAGGGACCGCTCCCTAAATAAATTTTGTAGGGCGAAACTGGTTATGCCACCAGCACCTAGGCCCGTGCATACATTATACCTCCATATATATATGTCAAACAACCACGGTATAAAACGTTTATTACTCAATAATTTTGATTGTTTAGAGGGAAATTAGGGTGTTGTGTCGGTTTTTGACGCATGGTATAATTGAGTGGAGGAGTCTATTTTTAAGGTCACGTGAAAATTAAAGTAATTTTCAGAGTAACCGAACAGAAAGCTCCTTGGATGCACACCCTAAGGGAGGAACATGAAGAGAAAAGTAATTGAATTCTTAAAGGATGAGGGAGGACAAACCTCCACAGAGTATATTCTACTCTTGGCCGTAGTGGCCCTTATCGTTTACAACTTTAAGAAGAAAGCTACTTCTCAGCTAGACAGTTTAACAGATGGGGTTTTTGGAAAAGCAGACCAAATTCTTCAGGACTTAAGCAACTAGCAGTTAGAAGATAGTTTTAGGCAGACATTTTACCAGATAAAATACCTCAGGTATTGCCAGGCAAGATATTCCCTTACCTGTCCTTATATATAGTCCCCTTTAAAATAACACTATGAGACGTTTAAAAAACAAAGGTCAAGCAACTATTGAGTATTTATTTTTACTCATAATCCTAGTTTCAATAACTGGAAAGGTAGTTGGTAATTTTGGTGATTTTCTTGGGGGTTCCATTGGGAACTTTGCTCATGTTCTTTCTTCACACCTAGCGGTGGGTGTCTGCAATAAAAGTTGTTTTTTCAATGGCTATGTAAATGGTGCTAATAGCGAATGAAACTCATGAACCCATTTGTATATTCACTGGTATTTATAGAGCTTCTTTTAGTTAGCTACGGTGATTTTAAATGGAAAAAAATATCTAACTATTGGAGTCTTTTAAATATAACACTCTTTATTTGTCTGCTCTTTATTTTACCTGCCACCTATTCTATTAATTTAAAAACGTTTATCTATCCGTTAGGGTTTCTGGGAGTTGGCTTTACTCTCTTTATTCTCAATATTATGGGGGGAGGGGATTCAAAATTTTTATCAACTTTCTATCTTCTTATTCCTTTAAGCATTCAAGATAGTGCTACAGAGTTTCTTCTTTATTCAACTGCGAGTATTGGAGGTATGCTTATGATCAAAAATTTTATAAAAAATCATAAATCAATTCTTCTTTATATAAAGCTACAAGATTACAAATCACTAAAAAATTACTTTGGATCAAAATTTTCCTTTGCTCCGGTAATACTCATTGCTTGGGTTATTGTTGGTTGGAGTATGTATGTTAAGTAACCAAAAGGGACAGTCAACCATTGAGTATTTAATGCTACTTTCTGTGATTTTTGTAATGGTTTTAGGTGTTTTGAGGTCAGAGCTCTTTGTTGATCTTATGGGCCAAGATGGAATGCTAGCAGATTATTATCAAAAAAGATTTGAAGGTTCTTATAGATTTGCAGGTCCTTTCTATGAGTCTACAGGTGTAGGTTATAATGGAACAAATCATCCGACTTACCAAAATGAAGGAAAAACGAACTTTTTTGTAGGGACAGATCCATATGATAACTAAAAACAATCGACAGTCCGGTCAATCCTTAATCGAATTTTTGATGATTTTCTCTCTTTCATTTGGTTTTATATTTCTCTACATTCAGCTTGCTACAAATGCTGGAACTGGATATCTAGTACACTATGCAACTTTTATGGCCTCTAGGACTTTTTTAAGTCAGGATAATGGCTCAAATACGAATCAAAGTGCTGAGTCGTATGCAGAAAGAGAAGCAAAAGCTGTAATAGATAAGTTTCAATTGAGTGCATTTGGCATAAGTAGCCCATCGAATAAAATAAAAATTAATACAACTTCAGACGTCTCAATATTTGAGTATGTCGGGGCGTATTTTACCTATGAAACGCGTTTATCCATTTTTTCAACGGTTGGTGGATCAAGCAGTGCTGAATTAATTTCGGAATCCTTTTTAGGAAAAGAGCCCACAAGAGCTGAATGTCTTGAAAGAGTGTGTAGCTCCTTTAAATCACTATATGAATGCGACAGTTTTGCGACGGCCTTTGATAATGGATGTTAAGAGAAAGCCAAAATTTCTAAATGAAAGAGGTCAGGCGGTCTTTGAATTTATATTCTTTCTGCCATTTTTCATTCATCTATTTGTGGCACTTTTGAGTATTACCGAATCAATTAACGGATCTATTAATCAGCAAAAGGCCGTTCGAGGTTATTATTTTGCTAGAATCAAAGGCAGTTCCACTATCCCTAGGCCACATATCCTGGCAGAGCTTAATAGTGTTACAAGGATAGGGATGTCATATATTGGATGGAACATTAAAAACGTTGGAGATAGCCCCTATGCGCCTTGTTATGGTGTTCCTAGCTTCGGTAATCAGCTAGACAATGAAGGTTGCGATGACAAGTACAATGTAACCGAGGAAACAACTCAGTTTATAAGAGTTAAAACAGCTTTCGGGGTTTGCGGAAAAACATATGATAATAGAAGCAATGGGTTTTCACCTAGTTCATTAACGGGTGACTACTCAAGTTGTAATTCAATATAGTGGTACAATAGAAAAATACTTCCCTCGGATAATAAAAATAATTTGAACAATTTTACCTCTAAGCAACATAGGTAAAAAATTCCTGGTAAAATCATAAGGGGTTAATCTCACATTTTGCGAGGGTTGGATTTATATGAATACAAGAGCTTTTACTCTTAGTCTTGTGATTGCAGGCATTGCGATGGCAATGGTCTATTCCTACATAACTTCTAAAGAAGCAGAGTATAAATTAAAATACGGTGATAAAAGTGTCGTTGTGATTGCTAAGCAAGATATAAAAGAATTAGAACTAATAGATGATTCAAAAGTGACTATAACAGAAGTCCCTCAAAAATTTGTAGCACCTCAAGCACTTACAGATATTAAAGAAATTGAAAATACAATCGCTACCGTCCCTATTTTACAAGGCGAGCAAATTACTAAACCTAGAGTCACTTACCCCGGTGTTAAATCAGGGTTATCAAGACAAGTCTCCCTTGGGAAAAGGGCCGTGGGCGTAAATGTCTCAGCAAGCCAGGCCGTAAGTAAGCTTATTAAGCCTGGGGATAGAGTAGACGTAATGGCACTTCTAAAATATGCCGGTGGTAGAAAAGATAAAATGAAAGTAAAGACAATCTTGCAGGATGTACTCGTTCTATCAACTGGAATTTCCATGTCAAATTCGATTCCACTAATGGGAGTAAAGACACCAAAAGAAATTAAAGCGATGAAGCTTAACACATATACCAACTTCAATACTGTTTCACTGGAAGTAGATCCCTATCAAGCTCAAAAATTGATGTTTCTAGTAACTGTAGGTGGAGCTCCGATTTTTTTAACTCTTAGAAATAATGATGACAAAGATATTGTCAGGATAAAGAGTACATCTCTATTTGATGTACTAGATGAAGATGCAGCAGATGCAAAAAGCTACTTTAACTCACAAAATGGAGGGAGAAAGTAATGAAATATATATTCCTGCTCACAATATATTTCGTCTCCTCGCTTGTCTTTGCACAAGCGAATAAAGCAAAAGAAAAAGACATCGAGGTAGTGCTGGGTATTGATAAAGTTGAAAAACTTAACTTTACCCCCTCCGGGAAAGGAATACAGATTGGAAATGAATCTGTTCTGACCTACGAATTACTTCCGCAGAAAAGAGAAATGACATTTAAGGGTCTAAAGTCTGGAAAAACCTCTGTTATTATTCGAGATACTGTAGGGGATATTAAAGCTAGATACTTGGTTAAGGTAACTTCAAATAGTTTATCTAAAACGGTATCTGAGCTCAAAGAATTTCTTGGCGATATAGAGGGTTTAGATATTGGTGTTAAGGGTGGGGTTGTTTTTATCGGTGGAGAGCTAGTTGTTCCTCATGACTATGGAAAAATTGCTGTTGTTCTCGAAAGATATCCTGATGTTTTACGACTTGTAGAATTATCACCGATGACCCAAAGGGCAATTGCAAAAAAAATGCAGGAAGAAATTCAAAGAAATAATATGAGAAATGTTACGGTTCGTGTGGTCAATAAACAATATTGGCTTGAGGGATCTGTAGCTTCAGCTTCTCAAGAAAAACTGGCAATCGAAATTTCAAAAGCATACTTACCTGATGGTATAGAGTCTCTCTACCAACAAGCAAAAGGTTCACGCTTTGTTAAGGGAAGAGAGCCAATTTCAAGTTTTATATCCGTAGAGACTCAAGAGCAGAAAAAACCAATTCCAAAAATTGTAAAAGTGATCACGCAATTTGTTGAGCTTACAAAAGACTATGGAAAAATATTTGGCTTTAGTTGGTCGCCTACACTCGGAGCTGATGGAGGGGCCATTCAGTTTGGAAAAGCAGCTGATGGTGGTCTTACAACTAACTCGACAGGGACTTTGAGTGGAACAATTTCAAACCTTATGCCTAAACTAGCTTCAGCTAAAAATGCTGGCTATGCCAGGGAGATTCAATCGGGAATGATTTTAGTCAAAAATGGTCAAAAAGCGACCATCAACAAGGATACAGAAACTCCTTATGATGTAGGACAAGGAGAGTTTACAAAAGGTGATAAGGCCCAATCGGGGTTTGATTTACAAGTAAAGCCATCAATTATTGAAGATGAGCAAATAGAGCTAGCAGTTGGACTTGGTGTGGGGATTGTCACAGGTTTTACAACGGACAAAAAACCAGTGATTACAAAGAATAAACTAAGCACAACTGTAATTGTAAAATCTAAGGAGTCTGCAGTAATTGGCGGAATCGTGATTAAGCAAAATAAAATAAGTTATGATAAAGATCCTCCGGGGGGATCGACAGACGGAGTTGAAGGAGGACAGTTTCTCTTTTCATTTATTAGATCAAGGTCGTACCTTTCAAGTAAAACTCAGCATGTTGTCTTCGTAACACCCGAAATCGTTGCATCGGCATCAGCTGGTACTGAAGAAATAAAGAAAAAATTTAGAAAGCGGAGAAATTTGTAGAAAGTGGCTGGATACATAATTAGCATTATAGGTGGCAAAGGAGGGGTTGGAAAATCTCAATTTGCAGCGAACTTGGCTTTTGCCATGGCAGCAGAAGATCGTCAAAAAGTTCTATTATTAGATTTCGATCAGAGGGCCAGTGGAGATCAAACTCTTATAACTGGAATGAAGTCGAAAAAGAATCTAAAAGAGTTGTCAGAATTTAGTGGGTCGATTGACCCAAGATCCTTTCAAACATTTTATGCTCCTCTGAAAAATAACGTAACCACAATCAATATGCCAAATGATCCATTACTTGCTGATCAAATTGATGTTGAAGGATTGGGTAAAGTTTTAAAGGCAGTTCCCAATATTTTTCCTCTAACAATAATAGATGTGGGAGGTGACTTATCTCCCCTTGCTCTTAAAGCTCTTGAATATTCAACTCTAATATTTTTAGTTGTTTCTCCTGATGTGTTGGCAGTGAATCAAAGTAAGAGATTATTTTCCAATCTTGTAACAATGTTATTTCCGAAGGATATGATTCAGGTTGTTTTAAACCAGATGACGAAAGGTCACCCTGTCTCGCCTGATGTAGTGGGAAAACAAATTGGAAAACCTCCATTTTTTGTACTCCCCAAAGATGATGCATCCTGCACAATGGCCTTAAACAAAAAAATGCCAGTGCTACTGATAAACAGGAACTCTGCTTTTTCTAAGGGAATGATTGAATGTGTTAGGAAAATAAAGCAAAAAAATGTTTTAAAAATTCTTGATAAGCTCAATAAACCTGATACTTCAAAAGCTACTCAAACAGATGAGAAATCTCAAGACGCCAGCAAAGGTCTGACGCCTTGGATTGATTTGAAAAGTAGAATCCATAAATCTTTAGTCGAGGAAATGGACCTTAAAAAAACGATGGACTCTGAGGGTGATGAAAAGGCCAAGAGTATCCTGAGAGAGCAAACAAAGAAGTTAGTGGTAGAGCTTTTATCAAAAGAGGATACAAAAGGCATAATCAACTCACGTGATGATATGAATAAAATCGTGAAAGAAGTAATTGATGAAGCCTTGGGGCTTGGGCCACTTGAGGATATGTTGAGGGATAAATCAATTTCAGAAATTATGGTAAATGGTCCTCATATGATCTATTACGAACAAGATGGTAAAAATAAGCTCTCAGATATTGTATTTACTAATGATAGGCAGGTTTTAAATGTAATCGAAAGAATCGTTGCACCAATTGGTAGAAGGATTGATGAAAAAACTCCATATGTTGATGCAAGACTTGAAGACGGCTCTAGAGTTCACGCTATTATACCTCCATGTGCAATCGATGGATGTACGATTACTATCAGAAAATTCCCTGAAAATAGGCTCTCTTATAAAGACCTAATTAAATTTGGCTCATTAACAGAAAATATGGCCGACTTTTTAAGAATGGCAGTTGAAGCTCATAAGAATATTGTAGTGAGTGGTGGTACCGGTTCTGGTAAGACTACTTTAATTAATATGCTTGGTGCATTTATTCCAGCAAATGAAAGAATTATAACCTGTGAAGACTCTGCTGAACTTGATTTGCCACAAGAGCATGTGGTGAGGCTAGAAACTAGACCCCCCACACTAGAGGGTGATGGTGCGATCGATATCAGGTGCCTTGTTAAACAGACTCTAAGAATGAAACCCGATAGGATTATTGTTGGAGAGTGTCGGGGTGGTGAAACCCTCGATATGCTTCAGGCCATGAACACTGGTCATGATGGATCATTAACTACAGTTCACTCAAACTCGCCTAGGGATTGCATAAGTAGACTTGAGACACTTGTTAACTATGCAGGTATAGGGCTTCCACAAAAAGCGATTAGAGAAATGATTGCTTCCGCGGTTCACTTGGTTGTTCAGCAATCGAGGCTAGAAGATGGCTCTAGAAGAATTATGAATATTACGGAAATTTCTGGAATGCAAGGTGATGTAATAACCCTGCAGGATATTTTTGTTTTTAAACAAGAAGGTATAGATAGAAGTGGAAAGGTTACCGGGAAATTTCAGGCCACCGGGTTTATACCTAAATTTGTAGAAACAATGGAAAGAAAGGGATATAGAATTCCTCGTGGCATTTTTTCCAATGATGATAATTCACCTGAAAAAGAGCCTGCTAAAAAAGTATCAAAACCTGGGCAAAAGCCCTCTCCTCCTGCTAAAAACCCTGCACCAAAACCTGGTTCCAAAAAGAATAAAACTGGGTAGGAGTTTTAAGTGGACGTATTTTTAACTGAGTATCTTGGAAAAAATGGGATCGTAGGCCTGGTAGGCCTTCTTTTCTTTATCGTCGTATATAAATATAGTGTGCCTCTATTTAATTGGATTGAAGACCAAACCTATGGGACAAGAGATTATATATTGCAAAGACTAGAGTTGATGCATATTGATATCGCCCCAGAAAGAATCACCTACCTACTTTTATTTTTAACATTTGGACTCGGAACGATCCTCTTATTATTATTCACATTTTTGGGAGAATGGAAATTAGGATTATTTTTAGCAGTTCTGATAAGTGTTGTAGGCTGGAAGATACCTAAGCCCTTTGTAAATTATCTTTTTGATCGAAGGGTTAAGGAGTATCACATGCAAATGGTAGATGCTCTCAACTTGTTGTCCAATGGAATAAGAGCTGGTTTGTCTGTTCCACAGGCACTAGGTATGGTTGTTGATGAAATGAAACCTCCACTTAGCCAGGAGTTTGCTTTAATTCTAAAACAAAATAATATTGGTGTTACATTAGATGAGGCTTTTGAAAATTTAAATAAAAGAATTCCACTTTCTGATAATGAAATGTTTGTGACGTCTGTAAATATACTTAGAGAAACAGGCGGAAATTTAGCCGAAACATTTGATACTATTGTAGATGTTATTAGAGAGAGAGTCAGGGTTCAGCAGAAAATTGAAGCATTGATTGCTCAAGGAAAAACCCAAGCTTATACCCTTGCCTGTATGCCAATAATCGTACTTGGAATGAGCTATCAGATGGACCCAGATAGCGTTAGTTTGATGTTTTCGACCTGGCCAGGCCGAATAGCACTATTTGTTGCCGCTGTTATTGATATGGTTGGACTTTACGTTGTAACTAAAATCATAAAAATAAAAGTGTAACTAGCTAAATTTACAAGCATCCAATAAAGAGTATTTAATACATAAAATATTTTAATGTTTTGAAAATCTTTTTCCGATAGATACTAAGAGAGTGTCGTTATTAAAAGGTAAACACATGAAAATAAAAAATGTTGGGTACATCATCCTGTCGCTGTTATTATCCATTCCGGCTATCGGAGGGGTAAATCTCAAAAATGGTAACTTTTATATCTCATATACAGATATAGTCGTTCCGGGCGGGGCTAACTCTTTGAAGATTACTAGGACCTATAATTCTAAGTCAACACATGAGGGTTGGTTTGGATTTGGTTGGGGATCTGATTTTGAGACCTATTTAAAGCCACAGGCCGATGGTTCGGTTGTAGTCTTTGAAAACGGCGGTGGAGCAACAACAAGGTTTACTCCAAAAGCTGCAGTTGACCCTAAGAAGGCTGCACAAAAGATAGTCGATGCAATGAGGAAGAGATCAGCAATCGCTGCTAAAGCTGCTAATGACTTAGTAGTTAAGCTGACAAAAGATGCTGAGCTTAGACTTTTATATGGGAAAAAATTTAACGTTGAGTCTTCAATAGCTAATGGATCAACTCTTTATTCAAATAATAGAGGAATCCAGGAGTTAAGTGTAGCGAAGGCTGGATACGTTAGGAAATACACAGATGGTAAAAAACATCATTTCAATAAACTTGGAAAGTTGATAAAGATTACCGAAAAAAATGGCTACTACACAAAATTTACATATGAGAAAACTGGACTACTTAAAAATATAAAGGATTCTCAAGCGAAACAATTATTCTTTTCTTGGTATCCAAATAAAAGAGCAAAAGAAATTTGGTCAGGCGGGGATAAGAAAGCATTTTATAAGTATAGCGGAAAAGACTTAAGCTATAGTAAGGATATTAGTGGAAATATTTATACTTACACGTATGATAAAATCCACAACCTATCTGGCATTGTCTATACAGATAAGTCTAAAATGGCCATTACCTACGATAAGAAAACTCAATTTGTTACTTCTGTAACAACAAAGAATGGAGATAAAACGTCATATAAGTATGGTGCTAATCCAAAAGACCCTAAAAATCACTACTGGACTTCGGTTACAAAGAAAGGCTTCAATGGTAAGCCTGTAACGAATAAGTATGAATATGAAATTAGAACTAAGCCAGACGGTGAGAGATACACTTATCGTATTGCCACTAATATCAATAGTGTCAATACAGAGACGATTTACTCAGAGTGTTGCTCACTTCCTCTTAAAATTGCAAGAGGCAAGCATATTACAAATTTTGATTACGACGAAAGTGGACTTCTTCTTAAAAAGACATCTACTAAGGGCGACTTCATTAAGCTTGAGTATAATAATAAGATCAAAAAGATTGCTAAGGTAACTGATAATAAGGGTTGGACCAAATTTAATTATGACAAAAAAGGCAACCTTACCAAAGCTCTTAACTCTAAAGGACAAGCAGTACTTCTTGTTTATGATAGAAAAGGTAAAATCACAAAGATGGTTGATACATATAAGAGTAGTAAGAAGAAGAGAATTCTCTCATTCAAATACAACTCGATGGGAAAGCCAGTTGAAATTACAATGAGTAAAGTTGGAAAAATAAATGTTGCTTACGATAACTATGGAGAGATTAAAAAGGTTGAGTCTAAGGCCGGTAATAAGATGGCCCTACAGGTAACTCAAGCTTTTCAAAACCTGCTTTCAATCGTTAAGCCAGCAGGGGTGAGTTTAAACTTTTAATGATTCGTAATTGAGGAATAGATCATGAAACTATTGAAATATGTACTACTCGTAATGCTTACTTTCTTCTCTTTGAGCTTGTTTGCTGAAGATCCACCAGCTGATGCACCGACACCGGCACCAGAAGAAGTATCTGCCCCAAGAGATATTGGTACTGGGCAAGATTTGGAGCCCTCCATTTGTAATACAGATGATAGTGAGCTTGAGGCAGGAGGAACAGTCGTTGGAGGTGGCGGCGCTGGCGCTGCTAGAGAGGAATAATCAATAGATAATAGTTTATATGTAGATAATTAAAAAATAACTGGCTAAGGCTGGTTATTTTTTTGTCAGTTTATAAATAAAATTTATTTGATTGGCTTGATTTTATTAACAGTTTTTCAATAGTTGTAAATTTATTAGACACTCTTTTCAGTCACTAATTGTCATTACAGTACCTTATCTCTTCATATAGCAACAGTTAGTTGGCACATCATCTGCATAGTAATAGGTATAAATTTTAACTGGAGGAGAAGAAAATGAAAAACTTATTTCTAATTGTAGGACTGCTAATAGGCATCTCACAATCGCAAGTTTTTGCAGCATCTGGTGGAAGTTCTGATGAAATGGGTCAGGATGAGGCCTTAAAAGAATGTATCTATAGCGATACAAGTGAGCAAGGCTCAAAATCTGGTGGAGATAGTGATTCTGGTGATGATAGTTCTTCACACGTAGACTAATTTACAAAAATAAAATTGATGGTTAGTAAAAAAGCGCTCAAATGAGCGCTTTTTTAGTATTTAGACTCTTTAAGCATCTTCTTAAGAATCTCTTTTTCTTCTTTGGTATAACTTTCTTGGGGAGGGTTTTTCGCTGACTTTCTTCCATTTCTCCGATTTTTACTGGGAGTATTTCCACTTTTTTTGAGCGAAGAAATTTCATATTTTATGCTATCTATATTTTGAGGATTAGCATTTGAAAATAGCTTTTTTCCATAATCTTTAGTTCCAGAAATTACTGAGCTTAACCTCTCATTTATCTTCTCAAAAATAGGATCAGTATAGCCCTGAGTTTTCTCTGAAAGATGAGAGAATATTTTCTTTTCTCCAATAGGATAGGAGAGAATCATGAAACTAATAAAAAATGAGATTGAAAATTTCAGTACAGTACTAATCATTTTTAGGCATCTTGAAATTAATTATTAATAAAATATGAAATGGAATGAGTTTGTTTTCATAAACGAGATCATATCCAATTCTAAAGACTTCATGATGTTGAATAGTTTTTTCAAGTAACTTCAAAATTCTGACCTTCTTAGACTTTTCTCCTTCGCTTTCTCTTTGGGAAGACTCAAATAGCATGGGCGAGTTCATTTGGGACAGTAGCATTACATTTTCATCTAAGTTACTTAAAAAGTGTCCAATGACTATATTGTTTGCCTCGGTAAATAGACTGTTAAATATTTCTCGGTTGATACTGTCTTCTGAGACTAGATGGTCGGGAACCTGTGCACATGCATGGCCGCTAATTTCGCCGTAGAGATTGAAAATAACAGATAGAGAATTATCAAAATCTAACTTGATATCGTGAAAATTAGTAATTGCTTCTGGATGTGCATATGACAGTTTGAGTTTTGCCACATCGAATATTTTTAAGTCTTTTGGGAAGCATTCAAGCATCTCGTTGGTATTTTTAAGATATGGAAAAGTTTCATTTTTATTTAGTTCTCTAAGGTTATTCATACTTCCGTCCTAGTAGTTACTTTCTTCTTCAATGATAGCGGCTATTTTTACAAGTGATGTTTTAAGAGTGTCACCTTCAAATGGTTTTTGTATGAAATCCATTGCTCCTGCAGCTATTGAATCAAGGATTATATTTTCTTGGCAAAGTGAAGAGACCATTATGATATAAATATTGTTAAATTTCTCAAGCAGGTTCTTTGTTAACTCAATTCCATTCATTTCAGGCATTACTACGTCAACAACGATTAAATTTGCTTTAGTTCTGGCTATGGCTTCTATTGATTCACTTGGTGTGCTGGCTTCGCCGGCAACCGTAAGACCTAGGTTTTCAACAATATTGGTAATTTGCTTTCTAGCAAACTCTGAATCATCTACAACTAGTACACGTACATTTTCGTGTATTGGCTTAACTTCATTTTCATTTTCTTCGTTATTGTCCATTGGCTTCCCTGCCTGTTCAAGATGTATTTTATCAGACTTAGTAGAAGCTTTGGAGATAAAACGGCTTTATATAACCGACTAGCTTGGTTTGATAATGCAGGTAAGGATTCAATTTTATATGAAATCATGGAAATTAAAAATTATTGGCTGGAAAAAAGGAGCGGGATGCACACATGTGCATCCCACGGATAAATAACTATTCTAGGCTGCTATTTGTGGATCTACTTTATTCTTTCTCTTCGTTTTTTTCTTGGCCTGACCAGCTTTTCGATCTTCGATTTTTTCATAGTCAATTATCGCAACTTTCAATACTTCTTCAAAAGTTTTGACTGGTACAAAGTTAATTTTTTCTCTGTATTCATCAGGAATATCAACTAAGTCTTTTTCATTTTGATGTGGAATAATAATTGTTGAAATTCCCATTCTCATTGCTGCAAGGGCCTTTTCTTTTAAACCACCAATTGGGAGTACCTTGCCTGTCAATGTGATTTCTCCAGTCATGGCCACATCACAATCTACCTCTGTATCGGTGATTAGTGAGAATATGGCAGTGGCAAGAGTAATGCCTGCACTTGGTCCATCTTTTGGTGTAGCACCTGCTGGGATATGGATATGCAACTCATGATGATCAAAAAACTCTTCATCAATTGCATAATATTCAGATCGGCTTCTTATGTGACCAACTGCTGTGTGGGCACTTTCCTTCATTACATCACCGAGTTGACCGGTAAGTGTAAGGCCTTTACCCTTCATTTTAGTGGCTTCAATATATAGTATCTCACCACCTGCTGATGTCCAAGCAAGCCCTGTTACAACGCCAACTTCATCTTCTGTTTTGTGATCTTCTATAGTAAATAATGGTGGTCCAAGAAGATCTAGCACTGTTTGAGATTTGATATCTGTTTTCTCACTCACGCCAGTGGCAATCTTTTTCGCAACTTTTCTACAAAGAGATCCAATTTGCCTTTCTAGGTTTCTTAGTCCGGCTTCTCTAGTGAAGTTCGCTATAACTGTTGAAATACCATCATCTTGAAATTCGATATCTGTATCAGTTACACCGTTCTCATCCATTTGTTTTGGAATAAGATACTTTTTAGAAATTTTGAGTTTCTCTTCTTGCGTATACCCGCTTATTGAAAGAACTTCCATTCGATCTCTAAGTGGTACTGGTATACTGTCCATTACATTTGCTGTTGCTATAAACATTACATTTGATAAATCGAATGAAACATTTATGAAGTGATCTTTAAAAGTATGGTTTTGTTCAGGGTCCAGAACTTCAAGTAATGCACTTGCTGGATCTCCTCTGAAATCTGAACCGAGTTTATCAATTTCATCTAGCATTATGACTGGGTTATTGGTTCCCGCTTGTTTTAATGCTTGGATGAAAATTCCTGGCATAGCACCAACATAAGTTCTTCTATGGCCTCTTATTTCAGCTTCATCTCTTATACCACCTAAGGAAAGTCTTACAAATTCCCTACCAGTTGCTTTGGCAATAGATTTTCCAAGACTTGTTTTCCCTACTCCGGGAGGTCCTGCAAAACACATGATTGGGCCTCTCATTTTCTTTCCCTTGAGGCTTCTTACTGCCAGGTACTCGAGAACTCTTTCTTTCACTTTTTGTAAATCGAAGTGATCCTGATCTAGTACACTCTTAGCATTTACAAGATCAAAATTTTCTTTGCTCTCTACACTCCAAGGAATATCAATTAGCCAATCAAGGTAATTTCGGAGTATTGATGATTCTGAGGAATCTGGATGCATTTTTTCCAGACGCAGAAGTTGTTTTCTTGCTTCCTTCTCAGCTTCAAGAGACATTTTCGCATCAGTAATTTTATCTCTTAGATCTGTGAATTCGTCTTTTTCTTGACCATCATCACCAAGTTCAGATTTTATTGCTCTAATTTGTTCTCTAAGAAAATATTCTTTTTGTGACTTAGATATTTCATCTTTTGCCACATTTCTAATTTTCGCTTGCATCGCAAGTATTTCTAGCTCACGACTCAAAATATCACTAATTTTTTGAAGCCTATCAATTGGATCTAGTGTTTCTAGAATCATTTGAGCTTCTGAAACTTTTAGGTTGAGATTTGAAGAAACGAGATCAGCTAGCCTACCTGGATCTTGAATATCTTCAAGTACCATTAAAATGTCAGGTGATAAGACTTTCCCGAGAGAGATAATTTTTTCTAATTGCTCTCTTACATTTCTCATAACAGCTTGAATCGCAACATTTCCCGGATCAGCAGCAAGGTTTTCAACTTTATCCAATTTTACTTCGTAAAATGGAGAAGTTTGAAGAAACTGAGTAATCCTTGCTTTGGAAAGACCTTGAACTAATATCTTAATTCTTCCGTCAGGTAATTTTCTCATTCTCATAATCATCGCAACTGTACCGACTTCATAAATTTCACCCGGTTCAGGACTTTCTGCTTGTATATCCTTTTGACTTGCTAAAAGGATAAGACGATCTGAGTTATTAAGAGCATGCTCTACAGCTTGTATTGATGTTTCCCTTCCCACAAACAACGGGAGAATCATAAAAGGGTAAACTACAATATCGCGGATAGGCAGGAGAGGGAGTTGTTCTTTAAGCTCTATATTATCACCCTCGTAATTTGTCACCATTATGAATTCCTCCAGGACAATTCACCATGAACTTCTATCAAGGGGGGATTCGGGATTATGGGCAATCTTCTTTACTACTTTTTTAATAATTACGCGTATTTTTCTCAATAAATTAGAATAGTTGAGACACTTTGCCTTTATTAAGGGCCGGTTATTATGTAAGATAGGCTTTCGGAATTGCTTTTTTGGGCATATTTACAATATATAAAAAATCAAAAAAAAATAATACCGAAGGAATTTAGTATGTCTTATGATTTTGGTGTGGCAATACTAGCTGCCGGACAAGGAACTAGATTAAAACTTAATCTTCCAAAAGTCCTAAGTCCCTGTGTAGGAGAGGTTCTCATCAATTTTCCTCTTAATGCAGCTGACCAATTTTTAGCCTTAGAAAAGATGTCAGGCCTAATTGGCGTTGTCGTTGGTCATCAAAGAGAGTTGGTTTCTGATCACCTCGAAAAGTATCGATCCAAAATAAAAAGTTCACTAAAAATTGCTGTGCAAGAAGTCCAAAATGGAACTGGTGGAGCCCTTAGGGAGTATTTTGAGCAAATCCCTCATGCAAAAGATACTGTGTACACAATGGTGCTTTGTGGGGATACCCCCATTATTGGATCAAAGGACTTACAAGAATTATTTGCAAGTCTTAGCGCGGACCCCAAGTTAAATGCAGTTGCAGCAAGCTTTATTGCTAAAAACCCCAAAGGATACGGGCGTATTGTAAGAGGCGGCAGTGGGTTTCGAATTGTTGAGGAAAAGGATGCAACTGATGATATTAGAAAAATTTGTGAGGTAAACTCGGGATTGTATATTGCGAAGACTGAATTTGTACTAGCAAATCTCTACCAAATTGATGATAAAAACAAATCGAATGAGCTTTATTTAACTGACTTATTTAAAGAAAATCACCATGTTCGCCCGGTATGCTTTCCGAGTGAAGAAGTATTCGTAGGGGTTAACACACTTAAACAGCTCCAAGTCGTAAGTAAAACATTATATCAAATGAAATGTGATGACTTACTTGAATCAGGAGTAAGGCTTTTTGATTCAAGCTCTACATATGTTGATTGGACTGTTGAAATTGGCAGAGGAAGTTATCTTTATCCAAATGTAATAATAGAGGGCAACTCCTCTATAGGTGAAAATTGCTGTATTATGGCCAATTGCCACCTAATAGATACCAAGATTTCAAATGATGTCACTGTGAAATCATTTTGCTCTATGGAAGGTGCCTCTATTCAAAATTCAGCAGTTGTTGGCCCATTTGCAAGGCTCAGACCTCTCGCCAATATTGGTGAAGGCTCTAAGGTCGGAAATTTTGTTGAGATAAAAAAATCAAACCTCGGCAAGGGCGTAAAGGTAAGTCATCTGAGCTACGTTGGGGACGCAGAGATTGGAGAAAACACTAATATTGGATGCGGTTTTGTTTCCGTTAACTATGACGGAGTTAATAAGCACAAGACCAGTATTGGCAAAAATTCTTTTATAGGATCTGGATGCAATCTAATCGCCCCGATTAAAGTGGGAGATAGCAGTTTTGTTGCTGCTGGATCAACAGTAAATAAAGATATTCCTGAAGGCAGCTTTGCGATTGCCAGGGGAAGGCAGACCAATAAAGATGGGCTTGCAAAAAAATTCCTTCCCAAAAAAGACTAGCTGCGCCATTTTTTTTATGAAAGGGGATATTTAGGCCAAAAAAGCTGTAATAACTACATCTTTTTGCACTAAATATTTTCATGAAAGGTCCCTTTTGATAGCTTCACCTTAATAATTTTACTTATTTGGGGAAATTGAATTTATAGGAGTGATTTAATATGTGTGGAATTGTAGGCCATATTGGGGATGGAAATTCTGTAGAAGTAATATTAGCCGGTCTAAAAAGACTTGAGTATCGAGGCTATGACTCAGCCGGACTTTGTATCAAGACAGCTGAAGACGAGCTGGTACTTTATAAAAAAGCAGGCAAATTAGAAAATCTTGAAAATCTAGTTCGACCACTTAATTTAGCAGCATCAATTGGAATTGGTCACACTCGGTGGGCCACACACGGTGGCGTTACTGATTTTAATGCCCACCCACACGTAAATGGAAATATAGCACTTGTTTGCAACGGTATAATTGAAAATGCGGGCTCTATTAAAAAAGAACTCTTAGCTGAAGGCTGGGAATTTAAATCAGAGACCGACACAGAGGTTTTCTTAATATTAGTAAAAAAGGCCTTGAGCCAAGGCATGAACTTTAGAGAATCAGTGTGTGATTCTTTTAAAAAGGTTCGCGGAAATAGTGCACTCGTTGTCCTTGATAGATTTTCTAATGAAATTGTATGCATCAGAAGGTCTGCCCCTATTGTCATGGGCCTAGGCGCTGATCACCACAATGGTTTTATTGCCTCAGACCCTTATGCACTTGTTGGTCACGTTGAAAAAATATTTTTTCCAGAAAATGAAGTCCTTGGTGTTATTTCTGAAGAGGATGGTGAGTATACGGCTAAATTTTTTGAGTTAGACCTAACGCCTTCAACAAGATTTAGCTCACAAAAACAATCAATGAGTATTGATGTTCAAGATAAAGGCGAGCATGAACACTTCATGCTCAAAGAAATACATGAACAGCCTCATCTAATTAGAAATTTAATTAGTTACTATTTTGATGGTGAGGGAAGTACTGAGCTAGAAAAGGCTTCTGAAATTAAAGGAAAATCGGTACATATTTCAGCTTGTGGGACTGCATGGCACGCAGGGCTTATGATTAAGAATTATATAGAATCTACAAATCGAATTCCAACTCACGTAGAATTGGCGAGTGAATTCAGATATAGAAACCCTCTTTTAAACTCTGATGAGATTGGACTTTTTATCAGTCAATCAGGAGAAACTGCAGATACTTTAGCTGCATGCGAGCTTTGCAAGGAAAAAGATCTTAAGACATTGTCTATAGTAAATGTTGAAGGATCTACCCTTTACCGAGAATGTGATCGAAATCTTTTGATCCAAGCAGGAAGAGAAATTGGTGTTGCATCTACCAAGGCATTTACATTACAAGTTCTAACTGGATTTCTTTATTCACAGTCCCTTGCTTCTGAAAAATTGGATACGATAAATTTAAAAAAATCTCTACTTCTTCTTGCAGATGGGATTGATGAGGTTCTAGCGGCCAGTGAAGAAATAAAAAAAGTTGCTGAAAGTATTTATAACTTAAAAGGTTTTTTATTTACTGGTAGAGGAAGTTACTTTCCAGTAGCGCTTGAGGGTGCATTAAAATTAAAAGAAATTGCTTATGTTCACGCTGAAGGCTATGCATCAGGCGAGCTTAAACATGGTCCACTAGCGTTAATTGACGAAGAAATGGCCAATATTGCTATTGTAGCACCTGAATTATTTGAAAAAACAATTTCAAATGTGGAAGAGATAAAGGCCAGAAAGGGCGTCATTGTAATTATCGGGCCTGATGACAGTGAAATCGCTAGAGAGCTAAGTGATTATTATATTCCAGTGAATTTTTCAGGTCTGGGTGAGCTTAGTCCGCTCCTCGTCAATGTTGTTAACCAGCTTCTTTCTTACTATATGGCTAAATATAAAGGCACTGATATAGATAAGCCTAGAAATTTGGCAAAATCTGTCACTGTAGAGTAGATTGGAAGGGAATTTTTAATCCTAAACTAACTGGAATTAAATGATCCCCGATAACCTTAATGGTGCGCAAAAAAGAGCAGTAGAAAAGACTGATGGTCCTGTGATGATTCTTGCAGGAGCTGGCTCTGGCAAGACCAGAACCCTCGTTGCAAAAGTAAGCTACCTATTAGATGTACTTGAAGTAAGTCCCTATAAAATTTTAGCAGTCACTTTTTCCAATAAAGCGGCTAGAGAAATGAGAGACAGAGTAGGTGCAAACTGCAACTTAAGTCCAGGGGCCCTCCAGATAACCACCTTTCATTCATTTTGTGCCAATATTCTGAGATCAGAAGCAAGACATCTTGGTCTTAGTAGAAATTTCACTATTTACGATGACAGTGAAAGTAAATCAGTAGTTAAAGTAATTCTAAATAAAAGAGGTATTAATTTAAAGGAACTCCCACCATCACATGTTTTACATTTTATTAGTGATTTAAAAAATAGAGGCTACTACGAGGGAACTCCAAGTGATGAATTTGATGAAGACAAACAAGATGAACTCTTTGGACTTTTTCTTGAATATGAATCAGAGCTGCATAGATCCAATGCTGTTGATTTTGGCGGGCTCATAACTGCTGTCATTCAGCTATTTGAAAAGTTCCCGGAAGTCAGACAGAGGTATGAAGATAGATATCAATATATAATGGTTGATGAGTACCAAGATACAAATAGAGCGCAATTTGAGCTAGTCAGAATCCTTAGCGAGAAAAAGCAAAATATTTGTGTGGTAGGAGATGAGGATCAATCAATTTATTCTTGGCGTGGAGCTGATATAAGAAATATTTTAGATTTTGAAAAAGTATTTCCTCATGCTGAGATCATCAAGCTTGAACAAAATTATCGTTCCTCAAAAACAATTATTGAAGCAGCTACACAAGTTATTTCTAAAAACTTACAAAGAAAGGGAAAGTCCATGTGGACTGACAATATTGATGGTGATGCTATCGATGTTATTGAGTGCCACAATGACAAAGTTGAAGGTGAGTTTTTAGCAAAAGAAATAAAAAAGTTAAAAGAAGATGGTGAATCTTATGACGATATGGCCATTTTCTATAGAAGTAATGCCCAGTCTAGAATAATTGAAGACTCACTTCTTAAAGGTGGGATTCCTTATAGAGTTGTTGCTGGGATTAAATTTTACGAAAGAAAAGAAGTAAAAGATCTTTTGGCTTATATAAGAGTTGTCGTTAATAGTAAGGATTCACTGGCCCTAAGCAGGATTGTAAATGTACCGACTAGGGGTATTGGCGCCACAACTTTAAGAAAGATTGAAGGAGAGGCAATTAGAATGGGTTGTTCTCTCTGGGAAATAGTTGAGAAAATTTCGCAATTTCCAGAAGATTTTTCACATATCAAGCTAAGTGCAAGAATTAAATCTTCCTTTCAAGCCTTTGAATCCCTTGTAAATGAAGTAAAGCTTGGAGAACAAAACGGTATTGCACCATCTGCAGGCTACGATAAATTATTAATCGAATCAGGTTACTTACAAAGTTTAAAGGCAAGTCGTGATTATGAAAGCCTTGCACGTATTGAAAATTTACAAGAACTTTTTAGCGCTATTAGGCAGTATGAAGAGTCATCTACAAGTCCCACACTTTCTGGATTTTTAGAGACCATCACACTTGATACTAGTAGGGATGAAGAGGAAAACCCTGCAGGACAAGTGGCATTAATGACAGTCCATAGCTCCAAAGGGCTTGAGTTTCCCTATGCCTTTATTACTGGTGCTGAAGAAAATGTTTTTCCTAGTTATCAAAGTCTTGAGTCAGACAGTGAGACAGCAATTGAGGAAGAGAGAAGACTTTTTTACGTGGCCATGACAAGGGCCATGAAAAAACTGTATATAACATTTGCACAAGGCAGGATGGTTTTTGGCAACTTGAGATTTAACGGACCCTCAAGGTTTATAGAAGAAATTCCTAAGAATTTTTATAAATGGGTGAGAAAGGGTGCCAGAAGGACTGATGCCTCGTCTTGTTATGATAATGATGAAGATTTTAATCAAGATACCGGACCCTCTGAGGTAAATTACCATGATGTGCAGATAAACATAGGTAACCCTGTGAAAAGGCAGAGTGCTAGCTATCAAAAAGGCCAAAAAGTGACCCACAGTCTTTATGGTGAAGGTGTTGTTTGGACCACCGAAGGCTTTGGAAGTGAGGAGAAGGTAACCATAAAATTCCCTGGAGGAGTTTTGAAAAAATTCATGGTTAAATTCGCTCCTCTTTCATAATCAAGATTTTATATTTTTTTGTGTATTCATCCCTAAATAGGGTAAAATTCCGCATAGGATTTTAAACTAGGTTGCATTGCAGCTAACAGGTGGTGAAAACTCAATGAATAAGACGACAAAAATATTACTAGTTTCTCTAATTGTTGTAGGCGTAGCTTTTAGTGGTGCTCTATTTTTTGCATCTCAAAAACTAAAGAACTTGGACCTGGTTAAATTGGCTAAAGAAAATATTGAAAAAAGCCTACCTGGTGCCAAGGCCAATATTACAAAAATAGATTATTCACTTGGTGCAAGTATTGAGTTTAAAGCTGAGAATACAAGCTTAACGCTTAAAAGAAATGGAACTCCTCTAATTGATCTTAAAGATATTGTGATCAAAATTCCACTTTGGGCCATTTTAACAGGTGGAGGGAATTTACAGGTAGATATAGATAATCCCAAAATTTCATTTGTCCAATATTCTAAAACAAAAAATAATTGGCTTGAAGCAACAGGTGGATCCAAAAAGAGAACACCCCAATCTGTAGAGGCAAAATCTAAATCAATGCAAATTCCAAGATTTTTGGCAAAATCAACTGTCAATATTAGTTTCAGAAATATTTCAGTGAATTATCGATTGGCTGATAAGTCTAAGGGCGAGCTCAAGGTAGCGAAATTTTTAATTAAAAATCTAAATTTAAAAAAAGAAACGGCTTTTGAAATTGTTTCAAGAATTGAGAGCAAGATGGCATCGGGAGAGAAACTTTCCCTAGATGCAATGCTTATTGGTCAGGCTAATTTGCACCAAGTTGTAGAAGGAGGAGATTTAAAATCAAAAATTATGATCACTTTAAATAAGCTTTCTCTTCCTGGTCTCAAGCATCAAATTGGTGAAGTTAAGTTAGATTTAAATGTTGAAGCAAATCAAAAGGGTGATGGAGTAGTCGTGTTGGCGGCTAGTTCACCTAAGTTTTTTAAACTTGATGCTAAAGTCGCTGCGAATGCTGGTAATTATGAAGTAACAAATATCCAGTTCAATACTTCAATGGCAGAGGCCATGAGGTTGACTGGTTTTTCTATGCCAGAGCTTAAGGTTGGAGAGACCAAGCTTTATTTGGAAGGAAATTTAAAGGCCACTGCAAAAAAAGAGATTATCCCAGATTTAAACTTTAAGACACAACCAGCATTTGTATACAAGGCACCTGAGAAAATAGATGTAAAAGTATTGATGAATGGCTCTCTCGTAAGAAATCAATTTAATGTAAAAGTTTCGAACTCACTTCTCGGTGGAACTATTAATTTGAAAGTGAGAAATTCAATTAATTTATCAAAACCTCAAATGAATCCTAAAAAGATGCCAACAACTTATGTCGATATTGTGATGGCGGGATTAAATGTAAAAAAGAGTTTTATTAGAAAGATTATGTATCCAGAAGGAAAAAAAGTTTCAAGTTTAGTTCATGAAGCGAGAAGATTTCCCTCTTCACAGAAAAAAATCAAACCGATGTATATTCCTTCAAGTAAAATTAGCTTTAAGGCAGAGGCAGTAAAAATAGGAAGTGCAGACTTTTCAGCAAATGGATTAGTAATTGCGAAAGGAACAAAAATAGGAAGTGATAACTTTAGATTCCACTTTGGTAAAGGTGATGGGAAGTTGATATTTAATACGGCCTTAAATCCCAACGGTTTTAAAAAGACCAATTTAAAATTCACGCTAAATAAATTAGATATGTCTACACTCTCAGCATTTCTTCCAGCGAGCATAGATGGTGTAGAGGGGATATTTTCAGGACTTGTAAAAGGTTGGGTTAATACTGGTACCAAACCCACAGATCTAAACTACAAGTTAAATGTCAATGTTAAGGCCACCAATGGAAAGATAAAGGGAATAAATCTTACTCAAAAAATTAAGTCATTGGTTTCCAATATCCCAATGCTAAAAAAGAAGCTTGAAAAAAAGAATTATAAAGTCAGTGATGAATTTGAAAGATTCATTGTGAGTGGTGACTTTAAAAGTAATCTTTATCAATTGAAAACATTTCATTTTATTGGAATTAGAAATACTTCGGAATTTAAAGGGAATGGAAAAATCATTCCAGCTCCTCATAAGGGAAATGGAGAAGTATATATGACCTATAAGGATCTTTCTGGAGCTATCGCGAAAGAGCTCAAGAAAAATATTGGAAGAGAAGACCTACCAATGAGACTCGTGGGCAATGGATTTAATTTAAAACCTGACTATGGATACACAATGAAAAAAATTGCCAAGTCAGCAGTAAAATCCCAAGCCACTCAAAAAGTTAAGAAAAAGGCTAAAGATAGTATTAAAAAAGTCATTGATAAAAATAAAGGTCAATTGAAAAAAATGTTTAAGGGGTTATTCTAATGAAAAGTGAAGGTGCACTTAATCCAATTAGATGGGAAGAAGATCATTTGGTATTGATCGACCAAAGAAAACTCCCATTAACTGAAAGTTACGAGAAAATTACGACTCTAGAGCAGTGTCATGATGCGATTAAGGTCATGGTTGTTAGAGGAGCTCCCTGTATTGGCTTTACAGCTATATTTGGAATGGCCCTATTCGCTAAAAATGAGTCGCAAATTGATGATACTAAACTAAAAATTGCAGCCGCTTTTTTAAAGTCTGCAAGGCCCACGGCCGTTAATTTGGCCTTTGAAGTTGATCGTTGTGTTGACTTAATTTTAAGTGATCCTAAAAGTGCTTTTGATCGGTTAGTTAGTTTTGGTCAAGAGCAAATGGAAAAAGCTTATCACGAAAATTTATCTATGGCGGAAACAGGATTAAAAGAATTAACTGCACGCTATGGGGATAAAAAACTTCGATTGATGACCCATTGTAATACAGGTCACTTGGCCTGTGGCTGTCTTGGAACTGCTCTGGGTGTGATCTCTCACTCATTCAAAAAAGGTGCGGTTGAGAAAGTTTGGGTAGATGAAACAAGACCTTATTTGCAAGGTACGAGACTATCAAGCTTTGAACTTTGGAAGGAAAGTATTCCTCACCAGGTAGTAGTTGAAGGGGCAGCATCTGAGTTAATGAGGCAGGGGCTAGTTGACGCTGTTTTTGTTGGAGCGGATAGAATTGTTAAAAACGGGGATACTGCCAATAAGGTTGGAACTGCAACTTTGGCAATCACGGCCAAAAATTATGGAGTTCCTTTTTATGTTATTGCTCCAACAAGTAGTTTCGATATGGCTTCGAGTTGTGGTGAGGAAATTGAAATTGAGATGAGACCTGAAGAAGAGGTTCTGTCTATCCAGGGAGTGAGACTTGCTGCTGAAGGAGTAAGTGCCTATAACCCAAGTTTTGATATTACCAAATCAGAGTTTATAACCGGCATAATTTCCGAAAAAGGTATTGCAAAAGGAAATTACGTCGAAGAAATAGAGAAGTTTTTTAGGTAACCATGATGGAGAGTACTGCTTTGAGATGCTCTATTGATATTGGCTCCAACTCAATTAATTGTTTGATCGCGGAGTATGATAGTGTTTCGAAGGTCTTACAAGAATGTTATGTAGAAAGTTTAGTAACAGAGCTTGGAAGAGGTGTCGATGCCACAGGCAACTTACAACTAGACACTATGGAAGCAAGTCGCAATGCTCTTGAAACCTATTGTCAAAAGGCCAAGGGTTTTGGAATTGACCCCGATAGGATTATTGTTACAGCAACAGAAGCTTCTCGCGTGGCCAGCAATGCATCGAAATTTTACAATGGCATCCAAAGTAATTTGGGATTGAACGTCTCAATCATATCAGGTGAAAAAGAAGCCTACTTCTCGGCCCTTGGGGCTTCCCAGGGTACTACCGATGAGCAGATCCTTCTATTAGATATAGGCGGAAGTTCAACTGAATTTGTTCATGCGCATTTAAGAGACTTTAAAATTAAACACTCAATTAGTCTCCCTTTTGGATCAGTCAGATCTACTGAGTGGCTTTCTAAGGGATCATTTGATACCAACTTTTCAAAAATTTGGGAGTCCATGGAAGGTATTGAAAGTATTTTTCGTGGAAAAAAACTTCTTTGCGTTGCTGGTACTATGACATCCTTGTTCACCATGGTACTTGGAGGCAAAGTATTTAGTAGTGAGCTAATACACCAAAAAAGTGCAGCTATTGACCAATTTGATGGTTTTTTTAGGGAGTACTCTAGTTCTACTGGGGACAAACTACTGCAAGAATTTCCTTTTCTAGGGAAAAGGTCTAAAGCAATTATGGGAGGTCTTTATCTTGCAAGTTCAATATTTGGAAGTTTGAAAACGCCCGAAATAATTTGTTCAACTAGAGGACTTAGGTACGGCACACTTATTGATGGAGGACTTTCACTATGAACATTGATGCCGGGGATTATGAAAGAGTAACTTTTGAAAAGGATCAACCCCTTTTTATAGAAGGAGGCTCAATTGATTATTTTTACATTATTGTGTCTGGGCGAGTTCGGATAATAAAGGAGTCCAGTGGTAGAGTCCTGTCGCTTGCATTATTAGGTGATAAAGCATTTGTAGGAGAAGCCGCTGTTTTTGGCGACGTTGGAAAAAGAATTGCTTCGGCTGTTGCGGAAACATCAACTGAATTGATTCGAATTCCAGCAGGAGATATAAAAAAAGTTCTTTCAGTAACACCAGAGTGGGTGAGAAATATAATGAAAACGCTATCTCAGCGTTTGCAGCATACCAATGATATTATTGCTGAACATAAAATTAAAGATGAAACAGGTGGAACTTATAACTATCTAAGTGAAGAAGAAGAAGCTCATTACTTAAAAATCTTAAAGATTTAATTTGGCAAATTGTCTCTTATTCTTGCTCTCTGACAAGAGTATTTGTGTTTTTTCCAATATTTTGATTTCCAATTTCTAAGTAACACTTGATATTTGTTAAAGTAGATGCAGGACTCTTTGTACTTTCTAATAAAGCCGTATGCATGTGCAATACCTGCCAGGGTAGGGAGATGATTTGGCATAGACTCAAGGTTTTTGTGGTATTTCTGAATGGCCGTTCTAAGGTCTTTTTTCTGTAGAGACATATCAGCACTGTGACCACATACTTTCCAATTGGATGGAAATATTCGACATGCGACTTCAAGCTTTTTGGGATCTTTAAAATGCTTCAAAAACATATGATAAGACCTATAAAATTGTGTGGAATAAAATGAAATCCCTACGATTACAAGTAGCATAGGGATTGCTCCATACTTGGCAGCGATCACCACAGGCTTGTCTTTTTCAATGTAATAGTGAAGTGCAATACCTAGCAATATACAAAAGATGAAAAATGGAAAGGCCCTTTCCATAGGAAAGTGGAAAAGAGCTTCTATGGAAAAATACCAAGTAATTGGCCACAGAAATTTTAAGAGTTGATCGTCTTTTAGAGAAGATAAATTTTCAAAGGTTTTTCTACTAAAAAACATGAGTGAGAAAAGAAATAAAAGCCCTGCCGGGAAACCATATTCTGCAATAATTTCCAGATATCCATTGTGTGGATTATTGGCGTACCACATTTGAGTTTCACTGAAATTATGAATCAATTTTGCCTGATAGGGAGGAAATGAATCTGCAAAACGTGAGGGACCAACTCCAACTACGGGGTGATCTTTGATTAGGAGAAGACTGGAATATAGAAGGTTCACTCTGTCATAAAATGATCTAAGATAGTTTAAGTCTGTTTTAATTAACTCAACCTTATCAAAGCTTTGGGTCTGAGAATTGTAGATTTTTGATAAGTTAAATCCTATTCCAAGAGCACCTACAATCAAAAAAGCGACTAGAACTCTTGCTCCGATCTTTCTGGCGATATCAAATGGTTTGTAGCGAAGTAATAGAAATGCCATGGCATAGAAGGTGAGAGCAAATATAGATGCTTTTCCTCTAGTGGAGAGAAGATAAATAGCCTCAGATCCTATGAGAATGTAAGAGAGGTATTTGAATCTGGCATGTTTAATGGTGCCTATTTGAAAAGCGATTAAGAACCCGAGACTTTGTGAAGTTAGCTTTGGATTTCCTGTAAAAGACTCTCTTCCAGGAAGCTTATAGAGAATCTTCATGAAATCTACCCCGTAAAGGAAGAAGATTCTTTGAAATAATATGATGGCAGCAGATAGTGAGGCTGAGTTGTGAATATATTTAAGTATTTTTGGATCTTTTTTATCAAAGAATTTGTATCCAAATAGCGCTATGATCAATCCACAGCTGATATCGAGTAGAACTTTTTCATAAAATCCTGTGTGATTAATCAGCATGCTAAGGGCCGATAGACCTGCAAATGAAGAAAGTACAATAGCTTCCTTCTTACCTATCTTGGGAAGATTGATGCCCTTAAATAGCAAAATTAGGCCATAGATTAGTGCGAAACCATAGAGCAGTGCCCACTTTGTAGTGAAAAAAGGATTTGCAAATAATTTGGAGTGCGCCAAGGGAAGAAGTAAAAAGGGAAGGGCAATCAGTTTATTCAAAAACTAGCTTCTTTTTATATTGTTTATAGACTAATTTGAATTTTAAGGCCCAGGCGACATAAAAAGAAGGAAAATCAGCAAGCTTTAAATTATATTTATTTTTCTATCTCTAGCGAGCTTGTTGATAATTTGCATGACTTTGTTCTGAGCTCTTTTACAGTCGCGTGACTCATTATTTATAGGTGTGAGCATGGTAGTGTAGGCATTCTCAGCATATGATCTTGCAGGAATCGAAAGAATTCTTCTTTGGAGCCCAGGATCCATTCCTTTTAAGGCCACTCCAAGTATTGTGGGTGATACATATCTTAGGAGTTGCTTGATATCATCATCAGATATGCGAGCAATACATTCGAAGTTGATGCTTTCTTCAGATAGCTCCATTGCAAGTGTGGGATTTCTAAGTCTTATGGATTTTAATAATTTGGCTTTTTCAGCATCAGGTAAGAATTTTAAAAGCTCAACAACTTGTGCCCTGCCATTAATATAATAACCTTCTTTTTTTTGCTCTGTCTTGATTTCGCTTTCCATGAATTACTCCTAAGATGTTTCGTACTTGGCCTTCTCTTCTAGGAATTTTTTACGGGCATTTTCCATAAAATTTCGATGTGATTTTTCAACCGTTTCGGCTTCTGCGGCGTGAGAGTTAGTCACTTCACCCCTTTGTTCATCGTGTGCTTTTCTTAGATCCCTAATTTCAGCCTCAAACCTTGAATTTTCCTTTCTCTTCATTTCAGCATATTTGGCCCTAATGAAGTTGAGTTCTCTTTCAAGCTGAATTTTTTCTTTTGATTCTTCAGTTTTAAATGTTTTTTCTAGCTTTTCGATAGAAACATCGTGATTTTCAACGATTTCTTGCCGCTGTTTTTGATTTTCTTCACGAATCTTTTTCATTTCAAATCTGTGTCGTGCCGTTTCAGCTTCTTTAAACCTTGCACGTTTTATTGTAGAAATATCAGCCATGTAATATCCTATCTATATTCTATAAAGGTGATGCCACCTAAGGCATTGTTATATATCATACCTATTGAATAGGGTTAGCCACAAGGAGGCAAAATGGGCCAGAGAGTATTTGTTATTGGGGGTAAGAGAACTCCTTTTGGAAAATTTGGTGGTTCATTGAAGGGGACCCTTCCTGTAGACCTAGCTGTAAACTGTACTAAACAGGCGATGGAAGAGGCGAGTATTAATCCCGAGGAAGTTGATCAGGTAATACTGGGCAATGTGATTCCTTCAAGCACCGACACTCTTTATGGTGGCCGACATTTGGCCTTAAAAATTGGCTGCAAACAAAGCACTCCAGGTATCACCATTAACAGACTATGTGGGTCGGGAATTGAAGCGATCGTTTCCGCTGGAAGATTGATCCAATTAGGCGAGGCTGAGCTTGTTGTTGCTAGTGGAACCGAAAATATGTCTATGACACCACACCTTACATACGGTGGGCGTTTTGGAACAAAGTATGGCGCCCTCAAGACGGAAGATTTACTTCTTGATGCTTTAACAGATAAATATGCTGGATCTCCCATGGGGATAACAGCTGAAAACCTGGCCGAAAAGTATGGAATTACGAGAGAGGAATGTGATCAGTTTTCACTGGAGTCCCACAAAAAGGCAGCTGCGGCACTAGAGAATGGACATTTTAAGCATGAAATAGCTCCCATTGAATTAAAGCGAGGAGTGCTCGATCGTGATGAGCATGTAAGAGCTGAAGTTTCTATTGAAGAGATGAGAAAACTCAGAGCAAGTTTTAAAAAAGATGGCACTGTTACTCCCGCTACGGCTTCGGGGATTGTAGATGGGGCTTCCACAGTTATTGTCGCTTCGGAAAGCTATGTAAATTCAAAGGGAATCAAACCCCTCGCAGAAGTCATTGGGCACTCAGTGATTGGAGTTGATCCAAATATAATGGGAATTGGCCCAGTTGATTCCATAAGACTTTTACTCGACAAGACTGGTATGAGTCTTGATCAAATTGATTTAGTGGAAATCAATGAAGCTTTTGCGGCTCAAGCACTTGCTTGCGTAAAAGAGTTAGGTCTTGATCAGACCAAGTTGAATATCTGGGGTGGTGCTACTGCAATTGGGCATCCACTGGCCGCAACAGGGACAAGAATTACTCTAAGCCTTGCGCATCAATTGAGAGAAACTGGAAAGACTTATGGTATTGCCTCTGCTTGCATTGGTGGCGGTCAAGGTATTGCCATACTTTTAAAGGTCTAAAATGGAAGGAATTGACTTTTCCAAAGAAGATATCAAAGACTTCAAGAACTGGTTGAATCTAAACTGGGAGGGAGTTACTTGGTATGGAAAATTTGAAGGAGAGTTCAATACTTTTTGGGATGCAACTTTTGCTGCTGATATCAAGTTAAATGAAATAGTTCGAAGAATTGATTATATAAAATCTCTTATAAAATCGGGGCCACTGACAGCTTGGTTTGATTGGTTGAAGCACAAATGTGTTTGCTACACCTTTATTTTTAAATCTATTTCGATTTTAGATTTATCTAGGTTTTCGGGAATCGATGAAGATGAAATTGGGCTTCTTTTAAGAGATGCTTTTGTCGATATTTTGCCTCAACACGAAGATTATCTTAACGAGAAATTTCATATTGGGACAATAATATCAGAAAATATTTATCTCAATATGGATGAAATTAAAGAGGATCTAAATTTAGGGGACTATTTTAGAGGAAGTTCATCTGATGAAATAATGGTTTCCCTCGAGGTAACTCTCTATGAAGAGTGGAATAAAATTATTCGTCATATAGAAAATGAATTCAGAGAAGATTCTCCCGATTTAAAGAAATATAAAAGAAAGCTCAATGCCAGAAAACAGTTTCGAGTTGTTCAAGACTTTGTCATTTTGTCGATTATTGGAGTCCTACTAATTTCAGGTGTAAAATTCATCAATAAATATTATGAAAAACACCTTTCAGATAAAATTAGTATTTTTGAACCCGATTTTTTATGGCTTGATAAAACTTTAACCTTCAAAGAAAGGACAGAGTTGGCATCTGAATCCACCGAAGATATTAAAAAACTTGAAGATATCGAAAATGCGGAAAGTTTAGGATTTGGGGATGCACCTATAGAAGAAGAACGTTACGAGACTGAATCAGAAGTTTCGGTAACTTCATGGGATGAACTACCAAGAGATTTAGAGGCTTCTGGTTTTGAGCAATCAGAATACGAGGAAGTAAAAAAAGGCGGCATTAGAGATTCTAGCTATGGAAACAGAAAAGTTTACAGAGTCATGGTTAAGTCAATTGATCCAGATGCTGCTACGGTTAAGTTGAAAAACTTACTTGAAGAATATCATGTAGGGCAAGTAGACAATGTTAAGCCAGGTACAAATGTTCCCGGCGGAGTTTATTACAATTTATATGTGCCTATTGAAAATATGCGAGAATTTTTAGCTGAAGTAGAATATGTAGATGATTCCATGGTGTTTGAGAGTCGAACCAGATGGAGGAACCCTCCAGGGAAAAACCGTGTATTTATTTGGCTAAAGAAAATCTAAATTGGTCTTTGTGGGAGAAAACAGTAGTGTCAATTAAAGGAATAAATCACATTACACTCAGTACTAACAATATTGAGAAGTCATTCAACTTTTATAAAGACGTACTTGGCTTCAAGCCACTTGTTCGGTGGGATCGCGGAGCCTATTTCACCACCGGCGAGACCTGGTTTTGCCTTTCACTTAATAAAATTCCACGAGACATGGACCACGAGGACTATCGACATATTGCTTTTAGCGTTGATCAAGACCAATTTGAAAACATGAAAAAAATCCTACAAGCAGAGGGCGTCGAAGAGTGGTCACTAAATACGAGTGAGGGGGACTCATTCTACTTCCTAGATCCTGACGGTCACCACTTAGAAATTCATGTCGGCACATGGGAGTCCCGTCTCAAAAAACTAAAAGAAATATCTTGGGAAGGAAATATAGAATTCTTCGAATAAAAAAACTACCTGTACTTAGCCCTGGACCTAGGTTTAGGTCTAGCCTATTTTAATGATTTTAGATTTAAGTCAATTTTTGAAATCTACAAACAATCATCCGCACCAGTAGCACTTGTCCCAGACGACTTAGCCCCAAGGATAATTAATTCAAGGGCACTGGTATTAAAACATAAATTATCTTTTTCATCATCAGAGTTAAAAACTTCAGATTTCCCTAAATCACCAAGTGCATCATTATCTGTTTTACCATATTGATCATCGCCAGTTCCTTCATCTTTTGTATCCATAAACGCTGAATCTTCAACTTCTCGTAAAAGACTTTGGTTTGTTCTACTTTCTTTTCCCGTTTTCGGATCCTTAACAGCAATAAAGGAAGTAACCACATTATTAAAATGTATTAGCTGGGTATATTGCTCTTCTTGATTATCAAAGTTCTCTTTCACCTCTTCTGCAGCCGTACTGCCCTCTATGATGTCAGCATTTATTTCAGTGGTTTCAATTGTATTGGAGACCATTTTTGCCTTGGTTCTGGCAAGAATCGACTCTCTTTTGAGTTTGAGTAGATTTTTTAACTCATTGGCCATATTTAATTCGGGATCAGCTCCTGTAAGTAGTGACTCAATTTTATCATCAGAATATCCTTTCTCTTTTAATTTTTCTTTTAACACTTCTTTTTTTAAATTTTGTGGATCATTGTATTCACTTTCAGCAATCAAGCTTTCCACTAAGAACTCTTGGCTTCTCTTATTGTAATCTTTCCAGTCTTCCTCTCCGTAGGTAACTTTGTCACAACCTTCTGTGCCAGGGTTTTTACATTCCTCATTTTCAAAAGGTTTTTTTTGAGAATCAAATTCATCATGAAGACCTGCTTCATTTACTAGTTCATCAGAGGTTATGCTAGTCAATTCATCGATAGATTTGCCAGAGTTACCATCACCATTGTAAACCTCTACTTTTTCGGAGTTTACAGCAAGGCCTTTGTGACCAAGCTTTTCATCATAGATTTTTTTGACATCGGCTAGTTCTTTCATTTTTGTTCGAACAATATCCAGGTAATTTGTCACCTCACATGCTCTTGTTCTTGTATACTTTACACCTGGGTCTGTTTCCTCCCCTATGCTCGTAAGATTTTCACATTCTCTTTTACTTGAGCCATTTTCTTTTATTTCTTTTGCTTTTTGCTCTTCACAGATTGATGGATCACATATTCCACTGATAGAAGTCATGCAACCACCATATTTAGGGTCATCAGGATTAAATTTTTGTAGATCATTTACATTTCTGTCTCTCATACTCTTTCTTGCACTGGCTTCTTTCGAAATGTGGTACTTAGTTAAAGTAGTGCCATTTAAATCAGCCTCCAGGCAGTATGATGTAATGGCCAAAATAGCATTTTTAGTAAGCTGAGAATTATAAAGGGTTACAAAATCAGCTTGGCTTACAATTTTCTTTGTACTGTCACTTGCTCCCTTAAAAAGAGTTTCTTCCATCCTCTTGGACAGGTAATCCGTCAATTTTTTGGAAGCCTCAGATTTTTCAAATGTAAGAGATGTTTCTTTTTTCTCACCCAAGTAATCTTTAATCTGTTTGATTTGATCTGCGTTTAAAGGTGTTATATCTTTAAATTTACTGGAGGCTGGATTGCCTTCACCCCTAAACATTGCCTCAATACAGCCATTTATGTCTTTAGGTGTTTTAAAATCTTCATTATCGTAGCATGTACCTTTTATGAGTGGATGATCTATAGCATATACATCTTCACTATCAGCAGTATCTTCAGCAGAGACACTGGCCCCAACTTCACCGATCACCTTATCCGAGTCATTGCCCTCATCTTCTTCAGCAAAAGAAGCAAAGCAAATCATAAGAATCAAAATCGCAGTAATTATTTTCATAGTCTTATACATACTAACGCTATTTCGGCGTAACAGTGTAAAAATTGATAAAATTGGGGAAAACCAGCAAAATTACTAGGGCTTCAAAGAATCAAATAAATTTTATTTTGGCAGGTATTGTTTGCTCTTTACATTGAATTGTCTGGAATTTCAAAAAGGGCCTTGAGCTCCCTTAGAAGTTTATGAGTTCTACCGAGGTGAATCCACTGTCTGTAAAAACCAATTGTCATGGCAAGAACGAATCCGTAAACCACACCAACATGGATTTTTTTGGCAACCATTCCTGTGTCGTGAGCACCTCCAAGAAAAAAGGCAATCATTCCAAGAGTCAGCATCATCATAGTCCAAGGGATAGTTTTTCTTTTGGATAAAGTAGAGGACTGAACATATCTTTCAACTTTCTTTTTGTAGGGATCTAAGTCAGCGGGAGGATTGTCAAAAAGCTCATCCATATCTCCAGCTCCACTTAGTGTTGAGTGGATATTATCCACAAGCCTAGAAGTGCCAATAAAATAAAACATGATAAAGGCCTGGCAAAATATCACATATAAAAATGAAGGAATGGCGATTTGAATGTGACCAAAGGAAAATGGAGAGTGGCCCATGGCCGTAAGGGTTGTTAGTAGTATTGCGAAAACCATTAAAATATCCAAAAATCTCAGTAAGTAAGCCATCATTTTCCTCTTGTTGAGATTCTTTCTACTTAAAAAAGAGTAATTTCGGCAAGGTTGTATATGTCATGACAACTTCTTGTCAGATTATTTTGGCCCATGCTAAAGCTAGTTTGATCGAAATTATCGCAAATTAATGAGAGCTAATATGTCGAATAGTGCATCCAAAGGCAGTCCTAAGAAAAAATTATTAGAAAAATCAGCAATGGCCCCTATCATGATGCCTGTCGCAATTGTCCTTTTGGGCTCGCTTCTGGTTTTTGGAATCGTTAAAATGCTTAGCACCGAAAGATCTCACCGCGATTTGATTAGAGAAATGGAATCAAAAACCTTTGGGAATCGCTGGGTGGCAGCATTTGAATTGTCTAAATTATTGGCCCGCAAGTCCATTCCTGAAAAAGAAAATCAGTGGGTTATTGAACGCCTTTCAAAACTCTACGATAGATCTAATGACGCAAGAACGAAAAACTTTTTGATATTGGCGCTATCTACATTTAAAACACAAGATATTCTCCCTGTTTTATACAAGGGCCTAAAAGACTCCGACTCACAGGTTCAATTCAATGCAGTTATTGGAATTGGAAATATGAAAGTGGGCACTGTTTATGATTGGGTTCCACTTATGGAGCTGATGAAAGCTGAAGATCAAGGCCTTAAGCAAGTTTTGATGTACACATTTTCTAAACATTCAGTACCAGGTGCGGACCTTCTTATGGAAGCCGATTTAAAATCTTCTATTCCTCTCACGAGATACGTAGCAGCAATATCACTAATCTCTTATGGAAATAAAAAGTTGGGGCCCGTTTTGAAAGAGATCCTAGACCTTGCCATGGTGGACAAAGCAGCTCCTGGCCAGCTTCGTTCAGATAAAGTCATGGCACTAAAACTTAATGTGATTAATGGAGTCAGGAAATCTAATAGTAACCACTATAGTGCTTTGCTGCAAGACGCCTTACCTAAAGAAAGAAATCCTAAAATAGAGGTCAAACTAAAAGAAACTATTAGGCTTTTACTAAAAAATAACTCGTAGCCACCTTAATCAATATATAGTATTTTAATGAGATAAATCATCGCTTATTTTTTAGAGTTGTGTAGCTGACTCTTGGCTCAGCGGGCCTTGGTCTGAAGTATTTTTGAAATGGGGAAATAATCCATGAGTGAAAGTAAGAAATCACTAAATAGAAGGGAATTCTTTAGCTTTTTAGCAGTTGGTTGGATTACCTTTACGGCGGCAACTGCTGGCCTTTTAGGTTTAGTCTTTAGATTCTTGTATCCAAATGTAAATTTTGAACCAGAAATGGAATTTATTGCAGGTATCCCAGGCGACTATGATAATGGCGTTGATGAGAGATGGAAAAATGGTTTTGGCGTTTGGATTATTAAACGTGAAGGAAAGCTAGTTGCTCTTTCTAATATCTGTACCCATCTCGGTTGTATTCCCAATTGGCTTCCAGGTGAATTAAAATTTAAGTGTCCATGCCACGGTTCTGGTTTCTACCCTTCAGGTATTAACTTCGAAGGCCCAGCTCCAAGACCTCTTGAGAGATTTAAAATCACAACTCTTCCCGATGGAAGATTGAAAATCGATAAAACTAAAAAATATAGATATGAGAAAGGACAGTGGAATAACCCTGATTCCTATATTGAGGTTTAATTAAAATGTCTGATAAAAGTATTGTAGATCAAGTTAGAGAAACACAAGTTTGGAAATCAATTTTTCGTCATGGTCCACCAAACAATGCTCGTAATAGAGCAGCCATAGTTGCTGGAAACGTATTCCTTCACCTGCATCCCATTAAGTTAAAAAAATCTGGGGTTCAGCTTGGCTACACATGGTGTATGGGCGGACTAACATTTTTTATCTTTTTGTCACTTACAGTTACCGGTGTTCTTTTAATGTTTTATTACAGACCCACGGCTGAATATGCCTTTAACGATATTGTAGCCCTTAGAGAGCATGTCCCTCTAGGTATTATGCGAGAAATTCACAGGTGGGGTGCCCACGCCATGGTTATTACTGTCTGGCTTCACATGTTTAGGGTCTTCATGACTGGATCATATAAACCACCTAGAGAATTTAATTGGGGTGTTGGTGTAATCCTCTTAGTTTTAACATTACTTCTTTCATTTACTGGCTATCTTCTTCCTTGGGATCAGCTAGCGATTTGGGCCATTACAGTTGGATCCAATATGGCAAAGGCCACTCCATTTTTAGGTCATGGTGGTCCTGGAGCAACACTAGCTCAGATCGGGGATTTTATTCTCGTCTCTGATAAAAACGACGTGCGTTTTCAACTTTTAGGCGGTCGTTTTGTTGGTGAGCCAGCACTACTCAGGTTTTATATTCTTCACTGTGTTTTTATTCCACTTGTTGTGGGAGTGCTTATAGCGATTCACTTTTGGAGAGTTAGAAAAGATGGTGGTATTTCAGCACCTCTTTAGGTTTAGGCAGAGATTAGGGATAATCAGGAAATAATATGGAAGCTTTGAAAGAATTTGTTAACATTTTATCGGGTCCACAATACTCATTTACTTTGACCTTGATTATGTTCTATTTGTTAATGAAATATTACAGAATTATTGGAACAAAGAAATTTGCGTGGGGATTTGTTATTCTTATGACCCCTGTCTATCTTTGGTTTATGAGTGATGATGTTTTTAGAACTATTATTGCCACACCTGATAATATTCCAATTTCAATACTCCTTTTCTCAGTCTTTTTCTTCACTTGGCTTACCGTTCACAAAGCGGCGATCAACGATGAAAGAATTGAAGCGGGTGAGTGCCCTATAGAGGGATTACCGGAAAATAGAGAAAAGGTCTGGAGTTGGCCAAATTTAGTTTACAACGAATTATTTGTTATTATTGCGGGAACAATTTTTTTAATTGTTTGGGCAATAATTTTCAAGGCCCCACTTGAGGAGCCTGCCAACCCAACATGGGCACCGAATCCGGCTAAAGCTCCTTGGTACTTCCTTGGTTTACAAGAAATGCTTGTTTATTTCGATCCTTGGATGGCCGGCGTTGTTCTTCCTGTCTTTATCATTATTGGTCTTGTGGCCATCCCTTATATTGATACAAATCCAAAAGGAAATGGATATTACACATTTTCTGAAAGAAAGATGGCGATTTCCTGCTTTATGTTTGGATGGCTAGTTCTTTGGATCTTTTTGATAATTATTGGCACCTTCTTAAGAGGACCCAACTGGACCTTCTATGGACCTTTCGAATACTGGGATTTCCACAAAGTTGTTGCCGAGGCAAATATTAATTTGTCAGAAATTATTTGGATCAAGATGCTCGGAACCACAATGCCTTCAAATCTTATTGTGAGAGAGATTTTTGGAATATTTGTAATACTCGCTTACTTTGGAATCAGCGGAGCTATGATTACCAAAAAGTGGGGACAAGATATATTAGAGAAGACTGGGAAGATTAGATATTATTTCTTCTTATTCTTAGTTCTGTTCATGGCAACACTTCCAATTAAAATGTATTTGAGATGGTTATTTACTCTGAAATACATTGTGGCCCTGCCAGAGTGGGAACTAAATCTTTAATATAAAAGGAATTAAAAAAATAAGGATATATTGAATGAAACTTGAACCAGGCATGGCATTTGATACGAAAGTACAAAATAAAGTCTTTGCTTTTCTATCTATTCTACTTCTGCTTTCAACTGTTTGGGTTATCTTAGATGATTATATTAGACCGTGGAAAGCTGTTCAAATTAAGGCCCTAGACATTAAAAAAGAAGTTCTAGGTGAAAAACTAAAAGCTGTTAAAGCAAGTGTAAAACCTGAAGAAGTTGCAGCTCTAAAAAAGGCCATTGAAGCTGGTCAGAAAATTAGAGATTCACGGCAAGCGGAAGTTGACGCTCTTAAGAAAGAATTGGGTGAAACTCAGGCAAAAATTTACGCTCAAAAAATTATCAATGGTGCTGATGGTTCCAGCTCATCAGCTATGACTTTTCAGTGGGAAATGAAAAAAGAGCACGGAAAAGACGCTGCCGCTAAAAAACTTAAGGGCAAACTCGATGCATTGAATATTAAATGGGGCAAAGGCAAGGATTATTTTAAGCAACTTACAACTGACGAAAAAAATGTTCTCAATGCCATCGCAGCAAAAAGTAAAGAGCTGAAGCTTGCTCAGAAAGACTACAAAGAAAAAGCTGGTAAATTAGATATGACCCAAGAGGCTTATGATAGTGCTAGCTTCTTTTCAGATCCTATTAACTTTTTAAGAAATGCTCCATTTATCGATTACCTTGATCCTACAATTAAAATTCAACAAGTAGTGGCCGAGAATATTACTGAAGATCGTTATTTCAAACAAACAGAGAAAGTCGACAGGTGTATGACCTGCCACACTTTTATCGATAAACCAGGTTATGAGAAAAAAGATAATCCCTATAAAACTCACCCTAATCTTAACTTAATGGTGGGAGCTGATTCACCACACCCTATGAAAAAAACAGGGTGTACAACATGTCATGGTGGAGAAGGACAAAGGGTTTTTGATTTTAACGCAGCTGAGCACAGACCTGAAAATGAAAAGCAAAAACAAGAGTGGATTGCAAAATATCACTACCATGAAGGCCATAAAATCGCTCAACCAATCAGAAAGAAATCTCAGACAGAAGCAGGCTGTGTTAAGTGTCACCAAGGTAAAGAATTTATTCCACAAGCAGATAGATTGAATAAAGGCCGCCAATTAGTACAGACTTACGGCTGTTACGGTTGTCATAAAATTAAAGGCTGGGAACATCTTAGAAAGCCAGGACCAAGTCTTTATAAAATTTCAAGTAAGGTGTCTAAAGAGTGGACTAAAAACTGGGTATGGTTTCCAAGACACTTTAATCCAAAAACAAAAATGCCTCACTACTTTAATCAAAGTAATAATTCTAAGCCAGAATTTTTAAAGAAAAACGTAGCGGAAGTGAATTCTATTGTTGAGTACCTCTTTAAGAACTCTAAGTCCTTTTCTCCTTTTACCAGATACAATGGCGGAAATGCTGATAAAGGGAAGGCCTTAATTCAAAACGTAGGCTGTATTAGTTGTCACCAAGTTGAAGGCATTGGAAATGATTTTAATAAAGTGGGATCAAAAAAAGGTCCATACCTAACGGGCTTGGGATCAAAGGTTTCAGGGGACTGGTTAGTTTCATGGTTAATGAGACCTTCTCACTATCAAGAGGATACTGTGATGCCATCTTTTCGATTATCGAAAAGAGAAGCAAGTGACATGACCTCTTACCTTCTAACTCTCAAAAATAAAAAATTCTCTGAGATGAAATTTTCAGATCTAGATAGATCAGTTCGTGATGAGCTTCTTTTAGAGTACTTCAGCTCTTTCGATACAATCGCAGTGGCCAAGACAAAACTAGCAGGCCTCGATGACCACCAAAGAACACTAGAGCTCGGAAAGAGATCCATTGGTAAATTTGGCTGCTACTCATGTCACAATATTGATGGCTTTGAAGGAAGATCACCTATTGGAGTTGATCTAACGAATGAGGGATCTAAACCAGTTACTCAACTGGCCTTTGGACACGAGCACATTGAGCATAAAAGAGATGTTTGGTTTAAAAATCACATGCTCAACCCCAGAAGATGGGATAGAGGAAATAACAAAGGTTTTAAAGATCTCTTGAGGATGCCTAACTTTTTTATGTCAGAAGAGGATGCTGATTTACTTACAGTCTTCTTACTTGGACAAAATAGTGAAAAAGTTCCCATGGCAGGTCAGAAGAATTTAAATGAATATGAGGTTGCTGAGGAAAAAGGCCACCGTGTGATGAGCAAATATAATTGCTACGGTTGTCACAATATTGATGGCATGGGCGGAGATATTTTAAAAGCAACTGCTTACGCTGATGATCCAAATGAGGCTCCACCGATTTTGGCAGGGCAAGGTCATAGAGTGCATACTGATTGGTTCTATAATTTCCTAGGTAATGTTCACACTATTAGACCTTGGCTAAAAGTTAGAATGCCGACTTTTAATCTCTCAAATGAAGAAAAAAACACAATTGTCGATGGTTTTAGAGCAAGAAAGAAGCTTCCTGTTTTTGAAGAAAAACCTGAAAAAGTAGTTTGGGAGCCTGGTGAGAGAGCCGCTGCCAAAAAATTAATTACTGAGTATGCTTGTGATAGTTGCCACACACTTGGGTTTAATAAAGATGAGCCCATGGCACCTAATCTTCATCATGCCAAGAATCGTTTGAGAGCTTCATGGATTGAGAAATGGTTAAAAGACCCTCAATCAGTGATGCCTGGAACTACAATGCCTAACTTCTTCGCTGATGGAGAGGCCCAAGAGCCATCTATCCTTGGCGGAAGCGTAGATAGACAAGTAACAGCATTAAGAAAATATATACAAGAAATTGGTGAGAAAGAGTTTCCCGAAGCTGGCTGGTATGAAGCCACGGGTTTCAAAAAGCCAGAATAGAAATGACCATTAAGGAGTGAATATATGAGCGCCCACGCCCATGCAGATGATCCAGATTATGCACTAGTAGAACCAAATGATGAATTATTTGGAAGTGCCACCCCAGGTAAGATTGCCATGTGGATCTTTCTCATTACGGATGCCATGTCCTTTTCTGGATTTCTCATTGCCTACGCGATTTTGCGTGCCACTAAAAGTTGGCCAAGCCCAGCTGAGCACCTTGGAATTGGTCTTTCAGGTTTTGCCACTTTCATTCTTATTTGTAGCTCCGTCTCTATGGTTTTAAGTATTGATGGTTGCAAGAGAAAGGACAGATCCTCCATGCTCAATTGGCTGGGTCTTACAATATTGGGTGGAGTGATCTTTCTCGGTATCCAGGCTTACGAATACGCCCACCTTGTTCACGGTGGACTAACGCTTGTTAACTTCTCTGAGGGCACAAATTTATTTGCCTCAACCTTTTATATGATTACTGGCTTCCATGGTCTTCACGTTCTAACAGGGGTTATCTATTTAACAACTATTTTCGTTCAGGCCTATAATGGAAAGTACGATAATGGTGAATACAACAACCTTGAAATCGTTGGACTGTTTTGGCACTTTGTCGATTTAGTCTGGATCTTGGTCTTTACCTTTATCTATCTGTTGTAGATGAAAATCCTTAGCCTAATTCTTGGTGCATTTTGGATCAATTTTGCCATGGCCTGCCCGTACTGTGCAGGCTCTAACCCAGATGCCAGAGACAAGTACACCGTTTTTATCCTATTGATCTTTATCGTGGCCTGCTATGTACCGCTTGCTATGCTTTTCAACCTCATGAGAAAAAACCGCGCTCTCAATAATATAGAAAAAAATGACAATTAACGACTTACCCTGCCTTAATGCTGGCCTCAATTCACTGTCATTCATTCTTCTTTTGGCAGGCTATTGTGCCATAAGAAAAAATCAAAAATCACTCCATATAAAGTTGATGCTCTCGGCAACCGCAGTGTCTGCAGCTTTTCTAACAAGCTATCTAATCTATCACGCACATGCCGGCTCAAAAGCTTTCCCAGACCTTGGGTGGATCAAAACTATTTATCTCATCATTCTAGTGCCACACATAATCCTCGCGGCCGTCATGGTCCCCATGATACTAGTAACCTTCTACCACGCCTTCAAACAAAACCATGATAGTCATAAAAAATGGGCAAAACTAACTTTGCCCATCTGGTTATTCGTCTCCATAACCGGAGTCATCATCTATCTAATGCTCTACGTTTTTTTTACTCAGTAACAGAACCTCCATCGCTATCAATGATTGTATCTATAAGAATTAAAACCTTTTTTGCGGCTTCAAGAGCTTCTTCTTCAGCAAGAGTTAAGGCCTTATCTGCGGCTTCAAGAGTATTTTTTGCATCGTTGACTTCCTCATCCATTCGAGAGGCAACATCTTTGAGAAGTGCTTCAGTGTACATAAAAAGGAGATCAAAATATTTACTATCTAATTCATTAATTTTGTCTAAGTATTTAGTTATTGCAATACCCGATATGAGACAATTTTCTTTGTAGGTTTGCAACATTCCAGTTATTTTAGCGTGACGACTGAACTCCTCAAGCTCCTCTTCTGAAAAATTAGCTTCACGAAATTTTTCATAGTAGAGATCGTAATACTGATCTAGATTGTCACAATACAATCCAAATTTTTTCGATATATCTTCAAAGTTTAAGGTGTGTTTATCAAGGATTCCACCAAAGTAGTCTTTATTCTTTACTTCAAATGCCTTACTGACCATTTCAGCGGTCAGTTCTTCTAATCCTGCTAGCGCCAATAATCCAACGCCTTTAACTTCTTCATTATTTATTCTTTGTTCAATTTTTTCATAGAAGCTTTGAAAGCTATCAGAGCTCAGAACTTCATCCTTGTCTGCCACCTTTTCCGTAGCCGTCTGTGCTTCAACATCAGTTTCGCCAAGCAATATTTGCTCTTTCTTTTTTCCATATTCTTCAACTCTACCTTTAAGTTCCCTACATCCAGTACTAAATCTACTAAGTTTGGTATCAATGGGTATGTGAACTTCTAGGCCACTAACAGCACTATCAACATCATCACTACTGCCAATAGAAAAATGAGTTTTTTTAAAATTATCAGTGTAGTGGTTATATATCCTGACGAATTGTGAACAGTTTAAACTATAGGATTCAGAAAAAGCTGTGTCTTTAAGTTCAAGATCAGGAAGAAGGACTTCAAGGTTAGACTCAGGTGCAAATTCGTCGAGGTGGGCCACATATTGATCAATACTTGCGATAGACTCCTCAATGGTAAGCCCATCTGTTATGCGAGTAAGCTCAGCAAGGTAATCAGCAGCATTTTCTGTCAAAAATATAGGATCTTCTGCTGAAATGGCACTTCCCATTCCCATTATTAAAACTAACGCAAAGATTGCTCTCATTACTGGTTCCCCTGGTCCAAGTCGTCTCTGATATAAAGTGGAAATATTAAGTGCAAATTGAATGCCGGCATAAGTCCCTAATAACTGGTTTAAAGCCACTTATCGTAATGATTAAAGTTTAGGCACCTGCCTTGGAAATATTACAAAGTTTCAAATATTTAGTGATGATTTTTCTGATTATAGGTAGAAATAAGTAACGGTAATGGAGCATAAATGACTTTAAAAAAATGGCCCATATTTTTTGTACTACTCGCACTATATTCTAGTAGTGCATTTGCAGAGGGTCTTGGATACAAAACTTACCGCAGTCTTTTTGCCACCAATAATTGTGACATTCAAACCTGCACTCCTTCATATAGTCCTTTTAAAATGGATGAATGCATAGGGTTTATTGATTCAGAACTATTTGGCACAACTGAGCCTCAAGTTTGTTACGAGAAGGCATTGGAGCATGCAAGAGCTCTTGGAGCCTATGGGCTAAACAGCTATGTGAAGTGGAAACTTGGGAACAGGTTTTGGGGTAACTCGGCTTATGGTGGAAAAGTTAGTAGTGGCTCCCCAGACGAGTACAGCGCGGGAGATCAAATAGTGAATGAAATAATTTTTAAAGCAGTAAAAGTAGAATAATAATAGAGAGTGAGAGCTCTATTTAATAATTTGTTTGGAGAGAGAAAATGCAACACATCCTTAGATTATCTTTGATAATTTCCGTTTTATTCATTTCGACATTGGCCCATTCGGCAAAAAGAGTCACCATTATGACTTACAATGTTCAAAACCTATTCGACGCCATTAATGATCCGGCCAAAAATGATGAAAGTTATCTTCCACTATCAGTTAAAAACCAAATTGAAGGACACGTTGATAATTGCATCAAAATACTGGGAAGTGAGCTCCCCGAAAATCCTGCTGAACTTCAAAAAGAAATCAAAAGAAGAAAAGGACATCCCTGGGTAAGAGAGTGCCTTGCGATGGATTGGAATGATGAAGTAATTGAGAAAAAGCTAAAGCGTCTAGCTGCTGTTATTCGATCTGTGAACGATGGAGCTGGACCGGATATCTTATTTTTGCAAGAAATTGAAAACAAAGAAGTGGTTGAAAGGCTTCGTCTGAATCATCTAAGTGATTTGGGATATCAAGAAACTCTTCATCAAGAAGGCGATGATGCCAGAGGAATTGATATCGCTATTTTAACTAAGCTTAAAATCAGGGGGGGTGTAGAGCTTGAAAAAACTGACTTCAGCGAATCAAACCCTGAAAAGATAGCCGATACTAGAGAAATAACTGGGGCACAAGTGCAACTTCCAAACGGAGATACAGTTAATCTCTTTGGCGTTCACATGCCTGGGCAGCATCTAGAAAATCCAGAAATGCGAGTAGAGCAAATAGAGCATTTGGCCAAATTGCAAAGAACAGGACGCTACAATAGGAATCCAAGTATTGCCGCTGGGGACTTTAATATTTCAGCGCCCGAAGATAAAAAGAGCCAATTGTATGAGATGATCGGTAAGAATTGGGGCGTCTCACACCTTATGGGCTGTGACGACTGCGAAGGGACTTATTACTGGAGAGGCGAAAATCAGTGGTCCATGTTTGATGCAATCCTAGTGACCCAAAATCTTAAAAAATATGTCGACACAGATTCAATTAAAATAATTAAGGGCCTTCCCAACCAAACCTGGTCTTCAAATGGAGGACCTAGAAAATTTAATCCATATAATTTCTCTGGAACCTCTGATCATTTTCCACTTGTAATGGACCTCGTTTTCCCTGAAGCGGATGACCTTGAAGCTCAAATCAATAGAAGAAAATGGATTGGAAGAAGGGATAAAGTTAAAGGGAAAAAAGTAAAAGTGGCTTTTTATGATGCAGATAGCACCCTTAGAGTTACTAAAAGTGGCAAATTTAGTAATGACTATGCTGAAGATGTTATACTCCTACCCCTTGTAGCGCAGGCCTTAAAGAAAGCACAGGATGAGGGTTATGTCATAGCTGTAATTTCAAACCAAGCCTCTGTGCCTGAAAGAAAGACTTATGAAGCTGCCAATGGAGGAATTGTAACAGTTATAGAACTCCTTAGAGCTCGAGGAGTAAGTGTTGATTACTACGATTTTGCAGAACATAAAGACCATGACAGAAAGCCAAACCCTGGAATGGGAGAGAGGCTTGGCAGTGAACTAAAGAGAATGTTTAATGGAGCCACAATTGATAAAGAAAACTCTTTTATGGTTGGAGATGCCACCTATAAAAAAGCAGAGATAGGTGGGTACAGACCTGACCCCAATGACCCATCAAAAAAGATTTTAATTACTAAAAAAGACACCTCATTTTCAAACTCTGACAGATTATTTGCCGCAAATTTTGGAATTGAATTCAAAATTCCTGCAGACTATTTTGGATGGAGAAAATATGGTGTTCACAAAATTGAACGCAAGTACCAAGCCTTTGATCTTTACAGGAAATTGATGGAGCCTCATATTCTTGACGATCTCAGTGCTTCTGTTGAACTGGAAGTGGGAGATAGTGGCGGAGATGGTCATGACAAGACTGATTCAATAATTATTCGAACTAATTTCAACAAAGTTGCACTTAAGAGTGCTTACTATGTTGGAACTGCAGTAGCTGAATTTGATCTGATTGGAGATTTTGCTGAAGAATTTGAAGATAATTTGCTTCCCAAAAAACACTATGAGAAGTTAGTTGAGCTTGGCTACGACAAGGATCTTGAATTTGGCGATAGCGATGATGAAGAAAACCTAGAAATTTCCATAGAGGATTATTTCAATATTTACTTATTCATGATTAAGCTAGGAAATCCAAAATTCTCGTACGAAATTATTTCCGCAGACTCATATCTAGATTTAGGTGGATATGGACTCTTCTTCTTTTAATTTTAAAAGACGACTTAGCCACATTGATATTGCTTTCTTTGAATGGCGGTATCAAGGGTGATGATGGTGTTGAAATGTTCACGGTTACCAATTTTCAGCTAGATTGATAGGGCAAAATATTCCATTTTTTAATTTGCCATGAGTTTCTCATCACAGCTATTTTTCCACCGAATAGATATGAGTATGAAGCTAGTACTCGAGGCATTTAAATTTTATCTATCGCTCATAAACCCCTTTCTTATGAAAAAGGTTTTATTCAAATGGAATGGAAAAAAGCCTAGTACGTTGATGAGCTATAAACTATTTCGAGATCTTAAAAAAAGAGATATCAGTCAGTTATCTCTTCTTTCTTTTGAGGCGATTAAGAAAATTCAAAGTAAATCTACAAAGTTAGAGAATCAATTGATTGAAAAGAATGGAATTTATGAACACAGTCTTTTAAAGAAGAGCTTTTTAAAATTTTTCCCTCATGAAGTTGCTAAGATACGCGTAGTAAGTGATCAAGGTGAAGATATTAGCTCTCGCTTCTACCATTGCAGTCAGTACCGTGCTCTCGATTTAATGATTTTGCGAAAACAAGTAAGTCGCCTTTACTTTCTAGCTAGAAAAAAAGGACTAAATATCAAAGAGATCGAAATCTCTCATACTCACCCTTCCTTAGAAGTTCTGATTGTGGATCAATGTGGCTTTAACTTTATTACCAATGGACTTAGCGCAGGGGACCAAAATATTGGTTCAATTATAGCAAGAGATATATCTCATCCTCTTAGAGTGAAGGCGATCACACCTCTTGCAAATTACTCTATGGTTTTTTAACTGAGCCTTATTTTTGAATAATTATAGAGAGCATCTTGTCGCCCTTGACCACTTTATCGATGACATCTAATCCCTCAATAACTTGCCCAAAAACCGTATATTTTCCATCGAGTTGAGATACAGTATCGAGGGCTATATAAAATTGCGAATCAGCACTGTCAGGGTTAGAGCTCCTGGCCATGGCAACTGATCCTTTTATATGCTTTGTTTGGTTAAATTCAGCCTTTAGATTTTTACCACTTCCCGATGTTCCTGTTCCGGTTGGGTCTCCTCCCTGGATTACAAATCCAGGAACTACGCGGTGAAACGTTAAACCATCATAAAAACCCATATTGGCCAGTTCAATTATCCTGGTCACGGTATTGGGTGCCCTTTTTGGGTAGAACTTAAAAATAATATTTCCATGGATTGTTTTAATGATTGCTTGAATGCTTGAAAGCCCTTGTGAGTCGACCTTCATGTCTTTAGCATCTATAGAAGGAGTCGTTTTTTTGGGGGCTTTTTCTTTTTGACAGGAAACCAATAATCCAAAAATGAGTGTAAATATCAAAATTCGCTGCATTGCTATTCCCGTTTTTTTGTGTTGTTAGATTATATCCCGATATTATCTCAGAAAAAAGGTCCAAGTATTTTATTTTTTTTAATATTCACGGTTGACATTGAACAGTGGAAAACTTACTTTCCACTAACGCAATTTGCACGGTTTTGGGGGTGTAGCTCAGTTGGGAGAGCATCAGATTTGCATTCTGAGGGTCGCAGGTTCGATCCCTGTCATCTCCACCACACTTCGCATCAAAAAATGCCACTAGCATTTTTGACTTCGAGGTGACCAGATAAGGCACTGGCTGGAGCTAGACAGATACAAAGTAATTTTTAAGTTTTTGTTATATATATTTTGATCTTTGAAAATTTGAATAAAGAAAAAACCTTAGGATTAATTTTCTAAGGCAAGACGAGAAAGAAATCTGCTCAAGAAATTGAGTTTGGCGTAACTAAACAAATACCTCTTCATCGGGGTGTTTTGCCAAAGCTGATTTTTATAAAATCAGAATGTTTAGAATTAAAAAATCAGAGTTAGATAAAAATCAAACTATAAAAAGATTTTTTCTTGGAGAGTTTGATCCTGGCTCAGAACGAACGCTG
>JABIHA010000045.1 GCA_018649885.1 Bacteriovoracaceae bacterium
CAAGTGCTAGGGGCTGATTCAGTTCTGGTGCATATAGTTGGATAGCCCCGCCTGAAATCGTATCCACACATTTATTACTGCGCTTTGATTTTAGAACAGGAGCCTTGCCGGGCCCATCAGAATCTAAAAAAGTGCGATGGATGCCAACCAATTCACCACCTCTGGTTATCATTGCAACCATACACGGGAACTTCCCGTAGGACTTCCCGTTATTCCAATACTCAAGTGAAGGGTGTAGCCGAAGCGTATCAGGTGGCATGACACACAACCCTCTAAACTCAAAATATTGCCTCAATCGTCTCGCCCCAGGTTGCGACTCAGCCCATATCCGCCCAAGTTGCTTACGTTCTCTCTTCCAATCTTTTTGGGATGGTAGCTGTGGTGTTTGATAGCGGAGTGTGGGCATGGCGCTTTCAACCAACCCAAGATAGTTTGTAACCGCTCTCAACGATTCTGGGAATGTCCAAGAGTTTGCCCATTGTAAGACTGCAAAACCATCAGCACCCCCCTTACAGACATTGCAGAAAATCCCACCACTCTCTGCAAAATCGTTATGGCATCTAGCACGATCCTTCCCTCCGCAAAATGGACAAGGCCCATGTCTCTTTCCTCTTTTAATAAGTAATGAAAGGTGAGGGGCTAGAGTTGCGATGATCTCCGGCCATCTTCCAATTGCAAATTCTTTCAATGTCTCAACACTCAGCCGCATAGATACCCCCTGGTTTTTTCAAACAATTCTTCGACTTAAAGCGTTAATCAAAATCATCGCCTGACAGTCCCCCGTCTTTCGTGAGGTAGGCTTCTAGGTCATCCAATCTGTAGTAATACTCCTGGCCGTCCTTAAACCAACGAGGCCCCTTACCCATGCTCCTCCAATTACGCAGAGTACGAGGCTTCAACCCTATGACAACACGCTCAATATTCTTCGCACTGACAAGGAGTGGGCGAAATTCTCCAGACTTAAACTCGATAATTCGAGCGTCATTAGGTATTGGCTCTTGTTTTCGTTTTCGAGGCATATCACAAAATATAAATCACAACTGGTAAAAAATGTTACTAATGTTGACAAAAAAACTATTTGAAATCAGGGTCGTTTATTAGCCACTCAAGAAACTTAATATTTCCCCTGGCCTCAAGGCGGTCTTCTTTGGTGTGGCTTTTTTGTTCAATAAAAGCAATCAGATCATCGAAGACTATTTTTGACATTTGTGGCTCAAGATTCTGATATAGCTCCCTTTTCAACCTATATCCTTCTTTCGAGTAAACAAGATTAACAACATCATAAATGGCACGAAACCCATTAACATCACTTACTTCTATATGCTCATACCCTGCGACCGTACTGCCCTCAAAAAATCTGAATATCCGGGCAGGGGTTGTCCGCCCCTTTAAAATATCCTTCAAAACATAATCCTTAATTAACTGGCGGAGAGGCTCTCCATAAGAATCAACATCTGCAAACAATGGATCATTTTCAAAGTCAAGAGGGCCGTCAATTTCACCACTTAGAACTTTCCTGTGCTTACGTATGATATGCCCAGAAAACGCATAGGAAAACTTAGTCTGCAAATCATGATGATTTTTCATAAACTCCTTTTCCGTTTTCCATTTCCTCAAAACCCCGTAAGACACTCCTGCCGCACGCGCAACCTCTTTAAGAGGCCAATTACGCATCAGGTAAAACAAGGCGGAATACTTTTGAACGCTGTAGCCAATTTTCTCTCCCTTAATCGTTCCCTTTCTTTGAGCAGGAACAAACTCATCCATTGCCTCAAGCATGAACCTATTCAGCAACGTCATCACCCGCTCCTTCTTAACAGGCGCTCCACTCTTCTTTTTTGTCCTGCTCTTGGCTTTAATTTTCTTCTTCACCTTCGCCCCATTAACCAATCAACAATATTAGTAACAATAATACTAATATGTCACTAATGTCAACGAAAAAGCTGTCTTTAGGCATTTAGGAACCCTTCTGGCAACGCACAGAGAAACAGTCTAATTTCGCAAACAAGTGGCAAAATAGTGGCAAACAGAACCATAAAAATAAAAATGGGTTATGACTCGAAGTCATAACCCCTTGTTTTAAGTGGTGGGCCGTCTCGGGATCGAACCGAGGACCTACTGATTAAGAGTCAGTTACTTCGCATAACTCGCAACAACTCATAACAACACACAACAATAGATTCAACAAATTAGATTATATTCATTATTGGTAATTACTACTGAAACTTGTTCATTATGATATGCAAGTGTCACTACGAGTGTCACTATTATTTTTATGCAGAATATGACAGACCGTTACTCCATCCTTCCTAAATTATCCAGCACTCACCATTAAAGAAGCCGATCCGATCGCTGATCCAGCCTAAAGTTTAATTTTATAGGGTCAAACACTCCCAAAGGCTAATAAATCATTACAGAAGAATGGCATGGCACCAATTTAAGGCTATTATTAACTTTTTCACTTTCCCAATATTTGTTATATTGCCAGATCTACCAAATGGTTAAGCTAAAGCATTTAACACGTATTATTAAGCTGGCGTTTCATAACCTTGAACTAGCTGAAGAAATATAGACATGACTACGGAGCTTGAATTGAATTCATTGGAACTAATAGGGGTTGAGGAAAGTCGCATAAAGAGCATTTCAAAACCCTTTAGAGTTTTAGGCATTGATTTAGGAACTACAAATTCAACTATCTCAGAAATTCTATGGAATCCCAATACTCCAAATAACTTTAAATGTGTATGCCTTGAAATTGACCAAGAAACCACATCAGGTGTTTACAGCAATTATTTAGTCCCCTCAGTCATCGCCATTCATAATAATAAAGAAGTTGTGGGTGAGGGAGCAAAAAGGCTGTTTGGTCGAATGGTAGAATTCAATCTTACACAATATGAAAATATTTTTCTCGAATGTAAAAATGACATGGGTTGTAGGCGAACCTATCATAAAGCTCCCGATGGATATAGATCACCACCTGAAATAAGTGGAAAGATACTAAAGTTTCTTACAGAATCTGTTCCCGCAGAAAAAAACTTTCCAACTAAGAAAACTGTAATTACCATTCCCGCCTCATTTCAAGTTGCCCAAAGAACGGATACTCTAGAAGCAGCAAAAAATGCCGGAATATCAATATCTGGTGGGGAGTTAATTGACGAACCGATTGCCGCATTTATTGACTTTTTATTAAATCATCCTGATAAAATTATTAAAAGTCTAAAGCTATCTAGTAAAGTTATTGTTTTCGATTTTGGTGGAGGAACGTGTGACGTAGCAATCTATCAAGTAATGAAAAACATAAACTCAAAATGTCTTGATTTTTCACCATTAGCTGTATCTCGCTATCATCGTTTAGGTGGAGGAGATATTGACCGAGCAATTATTCACGATGTTTTATTACCTCAATTATTGGAGCAAAATAATTTAAAAGCTAGTGATTTAGGGTTTGAAGAAAAGAAGATATTTATAGAGCCCTCGCTTACTGCGGTCGCTCAAGCCTTAAAAATTGGGATTTCGAATGAAATAAGCCAACTAGAAGGTTTTGATAAGTATGAAGGCAAGGAAAAGAAGGAACTAGTCAAAATTCAACCAGGAAGACATATTTGCTCTCTCAAAGACCGTGACTTTATTTTGCAGTCCCCATCAATTAATGCTGAACAATTTGAAAAACTTTTAACACCATTTTTAGATCAAGATTCTCTTTATGCGAGAGAAACTGAATATAATTTAACCTGTTCTATTTTTGCCCCTATTCAGGATGCCATAGATAGAGCACTCATCTCTGCTGATGATATAGATTTTTCACTAATGGTTGGTGGCAGTAGTTTAATTCCTCAGGTTCAAAAAGCTGTTAAAAATTATTTTCCCAGTGCAGATACGTTAAAACACACGGATAAAGAGTCCTCGCAGTTAGCAATCTCAAAGGGAGCATCCTATCATGCTCTTGCATTAGAACTAAGAGGCAAGGGACTTTTTCAAATAGTAGCAAACGATAAAATATCAATAAGAACAGAATCAGGCTCGGTTGATTTAATTCAAAGAGGGGAACAATTGCCCTTTCCAAAATCAAATAAGTGGCGTGAAATTTCTTCGCTTGTTGTTCCTGAAATCAACAGAACCAATCTCGTAAAGGTCAATCCCAATACAAATACTCCAGACTTTTCAGACCCAACCAGTATCACTAATAGCTCTAATGATATTAGGGTAGAATTAATCGCTGGCATAGATGATGATGAAAGGCTTCTTTTTGAAGAGCTTTGGAGAATTCCAAATTCCGTAAAAGGAGGTGAACCACTTCTACTCAAATACAGGATGGATGAAAATCAAGTTTTCGAATTTGACTTAAGTATTCATTCGAAAAATGACTTTCCGTCATTTGAGTGCTCTATTGAAAATCCGCTAACAAATGTCGTAAACCCAAACCAAACTCGAATACGGATTCAGGAAGCCGAGGAGGATCTTAGGGCTGGAAACGTTCCAAAAAATGAAATTCCAGATAAAGTGGTAGAAATTGCTCGTGATTACAGCGAATTAAATCAAATCGAAAAGGCAATATCCTTTCTTCAAAGAGCACTAAAAATGAAGAAAGAACCTGATTCTCATATTTTAAATCTGCTTGGAATGAATTTTGGCGACCTTAATAATTGGGAAAAAGAAGAAAGTTACTATAGGGAGGCTGCTAGAGTATCTACTAGTCGAGCCCCTCTTTTTAACCTCGCCCTTTCGCAAAAAGATAGAGGAAAATATAAGGATGCCAAGGTAACCATTAATGAAGCCATTTCAAGAGAGAGAGACGGGCCATCCATTACACTTAAAGCTCAGATATTTAAATCACTTGGCGAAGACAAACCTTACAAGGAAAACTTAAGTGAGGCTCTTGATTGTTATGAAGACATGGATAATATGTCCGACTGGGAGCTTGGTTGGTACCTAACAGCCGCAGGACTATCAGGTGATGATGATCTGAAAAAGACTATTAAAAGTGAGCAGAAGAAAAGGGCCGCTAAATCCAAAGGCTCACTTGAGGGCAGAGGTGCCTTACCTGAAATTTCCTTAAACCTGGATACGAAATGAGTTGGCTTATACCGAAAAATGAATTGACCCCTGACCAGATTAGGGCCACTGAATTATCACCATCTGAAAATAGAATAATTTCAGGAGGTCCCGGCTCAGGAAAAACTCAAATCCTTCTTCATAGAGCAAGGTATCTATTGGATTTATGTGGCAATAAAAATAATTATAAAATAATGGTTTATACAAACGTTTTAAAGGACTACATAAAATCTGACATTAACTTATTAAACTTACCAGAGGACAATGTCCTTACGTTCGACCACTGGTGCAGACTTTTTTACGAAAGCTACATAGGTGGTAAAATTCCTTGGAATTCTAAAGCACGGCAACCAAATTTCTCAGCCACCAGAAGTGCCGTTTATGAGTATATAGATAAAAATTTAACCAAACCTATCTATGACTTTATTTTAGTTGATGAGGCTCAAGATTTAGAGGAAGAAGTATTTAACTTATTAAATAAAGTTGCTCAGCACGTCACAGTTTGTTTTGACCAAAAACAACAGATCTATGACACAGGAACTATAGAACAGGATGTTCTCGATGCTTTAGACATAAGAAAAAAAAATATAAATCTTATTGAAGCTTTTCGAGTTTCCCAATACTTAATTGTATTAGCAAGTCAGTTTCTCCCTAAAGGAAATGAGAGAGATTTCTTCCTTGACCAAAGAAGAACAGCCAAAATGGCAAAAGAAACTCCTTTACTGTATTACGCTGAGAATTTTGATGATGAAAAAGAAAAACTTTACGAAATGGTTAGAGAACGTCAATTAATGAATGACCGAATTGCTATATTATTTCCTCAAAACAGACAGGTATTCGGATTTGCACAAGGCTTGAGAGAGATTGGCATAGAAGTTGAGGTTCCTAATAAGCAAAACTCTAAAAACAATGCACACAGAACCCATGATTTTACAAGTAATCGACCAAAATTAATGTCCTATCACAGTGCCAAGGGACTCACATTTGACTCAGTATTTTTGCCTCGACTGGTTAAAAGGTCATTTAGCTGGCTTTCTGATGAGAATGTTGAGAAGCTACTTTTCATGGCAATAACCAGAGCAACAAAATGGGCATATTTCAGTACCGCAGAGGACAATCCATTGGAAATATTGTATAAGCTTGAATCATTAGAAGAATCGGGTACGATAAAATTATTAAGGGGAACTGAAGACCGAAGGTCAAAATCTACCTCATCGAGCAAAAAGGATGGTGATGATTTGGACTTTTTATAATCATCACCATACTGCAACGAACGAAACACATAGCCGTAAAATTAACACTGCCTCCCCTCCCTTGTTGATTTAATTGTTAGCAAAATTTAATTTAAACTACTTTTAATCAAGTAATGCTCCTCAAATCCCCCCCCCAAAAAGCCCCAGAGTGACCTAAATTACCTTACTTTCTAGTTCTGCATGGGGCTCCCCACACTAACGCACTGAAAATACTACTATTATGATAGATACTTTTTTTCTGGGATTGAGTTCTTCGATGTGGCAATATCAGCAACTTCAAAACAAAAAATATTGATGAGGACAAAATGACAAAGGCTGACCTTGTTGAAAAAGTATCTCAGCAGATAAATTTGACAAAAAAACAAACGGAAGTAGTAGTTAATACTGTATTTCAATCCATAACCGAATCGCTTGAAAATGGTAAAGGTGTAGAAATCAGAGGTTTTGGTAGTTTCCGAATTCGTGAAAGAAATGCCAGGGTTGGTCGCAACCCTAAATCAGGAGAAGCGGTAGACGTTCCCGCTAAAAAAGTCCCCTTCTTCAAGGCAGGAAAAGAGTTGCGTGAGATTGTGGATGAGAAAGGGTTGGAGATTTCATGAGCTACAGAGATACAGCCTCTTTTGGAAAACGTCAGGAATATTCAGTCATCGCTGAACTTTTAAAGCGTGGCTTCGATGTCTATATGACTTTAGTAGACGATCAAGGAATAATGTGCTGTGGGCGAACACCCATGAAAACTTTACTTGAGGGAAAACTGATTTGGGATGAAAAAAATCTAACCCAAATCTAATCTAACAGGCACCCTAAAAATCTGGTAACAGCACGATCTAGTCTGAGCCATTACAAATTAAATCAGATACTACCCTCATGAGTTAGAAATTTGCTCTTTAACTCTTTTAAGAAGTTGTTCGCCATGCTGCGACGGCATGAGATTTAGGTGCATAATCTCTTCGTCTAGTTTATTGAGTAAAGAGTTAAATGCTCTTGTATCGCCCCCCCCAAACTCCAAAACGGTCTGTTGACCGAAAACAAACATGCATATAATCGTTGCCTTATCAGTCAAACACGTCACCAACTTTTGTTTATTTAGGTCAGCAGGGGATGAAGGTAGGCTCATGAGGTTATATTTAGCAGCTTGGACGTTTGACAACTCTTTATGTAGGTCGTCACGGTTAAGTTTAGTTAGCTTTGTAGCATAGCTACTTGCATCATCCTGTGATTGAATCTCAAGCTTAGGTTCGAGCGCAGATGTTATTACCCAATCGTTCTTTTTCTTGAAAAAATCGAACATTCCTAATCCTCCAATTAAAATAGTGATCTTTGAATTGGTGTTGTTCTGTCAGTGTCAGCTATTGTATTAGTTGCGTAAATGAAAACCTTTTCTAGTGTTTTTAACCCAACGCCTTCTACATTTATTAATTGGCTTATTTGCACTATATCAGGATTTTGGATTGCATTAATAAGTTTTTCTACATAGTTCTTTCTTATATTTGTTTCAGTCGAGATGACTTCAATGCTCTTTGAAAGCAGTTTTTCCTTTATTTGGTCAAATAAATCGTCTTTTGCACATTTGTCGTATTTATAAATTTCAATTTCAAGATCAATTTTATCTAAATAACTTCTCATAATACTCAAGCTGACTTCTTGAGAAATTCCCCCTTTGTCAGCACCCAGCAAAGGAAACGCTATTGCCTCAATACCTTTTTCTTTATAAGAATCGCAAAACTTTTCAAGACCAGTATATAAGTATTCTTTTTTAGAAGGGTATTTCCAGTGATTTTTTGTGGGAAAGTTCAACACCCATCTTTTATGTGATTTATATAACCACAACAAACCAGTCTCTATTTTATTGTCATTACATAGGCTTATATACTTCTCATGCATTTCTGGGTACCTAAGACGACATTCAAGAGCAATACCGGCACCCATAACTCCAACGCAATTAACGGTGTTCACAATGGTTTGGCATGAACTTGTGAAAAGGTTTCCAGTGATTACCTTAACGCTCATCTTTGACCTCCCTTCACTCAACTGACCTCAATTTATTCACCTCTTGCAAGAAATTTTAGAATTAAAAATAAAGCTCAGGGCTTACTTGAACCTCGTGAATACTTGTTTCTATTAATTCAGATACTTTATTGGCAGTAGAAATATCCTTGCAGTGTATCCCTTTGATATATGAACTGGATATACTTTTAAAAACCAAACATTCACTCATCATCATAGATTTTTGCTCCACATTAATAACACCACTACCAATCTCTGCCCATGTTCTACTGCAAATCTTATCCCAATCAAACGAGGCGGCTTTAATTTTGCAACGAGTGAGGGATGAATCCCATCTTGCAGCATTTCCTTGACTGAATACCGTATAGTCTTTTTTTACAATTTCTCTATTGATTTCTAAGATAATAATTTTCCCATTAAATTGTTTGCACGTCTGGTACAACATTGCATTTCTTGAGTTGAAATATAACGGCACGTATTCATGCAGACTACCAAAAGATTTCCTTTCTCTCTCTCTTCGCTTATTAACTTTTAGATTGCTTATATCTTTATAACCTGATGCGTCGTTATGGCATTTCAGGCCCTGACTTAAGATAGGTTTTAAGTTTAAAATATGCGTTAAATGATAGAGTCTAAAATCAAAACGCTTAATTATACCAGACACAATAGGGTTAATTTTTTTGTCTAATAGAGCTTTATTCCACCCAATATATTTTTCACCATTATCGGTAAACAAATAGCCCCCATATTTATGTCCTTCATCTGTCAATTCGTAGGATTTGTTTCTTCTCGTAGGTTTTGTAATTAAATTCAAATCTGTTAAATAATCTGTATGTCGTCAAATGAATGTGGACCAAAGTTGCAAATTTCTAAGAGATACCTATCTGCCTGAAGGGGTCTTTCTTTAACCTATGGAGTTGTGAAAAATGATTCTCATTTTTACACAGGCTCCACAGGTTCTACAACAGC
>JABIHA010000064.1 GCA_018649885.1 Bacteriovoracaceae bacterium
CGACTCGGAGATTGATGTTTTAGAGTATCAGGAAGCGATAAGTGATAGCCGGGAAAAATTGCGAAGAAAAGCATGGCTCAGAGATGGGGATCTACTGAAGTATCGTCTTGGAGTAAAGCGAGCTATGGATCCCAAGGTAATCATGGGATCTCTCATGATGGATGCATACGGTAGATATATGGAGTCAAAAGGTACAGGAATATCTCAGAAATGGTGTGAAATAGCTATAAAGATAGCTTCAACGCTTATTGATGAGAAAGACGCGGATAATTTTATGGAAGATATTACTCTGGCATTAGAATTAACACAGCCTGAATTCAAGGCGTTCTCCGATGCTTCAGGTTTAAATAAACAGCCATCTGAAAAATAATGAAATAGGTTCGTTCTAGAAATTTACATAGGTGGGAAAGAATGAGAAAAAAGACAAAACCGTTAAAAAAGAATAATAATACCTCTCGCAAGCAGATAACTGCATGCAGGGAGAATAGCAAAAAGTCAACGGGGCCTAGAGATATGTCGGCCACCAGGCTGAACGCAACGAAGCATGGTATGGTATCGGTGCTAATCAAAAATGAAAACAAGCCTGAATTCGAATCGTTGTACACCAGTTTACATGAGGATCTGCAGCCTTATGGAAGTCTTGAGGAAGAGCTGTTCAATGATGTTGTATTCGGTTTTTGGCGGTTGCGCAGAGGCCGCTTGGCAGAAGTAGCAATGATCCGAGAACAACCAATGAGTATGCATTCTCAGGATGGAGAGATTGTGTTCGAGGACTACTCAATCCAGACGATCTTGAAATATGAAAATTCAGCAAGAAGGCAGGTGTCTAAAATGTTAGGACTTTTTTACGAAACGCAGGCATTAAGGCTAAATAAAGAAGATGCATCTGGGACATAAGCTACGCATCTTACTTCCATAAAAAAAAGAGTACTAGGATTGTTGGTGAGATAAGACTAATGGAGTTACATAATACGTCGTGAAGGTGCTGGAGTCATATCATATTTCTTCAGTACTAACAAAATCCCAATCAACTAACATTCTATTAATGCTATACTTATGACTTGTTGTTTTCTGAGTATATAAACCAATAAGATTGTATGGAGAAACTGGCATATTTATTGCGATTTTATTCAAACGGAAAAAGGGTTTTTTGAGTAATAAAATTTCTGTTTCTGTCGATAATAAAGGTAGAATAAAAGGTAGAGAAAAGTTGCTTAAATCATGGTTCTTTATTAATTAAACTATTTTAGAATCATTGCAGATAAGCGACCTTCTCTATCGACAGATAAATTTCAAAGAAGGCTTTTGCAGTCTCGTGTAACGTATTGCTACACAACCTAAAACACATATCACTATTTAAATAAATCTGTAGGTTGAAGCTAATACGCGACTTTGCAAGAACCTTTTTTATTTGTAAATTGAATTTGTACGATTCGAGCTGAAGGTTGAAACATCAGAACACACAGATATTACTGATGAAATGTGGTTTGTGGTGAGCTGAATAAAAGAAACATAAATTAAATGTCGTTTTAGAACGTCAGTGCAATAGAGGCTAGATAAAGCACCTTGTTAGGAAATTATATGGGAATCTCTGTAGCCTTACCCCCAGAAAGTAAATAGATTTGGACACTAGCGTTATTTTTAATTTGTTTTAAATTCGCCTTCCACTCACCAAAAGCATTTGGTTCCAAACTATCAGTAAAACAAACAGCAACATGTGTTTCTTGAAAACATATACCCTGCATATGTTGAACAATCTTATCCAGTGCATGCTTAAAATCAAGATGTCCTCTTCCCTTTGCATTTGATTTAGAGCTTAGCGATAAGAAAAAAGCCTTATCGCAACATTTATCACAGGGCTTTCCTGGATAACAGTTTATATTTCGATCAATAATGTTTCCAATTATCTCAGGTATTTCATCAACACGAATACCTCCTTCTCGTTTCTTCTCTTCCAGCCTTCTTGATATTTCTTCAGCAATTTCTTGATATTCACTCATAAGTAATCTCCTTTCTTGTTACTTAAAGACCAAACACACTAATTCCGCTAAGAAGTGCAGCAGAAAATGGAGCATCTTGCTTGGCAACAGACAAACCATATTCAGCTGCAAATCATTGCTAGCAACTTTAATACAGTGATGTTAAAGTTGGTACTTCACAAATACCAAGTTTGTTTTTTGTGTCTGGTCTTAATTTATTTAAGTTTTCATAAATCCAATCAGCCAGACCATAGCCATCAATAACTGTAATTGATAATGAGTCTGCTTTATCTCTTAAAGCTTTTGTAACCTCTGCAGAAGTTACAAAAATTAATACATGGTCAGAATAATCTTTTAGAGACAATTTCCTTATTTCTTCTAATTGTTTGAGTCCCCAATCTCCACTAGTTCCTTGATGATGCTTTACCTGTACCAATAGCTTTATAGAAGAGCATCTATCCTCCCTTGAAGCCTTCACATCTGCATCAGCAAAGCTACTAAAGGCTCTTTTGTCCAAAACACCTGCATCATAACCTTCAATGTCTAACAATTCTTTTACAAGATATTCAAGTCCAATCCCTCCAGATCGAAGGTAAGTTTGCCCACTTTGTATATTTTCAAACAATTCTTTTTTAAAATCTTCTTCCTTTTTAATGAACATATTTTGAATGGTGTTATTCCAAGAGAATCTTTTTCCTTCATTTTTGCTTGTGATGATAGTATCTATTTGATTCTTGAATTCAGAAATATCATTGACGGTGATTCCTGGAACTTTTAGCCGACGTTGAAGTGCCTCAGTTAAGTCAATTCTGTTAATTGTTATTACTTTTCCATCTTCAAAATCAAATGTCACATGTCGTTGGTTTGCCCTATCTTTGGAATAATAATTTTTATCATAAAACAATCCTTCTTCTGCCTCTCCAATAACCACACACAATGGCAAAGGAACTATTATTATGTCGCCTTTTGCAATGCCTATAAATCTTCTTATTTGATTTCCAGCTCTTCCAATTCCACAACCTTTGTCAATATCCTTAATGAGTTTTTCAGTATCACTATAATCTGAAAATTTAAAATCTCTCCACCCAATTCCGACAATTGATTTCTCTACTAAATCTTTTTCAGTACGTACAAGATAATATTTCCTATCGTTACTTTCTGCAGGCATAGTTCATCTCCTTGTTACTAACAACTTATTATAGATTTTACGAATAGTGCCACTACTATAATGATATTCAGAACATAAATGATAGCTCGCCACTAATTATAAAATCGATAATAGAGGCCCAAATTATTAAAGTCAATAAAAAGATGGATGATTAGTTTAAATGTGATGCCTCTTGTTTCTTATGGACATATTTAAATATTCAATTTTTTCATTTGCACCCTGCTGCCTAGTCTTGTAATCATCTCTCACCAACCAACCTCCAGTAACCTTCATCCTGCAGTTCATCCTAGACTCACTTGAGCCTCGTCGTTCACCAATCAAATCCCACTTAACATTCTCGGTATTCCATACTCCTTCTTTATCTGGAAAGTATGCAGCGCAGTTAGCAGATTTCCATTTTTCGCCAAAATACTTATAGCTTACCAACCAGCCTTCAGATACCCTGATTCTGTATGTGCCTTTTTTAGGCCCAAAAACAGCTCTTGCTCCCCCTACAGGCTCATAATCTATGTGTTCCCATATTGGCTTACTTTTTTCACTCATCACTAACCTCCTTTTTTAAAGCTTTTCTGAATAAACAGCATTTAATTTTGAAACCAATTCTAGATTGTGAAGAATCCATTTAACCGCATTCTTTTGCTTTATGTCCACTTGTAGGACTAAATCCATCGATGGTATTTCTAAGCCCTTGATATCGTCAACAAAAATACAGATACTTGTGTCCATTCTTTCATTAAGATCACAATCTGAGTTAACTTCATTGATGTATGACAAATATTGAGAGTACTTTTCATTTTCAATAATTAAATCCCTGTCAATTACATGAGCAATATTTGGAGAGGCTATTAGATCTGGATGTTTAGGATTTCCACATTGGAGTTTTTTAGTATTTATTGTTTGGTTACTCATCATTTAAATAGTTTTATAGTTACATGTGCCGTCTGTCCATAACAGCAAAAGTTTAGTCCACGTCTAGTTGAATAGTATTTCAAAAGTTTTCAAATCTCAGAAATTTCTGTTGAAATTTAAGAGTTATTTTACCGGTAGGACCGGTTTTCTGTTTTACGATACTAAGATCAACTTCACCACGTCTTTTGGTTGGATTATAATAGTCTTCTCTATGTAACAATATAACTACATCAGCATCCTGTTCAATAAATCCAGACTCCCGCAAGTCTAATATTCCTGGTATATATCCTTCACGTGTTTCTACTGATTGATTCAATTGATAAACGACAATCACCGGTACATCTAATTCTCTGGCCAGCGCCTTCAGGCCACTTAGAATCCTAGAGATAGCTTGTTGCCTGTCTTCTGCCCTTCCAGCTTCCATTAATTGCAGATCATCAATAATAACCAACTGTATTTCATACTGCAGCTTTAGGAGTCTGGCTTTAGCACATATTTCAAGTAAGCCAAGTCCGGGAGTGTCATCGATATATATTGCCGACTTTGATAACTCCTCATTTGCTAAAGAAAGCTTAGACCTATCATTGTCGCTAAGCTTGCCCGTACTCATTAAGTGCGCATCAATTTTAGCAGC
>JABIHA010000066.1 GCA_018649885.1 Bacteriovoracaceae bacterium
ATCGAATTTACCCTCAATAACGATGATGGCAGGAACCTTGCTTCTTTAAGCCTAGCAGATGTTATACTTGTGGGAATTTCACGAACATCAAAAACGCCTCTATCAATTTATCTCTCTTTACACGGTATAAAAGTGGTAAATGTCCCTCTTATTCACGGCGTAGAAGCCCCCAGTGAGCTACAAAAAGTCGATCAAAGAAAAATTTTCGGACTCACAATTGACCCCGATACATTGCATGAAATTAGAAAAAATAGGCTCACTAGACTAGGCACAACTGGGCATAAGGGTGACTATGCTGAAATTTCTCGAGTAATCCAAGAAGTTGAATGGGCCAATGACATTTTCAAGCAAAATAAAAGATGGCCCGTTTTTAATGTCACTGGAAAAGCACTTGAAGAAACAGCCGCAGAGATAATGAAATTAATTAATATGAGAAAACAAAATATCTATAAGCAATCAAAAAAATACACAAAAGAAAAAGAAACTAAATAGAGATTTTGTTTATTCGAGAGTAAGTCTTTTATCTTCTTCAATCTTAAATTTAATAGATCTTTCAGTTCCAAATTCAGGATTATAGATTTTAGCATCATAACTTCCCGCTGGAAGTCTTTCAGGCTCATTTCTCACTGGAAGTCTTATTTCTTCCTCTTCATCATCAATTATGACCTTTAGAATTTGCCCAGGGTAGTAATTATTACTTGTAGTAAGTTCACCGTAAACAACATCTTGAAGTGTGGGAATCAGCACTTTCTGTGGCTTACTGCTACCCAAGAAGAATGTTTTCGAGAAAGGTTTCTTGTCTTCATCGACAATTTTCACTGTATATTCTTTATTTGCCTCAAGTTCGATTCCAACAACTTCATAATCGTAATCTTTACCATTAACATAAACATCTGCAAACGTTGGTAGGTTTTCAAGGAATAATCTTTGAGTCTCTATTTCAGGTGTATTGACTTCAACCTTTTCTACACCTTGATTACTTGCTGGCTGTCTATTAAGGCCAAGATATTCTTTTGCCTTATTAACAATTGGATCTTTCAGAACTCCAGCGATTGAAATAATAATTGCAACACTTGCAACTACTTTTATCAATTTTCTTCTTTTTTTGACTTTTCTTTGCTCTCTAATATCAACTTTTTTCGAGCCCTGCCCTTCTTTTTGCTGTTTTTCTTTTTCTGTCAAAGCGGTCTTGGCCTGATCTCTTTTTGCTTCTGTATTAGTTCTTTCAATTTCAAAGGCATCAGCTGTTTTGTCTTCACATACAACTCTTCCCGTTTTATCTTTTGTAAAACCAAAGTCAAAATCTTGTGCCTTATGAAGAAGAGTTTTCTTTGTTTGCTCACCTTGTTTACTGCCACCGCTATCCATGGAGAGACCAACTGCATCGCCATTAGGATTTTTTGCCATATCACTTAGAAAGTCTGTGATATCAACTTGTCCAAATTCATAGAATTTCTCTCTGTCACTTTTGATCTCTTCTGCAAAGAGTTTTTTAGCAAACCTAGACAGATCAGTTGGATTAAAATCAGGATATTTAGAATACAAGAATTTAACAAGTGCTCTGTTGAATTCATCCATATTAGCAAAACGATCTTTTCTATCTTTTTCCAGCGACTTCATAATTATGTCATCTAGCTCTTTTGGAACAACTGGATTAATTTTCGAAGGAGGAACGATTTTACATTCCTGAATTAGCTTTAAAACAGCGAGATCATTTTTCGCACTAAAATGTTTACGCCCACAAAGAAGTTCCCAAAGAGTAAGTCCAACTGCGAACTGATCATAATTATGATCAAGGTCAATGCCTTCGAGATACTCAGGTGCGAGATAGGGCATTTTCCCTTTGATCGTCCCCGCTTGGGTCGCTTCAGAGTTACTTTCTGCTTTTGCAATTCCAAAGTCAATAACCTTCACTGCCCCTTCATAGGTAATCATAATATTATGAGGAGAAATATCTCTGTGAATGATATTGGATTTTTTTCCACTTAGCTTATTTGTAAAATTATGAGCATAACTTAGGCCCTGACAAGTTTGAGAAATTATGTAAACTGAGATTTGAATTGGAAAAACAAATCCCTTTGACTTAAGACGGTCTAATATCTGCTTAAGATTTTTCCCATCAACGTATTCCATTGCACAAAATAGCTGATTGTCGACTATGCCATAATCGTGAATCTTAGCAATATTTGGGTGATTCAAACCAAAGGAAACTTTTATTTCATCAAGGAACATTGTTTTGTATGCAGGATCTTTTGAGTATTGAGGCTGAACCATCTTAATAGCATCAATTCGTTGAACATCTTCACTCAAAAACCTGGCGCGACAAATCTTGGCCATACCGCCATCGACAAGATGATCAAGAAGAAGATATCTTCCAAATCTCTTTAAAATTAAATTGTCATCGTGCTCATCTGACATGAAGGTTTAATCTCCTAATATACTCATCGGAGTCTTAGGAGAAAAATTTAGAGCTGATTGATTTACTCAGGAATATCAATTACTTGACAGGTACTCTGTGTTATATCCAGGGACGGTGACCACGATTTGGCCATCTTTTAAATTTCCTTTCTGGCAAAATCCACTCACTTTATGTTGATTTAGCCCATAGGAAGGCCAGCTAGGGTGAGATTTCAAGTTCTTTGAAAAAGAATTTACAATAATTTCATTCAGTCCGTTTAGCTCTATGGTATTTCTAACTTCTGAATGGGACACTCGTTTAGCATCAAGTGAGTAACGAAGGGCCACAAAGAATTGATTACAACCTTTAACTAACTCTTTTTCATCATTAGAAAACCAAGCAAAATAGGGGCTGTCTTCACCAATCGGAGACCAAAGAACATCATATAGAAGGGTAAGCTCTTGCATCCAGGAAGTTCTTTCAAATCTCAGTTTACCCTTCCATTTTTGGTCCGAGTAAACCCCTTCTTTAAAGGTCACTTTCCCACTAGTAACAAGATTCTTACTATAGTGTGAGCAAGAAGATAGAGCGATTATTGTAAAGATGAGAAAGCTAAAATACTTCATCCCTTAGGCCTCACTAATTCAGTTAACCAATTATAGATATCATTAAAAACTATTTCACTATTTAAGTCATTTAAAATATCGTGGTGACCATCTGCGTACAATGAGAGTTTTTTATCATCAGTTGGTATCCCTTGGAAGAATAGCTCTGTAGTACTGGGACAATTAAGCTTTGTTTCACCTGAAATAAGAAAAAGTGATGGGATATCAATATAATAAGCAAAACGTCGAAGTTGATCGCTTGATTTCATAATTTCATTAATTAATGAAAGGCTTATTTGTGAACTCACAAGCTGATCAGCCATATATTCATGCATCTTATTTTGATCTCTCGTTAAATTATAAACATCAATTGGAGATTTCAATTGAAATTTTGAAGAGGAAAATAGAGATTTTCCATACTTAAGAAGTCTACGACTGGATTTCTTTAAATCAAATGTAGGGTAGATAAATGGGTTTGTTAAAATCATAGATAAATTTTCAGTAGTTTCTAAATCGCTACGAAAATTAATGATCGTTTTAATAGTCATTAAACCACCCATTCCGGTCCCCATGAAAACATTGTGGGAAACTGGAAGTGTTGATGGATAACTATTAACAAAGTCTACAAAATCAAAGCAATACTCATCGAAAGATTTTATATAGGCACGGCTACCTGAACTCATTCCATGACCTTTGAGGTCAATTAATGAAACCACGATATTTTCGGGTATCATTTTCAATAGATAAGTTACAAAATCAAGATAGCGACCGTGATAATCAGCAATATCATGAACAAACCACAAGTGAATAAGCTTCTCACTTGAGATATGTTTTTTAGGAGTGTATCTCTTAAAGAAAATACTTTCTCCACCATTTTTACTTCTAAAATTTCCTGTAGATTTGTGAAACCGCTCTTTCGGATTCCAACTCTCAGCTAGCTCTTCGGCGCTATGATTGATCTTCACCGTAGATATAGGAACGGATGACATTTAAGGACTCCTCACCTAAATTAATAAACCTAAATGAAAACCCCTGATTTCCATCAAGCAACCTTACCACTTCTCCCGAAGCAACAAAATGAAAATTACTATTTTCCGGGTGCACATTTACAGAAATCTTATCTCCAGCTTTTCCTGGAAATTGATTTACAAGTATTTGCATCCCTCCAATAGAAACATCCCTGCAAAGTCCTTCAAACAATTTCTCATTGTCATGAAAAAATAACCGCGCTACAAATGGTCTTCTCGGGTATTCTCTTCTATCACTATCATCGACCTCTGGTGGATCTTTTTGAAATAAACTTTTATAAATTGGAACATCAGCAAGCATTGTCCAATTTGAAAGTCCTCTGCACCAAACAAAAGTTTTTCCATTGACCCTGCTTTTTTCAAATAAATCGACAAGAAGGCTCAGTGAGTATGGTCCATAGTGAGAACCTGAGGTTCCGCGATCCTTTCCTGTGAGAACAAAAAATTTCTTTTCTTCTTTGTCTACGCTATTCCAATCAAATTCTTCAGCACTATCTGTATCAACGGGATAATCGCTATCCACTTGCAAACTGCTGTTTTCAGACTGATAGCTGCTCTCGCCTGAGATAAGTTGATAGAATTTTTCTATATCTTTTATTTTCGACCAGTTCTCAAAGCCCTTAGTCCATACATAATCATCAACGCCTAGACGACTAGAATTTATAAAGCTAATTAGCTCTTCTTCTGAAACCGGACCTACTCTTTGTCCACTTTCAACATAATACCAATTTGAGCTCATAAATTTCCCTCAACTCTGCGTTTTCTTTAATTTTACCCCCTATTCAAGAAATTGTTTGCCTTGGAAATTCTTTCCCAAATTATGGGAGTAAAAATGTTTTTTATCCACTATATCAAGTATGAAATCCAATTAACCGAATGGTCTTGAGCGAGGGAGAACATGGGTAACAAAATATTTAAATTGATTTTATTTACCATCATACTTGGGCTACTTGCTTGCTCTAAGGAAAGTTTTTCGCCAACAGAAAACACTGAAAGCTACTCCACAGCAGATGCACTTATAAATTCTCAATCAAGTTGTGCACAGCATACTCTTGTTAAGCCAGAGGTTGACCTTTTAATTCTATGGGATAACTCTGGAAGCTCACTTCTAATTGACGCTAATACTAAGTCATCAATTGTTAGTGCCATTGGGAATATCTCCGAGGATTTTAGTTATAGAATGCTCATGGCCCCTCTGATTAAACCGGCCTCTGATGAATTAAAATACTATACAAATGACAATGATGATCTCAGTGGAGGCTATTCAATTTCAAATATTGCAAGCCTTACTGCCTTTAGCACCGTTTCAGGTGGCTCAATTGAAAAAGGCTTTGAGAGATCCTACGATCTTCTAAATAGTCATAAATCTACTTTTTTTAGAAGTGGTGCTTACCACATAGTTGTAATTATCTCTAATGAAGATGATGACTATTATGATGAAGACGACGATACGTCCTACTGGGTCAATGCCAGAGCACAGGTGGACTACAATAACTGGAAATCAAGTTTTGATTCTCTAAAAAGTAGCTTAAACACATCAATGTTTAGATTTATTTCTATCCAACCTCATTCATCATCAGGCGATTGCACTAATCCTCCTCATCACCGCTATCGTGATATGTCTAATGAGTTTTATGGACAAACATCTGAGGATTATTCTGGAGGTGCCACAGATCAAAATGGCAGAACTTATCCAGACTCATACGACTTATGTACCACTGAACACGCTCAACTCTTTGATGGGCTCTATAGCAGTATTCAATCAACCGTGCAATCTCACGTCTATGAGTACTGGCTAGTAGATGAAACAACTAGCCCGACAGTGAGTTGGGACACAGATTCCCTTGCCGTCAGCGACCTGTATGGAAGTACTATTCCTGAAAGTGACACTAATGGTTTTAAATATGTTGGCTATAAATATAATCAGTACACAAGAGCTGGATACTATGTTGATTCATCCTTTACAGAGGATGAGGGTGAAGAAATGACAGGCCACTTTATTCAACTTGTTGGAAACTATGCTCCCACGGCCTCTAGCAGGATTCAATATCCAAACTGCCTTTTCATTACAACTTCCAACCCTATAGACACCTATGGCTACGTCTATATTAGCGAAGAACCAGATGCGAGCACCATTGAGCTGACAATCAACGGAGCCGCTGTATCACAAAGTAATTCCAACGGATGGCAATATATTGGCTATCAAACCAATCTCAATATGAAAGTCTCTGGCTCTCCAGGGATGTACCGAACTGGCTATTTTTTACAATTATTTGGTAACGCTCAGTACTCCAATGGAGCTTCCGTTAGTGTCCGTTATATAAGGGCTTCAAATTAGTTAACAATCAATTTTTCAACTTGTAAAAAGTTCTGAGATCATCATAAATCATTGATAATTCAATATTTCATTCCTAAATTGCCTTTAGAAATAAAGGATTCAAAAATGCTAATTAGACTCACGACTACCTTGTTAATATCATTACTTTTCCTGGCAAATTTAAAAGCAAATACCTTTCCAATCGAATTTGGCGATAACTTTGTCTCGCCCCAAAAAGGTGTTCCGTTCAAAGGCACTAGATTAAGACTCAAAGATCATAACCAATATTCAAGCTTCTCAGAAAAATCATTAGAATTGAAATTCTTAATCGACAAGCTTGGAACAAAAAATCAAGTTCTCTATTTTCAAGACCCAGAGACCTATCCCTTTCACTATCAGCTGGCAGGAGCTCTTGATGGCACTGAATATGATAGAACTAGCTTTGCGAGTATGTGCCAAGCACTTAAAAAGCGCTTTCTCTGTGGATATATAAAGTATGTTCCCTATGACGAAGAAAGGAAGTTCCAAAAACTAGGTTATCTTTGGTCAGTTCCAGAACACACCTTGCTTACCGTAACCGAAATCACTTCAGCTCAAAAGATTTTAAAGACCAACCTACCATTTAAAGAACTTTGGGATATGATAGGTGGCGGCGGTCTCTCATACAAATTCAGCACCTTTTGGATGCCTCAAGGGAGTGAACAAAAACTAATGGCCACAAACCCTAAACTTAACAGTACCCCTATAGTTTTCCCAGAAGACTTGATTAAAAAAGGTGAGGAAAAAATTCTCAATTTTGGATTTACTGTGGGCCTACTTCGTGAATACAAAAAAAATGAGTCCCAAAAATTGTTGCCTTCTCCTACTGATATCGTTCTCCTTGACTACCTTCCGCTTGATCTTCCACCAGTTGCTGGAGTTATTACCTCAGTAGACCAACCTGAGCTAAGCCATATTAACCTTCTCAGTAAGAATAGAGGAACACCCAATGTCTATATTGAAGGTGTTCTCGGGGATCCAAAATATCTAGGCCTTGTAGGAAAATTGGTTAAATTCAGAGTTAGATATGGAAGTGTGGCCATCCTTCCAGCAACAATGGAAGAGTTCGAAAGATTCTGGTCCGTGAAACGTCCCGATAAAGTAAGCAATATCTCATACAACGCAAACTACCAGGAAATTGAAAATCTTGAAACCACAAGCCTCTCCCGAGATCAACTTAAATCGATATTCGGATCGAAGGCAACGAATCTAGCAACACTTTCGAAGATAGACGGCATAGGAACACCTGATTTTATTTTTGGAGTTCCATTTTCCTTTTACCAGACCCATATGGAAAACTCAGGGTTGCAATCTCAATTAAGCGATCTTCTTAGTAATACTAGTTTTAAAGAAAGCTCTGCCATAAGAGAAGAAAAGCTAAAAGAATTCAGAAAGAAAATAAAGAAGTCGGTAATAGATCCTCATCTTTTAGAAAAAATCAGAGAAATCCTTATTTCTCGTGGCCACGATGGTAAGCCTGTTAGATTTAGATCCTCATCAAATGTAGAAGACTTAGAATTTTTTAATGGAGCAGGTCTATACAGCTCTAAAACTGGCTACGCCAATCCACCAACTCCAGAAGAAGGAAAAAAGCATAAGTCTATACAAAGAGCAATTCTAAAAGTGTGGGCAAGTCTGTGGAACTTTCAGGCTTTTGAAGAAAGAGAATTTTACAAAATAAACCACCATCTTAGTGCCATGGGAATTCTTATCCATCCAGCATTCCCATCTTCAGTTGAACTGGCAAATGGTGTCGCCTTAACAAGAAAAGATAGATATGGATTCTATGCTAATATTTCTATCGCCGAAGGTGATAAAAGCATCACAAATCCAGATTTAGATGACCTGCGAGCTAGCTTTAAAATAATGGCCAGCATTTCTTTTCACGACAATATCCTCAAAGTAAAAAGTCCGAGTGATGATTATTTGAAAATCATATCAAAGGACAAGCTAGAATCTCTTGTTAAACAATTCCAAAGTGCCCATAGTGAGCTCGAAAAAAGCCATACATTAAAATCTGGTGACAATATGGATATTGAATTTAAACTTGTATCAGAAACTAAGAAAATAATGCTCAAACAAATTAGACCATCCAAGTTAAATACAGCAGTCTATGGACTTCCTACTGAAGAGTTAAAAAGCAGAAAATCATATATTGATAGACAAAAATCTGCCCCTTATATCTATAGAAGCCATTGTGTTTCAAACAAACTTGAGTACTTTGAAGAAAACTATGGAACTAAAGACAGAGAGCCAGGTACTGGCCACGTATTAATCTCCCTGAAGCAGGATATTATGGGGATAGGAAAAGCAGGTGATCAGTTTGAATTTTTTAACGGCGAAGATCAAACCTATATAGGCCATCCTTTTATGCACCATGGCCCCTACGATTTGTCTCTCAATGCTCCTAAGCATCCAGTCATTCAAGACTTCCAGGTGATACCAGGAGGAGGTATAACCATTAATGGTCATATTAGTGGAGGCAGCCTTAAGGGACCAATGGGACAATGTGATCATGAAGATATTTTTGAAAACCACCCAGTGATACTAGAAATGGAAATGAAAGAAATAATTGGAGCACCCTGGTAAGTGCTAATTAATTTAAGGCACAACCTCAACAATTTGAGGTAGTGCCTAGAGAGTTATTAATCGTTTGAAGTATTTCTATAGATACATTTTTTATTAAATTTATAAACAATCCTTCCTGCATAACTGCCAGCTGGCATTTTATATTCACTGGCGTAAATAACTACCGCCCGATCAGTTTGAGGAAGCCTTTTAAGCTTGCTCAGGCAATCTTTAAATTCTCTTAAATCTGGATTATAGAGATCATAAAATGGAATTGTAGACCCATCAAACATACTAACACTTTCTATCTTATATATATTTGAAGTGATCTTCGACATCCTGCTGTACTGAGTTATTTTTAAAACTTTTCCCCAAGCAAAGCTTGAAAGGCTTAATAGAGTAATGATTAGCATTGTTTTTTTCATCGAGGGACCTCCTATAGTCATTGATGTAAGTATCTAATATTAATATGTGCCAGATCAAATTCAACCGAGTGAATTCCTTTAATGTTTCACCAGTTAGATTCAAAAATTGAGTAAAATAGTTAGAGATACATATACAGCAAAATCAGGTTATCATTTGGATAACTGAAGATTACTTATTGTGAGCATCATTAAATTTTCTTAAGGCATTGGAGAATTTTACACATGAAAAAGTGCTGTCGAATTTTTCTATATTGACTTCAACACTCAAAACATTTCCTTCACCTACAAGAATATCTCCAACAAAACCAAACTCCCTAGCTTCTTCTAGGTCTGAAATATCGATGGCAACATTTCTTTCTTTGAAATAATTTAGAGTCGGTGTCATTGGAACATTGCACTTGGGACCTTTTAGTCCCTTATTTTTAACTGTATCTACGATGTGATCCATAAGTGTTTCACACTTAGCAGAAACTCTGATTTTTTCATTATCTTTCGAATTTCTTTGAGTATTGATAAACATGAACAGCTCTTTAACTTTTTCAATGTCAGGCATCGACATTAGATTTGGAAGACCATCATCATCATTAGCAATCTCAAGATAGCCAGTTTCTTTGAGAAGGGTGAAGAATTCTTCATACTTTGCTTCTGAAATAGCAAAAATATCTCCAGCATAAAATTTAAAAATTTTCTTACTCAAGGTGTGGCTAGGGCCATCATCTCTCTTTTCACCAAAAGATTTCCCCACTAGGTACAGTACTGTTAAGATTTTTACAATTTCAGCATCTTTTAAAAATGCGTAGTGACCAGCTGATCCATATCCGCCGCCCACATTATTAGACTCGAGTGCTTTAACTTTTGCATTCGTCTTTCTTAGCCTATCTGCCAGTGTGGTTACAATAGTTCTAAACCAGGGATTTAAATTTAGGAGGGCCTTTTCAAGAGCAGAAAATGAAATTGCAATCACTTCAGTTTTAACAATGGCCGCAGCTGAACACGATCTTCTTGAATCGGCCCCCTCACCAAAATAGGCCATCTCACCTAGAACTTCACCAGATCTTAAAACAGCTAGTTCTACAAAGCCTTTCCCTTTTGGCTTGTACAACCTGAGTTGCCCTTTTTGAATGATGTACAAACAATCAGCAGCATCTCCCTCTTTAAATAAATCCTGCCCCTGCGCAAGCGCAATTAAGCCAGATTTAGATCCTTTAGATTGTGCTGGTTGACGTTTTGCGGCCCCTGCTGCCATAAGCTACTATGCTCCCTTTTTCTATAATAAGGGTAACCTGAATCACCTTCTTCTTACTATCAGGGCAAGAGCTTCCCCTCCTCCAATACAAATACCCGCCATTCCCAATCTCTTATTTTCTCGTTTCATAGCATTCATTAATGTAACTACAATACGTGTTCCAGAACAGCCGATGGGATGGCCTAAACTTACAGCTCCGCCATAAATATTTACCTTACTGTGCTCAATTTCTAGGTCTTTCATTGCCGCCATAGTGACAAGTGCGAAGGCCTCATTGATCTCAAACAAATCAATCTCAGAAACCTTTTTACCTGCTCTATCAAGTGCAATTTTCATAGCTTCGACAGGTGCTGTAGTAAACCAGGTAGGGTTTTGGGCAAATGAGCCATAGGATAAAATTTCAAATTCAGCGCATGGATGTTTTTCATCATTACCTAAAACCACTGCTGCAGCACCATCATTTATTGTAGAGGCATTTGCTGCGGTAATTGTTCCATTTTTTTCGAAGGCAGCTCTAAGGGTTTTCATTTTTTCGAAATTTGCTTTTGATGGCCCTTCATCGCAGTCAACTATAGTTTCTGCTTTTCTAGTTTTAACTGAGACTTTCGCTATTTCATCACTAAAAGCCCCAGACTTTTGAGCGGCCTGTGCCCGAGTAAAAGATTCAATTGAAAATTGATCTTGCTGCTCTCTCGTAAAGCCATATTTCTGTGCACACTCTTCTGCACAACTTCCCATAGGCCTATCTGAATAAACATCCCAAAGGCCATCATTTTGCATGGAATCCAGCATGCTAACATTTCCAAATCGAAATCCATTTCTAGAGCCCGGAACTAAATGAGGCGCCATAGACATATTTTCCATTCCACCTGCCACAACAATTTTATTATCTCCACATTTTATTGTTTGAGCTCCAAGTAAAATTGTTTTAAGGCCAGAGCCGCAAACTTTATTAATGGTGGTACAAGGAGTTGATTCATCAATTGATGCAAATAGTGCAGCTTGCCTAGCAGGAGCCTGACCAACACCGGCCGTAATAACATTGCCCATAAAAACTTCATCAACATCACTTGTGCTTACATTGGCCTTTCTTAAGGCCTCTTTGATGGCAACAGCTCCAAGCTTTGGTGCACTTACCGTGCTGAGGGAGCCCATGAATGAGCCCAGCGGAGTTCTAGCTCCAGATAAAATATAGACAGACATAATTAGCTCCTTTTCTAATAAGATAGCGGCATATTAGCCTCTTAATGATCAGATAAAAATAGAAATTAGGAAATTAGCATTTACGCTTAAGTGCTACCGTGTGATAGAAATCTTGGAGACACCCCGTGTCAATCCCTAGACAAAGGCCCTTGCAATCACCGCTGTTTTTGGCCTTGGCAGTGAAATTAAACTCTTTATGTCCGTCATTCTCTGGAAAGAAAATGGAAACGGCTTTGATATCGCCAAGATCTACGTCTTCAATACTTTTTTCAAAAATTAGCTCCTGGTCTCCTAAGTGGGTGGCCTGAGGTAGTGGCTTAGCCGAAGGACGACTCCTTCTTTCAAACCAAATTTTGATAGGAAGATCACTTAGGGGAATAGGCTTTCTTTGTAGTTCTCTTGAAATATCCATGCTTTCAGTGTAATTAATGGCGAAACACTTGTACAAGAGGGAAAGGATGAACACATTGGCCCGTAAAACCCAAGAAGTGGGTGGCACACACCTACCTGCCCAGTGGAAAGACCAGGTTACTCAAGTTTTAGAGCTTACCTATGAAACTGGACTCGCATCAAAAAATAGTTGTTTTGATGTCTTTGGTGTTAGCTTTGATAATGAAATCCTAGTTGTTCTCTCTGTTATCAATAAAGAAAAAGTCGAAATACTTCCAACAACACTTTTCCTCTCTGCTGACATGGAAGACAGTGAAAAAAACCTACAAAAAACTCTCGCAGCATTAACTGATGCTTCAGGCGTATTTTTCGATGCCTTTTTTGAGCAGGAACACTACGATGACTACATCACAAATTGGGCCCCCGAAAAATTTAAAGAATTAGATTTTTTCTACAAAATTTCCAGAGAAAATATCTCCCTCACTCTAATCGCAAACGAATTACTAAAAGAAGAAAAGTAGTGTCACCCATATTTAGCTTTCTTGGTGTTACCACATATTAACTTCAAAAATTAAGACACGACCTGACAGCTTTCTCAACCTTGCTTCGATCTTGTCTAGTATGGGCAATTGTGCAAAAGAGTTGTACTTCTTCCAATGAATTAATAATCAAGTCATTATGAGTTCTTTCAAAATCAAGATTTACTCAATATAGCCGGGAAATTCCAAAAGCTAGGCATTTAGAAAACATTAATCATCTGAGCTTTTGCGTAACCCAATTTTTTTTTTAGGTGAGCTCACAAACCTTGCTAATTTTGTAGACAGGGATGTACTTACAGTACAGTAGACACCCTATTAAGTCCCACCAAATTCATTAATCTTCTAAATTATCAAAGTTTAATAATAGGTCCCTCTTTTCCTTTTCAAGCTCCAAATTGGCATCAGTATTGCAACTTAAGCACTCAAAACTTAAAGAGATAGGTCCTGAGAAAAAGGAGAATACTGATGAATATGTTACTTTTTAGCTTATTAATTGCTTGTGGAGTTGGACAACATCAATTTACTCTTGATGACGTAGAAGGAATTCTTTCTTCAAAAACTGAAGAGCAAGAATCACTCGCAATGCTTTTGCGTACGATAGATCTCTTCCACAAACCCCTGAAGAAGAAGAAACTCTCTATCTCGATGGAAAAATAGTAGACATCAAAGATACTGATACCTCCTTAATTAAGTCTGTCGATCTTGAGTTTGGAGCTTTCAGAGAGTTTGGAGGAGCATTTGATTTTTATTATAATCTGGGAATACTTTCTCACTCTGAACTGATGGATTTAATGGACAACCCCAGTCAGAAGTTGGACCTTTCATTAATTACTCCAGATGACTATATTGTTCGTGGGGAAATTGTTGAGATTAGAGATGATGTTTATCCAATGGAAATAAAAATTGACTTTGTCGTTGATAATCGACACCAACCTGGAATCTATGCTGGCTATGCTAATAAACATCAATATGCAGAACCTATAAGCCTAGTAGATTTGGAACATGAGGCAGCTCCTTACGTAAAAGATGATCTTTCTGAAGTTTGTACTGATTAATAATCCTAAGTTCTAACTTTAAAAATAATTATTAAAGCTCGCAATTGTAAGCGAGCTTTTTTCTTTGCCCTTAATCAAAATTTTTGTATTAAAAAAGAGACTTCTCTGAATAATATTTCTCCAAATAAGATTTGGCATAGCTTCAAAATGCCTGATAGATCAAAACTTAATTTCTTATACGTAAGATCGGATTTTAAATTTTAAATTTTACTTTTGGGTTTTTTGCTTTTTTTTTGGTACGCACCTGAAATTAGAGCGCTCATTGCACCTAATCCTTAGAATATGGAGCTACGAAAAACTAATTTTTAAGCAGATTTTTTCCAAAGACTTGGCCCCAAAGTCTAAAATAAATTGCCTGGTATTGTGGTTTTTGCATACAAGTCTTAAATTCTCCAATGTATTTTTCCCTCCCTTTGAATAGGGGATGATGTAGTGATCAAATTCCAGGTTTCTGGTTTCAGTGCACCTTCCCCTGTGCATGCTAACATGCTCGCAGGTGTAACCCGCCCTTCTTCGAATCTTTCTTTTTATCACTTGGGAAATATACCGAGATCTTGTACCTTGTATTGGAGAAGGCCTTCGAATTGCTTTTAATTCACATTTTTTAACTTGTTTCAATTTATCTTCAAGGGCCACTTCAAGCAGTTTGGTCTGATCCTCTCCTGTGAGATCTTGCAGCTCATTTAAAAGTTTCAAGATTTTCTTAGAGACCTTTAATTTAGGGAGGACTTCACTTTTTGGTGAGTACGAAGGCCTTGACGGCGGCGTAGACAAAATCTCTCTTGCTTTTGATATGGGGACTCCCACAATTTTTGAAATAACTTCCTCTTTTTTTGCCACCGATTTGTCGGACTGCTTTGTGAGATAATCACTGGCCACAACCGCAGCAGTTAGTGAGAGCTCTCCTTTTTGGATCGCCTTTTCAATTTGATCCGAGTTTGCCATTAACTTCATGGCCGTGACCCTATAATAAGCCTCTCCACGAGTATAACCCAGCTCTTCCACACAATACTCATTGAGTGTTCTGCAGTTATACTCAGTAAACAATCTTCTTCTATAAATTTCTTTCAAGTGGAGAAGCACAATATGGAGTTGATCCTTTTCTTTTTTCACTTCTAGTAGAACACTTTTTAATAATTTATCATCACTCATCTTCTCAATAATCACCTTTAACCTCCAATCGCTCCAGCAGCTTACCACGGATTTATCACCCAAATTCTGGACCCATAAAGCACAACAAGAGCCACTATATTTTAAATTTGATTATAGATGTTGAATAGTATTAAAGAAGCACCATCTAGGCAGTTCTAAAGAGTGTAGCACCCTCTAAAAAGAATCTCATTTCCATTTCTCCCACTCAAAACTGAAGGAAAACTTAACTCCCAAGCACTTTCTCCTAATAAAACCTATCATCAAAGTCAGCAATTCCAAAATTGAAATCCCTCCCCAAACCTCCCCATAAAAGAAATCCTCAAAAACATATACCAACTACAAAATACCCACATCACAAAACTCATCAAAACAACTCTAAACTATACCGTGATAAAAGGGCCGCCCCAAAACTAAACCTGAAACTCAACCTTCCCACGGCCCGTGAACTACAAATCCCCTTGTTTGAACGTCTTTGAAGGCAAAATATTTGTGGTGCTTTTTGCATTTTGTTTTTTGGTACATCCACACCCATGAGACTTAGTGTGTTCATTGCATTCAGTCCCAAAAGTGTAGACGTACCTAATTGTACCTAATTGCCTAATTGAAATTCACTCAGGATAGCTGAGGAATTCCAAAAATCGGGAACACAAAAACCATTACTTTGCAGAAAAAAAATGCAAGGTTTACATCGATTAGTACAATTATTATCGGAAGTCTATATACTTTGGTTACATACACGCCAACCAAGGAATAAAATTAATGAAACCATTTTTTTTTGCTCTAACTCTTTTAGTTTCTTTTAACCTAAGAGCTTATGACGTCCTTCATAAAACAAAAATAGAATATACAGTAAAGTTGTACCCCCCCATAAAGGAAAAGAATGTCTCTCCAAGCAAAGTAAAAGAATGGGAAGACTTGGCAATACAAAAATTAAAAGGAGAGGCTGCTTCATGGTCAGGCTCCGGAAAAATCATGAACTTGACAATAAATGAAGATTGTCAAAAAGAATGCTTCCATCAAACATTTGGATCTGTACTTGAAGGCGTTACTTGTACTGCTGAAATTCTCTATTTAAAAGACTAAGTTTTAATACTTAATATGCTCAAAAAGACCCGCAATTTCGAAGCAATTCTTTTATTTTAAGGTAACATAACCCTTGTGTTAAAGAAGATCTACAATGATTGTGGCATAGCTTCAAAGCCTCCGACTAGATCACAACTTCTTGTACGTAAGATCAGATTCTAATTTTTGGATATAAAAAAGCCTCACTGTAGTTAGTGAGGCTTTTTTGTTTATTTATAATAATATTCTAAAGAATAAAAAGATTAGCCTATTTCGTCTTCTTCGAAAGTTCTTGCAGCCGGGCTTACGGCCTTTGTCTCACTTGCCATATCTGTATCGGCATCGAGGTCAATATTCTCACCTTCATCAAACTCAAAAGTTGTATCGATATTTAAGCTTTTTAAAACTGTGTAGAAGGTTTTTTCGTCAGATAACTCACCTCTGACTGCTTCAATAAATTTCGGTGGATATTTCTCTACTAGCTCCATTATTGATTCTACAAGTTTTCCCTCTTCGAGAATAACTCTTTTCTTAATAATACTCTTCCAGTTGGAGATATAATGAAGTCTACAGTAGCCAGAAGTTGTAGCTAGGTTTTCACAGCCTCTTTCCCTGCACTCATCTGTACCAGTCAAATTATAGTAATCAAGTTCAATTAGCGCTTTTCTAATATCTTCTAATTTATAGCTCTCACTTAAGGCCACAATCTCATCAACAATTTTCTCTTCTACTTCCTGAGTAATCTTAGCCTTTTCTTTCTCAGGCATATTGGCCACTGACTTGCTATTAAGTTTTTCTTCTTTTTTAGCAGCGGCACTAGTTTTCTTGGCCTTAGTAGTTTTTTTCTCTACAACCTTTTCTTTCTTTTCTGGAGCAGCCTTTAAACTTTTAACAACTCCTTTGATACCTTTTACGATTTTAGAGGCAGTTGAAATTGGGTTTTTATCGGCCTTAACTGATTTTTTCAGATCTTTCTTTGAGACCTTTTTAACAACTTTTTTGACAACTTTTTTGCTAGCAGCTTTTTTTGCCACTTTTTTTGCCACTTTTTTTGCCACTTTTTTAGCTACTTTCTTTGCAGCTTTTTTCGCAACAACTTTTTTGGCCACTTTTTTCTTAGCAACTTTTTTGGCCACTTTTTTTGCAGCTTTTTTCGCAACAACTTTTTTAGCTACTTTTTTCTTAGCAACTTTTTTGGCCACTTTTTTCTTAGCTGTCTTCTTAGATGCTACTTTTTTCTTAGCAGTTTTTTTCTTTGCCATTTTGAGTCAACTCCGAAAATAAGGGTGTAGAGGCTGTGTACCGTAGCACTATCTATTTAAAAGTTAAAGTTTCACCGTCTCTTTAATGTATTTGGCCATTTCGGCAAGTCCAGATCCAGAGGTAAATATCTGGGCAACGCCCTGGTCCAAAAGGCCCTGATGATCCGCATCGGGGATAATTCCCCCCAAAATCACCTTTTTATCCTCTGCTTCATTGTCTTTGAGAAGTTTCATTACCTCAGGCACAATCTGTCCATGGGCACCTGACAGTATGGAAAGACCTATGACATCCACATCTTCATCAAGTGCAGCCCTTACAACCATTTCCGGAGTTTGGTGTAATCCAGTATAGATTACCTCCATACCGGCATCCCTCAGGGCCTTGGCTATTACTTTGGCCCCGCGGTCGTGCCCGTCGAGACCAGGTTTTGCAATAAGTACTCTTATATTACGAGACATAATTTCTACCTATAAGCCTTAAGTTCATTTCCAGCAATGACTATGCGCTGAATTTCTGAGGTTCCCTCATATATTTCTGTAATTTTCGCATCTCTGAAATGCCTCTCCGCTGGATATTCCTTAATATAGCCATTGCCACCAAGTGTTTGAACTCCTTGATTGGCCACCCACATGGCCGCCTCACTAGCAAAAAGCTTACATTGTGCCGCCTCTTTAGAGTACGGCAAATCTTTGTCCTTCAGCTCACTTGCGTGCTGAATCAAAAGCCTTGAAGCCAGTATTTTCGTCGCCATATCTGCGATTTTAAATTGTATCGCCTGAAGCCCACTGATGGGTTTCCCAAAGGCCATTCTTTCAGTGGAATATTTTATGGCCACCCGGTAAGCAGCCTCAGCGATGCCAAGTGCCTGAGAGGCAATACCAATTCTTCCACCGTCTAAAGTCATCATGGCAACTTTAAAACCTTTTTCGTTTTCACCCAGAAGGCTATCTTTAGGAAGTTTCACCTTTTCAAATACTATTTGAGCAGTTGATGAACCTTTGATCCCCAGTTTTTCTTCTACTTTTTGGACAGCAACACCGTCTGCTTCCATATCCACAATAAAAGCACTAATGCCTTTGTAGTTATCTGTTTTTCTAGTCTTGGCAAAAACGACTGCAACTTTTGCTTCCCTGCCATTGGTAATAAAGTTTTTGCTTCCATTAAGTTCATAGTGATCACCTTTGTCTTCTACAAAAGTAATCATGGCACCTGGGTCAGAGCCTACATTTGGTTCTGAAAGGCAATAGCAGCCTATGCCATCCCCACTGGCCATTTTGGGAAGCCATTTAGACTTTTGCTCTTCACTTCCAAACTTTAATATAGGCCACACAGCAAGTGAGTTGTGAGCAGAAAGTAAAACACCACATGAAGCACAACCTCTAGAGACCTCTTCAACCATAATAGAATAAGAAGTGTAGTCCATACCGGCTCCACCATACTCTTCTGGAATAAAGATACCGAAGAATCCATTTGCTGCCATTTTGGTATAAAGTTCAGCGGGAATCATTGCCTCTTTATCAATTTTTTCTGCAAGGGGAGCAACTTCACTGTCTGAGAATTTCTCACACATATTTTTTATATCTTTATGCTGTTCACTTAACATCATCTCTAAATCCTTTATTTTCCAGTAAACTCAGCTTTTCTTTTTTCTAAAAAGGCAGTCGTTCCCTCTCTCATATCTTCTGACTTAAAGATGATAGAGAACTCTTCTAACTCATAATTTAATGCTTCTTTTAAGGGAAGATCAACGGCACCATTTATCACTTTTTTCGAACAACCAACTGCTAGTGGGGAGTTTTTTAATATTTCAGAAAATGTTTTGTTAGCAGCTTCTAGAAGTGCTTCTTTACTGGGAAATACTCTAGAGACGAGGCCTAATTCCTTTGCCTCAGCAGCACCAACATTTCTACCGGTATAAATTAACTCTCTGGCAGTGGCCCTGCCGACTGCTCTGGCAAGCCTTTGAGTGCCTCCAAAACCAGGAATCAATCCCAGCTTAACTTCAGGCTGCCCAAATAGTGCATTCTCGGTGGCATAGATAAAATCACAGGCCATGGCCATTTCGCATCCGCCACCAAGTGCAAAGCCATTGACAGCCGCAATCACAGGAATATTTAATTCTTCCAGCATCACACTTACCTCTTGGCCCAACTTAGAAAACTCATAAGCCCCACTATCATCAAGGCCTTGCATTTGCTTAATATCAGCTCCAGCTATAAAAGCTTTCTCACCTGATCCTGTGAGGATTAAGCCTTTAACAATGTAGTCATCATTTGAGCTCAGCTCTCCCAGAACACTTCTTAGCTCAGATAGAACATCGGCATTGAGAGCATTGAGTTTGTCCGCGCGATTAATAGTGATCTGAGCGATCCCTTTGTCACCAACTTCAAATAATATATTTTTGAGATCAATATTCATAAAATCCTCTCTTATTTTTTCTTCCCAACCTTCCAGCACTTACATATTGCTTGAGAAGTGGGCATGGCCTGTATTTGGTATCTCCCAAACCATCATGAAGTACTTCCATTATGGCCAAACAAGTATCAAGGCCTATAAAGTCAGCTAGCTCAAAAGGACCCATTGGCTGATTACAACCAAGTTTCATGGCACTATCAATATCAGAAACACTTGCCACTCCTTCAAACAGCGCATAGCAAGCTTCATTAATCATTGGCATTAAAACTCTGTTTACCGCAAAACCTGGATAATCAGAGGCCTTAATAAATACTTTTCCCATTTTTTCGGCACACGCTTTAACGGCCTCAAATGTTTCGTCCGTTGTTTCAAGTCCTTTTATTCCCTCAACCAGTTTCATCACTGGCACGGGATTCATGAAATGCATTCCCGCCACTTGAGTTGGTCTTTTGGTAACCGCTGCAATCTCAGTAATAGAGATTGAAGAAGTGTTCGAAGCTAGAATAGCTGAGGGCTTTAAAATTCGGTCTAGTTCTTTGAAGATCTCAAACTTTATTCCCTTATTTTCTGTGGCAGCTTCAACTACAAGATCGCAATCTTTTAGATCATCTATCTGTGCCGAGAACTCAATTTTATCCATGCTTTTTTGGACAAAGCTCTCTTCCCACTTTCCTTTACTTGCGCCTTTTTCTAGCTGCTTTTGAATAAAGTCCTTGGCAAAATCTAATGCTTTTTTATCAATATCATAAACTTTGACACTGTAATCTGACATGGCCGCCACCTGGGCAATTCCACGACCCATCTGACCAGAGCCAATAACAGCAATGCTTTCAATTGAAGTTGACATCATTAACCTCGTTTTGCGATGTGACAATCGCATTAATATAGTAGAGAACTACAATTCGAAGGCAAAATATCTCGATATTTTGACTCTTGGTCAAGCCAAATGCACCAATGGATGGCCCCAACACTCAAAAAACTTGCTCGACGAAACACTGGACAGATCACCTTAAGTGATTTAAAAATCGGAAGCTAATAAACTTGAAAGAAGTAAACTGTCCATCGGGAGTTATAACGTGGCCAATCATAAGTCGGCGAAAAAAAGAGCAAAACAAAACACTAAAAGAAATGCGGCTGCTAAGGCCAAAAAAAGTGAAATGAGAACTGGCCTTAAGAGTCTTTATCTTGCCATTTCTGAGAATAATAAAGAAAAAGCTGCTGAGTTATTCAAACTAGTTCAATCTAAATTGAGTAAACTTGCTAAAGGCAGTGCGATGAAAAGCAAGACTGCGTCGCGTAAAACTTCTAGATTAGCTTCTCAAATTTCACAATTATAAGAACAGGAAAGATGACACTTTAAGATTTTAAAGTGTACATCCCTCCCAATCCGATATTTGTTTTATCCTGTGGAAAGGCACCGATTAATTGGTGCCTTTTTCATTTTCGTAGGTTTCAGCCTCAGATTCTAATTTTACTTGTGCAGCCTCAACCCCTTTTATTTTGGCCTTCATTTCTTTCATTTCAGCCACCAATTTCGTTAGCTGCTCTTTCATGGTGGCCATCTCTTGAAGCTGGCCGTGAAGCTGAATTTGCCTTTTTTCAATGAGATTGATTCTCTCATATTTGTTCATGCCGCCATTTTCAGTGGAATTAAAGGAAAGCTCTTCAGCATGCCCCATATTCAAGGCCAAAAGTGTCAAAAAGAGGGTAAAAAATTTCATAGTCTAATATTAGCCTTTAACAAGGAGCACAACAAGTCTATATTTTCACAAACAAAAATCAAACGAGTTAGCTGTGAGTGAAGAGTTTAATGGCCCTACCCCGAAAATGAGTGACACTGAGATTGCTTTCAGTGAAATTATCGGTGACCTGGTAGAACAGTGGGGATTTAAAAGACATCTTGGGCGAGTTTGGTCACTATTATATCTAAGAACTAACCCCCTCAATCCTAAGCAAATTCAAGAAGAACTCAATCTTAGTGCAGGCTCTGTCAGCGCCACACTTGTAGAACTTCAAACATGGGGAGTGGTAAAAAGAATCAGAGTTGCAGGAGACAGAAATTTTTATTTTGAGGCTGAAACCCATATTTGGAAATCAGTCTCTAATGTCTTGAGGGCACGTGAGCTTAGAATCCTTGAAGAAGCCTACTCGGGAATAAAGAATCTTACAAAAACCATGGCCCAAAACGATGATCAGGATATGGCCAACTTTCACATCACAAGAGCTGAGCACGTTCTCGATGCCATTAGTACTTCAAATTCCATTATGGAGCACTTTGTGAATATGAACCCTGAAAATGTTGAAAAGCTCGCAAAGTTAGTCAAAAAACTTACCTCACTTTAAAACCTCAGCACACCCGAATCACTTCTATTTCTTTTTTTCCCTTAGGAGTCACAAGCTCAATAATCTCACCCTCAACTTTATTCATCAGTGCACTTCCAATGGGAGAATAAGTTGTCACAACTTGAACACGCACGTTATCTATATTTAAACTCTGCCCTTCACCCGAATGAATCAGAAAATAGAGAGCTTGTTCAGTTGAGTTTAAAACTGTAACGAGTGCACCACTTGTGATGGGATCTGAGGGACTAAATTCTTTTAGAGTAAAATTTTGAAGTATGCCTATTTGTGACTTTAACTCTTCAAGTCTTTTTTTCTGTGCACCTGCAAGATAGCCAGCTTCAATACTTCTTGTGTCCCACTTACTTTCTGCTTTCGTATCTTGATCGCAGGCCCCCGCTTTTGTGAATTCATAGGCCTGCAAGATACCGTCCAGTTCGCAGTTTACAATCCGCATGAGCTCATCAATAATCCTTTTTTTATCCATAGCTAATGTTTTATATCACTGTGAGAAATTATGAAAGTTAATATTGATTTTGATGGCAAAGAGCAGTCTACCAACCTAACCTTCTATCACGATCAATTTAACACTGATCGCGACTACAATGTGGCCATATCCATTGTTCAAACCTTTTGCGCTGATTTTGATATGGACCCAGAGTTAGAAGTGGAAGATTTTAAGGAAATCATCATCAAGAGTGGTGAAAAAGAGAGCCAAAAATTTACTTTTATTATCGACGAAGAGGGTATCGAAGTCGATGTTGAAGGAAATGTCTAAAATTTAATATTGGCAGGTCACAGTGACAAAAAAGCGACTAAAACTGATCCCTTCTTCATAGCGGCGGTAATTGGTTTTCCATTTTACACCACCCCCACCCAGACGTAGAATACTTCACTACCTTAAAAAAGGATGACCCCATGGATGCAGTGTTAAAAATTGCTAATGCCTATCCCGTATTTTTTGGCATGGCCCTAATTGGGACATTACTATTTGTTCTCAAAGTTTTGATGCTCTTTATGGGAGGCGACTCAGATGCTTCAGACATTGATGGAGATTTAGACTTTGATGGTGAAACCCATGTAGATGGAGCGGAATCATTTACTCTTTTTTCTGTCCAATCTATTTTGGCCTTTATCATGGGATGTGGCTGGGTCGGACTGGCAGCCAGACATGAATGGAAAGTTGGACAGGGACAGGCGATTGCCATGGCTGCTGGATTTGGTTTTGCGATGATGCTTCTCAATGCCTTTTTAATGGGAAAAATGAAAAGTTTAAATTCCAATCCAAGAGATGATACCAGCTCGGCCACTGGTCAAACAGGGCAAGCCTACACCAACATCCCTGAAAGAGGCCAAGGATCAGGACAAGTTGAAATTGCCGTTGGGGGGAAAAAACAAGTTTTGCAAGCATTTAGTGTAGGTGAAAAAATCGATGCCTTTACACCAATCATAGTTAAACAAGTAGATTCTACCGGAAACCTCCACGTGGAAAAACATCAAATTTAAATAAGGATACCACCATGATTTTTAGCTCATTTTCGATAATGGCCTTTATTGTTGTTCCGGTCATTATAGTATTATTTTTCGCCCTCTTTCTCTCAAAACAATACAAAAGATGCCCCTCAAACCAAATCCTTGTTGTTTTTGGGAAGGTAACTGGTGCTAAGGCTGCCAATTGTATTCATGGAGGGGGTGCATTTATTGTCCCACTACTCCAAGACTATACTTTTCTCTCCTTAGAGCCTCTTGCTATTGAGATTGATTTAAGATCCGCTCTATCAAAGAAAAATATTCGAGTTAATGTTCCCTCTACTTTTACAGTCGGGATATCAACTCAAACAGCAGTCATGAATAATGCTGCCGAAAGATTACTTGGATTAACCAATACAGATATCAGCACACAGGCCCAAGATATTATTTTGGGTCAAATGCGTCTTGTTATCGCAACACTTTCCATTGAAGAAATTAACCAAGATAGAGAAAAGTTTTTAGACCTTGTAAATAAAAACGTGAATCTGGAGCTTAACAAGATTGGTCTCGATGTGATTAACGTCAATATTAGAGATATCACTGATGAAAGTGGATATATTGAAGCTATCGGTAAAAAAGCAGCAGCTGAGGCCATTAACACAGCAAAAATTGAAGTTGCCCAGCAAGTAAAAGACGGTGCCATCGGTGAGGCAACAGCTGTCAACGAACAAGAAGTATCTGTTGCCAAACAACAGGCCCAGGCAGTTATGGGTCAAAAGCAAGCTGACCGAGATCAAAGGATAACCGTTTCCAAGTATGAAGCCGAAGGTGTTACAGGAGAAGCTTCTGCTGAAAGAGAAAAACAAGTTGCCATGGCCCAAGAAAAGGCCAAAACAGTTCAAGGGCAAAAGCTTGCCGACAAAGAAAAAAGACTTGTACTGGCCAGCTTGGAAGCCGAATCAGTCATGGGTGAAAATGAATCGAGAGCAAATATTGCTGAATATGATGCCAGTCTAAAAGCAAGACAAGCCGATGCTAAAAGAAAAGGTGAGGTGGCACTTGCAAATTCTGCAAGAGATGTACTCCTCGCTGAAAAAGAACAAGAAGTGGCCTTGCTTGAAAAAACAGAGCTGGCGCAAAAAGAAGTTGATAAGAAAAAAATTGAAATTGAAGCAGAGGCAACTGCAGAGAAGACCAGAAGAATAGCTAGAGGGGACGCTGATGCCGTACTAGCAAAATACGAAGCCGAAGCCAAAGGTTTAAAAGCTGTGCTCGATGCAAAGGCCCTAGGTTATAAAAACTTACTAGATACTGTTGGAAAAGATAAAGGCCTTGCTCCAACCCTTCTACTTGTAGAGAAAATGCCAGAGCTTATAGAAATGCAGGTTAAGGCCATCCAAGAACTTAAAATCGACAAAGTCACTGTTTGGGACGGCGGAGGAAAAGACTCCAATTCAACCTCTAATTTTTTAAAGGGACTCATTAATTCACTTCCTCCGATTCACGACCTGGCCAAACAAACAGGGGTGGAACTTCCTGAATTTTTGGGACAAATAAAGCCTGAGTACCTAAACTCTTATTTTAAAAAGACAGGAGATGGCTCAAGCGGTGATAGCTCCGGAACGCAGGGAAGTGATTCCAATGAGAAACCTGTTACGCAATAGGTTATAGAATACGTAGATTAAATACCATGGGGCCCCTTGTGTTCTTTCAATTGGCCCCCATGTTAGTTGTTGTGCGATTAATTAAGGAGCAAGCAAGTATGAATCATTATAGGATGAACACTTTTTTAATTTTAGTATTGGCCATTTTTCTAACTTCCTGTGGAATTAGATCAATCCCGCAAACCCTTAATCAGGTTGAAGCTGACTGGGCCGAAGTGCAAAACCAATACAAAAGAAGAACAGACCTCATACCCAATTTAGTCGCCACAGTAAAAGGCTATGCCTCTCATGAGAAAGAAACCCTTGAATCTGTAATTAGTGCAAGAGCATCTGCAACTCAAATTAAAATTGATCCCACTAATCTAAGCGCGGAAAAGTTGAAACAATTCTCTAGGGCGCAAGGACAGCTCTCAGCAGCCCTAGGAAAGCTAATGATGGTTTCAGAGAGATATCCTGATCTTAAGGCCAACTCAAACTTTCTAGCACTGCAATCCCAATTAGAGGGCACAGAAAATAGAATTACAGTTGCACGTGGCAGATATATTAGAACAATAAATAAATTTAATAATCTTGTTACCGTATTCCCCACAAATATAGTTAACTCATTTTTATTCAAGCACGAGAAAAAACCTCAGTTTACTGTAGCTGAAAGCGAGACAAAAACTCCAAAGGTGACATTTTAAACAATGAAATATCTAATTTTTCCAAAGTGGTTGATCTTATTTAGTCTACTCGCGGGCCCTAGCATTTTATTTTCAGAGGTTAGCCTTCCAAGCCTCGCTAGCCCTGTCACCGATTTAGCTGGTGTTCTTAGTGTAGAAGAAAAAAGTGACTTGGATGCAAAAATCAGAAAACTCCATGAGGTTTCTGAGATTAAAGCATCCATACTTGTTATCCCCTCACTTGAAGGAGAAACCATTGAGCAGTTTTCTATTAGGCTTTTAGAGAAAGAGACTCTTGGGAAACAAGACGTAGATAATGGCCTACTCATAACACTGGCAATGAAAGAGAGAAAAGTAAGAATTGAGGTCGGCCTTGGCCTTGAGGGAAGTATGACTGACTACGTCTCTCACAAAATCATCAATAACATTTTTGTTCCCCATTTTAAGCAGAGAAATTTTCATGGTGGCTTTGTAGCAGGTTTAAATGAAATCGCTAAAATTCATGGAAGTGCTGGCGCACTTGGTGGTGGCACAAACTTTAAGCCAATAAAAATTAGGCGATATAAAAAAAGAAAGAAGAGCCCTCTCATCACAATTATGTTCATCGCATTTTTGGTGGGAAGCATTGTTCTTTCCGGAATAAAATCGAAACCTATTAAAGGCATAATTAGCTCACTAATATTTTGCACCGTTGGATTTTTTGTCATTGGAAGCGCATTTGGTTTATTGGCCTATGTCGGAATAGCTGTTGTTGGTTTCCTCTTTGGAATAATGGGCTTTAATAGAGGCATCTACTATTCAAGTGGTGGAGGCTTTCGCAGTGGCAGCAGCGGTGGTGGATTTAGCTCAGGCGGCGGTGGTAGCTGGGGCGGAGGCGGCGGAGGTTTCTCTGGCGGCGGCGCTTCGGGGGATTGGTAGATATGGACTGGAAAAGAAGTATACTTTCTGCAAGAGAAGAAGAAAAAATTGAAAATAAAATTTTAGAGTTCGAAACAAAAACAGCAACAGAGCTTGTGGTTTGCGTTCTTAAGGCAGCGGACCCTTATCCGGGTGCTATCTATAGATTTGCTATTTTATTTTCCCTACTCTTTGCGACAGCAATAACTTTCTTATTTCAATTTGATCATGAGTTTTATTTAATTCTACTAATTGGATTTTTAATCATTCTAGGAACGGTACTTGGAAAAATGCCTTTCATAAAAAAATTGGCACTAGTCCAAGAAGAGATAAACCGTGAAGTACGAGAAAAAAGTATCGAGTTATTCCAAAGCTTAGAAATAAATAGAACAAAAGATAAAATTGGAATACTGCTACTACTATCTCTACAAGAGAGAAAAATTGAAATCTTAGTGGGTAAAAAACTATCAGAAAAAATTTCGGGGGAAGACCTAGATAATATCGTGAAGCACCTTTCGGATAACTTCAAAAACAATGATTTTGGAGTCGGTTTTCTTTGGGCGATAGATAATCTAGGTGAAAAAGTAACTCACTTCTTCCCCAAGCTTTCAGACACAATCGATGATAGTAAAAATGAGCTATCAAATAAGATTGTATGGGGTGATTTTTCAAAATAGTACTTCAAAAACTCACTTACACCCCATGAAATCTTCGTAAATTCCACAACTTATGGGTAAAATTTTCATAGTATTCCTCTGAGAGGAAACGCTTAGATTCAAAAATCTGGCATTTTTTCAGTGGTTTGCTATATTTCACAAGCAAAAATACTACGGAGTCTCTCATGCTAAAAAAATGCTGTTGCATTTTTTCTATTCTCACATTTTTTAATATCAGTGTGTACGCTAACAGCAAATTATCAACTGCTCACTTTCGAGGAAATTACAGTGGTATCTGCGTAGAAAAAGAAAGCGGTGATCGTGAATTTAGCTATCCCATCCAGCTAGAAATTCAAAGTGAAATTGGGAATGAACTGATTATCAAGTCTAATTCAATAAATAGATTATTTTCGGATGGTTTCTATTTTATAAATTCAGGAAAAATCAATGAATTAAAATACCAAGCAAAGCTGGGATGTTTCTCTGACGTCTTGCAAACACAGCTAATAGGAAGGAGCATTATTGAAAGATCTAGCTCTGGCTTTGAATTATTTTGTTCTAATTCACATTTTTTAAAAATAAGCAGCTACCGAAAATTAAAATATATTGATCATGAAAATATAAAATTCATCTATAGATCCTCAACTATTTTGAGCCAGCAAAGAATTCATTGCAATTTAAAAAGAGTTTCTAGTGGCCCACTAACGTAGAGTTAGTAATTTGAAATAGCGGCTAACCTCAGCTTCGCCTTGAGTTGTGTGGATTTCTGTTTGGACAAAATTTCAAAGTCAGAAATCTTCACAATTTCTTTTTCAATTTCATCACCGCTCCAATTCTTTGAAAGTAGCAAGATTTCTTGGTCATACTTTGATAGTTTACCCTTTTTTTTCATATAACTTGGGTCACTGAGTTTAATGAAATGAGATCTAAAGAAGGAAAAAACTTGATGGTACTCTTCAAAACTAACTTCATTTTGTACAAGACTCTCGTAAACATTTGCAAATCTCTTTCTTCCATAAAGAGAAGCTAGCTCAAATTTATCTATTTTCCCTAGGGCAATAAAGGGTTTGACTTGCTCAGATGTTAACTCATTGTGATTAGGATATAAAACGGAAAGGTTTTGCAATACACTATAAAATTCTGAACACTGGTGCTCAACATTTTCTAAAATCAGTTTTTGACTTGCATAATCTAATCTCACATTTAGCTCAGAGCTCATAAAATGAAGGAGCTTTTGCATCTCCCAAAACTTTGGTGCCTCAACTTTTATATGATTTGCTTCTATTTTTTTCCAAACTTCTTTTTTATATTTAGCACCAAAAATAAAAAAGATGAGAAATCTATCATCCATTGGTAATTTAGTACTACTTAAGTATTCGATTGCCTGAACAGAGGTTGTCTCACTACCAAGAACTAAATAAGACTCGTCCCCACCAAATAAACTTAAACCTAAAAATGTATTTTCAAGCCAATCCGCACTAATATCGGCCCCTACTAACTTGGTTAACTTTCCACTAGTAAATGCTGCCCTTTCCAACCGATTTTGGAGAATTCTTCCAAGAAAAATATCCGAGAGATAGAAGACATAAATCCCAGGTTTGCTCTCTTGAATAAGATACGGGCTTCCTTTTACAAAATCCCAAGGTTTCCAGCTAGAATGCACGTAGAATAAGCTCCTTAAATTTAGTTGCTGCAACTTTTGCCACATCATCAACAGCACGGTTAACTTTCCCTCTATTTTGAGTGAAGTTCACCTCATGCCCTCTTAGGCCATTATCTGAGTCGTTAAATCTTGTTCTCTCAAAGGTACTAGTCAAATCAAAAGATTCATAAAAAATCACTTTGGGGTGTACCGATACATGCTTGCCTAGAGAGGAAGATAAAACCTCAAGCTCCCCCTTAAGAGGCTTCTTTACAAGAATCAAAGTCAACTTCAAATTGAGTGTTGATTCTTTGGGAATTAAAAAATCTTGTCTCGCCCCAATTGCACTTTCACCTCCATCGAGAGCTTTTACAGTAGTGGTGCTTATGGTTTTTATAGTTTGATCCAGCTTATTGGTTGAACCTACAATTCCCAGAAGCACAGCATCGGTTGACTTGTTTATTCCTGGATAAACGCGAAGCCCTTTGTATTCAGAAAGTAATAAAAATATTTCCTTAGTCATTGGTGAAGAAACAAATGGCAAAGTTGTTTGATTGGTAAACATAGGAATTGAAACGGTCCTTATGTCATACCAGATAAAAGGATTGTTTTTCTTTCGCAGACGGTACCCAGAGCAGCTGCTCAAAATTAAGGTGCTGAGTACCAAAAATGTGAAAACTTGAAATTTCATGCCGACTACTATATCCCTAGTACCAACAAAAGTCCTCAGAGTTTAGGTAGCGATTTGGTAAAAAAATTTAAAAAAATGTCTGAATTTCTTCCCTCTGACGATCTGAGTAAAGATCGCTCACACTCCCCAAAACAGGCAGAAGGCACTGATTTTATTTCCCTTATTAGGAAATGGAAAGTCGTTGTGGGAGAGCATATGGCAAAAAATACAATGCCTCTTCGCATAAGAAGCCAATCCTTATACATCGCAGTGAAAAATGCCTCATATTCTCACCAACTCTCTTTTCTAGAAAGCACTATAATTGATAAAATAAAACTTCACTCTCCTGCAGTTGGTAGAAAATTTAAAAATATAAAATTTGTAACAACTACTGCCCCCTTTGAGCTACTTAAGAAAAAAGAGGAGGTAACTTCAAAGGAAAAACTGACCTTTCATAAATATGATCCGCAATTTAGACAGGCAAAAAAAGACTTTAAAGAAAAAGTTCAAGACTTTGAGGATGAAGACTTACTAGATCTTCTGGCTTCTATCTCCATGCAGGCCAGTGAGAAGAACGATGGAAGACCTACTTAATTTTTTTAGAATCTCTACTTTAAAATTGTTTTTTTTCTCCCCAAGATGTTTCAATAAATTATCTGTGAGTAAAATCAAGCAGCGACCTTCATCATCCAGTTTACTTTCAATAAAATTAAAGAGATCAAATGCATCTTCAAGCGCTATTGACCTGCAAAGAGACTTAGATTGATTCGGAGAAACTCTAGACTCCTCACTTATATAATATGGTGGATTGCACACTATTAAATCATAACGATGATAGTTTTCATTTTCTAGAGTTTCTTTAAAGTCTATATTGTATATTTTGGACTTCCAAGATTTCCCTAACATTTTTTTGGTATTTTCTTCTAAGTGAGAAATAAAGGCTTCTTGCATTTCTAAAAAGTGAATCTCTCCTGAGCAATTTAATCTTTTGATAAGCTCAAGGCCAACAATCCCACAGCCACTCATTAAATCAAGGACTTTAACCCCATCATGATAACTAAGTGCTGAAGCTGCACTTGCTAGCAAGATGGAGTCTTCAGAAAATGTATAAAAATTAGGCTGAGAATACTTCAAGGCTCTTTTTTACCTCATCGACCTTGGCACCTTGACGCAAAAACTCAAAGTCACCATTTTCATTATAAATAACGATAGTAGACACACTACCACTCAAACACTTTTCTCCCGCAGGCCCTATGAAAATGCCATTTTGAACATGGTGATCAAAAAATTCTTTTGCACTTTCAGTGGAGGTAATGGGGGGATCTCCTGAAAAATTTAAGCTGGTAGATACCATTGGACCACCGATTTGAGTACATATCTCCTTACACCATGGATAATCAAGCAACCGAATGGAGACATAATCTGAACCACATAGAACAGACTCAGAAATAGCTGAAGAATCAATAAATTTCCGAGAAAGACAAAGAGATGTTTCAAGCCTGAAAAAAGAGGACAACCAACTTTTCGAAAAAATAGAGGGCAAATTAATATTCTTTTCTAGTAATTCAAAATCTGAAAATAAAATAGACATGGGTTTTGAGGCTGATGATTTTTTAATAAGATGAACTTCTTTAATCAGCTCAGCATTACCAGCATCACACCCTATTCCCCAAACAGTATCTGTAGGATAAACAATTAATTGGTTTTTCATAACTCCGGCTTTATTAGTACCCAATAAATCAATTCTGGGTCACTATCGCCAAGGCGGGCCAAATTGTAAAGGCTATATTCGATGGCCTCTCCCCTTTGTAACATTTCCCGGTAAAACTCTCGTTTTAGAACAGGTAGTGGTCTCTTTAAGCTAGTATGGTTTGCTGACAAGGCCTGTTTAAAAAATGGTACTTCTAAAGCGCGAAAAAAGAGATCACGATCATGATTTTTTTTAGATTTTGATAATTCTATCATTTTTTCAATAAGCAACTTTCTAATAGTGTCATTTTCAGGGTACCAACTTGTTAATAATTTCATATAAACATTTGGATACTGATTAATATTAATTGGATGGTATGAAGCCCTTAGATAATCTGTCCATTCCTTAAATGTTGTTCTTCTATAAAGTTGGGGAGACCAAATATTTGGATACCTGAGTCCGTAATGCACTCCTTTTATATTCTCCCTAATTTCAGAAAGACTCCACGTTTGTTTTATTTTCTCAGACACTTCGGGGTAATTCCAAAGGACTTTACCAAGTTTGTATTTAAAAATCTTGAGAAGTGTTAAGTTGTGAAATCCACTACCATCAATTCTTTCAATGGCCCCTAATAAACTGCTACTTGTGGCCAAGACTTGAGCTTTTGTAAAATATTCTCTCGGTGAATCAAAAATTAATTGATAGTCATCAAGAAGAATGAACTCATGGATTAGTTTTTCAACTTTCATGTAATTATCATGAGCACTATAATAAAAGACTCTTCCCAGAATTGATAAAAAAGATCTAGGGTATTTGGAAAAAACTGCTAAGTTTTTTCTAGAAGATTCCTTTACCTGATCATTTTTTGTTGAATCTAATATATCGATATAAGCATCTGCCAATTCACTGCCTTGTTTTTTGATCTTCGAAATTTTTTTTAATTTTTTGTATAGTTGAGATTTATTTTTCAGTAACTGAGGAGCGTTGTAAAATAAAAATGGCTTGAGGGATTTTTTACAACCTTCAAATACCTTTTCCCTCTCCTGCTTACTACCCTTAAAATACAAATAGGATAGTTGAATAAATAGTGGAAGCTCACTATCACAATCTTCTATTTTCACCAATTTCACATCAAAGTTTAAACCAAATAATGTGATTTTCGGGTCAATTGTGTTTTTCTGTGAAATCAAGTTTGGAAGATCTAGAGGATCACTTTTTTTTTAGGATTTGTCATAAAGCTTGGGTCAGATGCCATTGCAGTACTAACAACGGTAAAAAATTTGACATTTTTCATGAACTTTTGAACAAGGCCTAGACGGTACACAAGAAACCCAGCAGTCAAAATAGCAAATAAAACCATTAATAATTTTTTAATATGAGACTTTCCAGCTGGACTCGCCTGAGCATCTTCTTTGTACCCTAATTCGCTAGAATGTTCTTCAAGACCATTTCCAATTTCTTCGGCGTCAACACTTCTTTCTTCACCTGGCTGATCTTCAACAATGCGTAGAGGGTTGTCATCGCTGAAGCTTTCTTCTACGGAAGCCATTTCTGGAGCTGGCGGTTCTTCCTCAAAGGGCTGGTCTCCTCCAAGGCTTACAATGCTTGAAACACCAATTTCAGGTTCTGGAAGTGGATTCTCTGCTGAACCACCTTGATCATTTTCTCCAAAATTCTGATCACCTATTTCATTTATATTTATTACAGCTGTTTGATCTTTTTTTAATGTTAGAACATTTTTAGCTTCAGATAGAGGGTTGAAACACTGCTTCTCATCTCCAAAAACATATTTATCTACTAAGTCTTTTTCATTTAAATTAAACCAGTACCCATTTCCAGAGCAAATCTCATCTTGAGGTTTTATTGCACCCGTCTCAATTAATTCTACTATTTTACTCTTTGAGACAGGTCCCAATAGGTGATTATTTTTTGTTCTTATCAACCATCTACTCATAACTAATCTAAAAGAAAAATCCTATTAGTCCCTTTAAGTCTTCATCTGTAAATCGAAGACCAGCTCCGATTGTCATACTTTGCTGTTGAACCTTTGAAACCAAATCTTCAAAGGCCAATCTGCCGTAGAATATATTCCATATTTCTATTTCTGATAAAAGTCTTAAGTTAGGTCCAAATTCCCTTGAGTAATCAAATGCCTCAAATGAAAACTTCGCTCCCCAACTAGTAAGATAGTAATCAATCCCGACACCGCCACTTGATTCAAATAGACCTGCACGTAAACCGAAATCATGTATTCTTCTTCCTATTTGAACATTGAATTTAAAACTATTTTTATCCTTCTCCTGTCTAAGAAGAACAGTTTCACTTCCACCGTCTGACCTATTTGTGGTAGTAATCAAACGCTCTTTTTCAGGACCAAACTCAGAAGTTACAATACCAAGTTTGTAGAATCTCTCAGGCGCAGGGAAAAGATTAAGGTTTATGCCTGTTTGTCCATCAGTCTCAGTATTAACACCACTGTAAAGAGATAACTCAGTCCTAATGATATTAACCTTATTAACAAGCTTGTTAACACCTGAGAGTGTTTCAGACACTTGATCTATGACTTCCTCATCCCTTAATAGCTTGCCGACAGTTCCCTTGCCTGCTTTTAAATCAGCTAGAATTGTTTTTAAGTCAGCAGTTGCACTATTAACATTGTCTAATATCGGGCCAACTTTTTTGAAGTCTGTAATAAGAGATCCACTTTCATTTGGATCAAGTTGAAAGGCCAATGAAGCCATCATTTTATCAAGATTTCTAATCGCATTAGCTAATCTTTGTTCATTATCGGTAATTATTCTTTTTGCACTTCCTGTAACATCTTTAATATTGTCTGTAATATCTTGAAGGTTTTTAACAATTTTCTTAATCGGACTTTCTCCATGGGAAGGAGTAAGTGTATCTTTGATACTACCCATTATGGCCTTAAGATCGGCCATAATCTCTGAAGCATCTTTAGTTAAATCTTCAAGACCTCCGGCCATTTGAGCCGGTATTAACTCATTTTCAGCCAGTCTACCATCAGCCTGATCTCCGACGTAAATATCAATATATTTATCTCCAAGAAAACCAATTGTCTTTATTCTCAATATAGATGATTTAGTGATTTTTATTGAATTGAGAACCTCAAAAGTTATAAGGGCTTGATGTCCAAGGAGCTCGATTTTATGAATTCTTCCGGCGTTAATTCCTGCAACCTTAATAGGAGTTTTAGGAAAGATGCCAGCAGCATCTGTAATAATGGTTCTGTATTTTGTATAATCTCCAAAACCAGACTGATTACTAGTTATTTTAAGAGACATGAAAACGCCCATGGCTATAGCTACTATTGCCAAAAGGCCCACTTTAAATTCGCTCAAAGAATCTTCTCCATCCTAGAGTTCTAAAAACCTTCTTACGAGAGGTTCTTTTGATTCTAAAAATTCATCAACAGGGCGATGTTCAATAATTTTACCATGATCGAGAAAAGCCACATAGTCTGAAATTTTTAAGGTGGCTTTTACATCGTGTGAGATAATAATTGATGTTAATCCTATATCTTTATGTGCATCTGTTGTGTCTTTAATTAACTCGTTGACCATATTAGTCGTAATTGGATCTAGGCCAGTAGTGGGCTCATCATATAACATGATTTTTGGACTCAATGCTAAGGCCCTAGCAAGCCCTACTCTTTTTCTCATACCACCAGATAATTCCGAAGGAAGTTTATGGTAGGAAATTTCTTCCAGTCCCACAGACTTCAACAATTTAAAACCCTTATCTTTAATCTCGGCCTCATTTAGTTTTGTAAATTCTCTTAGTGGAAATGCTACATTTTCAAATGATGTCATAGAGTCAAAAAGAGCTGCATACTGAAAAAGCATACCAAAATTTCGTCTGAATTCACGAAGACCAACTCGGTTAAGAGTACTCAAATCAGTATCAAGAACTCTTAGCATTCCACTTGTGGGCTTAAGTAGCCCCAGGATGTGTTTCATAAGAGTCGATTTACCAGCACCTGAAAAACCCAATATTGTGGTTATCTTTCCACGTACAATATTAAAATTTAAATTGTCTAAAACAGTGTGTTCACCAAATCTCTTCGTTAAATTAATTACTTCAACTGCATTTTCCAATTCTATTCCTTATAAAATATGCACTAAAAAACTAGTCAAAAAGAAATCCACAACTAGAACAGTTATCATTCCCCAGACAACTGCTAAGTTTGTACCTTTTCCGACTCCTTCTGCACCACCAGAGACCGAAAAACCATGATAAGTACCAATACAAGCGATAATAAATCCAAAAAAGAATGCCTTGATTATTCCTTGGAAAAAATCTTCAAGAAACATAAGCTGGGATAACTTTGAAAAATACATAACCTCGTCTATACCTAATACTTTTGTGCCAATAAGATAAGATCCAAGGTTTCCAACAAAGCCATGAATAATTGTTAATATCGGAAGTGCAATTGTCCCAGCAAGAATTCTTGGAACTGCAAGATACTGGTTAGCATCTACTCCCATGACTTCAAGAGCATCAATCTGCTCAGTCACTTTCATCGTTCCTATTTGAGCTGCCATTGCAGCTCCTGCCCTTCCGGCGACAATTAAGCCTGTTAAAACGGGAGATAGCTCTCTAGCAAGCGACATAGAAACAATAGGTCCTACAAAAGTATCCATGGAAATAAGTTTCGAGCCATAATACATCTGATAGGCCATCACCATTCCAGTAAATGCACCTGTCAGGCAAACAATGAATACACTTTTATTTCCAATGAAAAAAAGTTGATCAAAACCTAATTTCACTCTGAATGGAGGTTTTACACTCCAATAGAAAAATTTAATTGTAAATAATGCAAAATCGCCAAGGCCTTTAATATCATCAATTACAAACGATCCAAAACTTTGAACAATCTTTTTTAAAAAATTTGGTTTCCGTGCACTGGCGATACTTTGTTCCATAAAGTATATATTATACCAATTAAGTGAAAAAATGTTTATGTAATGCACCTCTGGCCTGAGTAGACACGTGGGACTCTTACACTTACTTGACAAAAGAGCTCGTAGGGAATTGTTTTGAGATGCTTACAAAGCTCTCCCACTTGGGACGACGAATGATCCCAAACACTAATTTCATCTCCAACTCTTAATTTTTTTTCCATAGATGGTGGAAAAAGAACTTGGGCCATATCCATATTAACCCGTCCAATGATCTGCCCACTATCTCCGTGATGAGAGATTTTTGCTCCACTATAATAAGTGGAAAGCCCATCACCATAACCAAGTGCGATTATTGCAAGTTGCCCATCTCTTGGACATGGATTCGCTCCATACCCGATAGGAGTTCCTTTTTTAACTGCTCTAAGTCCAATTATCTTTGTCTTTAATGATGAGATGATCTTTCCATCCCAAGGATTACTCACAGTGACATTTTCCATGGTGCTCTTAGGTCCATACATCATAAGCCCAGGACGTACATGAGACTCCTCGAGTCCAATTCCTTGCTCTATGGCAGCTGAATTTGAAATTGAAGTTCTCTCCACAGAGATTAACTTACTTTTAAAGTAATCTTTTATGATATTAAAATTTTCTAATTGTCTTGAAGTAGTACCATTTTCTTTAAACTTCAAATTAGCGCACCCCAGGTGGGTCATCAAATGATGAATAGAGCTTCTTGATGAAAGCCGTATTAGTTTAAATACTTCTTCGAGATCAGTTACACTAAATCCGATTCTATTCATTCCTGTATTGAATTTCAAAACCAGTGGGAGACTTTTAAATATTGGAGTTTCTAAAAAAATCTTTAAATCAATTAAATTGCTAATAACTGGAATGATTTTTCTTTGAGCATAGAGTTCAGCATGCCTCGAGATCCCCAGATTTAAGTCGGAGAAAACGTAGAGGTTAAAATCAGTGGATTTAATTTCAGATCTTAAAAGGTTGGCCTCACCAAGGCTTGCAAGTCCAAAATTTCTTACTCCCAATTCACTATGTGAAAAGCTAGTAATTGGCACAATACCATGGCCATAGGCATTTGCTTTAACCATGAAAATCAATTCACTCGAGCTACACCTTGATTTTACTTTTGTAAGATTTTCTCTCAAGAAATCAAAATTTACATGAAGCTTACTTTCATACCTCATTCATAGTGTCCCCAAATGAATTAACATCTACGGCACTACCCCAAGCGATTTTCTTACTATCATTTGTCTGAAATGTTCTTCTTCTACTCTGCTGAGCATCTTTTGGTTTTTGTATGTAACTTAAATATGCCCTGGCTGAAACGGGCACCATCTTTACATCGGCTTCTATAATCTCTGAGAAAATTGTGTCTTCATCTTCAAAATAACGCCAGTAGGAGAAATCCATGGCATATTTTTTTATAAACTCAAATTCTCCATGATCTGTTTCACCCTCAAGTAAGACGGCCAGGTGATCAACCCCAAAAAATGAAAGAGTGAGTGGTTTTTTAATTCCTTTTCTGAGACCAGTAACAAAATCATCACAAAAGCTTTTCCAGAAAAATGCTACACCTTGATTTTTGTTTATAAGATTGTGGAGCTGGCCAAAACCAATATCAATTAACTGAGACTTTCCCTTAAAATTTTCATTAAACTCTTCGTCTAAAACAGTTAGAAAATTCCAACTTGAACTTTTCTCCAAATGGCCTTTTTCGTATTCATCACTTATATACTCTTTTCTAAAAGCACTACTTAGAAATGTTTCAAACACTCTCCAATCAAATAGTGATTTTACACTTTCCTCAATATTTAGAAATAAGAGAGCATCAGGCAGGTCATTTTTCCCGTAGATACGGATAACTTTAACTTCCTCTCCCAGTAGATCAGATGCTACCTGGTAGGCCATATTTTGAGCAAAGTATTCAATACCATTTTTTCCTTTCTCGCCAAGCCACAAAGAGGGAATCATCGTATACTTGCTGGACTGCACTTTAGGAGAAATGAGTTTGTTCCCAGAATCAGATAACTCAAAGTAGGCAAAGCGGTCCAATTCCTTCCAAGAACTCATTGCATAATTTATTCTATCAAAAAAACTAAGAGCACTAGGAGCTGCCTCCACTCTATCTATAATTTTTATCTGCAACTTTTCAATTTCTCTTTTTTGTCTTTGTCTTTGACCAGATGAGATCAAAAGCCTAGTTTTATTCCTTTCACGTTTTAAATCATCAACAAGCCTTGTGTTGTCATTGCCAAGATCCACATATTTATTCACTCGTTTTAAAACCGATTTAACTTGGCCATCGTAATTACTATGAAGCTGGGCCCTGCCCTCTTCTTTGCAAATAAAACCAAAATGAAAAATATCAGTTGTTGATGACAACAGTGCTTTTGTTTGCTCTTTATAATAAAACACGAGAGGGAGGGATTCAGATTTTACATGTGGGTGATCACCCAAAAAGAAATTTCTATCACTCATAACTTTGATATCAACAATTGCCAGCACTGGTTTTTCTTCTAGCGTTGCCTTCCAAAATTCTCCCAAGTTGGAAAAATACTGGGGAAGAATCCCTAGTTTTCTAAATGTGCGATTAAATTTTTGAGCCTCTTTAATATCTTCTAATAAAAGAGCTACAAAAGGCGCTTGTGAGTTAGACATGTAATCATTCCTTGAAAATAATAAAACTGAGTAAAACCATCCGTTTTTTTGGCCCTCAACCTAAATATTATATATTGATTCGGTCCGAAATAAAACTGTGCAAAAAGTTGTACTCGCTGTCTGGATCCGCGATTTGAAATTCTGCTTGAGAATAAAAAACCACTCGCTCCAAATAGAGCTTTTGCAAATCATCATCACTGAGTGCTGAAAGAGGCCTCGTTTGTTGATCCTGGCGAATTCTGTCTAAGCATGTGGAAAAAGGAGTGTTAACCCAAATTAAGTGAGCAGCTCCGGTGATATGGACGATATTTTCAGCGTTTAAACTTCCCCCACCGAGTGAAATGATATGGTCTCTCTTGGCCGTTAACTCAGTCAGCAGCTCACCTTCGAGCTTTCTAAAGCCGTCCATCCCATTTTTTCTGACAAATTCAGGGATACTGCACCCTAGCACATTGTCTTCGAGTACTTGATCGGTGTCTAAGTATACTAAATCATTAAAATCACGCGCCAATCTTAGCCCTAATTGGGATTTTCCCGAAGCCATGAAACCGCACAAGCAAAAGAGAGCTTTATAAGTAGATATGTGATTCATCTTTACCACCTGCACTAAAAGACATAATTCTCTTGTTTAAAAAGGTGCATCCCTTGCCATTTGAGCACCTATTTAGTAATCAAGATACCTTGAATTTAATGAAATTAGTATGGCCGGAGGTTATAGTGGCGGTTCCAAAGAAAAAAACATCTGTTTCCAGAAAAGGCCTTAGAAGAGCAGGCCATACCCATAAGCTTCAAAGAAGGTTTACAATTGCATGTCCAAATTGCGGAGCAGCTGTTGTACCTCTACATATTTGTCCTTCTTGTGGAACTTATAAGGGTAAGGAATATATCCAGCTCAAAGCTGATACTGAAGAAGAGAGTGGTGACCAAGCTTAATCAATTTAATTTGATTTTGTGGACCATCTTGATCTTGCCGTTTAAAAAAAAGACATGTTTAATCTGTTGACCTTCTGTCTCCTACGCTTAGGATCCAGAAGGTTTTTTTTTACTCGTATACTGATTCCAGTTTGGATTTCAAGTGAGTGGATGACGAAGAAGGCGTGTAACACACTCCGATGAGGAATACGCCACTTGAAATCCAAACTGGGATCAGTATAGAGGCAATTTGAGGAAGAGCATATGACCCAGTTTCGAACAAAAATTTTGGCAATGGGGTCAAACCATCCCGAAAAAAAACTCACTAATTTTGACCTTGAAAAAATGGTTGATACCAATCATGAGTGGATTGTTGAAAGAACAGGTATTAGCGAGCGCAGAATAAGTGACAGAAGAAAGGGAGAGCTGCCATCAGATATGGCGGCAAAAGCAACTCGCCAGGCACTTGATAAAGCAAATTTGAATGCAGACGAAATTGATCTGATCATTTACGCGACCAATACCCCCGACAACAATCTCCCCAATAGTGCCGTCCAACTTCAACAAAAATTAGGAATTACAAACCAGTGTCCAGCATTTGACTTAACGGCTGCATGTTCAGGGTTTGTTTACGGCATGTCTATGGCCGACAACCTCATAAAAGCTGGCGCCTATAAAAAGATCTTAGTTGTGGGAACAGAAATGCTCTCCAATATGGTTAACTGGTCAGACAGGTCCACCTGTATATTATTTGGTGATGGAGCAGGCGTTGCTGTCGTAGGAAGGGCCTCAGAGGGTGAGAGTAGTGAAATTCTCGCAACCAAGCTTGGAAGTGATGGCTCAGGAAAAGAATCCCTTTGGATTCCAAATGGGGGCTGTGCCAAACCTATAACAGAAGAAAATGTGAACGATCCCGATCGATATATTCAAATGGTCGGACAAGATATATTCAAATGGGCCGTACGAACTCTCGCCAAATGTGCCAAAACAGTACTTGAAGATGCAGGAAAAACTCTCGCCGATGTAGATTGGTTTATTCCCCATCAGGCAAATATGAGAATTATTCAAGCAGCAGCAAAAAGACTCGATATCCCACAAGAAAAAGTCATTATAAATATTGAACGTTTTGGAAATACCTCTGCGGCCACAATACCAACTGCCATGGATGAAGCAATTGAAGATGGTCGTATAAGAAGAGGGGATCTCATTTTAATCGACGCCTTTGGTGCTGGCTTAACCTATGGTGCAAGCCTGCTCGTGTATTAGGATTAGAAATGACAAAGCCTTTGGCCTTACTTTTTCCAGGACAGGGATCACAATATGTGGGAATGGGCAGTGAATTTGCCTCGAACCCACTCTTTGATACCGTCAACTCAGTACTTGATGTCGACTTAAAAAAAATGATGCTTGATGGTCCTGAGGATCAGCTCAAGTTAACAATGTACACCCAACCAGCGATTCTAACGCACTCATATTTTCTGTTTCAAAAAATAGAATCACTTTTAAAGTCTAAAAATATATCCGCGCAATATGTCTTGGGACATTCTGTGGGAGAATACGCTGCACTTGTTGCTGCAGGCTCAATCCCTTTTGAAAGTGCCGTAAAAGCGGTTTTCTTAAGGGGCAAGTACATGCAAGAAGCCGTAGCAGTGGGCGAAGGAAAAATGGCTGCCATTCTCAGGCTTGAAGATGATATCGTCTCCCTTGCCTGTAAAAATGCAACCACCGAACAAGAAAAAGTCATGCCTGCCAATTTCAACTCCCCTGGGCAAGTTGTTATATCGGGGCATTCAGCAGCTGTTGATAGGGCCATAGCGTGGCTTACACAAAATAGTGAAGCTCGCTTTAAAAGTGTAGAGCTTCCTGTATCTGCTCCCTTTCACTCAGCTCTTATGAAACCAGCTGAAAATAAGCTGAGCGCACACTTTGACGAAATACCATTCGCCTCAAATACCACCACTTATATTGCCAATATTGATGGCAAAGAATACGTCGCTGGAAGTGATCCCGGGTTAATTCGGTCGAACTTAGTGAGCCAAGTTTGTGGTAGCGTATTGTGGAGAAGCAGTATTGAAAATCTCCCAGACAATACCATTTGCCTGGAAGTTGGACCTGGCAAAATACTGACGGGTCTAGTGAGAAAAATTAATCGAAATCTAACTGTCATCCCAATGGATAGCGAAGATGGCACTCATAAGCTCGAGCAAGCTTTGAATGGAGATAACTCATGAGCGAAGTAGTTTACCGTGATCTCAATGACAAAGTGATCTTAGTTACAGGTGCCACCCGTGGCATTGGAAAAAAGATTGCCTGCTCTCTTGCTGAGCAAGGTGCTCACGTGGTTTTTAATTATAGAGGTGATGATGCTGCAGCTAATGCATTAAAAGATGAGCTCACATCCATAGGCGGAAAAGCATCTGCGTTAAAATTTGATGTCACTGACACCGAAACAATGAAATCGGCCATTAAAGATTTTACAGCGGAGCATCAAATAACTGGCCTTGTAAATAATGCCGGAATTTCAAAAGATCAGTTAATCCTCAGGCTTAAAGAAGAAGATCTTCAACAAATTATTGGTACCAACTTAAATGCAGCCATAATGCTCACCTCGATTCTTTCCAGGAATTTTCTCAAGGCGAAAGACGTCTCTGTCATTAACGTCAGCTCAGTGGTTGGACTCATGGGAAATGCCTCTCAAGTCCCCTATGCTGCATCCAAAGCCGGTCTCATCGGTTTTACCAAGTCCTATGCCAAGGAGCTTGCCAGCAGAAATGTAAGGTGCAATGCAATTTGTCCCGGATTTATTGAAACAGATATGACTCAGAGTCTGGACGATAAAGTAATCGAAAGCTATAAGTCTGTAATACCTTTATCTCGTATGGGAAGTGGTGAGGACGTTGCTGCACTTTGTATGTTTTTATTATCAAAGGCCTCTTCCTACATTACTGGAGAAGTGATTAAAATAGATGGTGGATTATATATTTAAATATTAGTAGAAATATTATTAGGAGTAGAAAAAATGGAAGCAAAAGTTATCAAGTTAGTAAGTGAAGCAACAAAAATTGAACCAGATAAAATCAGTGGTGCAACTTCTTTTATTGATGATCTTAATCTCGACTCACTCGATATTGTTGAGCTTATGATGAAAATGGAAGATGAGTTTGGAGTTGAAATTCCAGAAGAAGACGCTGAAGGACTAAAAACCGTAAGCGATGTAGTAAAATACTTAGGAAGTAAGTAGCTTTATACTGAAGCGCTTCAGGCTTTCCAGTGGCGTGTTCCTCGTCGGAGTGTGACACACGCCTTCCTCGTCACCCACTCACTGGAAAACCTAAATCACTTCAGTATAAAAGCAAATTCTAAAGGACAACGGAATGGGCCAATCTTCAAAAAAAATTGCTGTTACAGGTATGGGGTCTATTTGTGGTCTCGGTAATAACCTAGGCGATATTTGGCAGGGATTGATTGACGGTAAGTCAGGAATTTCAAATGTAGATAAAATCGATCTCTCTGAGATGCCCACCAAATTTGGTGGCATCGTTAAAGATTTCCAGATCAGTGAGAAAATTTTATCTCCCAAAGACGTAAAAAGGTACGATGACTTTTTACTATTTATTCTAAATGCTTCAGCCGAAGCATATACAGATTGTGGAATAGTAGATTCAGACTATCAAAAAGATAAAATAGGCTGCATTTTAGGTGTTGGCATGGGTGGATTTCCCATGATTGAAAAAACCCACGAAATCTACATGGCCAAAGGCCAAAGACGGGTCTCTCCCTTTTTTATACCTGGTGTAATTCCCAATATGAGCTCTGGACTTGTCTCTATTTATCTCGGACTACACGGTATTAATTATTCTATTTCTTCGGCTTGTGCCTCAAGTGCCCATGCAATCTCTGCTGCTTGCTATGAAATTCAAAGTGGAAGACATGATGTCATGGTCACTGGTGGTGGCGAGGGTGCCATAAGCTATCTTGCCTATGCAGGTTTTTCTTCAATGAAGGCCCTTTCCAGAAGAAACGAAAATCCCGAAATGGCCTCTAGGCCTTTTGACAAAGACCGTGATGGATTTGTTATTGGTGAAGGTGCTGGAGTTCTAGTGCTTGAAGAACTAGAGCGCGCGAAGGCCCGCGGTGCTAAAATCTATGCCACTATTGAAGGGCATGGAGCGAGTAGCGATGCCTATCATATTACAGCTCCACATCCTGAGGGAATCGGCGCTATTATCAGCATGGAAAAGTGTATTAAAGATGCAGGTATTTCTCCTGAACAAATTGGTTATATTAATGCCCACGGTACTTCAACACCTCTAGGTGATATTGCTGAAACGACTGCTATTAAAAAAGTCTTTGGAGATTGTGCAAAAAATATCAATATCAGCTCCTCAAAATCCATGACAGGTCACTTACTGGGTGGAGCAGGAGGACTTGAAACGATTATTTGTATCAAGGCCATGATGGAGGGGATCATTCCTCCCACAATTAATTTAGACAACCAAGACCCTGCGTGTGATCTCAACTATACCCCCAATGTTCACGTTAAACGCGATATACCCTATGCCCTTAATAATTCTTTTGGATTCGGGGGAACCAACTCTACGCTTATACTAAAAAACCCCAACTTATAAGAGGTTGCTATGTTTCACAAAAATGCCACAAGTCTTGAATCAATGGACCCTGAGATTTTTCAATTAACTAGACAAGAACTTAAAAGACAGGAAGAGGGTTTAGAGTTAATCGCCTCTGAAAATTATACCTCAAAAGCCGTGATGGAAGCACAAGGTAGTGTACTCACCAATAAATATGCAGAGGGCTACCCCGGAAAAAGATATTATGGTGGTTGTGAATGTGTTGATAGTTCTGAATCACTAGCTATATCGAGAGCGCTTGAGCTCTTTGGCGCAAGTTATGCCAATGTTCAACCACACTCAGGTTCCCAAGCTAATATGGCAGCCTACTTTGCGGCCATAAAGCCAGGAGAAAAAGTACTGGGAATGAACCTTAGTGAGGGAGGTCATCTCACTCATGGAAGCCCCGTCAATTTTTCGGGGAAATTATTTGAAATTGTAGCTTATGGACTCAATCCAGAAACTGAAAGAATTGACTACGACCAACTTTCTGAAATCGCTAAAAAAGAAAAACCAAGTCTTATTGTAGCAGGGGCCAGTGCTTACCCTAGAACTATAGACTTTAAAATATTTAAAGAAATTGCAGATAGTGTTGGAGCGATTCTAATGGTGGACATGGCTCACATTGCAGGCCTCGTGGCCACTGGTCACCACCCAACTCCAGTTGGAATTGCTGACATTGTCACCTCTACAACACATAAAACTCTTCGTGGTCCAAGGGGCGGGCTAATACTCGCCACTGATAACGAAAGATGGATGAAAAAAATAAATTCAAATATCTTTCCAGGAATCCAAGGTGGACCACTCGAGCATGTCATCGCTGCAAAAGCAGTTGCCTTTAAGGAGGCGCTCGATCCAAGTTTCAAGGTATATTCAGATAATGTGGTAAAAAATTCCAAGGCGCTTGCTGAAACCCTTATGAACCAAGAAATTGGTTTAGTTTCAGGAGGAAGTGACAACCACCTCATTTTGATAAAGACTGACTCAGTTAATATGTCAGGGAAAGTTGCTGAAAAACTTCTTGAAACCGTTCACATCACCACTAACAAAAATATGGTCCCGGGGGATACTAGATCACCTTTTGTTACAAGCGGTATCCGAATTGGTACTCCTGCTATGACCACTAGAGGCCTTGGCACTACTGAGATGGAACTAGTAGGTAATTGGATTTCATCAGTACTAAAAAACCCAACAGACTTAGGTCTTCATGAAAAAGTTAAGGGTGAAGTGATGGAATTATGTCGAAAATTTCCTTTGTACTAATTCTATTCATAGCAATTGCATTAGCCGGATGCTCTTCTTCTAAAGAGCATCAAGGCAATCAAATCAGAAAAGAGAAAACCTATCTCAGCGATATGATTTCGGTAAAAAGGGCAATTCAGCTTGCTAAGGTTTCCTATATAAAAGGCTGCACAGAGCACGCAAAATCGATGAGACAGAAAATATTCCATAAAAATTGCGTAGTTAGAGCAAGTGAATATGTAAAATCCAATATTCTCTCCATTTTAGAGACGGAATAATTACACACCACTGTTAATTATTTCTTAATTAAATAAATGTTAATTTTTCACCTCACCGGTAATAATCTACCCATTGATAACGCATCGTGCTAATTAAATTTTACAAGCAAAGGAGATAAGACATGAAATATTTCAATTCTAGTATTTTAATTTTTCTCATAACTTTTTCGGCCATGAGCTCTACCGAAATAGAGACGCTGAAAAGCTGTATTGTAGATTACCAAAGAAACTCTATTGAAAATAAAGTTATCGAAGGAACTGCTGCGACTTCACTTGTTCTAGCGGGATCTACAGCTGCTGGTTTTTTTGCTCCCGTAGATGATGGGCCGATTTTTGGTAACTTTTCTGATGAGGGAAAAAAAGCAGTTGGGATTTCTTATATAGCACTAGCTGCCGCAACAGGCACGATTATTGGAACCACATCCCTGGTAAAACTTATACGTTACAAGTATCTCCCAAAATTATTACAAGAGGTTTTACATCAGAACCAACCTATAGACCAATATGCACTCTCAAAACAAGAATCAATGTGGGCATCAACGGTAGAAAACCAGAAGGATGTTAGTGAAAAGAAACTTGCTAGGTCATTTGCCAGAAAATTTCCAGCAGATTATCGAATTCTTTTAAAACAACGTCGAATTAGAAAGCGTCTAGGAAGAAAGGGCCTCAGGCTTGCAAAGAAAAAAGCCACTGCAAAAGCTTTAAAGGCGCTGGAAACAGATGAAAGAGGCTCAATAACTGAGGAGCAACTCTATAGTGCTATTTTAAAAAATGCAGTGTCTCTATGTGATGGAAGCGTTAGAGATAGCTTTCATGATGTGAAGAAAAAATACAAGAAACAATTGATATGTGATGAAAGTAACAATTGCGAGTTACAAAATGTAGAGGTAAAACGTTCGAATAAACTCGCAAGTCATTCCGATTTTATTAAGTATATGCAAGAGAAATTCTCAGAACTACTTTAAAAAGTCGACAATCTGTTGAAGGTGAAAATCAGGTTTAAAATTAGTAGATTTTTTGAAATTAGAGCTATCCACCATGCAAGTATATTTTAAATGACTTAACTCAGGTGGTGGATAGTTAGTATAATGAATGGCCCACAATTTCTTCAAAAGAGATTTAGCAAAAAATTCTGGTAGTGGTACCGGTGATCTCTTTAACTTTTTCAAAAGATTTTTCAGTGAAATTGTTACTTCTGATGAAATATTGAAAATACCTTTAATTTGATTTTCTATACATAATTCAATTGCGCTAAGAAGATCTTCTTCATGAATAACTTGAATCATGGGATTGAACCCTAAAAGAGTAATGGGTGATTTTAGTTTTAGATATCTAGTCGGTGCATTTTTAAGATTCCCAATAATATGACATGGCCTTAGGATCACAATATCCATTTCAGGGGCCTTCCAGAAATAATTTGAGGTGGTCATATCCATTTCAACAAGATCATCTATAGCATCAAACCCTGAAGCACCTAAGAGTGGATGATCCTCATTAATAAACTGAGGATTCTCACTTCTTGGCCCATATACATTGGCACTAGATAATAAAATAAATTTCTTTACGCCATGTTTTTTAGCAAGTTTCAAAAGTTTGTCGGTACCCATTACGTTAAAAGAATAATGCTCCTCTTGAGTCTTTCTTAAATCGTGCATGATATTTAAATGAATAATAGTATCAATTTTATTTTCTGAAAAAAGTTTCTCAACCCTTTTCTGTCTTATATCAAAGGAATAGGTAAGATATTTGTTATCTATTTTAGTGGCCCTTCGATCAAGACCTATAATGGAGTGACTACTTGAAATTCGCTCGGCCAACTTACTGCCCAGGTTTCCTAGAATGCCTGTTATCAGAATATTTTTTTTTGCAACTATCATAGCTAAGTAAAATACCCCTCTCTTTCTGCTAGTCCCCTATTTATCAATACTTGGATTTTCTCTTGAACCTTTTTAACATTGATTTCTAAATTTTCATCTACATTTTCAGGGTAAATGGGAGGACCAAAATAAATATGATATTTCACTGGAAGTGGAAGCATCCCCATAGGACCGAGAATTGGAAAAAATGGAGTAATTGGAAGCCCTGGAGCCCCAAAGATCTTCCCTATTGATTTCAAATTATATATGGATGGAAATTGCTCTTCAGCTCCTATAACAGCAGTAGGAATAATGGGAACTTTAAACTCACTTGCCAATTCATAAAATCCCGTTGGGAATTTTTTGAGACGGTATTTTTCGAAGATTGTTTTGCTTATCCCCTTAATACCTTCGGGAAAAACAAGAATACTCTCCCCTCTCTCCATTAATATTCTAAAATTTTCAGGAGTGCCTGTAGCTTGCCCCCAAGCAGAGAAAAACTCACTGACAAAAGGAAGCGTTGGAACCCATTTTTCAAGCATTGATCTAAGAAGCACTGGAGGGTTCATCTCAAACATTAGTGCAGCAGTTACCATCATTGCATCAAATGGCACTTGCCCTGAATGATTACCCACAAACAAAGCATTTCTTGAAGGTATATTTGAAATTCCATGTACCTGGACACGAAAATATTTATTGTAAAGGAAATCAATAGCTGGAACTGAAAATTTTATCCTGCTGGGATCTAAACCAAAGGGATCTTGACCCAACTCTTCCTGATCTTTGACTATCTGGTTAAACCAAAATGTGATCCTATCTTTTAGTACAGTATTCATAGGGTAATTATCCATGGCAGCTCGCAAAAGTAAATGAGCTATGTCAATTCTATAGGTGTACTCGCTTGAGCTACCTTCTGAAAATAAGAATCCAGCATTGATTTCTCAAACTCTACATTTGATTCGTATTCATAACCAAAAACAGGCTTCCACAGTGATTTGTTTTCCATGCAAAGATAAAAGAAAACATGGTCGTGCCAAGGCTTAAGGCTTTGATAAAGATGTGAAAACATCTCTACTTTGATATCCGCGCTGTAAGATAATTTTCCATCTGCCTGAACTAAAGGCATTTGAAGTACCTTGCTCATCACACCACTTTTACGAATATGAGTGATTACATTTTTTGTAAAAGTAAGTGTTCCTAGAGAAACCAAAGCCACTTCGCTCGCCAGAAAGCTCTCAGTTAAAATTTGGCAGATTCTTTCATAATCTTCATTGAAATTACTATAGTAAAACATTGGATGAAAATGAAACCCTACTAGCACTCCTTTATCCGCAAGCTCCCTTGCAGACCTAATTCTCTGCTCTAGACTGGCAGTAAAATACTCTTCAGATTTAATTATTTCGCTTGGATTTAGCGTCCAAGTACAAATCACATTTGAAGGAATTTCATTTTCTAAGAAAAATTTCACATTATTTGATTTAGTCTTAAACTCTAAAATAATATTTGGGTTTTCTCTACAAAAAGTCATGAGATCATCTAGTATTCCGCCCTTATTTCCCAAAAACAAGGAGTCTGATGATTGACCTGTTCCTATATGATAACGCTTCTTAGGATCTAAATTTGCAGCTCTCAATTTTTCCAGCAAATTTGTCTCAAAGAAGATATCCTTATCAGAATTAAAAGTTTGAATACTACAATACGTACAACCAAATCCACAATTTGCAATTGTATCTAGTGTTTGCAAGTTACAGCAAAGAGTTTTCTCTGAAGCAACCGGACACTTCCCCAATATCTTATTGTTAAGTGGTTTAGTTGAAGGAAGAGTTTTTACTTTAATAGTATTTACATATTTCCCAGCGGTTTGGTGAAAACTTGAATAGTCTTTTTCAGAAGCCTTAATCTCTTCCCAGCTATTTTTTACTTTTTGGAAAATAGATTTCTTTAGTTGCTTTGAATTAAGATTCTTATTCAGATCAGTAGGCCAATATTCACTTATATCCCCTTCACCCCACATAAAAAAATCAATTGAAATATCAACTAATTGCTTGAACTCTTGAAATGAAAAACCGTGTGTTTTCTGGGCGTCTTCTAAAAAGTCTCTCTGGGGCTTTTTTAAAAAATGAAAGAGTGTCGACTCTTTAAAAGTAACAAGCTTGTGATCAATTTCGACTGGCTCCATCTATTAAACCTTATTTAAAAATTAAACTCTTAGCTTAATTAAAAAGGTTGATCAAATATTGAAAACAGCAGGACGCGCAGCGCCCACCTTGTTCACTATTAGTCAATTTTAAGTACTCTATTAATTTATTATCAGTTCAAATTTGCCTACTTATCCTTTAATTTTAAATAGGTAAGAGGGGCTTAAGAGTCTCAAACAAAGGGGAGAAAAGATGAAAACAATTATCATTAGTTTATTGGTTCTAGCAGCTACTACAAATGCGGCCATGGCCTCCGTAAGGCTTGGCGCTGTCACAATGTACGACTCTAGAAGTACACAAGCACTACACCTGGCAAAATGCCGATTTTCAAGAAATGTTGCCGTTTCAAAAGTACAGCTCTTGGTAAAAAACCAGCAAACAGACATTGACCGACTGAGCTTCAAATTTCACAACGGTCAAAGCCAGAGCGTAGACGTTAGGGAGAACATTAGACCCGGAGGCAAAACACGCTGGATCGACCTTAAAGGGTCAAGAAGGTGCATCAAAAAAGTCACCATCACTGGCGATACAGATGGTTGGATGGCAGATCCTGCTAGAATTGTAATTTTTGGAAAATAGAATTTAATAAAAGGAGGCCCTCAAGAGGAGGAGCACATTTTCCTTTGAGGGCCACCCACCCAATGGGAAGAGCATAGCTCTTCCCATTGTTTTTAGGGGTTTATATTAAGTTTTCTTAACTCTACTGATAAGAAAAAATTCCGTCAATGCTTAACAAGATACTCCGCCCAACCAAAAATAATAGCACAGCGTCGTAAAATTAAAATAGACACATTGCCAATTCTCTAAAACTTGGATAAAAACAGGTCAAATATTTACTCAGAAGTTGTCGAAATCTATGAAATGTCCATTTTGCTATGCCCAAGATACAAAAGTTGTCGACTCCCGGCCGGTACAAGACGGACTTGGGACAAGACGTCGAAGAAAATGTGAAAATTGTCAAAAAAGGTTTTCAACTCTCGAAAAAGCAGAGATGGCCATGCCGCTTGTTATAAAAAATGACGGCCGTAGAGAAAACTTTGATAAAGCAAAAATCCAAGACGGGATTGAGAAGGCTTGCCAAAAAAGACCAGTAGGTACCAGCCAAATAGAAAATATTGTTGGCAGCGTAGAAAGAAATGTAATTGAAAAAGGTGTTAAAGAAATAAGTACCAAGACAATTGGCGAATTCATAATGAGCTATCTTCGGATTTTAGATCCTGTTGCTTATGTTAGATTCGCTTCAGTCTACAAAACATTTCAAGACATAGATGAATTTGTAAAAGATCTAGAAGAAGAGTTACCGTCAAAAACCTATCAAAATAGTTCTGGCAGTCAGCCCGAGGCCACACAGTGACACCTAGAACCAAAGCAAGAGAATTTGCCTTTAAATTTATCTATCAACTGCATTTTCAAGATGAATTAAAACAATATAGTGTAACCGACACAAAAGACTTCGGTGAACAATTTGGACAATTTCTAAGCCAAGTTGATGAAAGCTATATGGGCGAGCTTGAGGAAAATGCAAGAATTTTTTCAATAGAGCTCATTTTAAATTGCTTAAACAATTACGATGAACTTGAAAGCCAAATCTCTGGGCACTTAAAAGGTTGGAAAATACCTCGCTTGCAAAAAATTGATTTTGCACTACTTGTGCTATCAAGTGCTGAACTCCTATATTCAAAAGATACTCCAAAAGCAGTTGTCATTAATGAAGCTATTGAGCTGGCGAAAAAATATGGAGGAAAAAACTCCTCCTCTTTTGTAAATGGAATTTTAGACTCCATTGGAAATTAAGTATGTTTGTAGATGAAATTGGAACGTCTTTTTTAGATTCTGTATCGACGAACTGCAGAGGCATTATATGCTCAAAAAATATGCAATCTATGCATAAGGCGGTTCGAACTGGCTTAAATTATATACTAGATGGTCAACTGACGACTTCAAATTCTTTAGCTGATGATCAACACAGCCTCTTTTTTTCAAATAATAGTGGATTCCCTTTCTTTGTTTTATTAATCCCAGGAGCCATACAACCCAAAAAACTGGAAGATGTATTCTCACTTATTGAAAAAACAATCAATCAAACTGAAATGCCTTCCATAGAAGAAATTGCAGAAAAAATATTATTTATTGATCAGCAATCTAACTCTTCTTCAAAAGTCATAAATTCATTTAAAAAAGTTTTTCCAAAAATAACTATTGAGTTTTTAAAAGTCTAGACCTTGAAAATTGCCAAATTTTTCTTCTTCCCATATTGACCTCTAACATATGATTGAAAATAGATGGGCAAAAACTAAGAATCCACAAAGCAACTCTTCTCACCCAGGGGAAATAAGTAAAGACTAGTGCAAGAGAGGTCACTCTCAAATAATTCGTTTTAATATTCACAATCTTACTTATGTAACTCTGAACCCCACTGGCATGGCCAAGGCTAAAAATATTCTCTGCGAGTAACTTCGATTGCTCGAATGAAAGAGATAAACCCTCCCCTGTAATTGGGTCAAAGAAAAGACAACTATCTCCAACGAGAATCACTTGACCTTGAATTGGCCCTTTAGATCCTGTAGGAAGTGGTCCATAACTTCTGAGTGGACTTAGCTTTTCTACTCCTTCGACTTTTTTCTCTAGTTCGGGAAAAAAGCTAAATAGACCTGACTCTAGACCACTGCTTTTACCTTTGCCTTGGGGTTTTACAACATCATGATCCCACCCAAAAACAAACTCTACTATTTCTTCAGATACGGGGGCCACATAACACTCGATGCCTTTATTCCACCACACATCCACACAATCACTCCAAGGTGCCATTTTAAAATGTGCTCTAGCGCCGATCCTCTTTTTATCACTAGGAGGACTTGAATCCATATTGGCGATTTTTCTAACCCTTGAGCGAATGCCGTCACAGCCAATTATATAATCAAAATTTTCAATGCTTTGTTCACTGCCTGAAGAATCATCCCTCACATAGACCGTGATTTTACTATCATCTAATTTAAAATTGATGAATTCAGTAAAAGGATGCAAGCTTATACTGGGATATTCACAAGCCTTTTTATAAAGTGCTTGGCTTAGGGCCGTTCGCCTAACAACATAGCCTGTCCCAGACTGGAACTCTCCGCGGGCCTTCCCCTTTCCAAGACAATCAATATAATTAATGCCAACAAATTTTCTATAAAACTTGCTATCAATTAACTCAAAGACTCCAAATTCTTTTAGTATTTCTACACCCGAGGGCATAATCCCTTCACCACACACTTTATCTATTGGCCAAGAAGATTTCTCAATCAGGGCGACCTCTACACCTTTACGTGCGAGCGCAATGGCCGACATCATCCCCGAGGGTCCTCCTCCAATAATCGCAATTTTCAGTTCACTTTTCATAGGTGGATTTTATGATAATGGTGATTGATCTAAAATACAAAAGAGCATGAATTTATCCAAACTTCATCAGTTTTTCATCATCCTGCCCAAAAGAACAAACCATGTAAAATTACAAAGTATCATCTTGTCATTCCATTTTATCATCTTGGAAATAAAATAGATTCGTTTCCAATAGAAGAAAGAATGTTGGATACTTTCTCACATTGGAGGGGAAAGCAAAACGCTTTCAGCATGACAATCTTCCGAAAGAGAGCGCAGAGTTTTTCATGGGTAGCGAGTGTTTCATAATTCCCACCCAGTGATTTTTTATACCGAATGGTAAGAAGAATCTTATTCAGAGCAAGAAAGCCCCTTACTACTCAGGGGCTTTTTTTTTACAATTTTTTACAAATAATTTTTGTTTCAAGAATAATTTGATCTAAATCTGGACTATTTAATTTTTCCATTTCTTCCTCAGAATAAACCTCTCTAAGCTCGTCCTCAACTCTTAAATCATTAACCTCTAAGTCACCTATTATTCTTCCTGCTCTCTTACTTTGCAGCTGAGTAAGTTCATTGTAATCAAAAGTTGCAGAAAGCCACTTTTCGCAAAAATCAGAATAAGATATTTCAATTTTCCCATCTACTACTTCAGGGCTTTCAATAAGACCGACATATGAGTAAGTGGAGTCATTTAAACTATTTTTAGGGATTTCATGCTTAGGGTTTTTTGATAATACGTCAATAAATACCAATTTATTTTTGAACCAAGGTAGGTAATTCGTAAATTTCCCTGTTTCAAGGGTGCACTCTATTGATAATGGTTTCGAATCAATTGCCTCTGCAGAGTGGGTGACAAATGAGATTGTTAAACTTAATGCAACTAACATAGTCTTCATGGTGATTTCCTTTTTTTCCATCTTCTATAAGTTACCCAAGTGACTGGCTAGACTGGGTGCTCAAAAAAATGTAATCTTTACACAAAAAGCCTTTAAACTAGAGTTAAGGTTCAGCTAAGGGGAGCTTTTTGCAAGAAAACTACTGGAACAATCGATGGATTACAGGGCAAACAGCCTGGCATATGTCAGAAACGAACCCAAGGCTTAAAGAGCATTTTCACTTATTGGAATTAATAAAAGGGGATAGTGTATTTGTTCCACTTTGTGGACAAAGTTTAGATTTAAACTTTCTTCTTGAAAAAGATCTATGTGTTACAGGTTTAGACATATCCCCAGTAGCTGCTTACAAATCTTTCGAGTCCCAAAGCGTTGGATTCAAAAGTTACCCACTTGAAAGTGGCCAAGTGGTACAAGCAATGAGATCTAAGCTCACTTATATAATTGGCGATTTTTTTAAAACTATTCCAAGACTGTCCTTAAATTTTATGGCCATTTGGGATAGAGCTTCACTTGTGGCCATATCTCCAGATACAAGAAAAAAATATGGTGAAATCAATTCCCAAATATTATCTGACAATGGGAAAATACTACTCGACACAATCTCATACGAATCAAGTGAATTACTGGGGCCTCCTTTTTCTGTGAATATTGAAGATGTTAAAAATATTTATCCAGGGTTTAAAGTTGAGCAAATCCTGTGCAGTAATTTCCCTACGACAAAACCTCGTTTTCTTGAAAGTGGTATAAATGAATTAACACAAAATCTTTTTGTACTTTCAAGAGCATAGTTCACAATGGTGACGGTTTTCCCTACGTCAACCCCCGATAGTTTTTTAGTTTTTTAATTTTTCATACCTTGACACTGGCCTTTATTGAACCATCTTTGGAATAGAGGTGGGGGATCACTATACTCTCCCAATAAATTTTATTTCAAACTGGAGTTTAAATATGACACTTGCACTTAGAAGAAATTTTTGTAAACCTACAACCAACTCCCTAGACAGTGATTTCTTTCACGATTTCTTTTCGGACTTAGGTCTTAAAACCTCCCATGAGGAACAAAGTATTAATCCTAAGATTGAGTTTTATGAAGATGATAAAAGATTCATCTTCCTGGTAGAAGTTCCTGGGATGAAAAAAGAGGATATTGCTCTTACTACTGAGAATGGACTACTTAAAATCAAAGGTGAAAAGAAGAGAAAAATGACTGATAACTCTGATGGAATTTTTAGAAGCGAAATTTCCTACGGAAAATTCGAAAGAGTTTTTAAACTTCCTTTGAATATTTCAACAAAAGAACTTGAAGCAAAACTTGAAGATGGTATTTTAAAACTAACTCTTCAAAAGAAGGAAGAACTCAAAAGTAGAGAAATAGAAATCAAATAAATAAAAAAAGGGTTAAAAGAAATTTCCTTTAACCCTTTTTAACTATTTTACTAAAAATGATTTTTTATTCGCATCTACCTTTGTCTTCAAGTCTTTGTAAAAGACCTGCAGCATCGCTATAGGTATACCAGTATTGATTAAATGGTTGGCCATCTAATGCAACTCTATAGTGATCTCTTCCTTCTCTTTTTTCCAGCTTACAACCTGAGTCAGTAGAAGCAATATACCTGCTACCCTCAGCCTTGTGACTTGTGGATGAACAACCTACGGCCATCATAGACATGACAACTAATAGGAGCGCGTAATTTTTCATGTGTTTTCCTCCATTTTTCTACTTTTCCCAAAAGCATTTACTGCAAAACTTTTCGGTAAGCTTGATCATTCACTTAAGGTATTTACGAGAAAACATTGCCGATTCCTTTCATTTCGACTCTTTAACCAGCTAATATTAAACAAAATACCTTTTAACCGACTATCTAACTCAATTGGCGACCCAATCTACCGAAGGGTAAGCCATGCAAAATATAAGGTACGGCTTAATTCTAATAATTTTAGTGCTCACCTTCCCACTCAATTCTAGTGGAGAGAGCACTGGCACTATTGCTAGTGAGCAAGTACCGGAGAAGCCCTTTCAGGTTAGTATTTCCTTTAATCGTCAGCACAAGAGCATTATTGTATTTGAAGACGAGCTGACCTTCTGGGAGAACGATGGAATAATCCTTCTTAAGGTCAAAGAATGTAATAAGAGAATGGTCAAGGGTCTTGTGAACTCAATTAAGTATGTCCTTAATACAAGCTTAATTTACCATAACCCTCAAAAACATCTACGCGAAGTATATTTTCATTATAAAGGTGAAAATAAGATTGCACCTTACAACTCAAGAATAGGCAACTACCTTAGAAGACTGAGTGAGCATGTCACAAAAATCTTCAGCAACTCGAAGGTCAGCTGCATTGTTCCTAAGGAAATGGAAATATTTCATCCAATGTACAGCCGAATTCAGTTCTGGGTGGAGAGAAAAGACAAACACAAAGTTGGAAGACCATACCATTGGTACGAATTTCCCAAACATCACCGTGAAGTTTACATTCCTTTTTGGTATGATCCCGAATATTAAATTTGTTGGAGAAAGATTTTGCAATATAAATTAAATACCGAAAAAATGCATTCACTGCACAAGGAATTCAATGAATGGATTGAAGAGACATCTCAATCCAAAATATCTTCACTCTTTGAAAGAGCAAGTCACCCAATAGAAAAAAACCTAACAAAGGCATCTAAGTTACTTCCAGAAAATTTTAGAGAACAAATTGAAAAAAGCGTAGAAAAAAGCTTCTTGGGGCTTTTGAACTTATCTGAATACTCAACATCATCTGAAAAAACCTGGAATGCCCTGGCCAAATTAAATAACACTAATATTGCATCCATTGACGATTTATATGAACAAGACTTCTCACACATTAAAAAATTTATTTTTTCACAAATCGCCCTACACCAAAAATGGTCAATGACTCATGGGTTTGCATTAGGACTTGGAGGCGCTTTTCTTACAGCAACAGATGTCCCGCTCGCCATTAGCAGTGGACTCAGACTCATTTTAGTAATTGGTCAAAGCTTTGGAATTGATTTCAATATTGTGGAAGAAAGGCTTCTTTGCTTTCACATACTATCAATGTCGTTAGTAGAAAAAGGGACTGAAGAATTTATAAAAGGACTGGATACTCCATTTGATAAAATAGGCATGGATTCTAGCGTTGCCATGAAAATATTAAAGTCTAAAGGCAACCAGATCACCTTGCTAAATAATCCCATATTGAAAAAAATATTTGATAACCTAATTAAAAAATCAACCCAATCCATATTTAAAAGAAAAATAGCTCAGCTTGTACCTGTTATTGGAGGTATCGCAGGGGCACATAGTAATTTTCAATTTATAAAAAATGTTGGAGTAACAGCTTATTACCTATACCTTAAAAAGGTAATCCTAGAATCTAAAATATCAAATGGTTTAAGTGATGTGGATATAGAAGATGTTTAGGATTCTCGCTCTCTTTCATAGCCTGCAAAGGCCAATCTGAGTGCATCTGTACAACGAGGAATAAGCTCAGGGTCGAATTGCTTTCCTCTATCATATTCTAAAATTTTAATCGCCTTTTCATAGGTTTCTTCTGAACGATTCTTTTCTTCACAGAGTACACCATCCACTATATTTGCGATGGTCACAATTTTAGTCAATTCATATATTTCTTTATCCTTTAAACCTTTTGGGAATCCCTGTCCATTGTGTTGCTCGTGATGCTGCAATACTATCGTCAGTACAGGATCTTGTAGTCCCCCTATTTTTTTGAGGGCATCAACACCCTTTTTGGGGTGATCTTGAATCGCTTGTGAGTACATGGCATTATTTGGATTCTCCAAAACATTTGCTGGAATTTTCGCCTTGGCATAATCGTGAAAAAGAGCTCCCAGGTAAATATTCTCAAGAACATTTGGATGACCATGACCGCAGACCATTCCGAGATAAAGTGCAATTTGAGCAGTATTTACAGAATGCTCAGCAACCGATTGGCTCAATTTTGTAATTTTAGCGAGGACTTGAGTTGCTTCTTTTTTCTTAGATACAATCTGAATAAACTCTTCTACTTGTTCTTGTAATAACTCTACAGTTTCTGTTGAAAGGTGTTCATCTGAGAAAGTTTCAAATACCGTCTCTGCAATATTTTCTCTTTTCTCAACAATATCTCGATTCTCTTCACCAACTTCATCTACCATTTCTTGGATGACTTCTTCTTTTTTCTCTCCCACCCACGTATTAAATTTTCCAGATTCAGAGTTATCGATATAAATGCCTTTTACATTTTTCGACATAAAAAAATTGAACTTATCAGAATCAAGGATGTCTCCCTCATTTTTATACTTCAAATACTTTCCATTGATTTTCAAAAATATTGAAGAAGGAAGCTCTCTCCCTGGAGAAATTTTAGAAAGTGAAACAAAAACAAAATCGTCATCTTGGGAATCTGCGGTCAAGCTATACTCCGAATTTTTTCAATTATTTAATATCAAGTATATACCATCCCTTAAACGGCTGCTAAAAAGTAAAATAATTTCCCATCTCTCATAATTATCAGATCGAAACGTTTTAATTGGTTTAGATGATCAATACCACCTCAATAAACCTTATTGATTTTGCACCACACAGATATTGCGTGGTAAGTAGCAGATTTTAAAACACATTTTTTCTCACTGCCAAATATCATTGGTAAGGCCGAGTCCCCCTCTCCATGCTATAATGTAGCGTTTGAATATCCGGGGGGATTATCTATGAGAAAGCGTCCATTCTTTTTCGTTTTCCTTACAATTGTTCATTTAATAGAGCCGCTAATAAAGATATTTTATTTTAAAGCTTTAACCCATTTTTCATGGGACACAATTTTTCAGAATTTAATGAGCCTAGATTCGCCAAAGCTTATTTTTGATTTTTGGTTCGTCTTCCCACTTGCTGGGTGGGCCTTATTTGGGGTCAAGAAATGGAGTTATCCATTATTTTTGAGTCTACAATTTTACTCTGTACTCAATCATGTGTTTTATCAAAAATATGCTTGGCCCTATGTTAGTGAAACACCGTTTCTAACAAATTATCTTATACTTTTTTGCAATGTAAGCATTATCGTCTATTTTCTAATTCCAAGTGTAAGAAAACCATTTTTCGACCCTAAAGTTAGGTGGTGGGAGACAGACAATCGTTACTCTTGCACTATTCCTTGTACATTAACTGATACCAAGACAGGGCAATCCATCAGCTGTCACATTCTCAATATTTCGACGACAGGAGTCTTTACCAGTCAAGTTTTTGACTCAACTGAGGAGCAAGGCACTGTTAAAATTCAAATTCATCATGGAGATACCGAACTTTTATTATCTGGAAAGACCATGAATATACATAGGTATAAGAATACAAACGGAACAGGGATCAAATTTGACTTCACCAATATTTGGGAAAAAATAGCTGTCTTGAACTTCGTATCAAAAATAAAAAAGGGAAGTAAACATATCTTACCCAACGCCGCTTAAGAAGCCGGTGTTTAACTTTTATTTTCATGGTAAAAAACCTATAATTTAACCGAGGTATATATGTATCTCGGTTAGATAATTTTTCAAATAAATTGAGGAAATAGTGGTTTTGTACATAGCCATTTGCATAGTAGCTCTTCTAATAGGCATTTTCTTATTTGCAGTCGGTGGGATTCAGCGCTGGGGTGTAATTGGTGCAGAAGTAATTACTAATCCACAATTTCTAGATCAAGATTGTACTAAAAGCTCACTTAAAATCATCTCTTGGAATATTTCATTTGCACAAGGAGAAGGCTCAGGGGGCGAAAGGTACACTCCAAGAAGCGAAATCGAAATGAAGCAAGCTTTAGATGGGATCGCAAGTTTTTTAAAAAGCCAAGATCCCGATATCATTTTACTGCAAGAAATCGATTTCGACTCCAAAAGAAGCTACTATACTGACCAGCTTAATTATCTTTCAAATGCACTTGGATACCGTTACTCAGCAAAAGCTCTTTCTTGGAAGGCAGGATATATTCCATACCCCTACTTCCCCATAAAAAATCAATTTGGTAAAATCAGGTCCGGTGGAGCAGTTATTTCAAAATGGCCCATTAACTCTAATTCAATATTTCTGCACCCCAAGCCTGATACTCACTCTTGGTGGTATAATGCATTTTACCTATTTCGATATTCACAGGTTTTAAGTTTCAATGTCGCTGGAAAAACTTTCAGTGCAATTAATAATCATCTAGAAGCATTTGCAGCTCAAAATAGACAGCTGCAAGCCCAGAAATTGATTGAAATCATAGGCGAAAACCACGTGGAAGTTGCTTTTATCGGTGGCGATTTTAATACTATTCCTAGAGATTCTAAAGTAAAGTCTTTTATAGATGGAGATAATTACGAATTTGATGAAACATATTGTATTTTCGAAAGTATGAAAGATTTTAGAGAAATTGTCCCTCATAAGGAATATATCAAGAGTGAGAAGAGTTATTTCACTTTTCCTGCCAAAGGCCCAAATCGAAGATTAGACTATATTTTTGTCAATTCCAAATATCAATTTGAAAATGTTGAATTCCATCACCCCGGTGAGATGTCTGATCATCTTCCTATTTCGGTTGAGATACTATTATGAATTATTATCAAGCACTCAATTTAGAGAATAATTTAGAAGAGTTGTTGTTAAATTACTTTGTATTTTGCATTGTTTATTTTTTAGTGTTCTTTCTAATTTCAGTCCTAAGGGATGACTATAGCTCGGTTGATTCAGGGTGGAGCATAGGGATTGTCCTCTCAACACTACTAACTTACTATTTTAAAACAGAGGCTCAAACCTTTTATTCTAAAATCATTATATTTCTTGTGTTTATTTGGGGAGCCCGGTTATCGCTCCATCGACTTGTTAGAAACATTAGAGACGGTGAAGATTTCAGGTATCAAAACTTACGTATCAAATGGCCAAAGTTTTTTAAAACTCAAATATTTTTCAAGGTATTTCTTGTGCAAGCCATTTTGCAATTTGTTGTGATCCTCCCTCTAATTGTAGGATTAAATTCTCCTTTACCAAAAATTAAATTTAGATTTAGCTTAGGAATTATCGTTTTCATTATTGGATTTGCAATAGAATCTATTTCAGATTTTCAACTCTTTAGTTTTAAATCTTTAAAGAAAAATCACAAAAAAGTTTTATCTTCTGGAATGTGGAAATGGTGTAGGCATCCAAACTACTTAGGTGAAATTACTTTGTGGTGGGGAATATTTCTTTGTTGTTACACAAAAAACTATAAATGGATTTATACCGGTCCTATGATGCTAACCCTATTTATTGCCAAAATATCTGGAGTGCCTCTTATAGAGAGGAGATTTTCGCACAATAAAGATTATCAATTGTACAAAGACAGAACAGGGTCAATATTCCCTATTTCAAAAAAGCCTCACTCTGATTAAGATCACCTGTGCTTACTTGCTACTTATACTGATCCCAGTTTGGGGTAAACCCTTTTGTAGCTCCCCTTGAGCCACTGCTTTATTTCTGAACAGTAATAAGAGGAAAATCTTCTATCTGAAGGACCTCCAATAAGCCGACTTTCCAAACCTTTTTCTGCCATATCAATAATAATCCTAATTGAAGGTCCAAAGCTTGTCTGACGTCCACCTGAATTGTATACCTGCCCTTGGTGAACACTTGATCTACCACCAGCGAGGGGTATTGGTCCCTTATTAAAACCAAATTTCCCTAGTGGACTATCTCCTAGTAATATATGTTTTAAAACTATTTGGTTTTTATCACCCCATCTTTGTGGTACCCACTGAGCTTGTGCTGCCTCTAACGATTTCTTGAAAATATTTTTCCTTGATCTCTTCGCAAACCAAGTAGACTGCTCCTTTGCAATAATTGAATTAAAATTGCCAAAAAAATCTGCAAATATCCCCGTCTTCTCTAGCATATAATTAAAGACATCATCTCCAAAAACATCTCCAAAAATTTCACTCAAAAGGTTTTTTCGAATTAGCTCAAATAATGTCGGTGCACAAGAATCTGGATCATAACAAAAATCCCAGTCATTTAATAATTCTGGAAGACAATCTTTCCCCAGATCAAAGGTAAAGAGGTCTAGTAACCATTTGGCTTCTAATGAAAAAAGATCACATTGAAGTTTTGCCATTGATTTCGTTGATATTTTTTCACCTGAATCAATTATTTTTTTGAGAACGCTATGAATTTGTTGTGAGCGATATGGACCCATTGGCATTGTAATGGCCTTGCATGTGCCATATTGATTTAGATCTTCATTTGCTGTAACAAAGTAACCCTCACTAGGGTTATAACTTTTTGGTAATGCCGAAGGTTTTTGAAAACCCTTCCAATCATTTTTTGGAGTCCAGCCTGGGAGCGGAATTGCGCCACTTAACCCAGATGATCTGAGTGGTGCTAGCCCAGACATTTGATAACCAATATTATCAGAAGTATCTGCCAGTACCCAGTTAAAGGAGATTTCAGATGTTTCAAAAACCTTCATTCCCTCTTCAACACTATCAACTCGAAATAAATCAAAAACCACTTTTAAAGAAGCTGTAGTAAATTCTGAACCACTCCACCTCGAACTTAGGTAATATCCTTCAGTGCCTGGGTCCCCAAGTAGAACTCCATGCTTGCTCTCATGGTATGTGGCCAGGTAATCCGAGTTCTTCTTTCTTTTGATGGTCTCAACTCTTTTACTAAATTCTTCCCATTCATTATCAGAGATTCTTCTTTTGCCATCTTGGCAATGCTCTATCCAAGTATCGATAGAATCTAAAAAGGTGTAAGTTGCTCCCCAGGAAACTTTGTTAGTTCTACCAATAACCAAACCTGGTAGGCCTGGAACAGTTGCTCCAACGGCATATCTACCTGGTATTTCCATAATTACCTCGGCCCAAACATTAGGGAGTCTATTAATTTCAAGGTGAGGGTCATTACACAAAAATGGTTTTCCAGATTCAGTGTATTTTCCAGAAACTACCCAATTATTTGAGGCCATGAGTGGCGTTAAAGCGCAATTCCATTTAACTTCATCAGGAATTATCCTATGAGATAAATTTACTTTCTTTAGTGCCTCCAAGTCTAATCCACCTAACAGCCCAGGTAGTAACTCTTCAAGTTGGTCACCGTTCACTCCACCTTGCACTAATTCCACAACTAGTTGCTCTAACTCACCTTGAGATTGAGCGAGTGTTAGATAGCCTATCATCTTGGCCATCATACTTGAGTCCTTGGGAGTCCATTTCTCATATTTATAACCTAACATTTTGAGCTCCCACGGAAGATATTTCTCAAAACGTTTATTTATTCCCATGCAATAAGCTTGCATGCTTTCGAGATTTGTACCATCAAGTGATTCTCCGTCATCACCCCAATTCATTCTTCTAAAAAATAAATCGACTTCAAGCATTTCCTCACTATCATTTAACAACTCACAGGCCCTTCCCTGACCTAAGATTCTCATCATAAGAAGTTGCAAGCCGCGATCAAACGCGTGGGCAAAACCTAGTCCGTAACACATTCCCAATTCATTCTCTGCTAGAATGTGGGCGACACCATTTTCATCTCTTTTAATTTCTACGTGTCCGTGCTCACCACTTATTTTAGTTTTCTTAAGAATCAATTTTTTCTCCGCAGTTAATAAAATTACAGTTCATTACAGGTAAGATATTGTTAAATTCAACATTATTACATTTACTACGTCCAGATGTAAGACAGCTAAAATATTTTGACATAAGTTCTTGAAATAAAATACATGGGCCTTTTGAGTCCATTAGCAAAATTTATTAGGGGTGCTCACTTTTAATAATTTTTCTTATATCCCAAGCTGTCTTATCTTACTAAGCAAGGAGATACCTATGGTGAAACAGATGGTTTTAAACCTTCAAGGCAGGATGGAAACAGGTCACACAGTCAACAAACTCCACTTCAACTAACCTCCCACAATTGTCCAATCAAAAACTACACATTAATTTCAACTTGTGACCCCATCCTCCTTTATTTTTTGGCCATTAAAGCACTGATTAACTATTATGTTTTTCTAGGAGAACTATAATGGAACACTTCGATCTTGTGCTTAAAGATGCCACTACTATCTCTAGCCGCGGAAAGCAAATTTGTGATTTAGGTATCGTTGATCAAAAAATTTCAAAAATAGGCACCATTGCCGAATCCTCAGCAGATAAATGCATCAATTTAAAAGGCCTTCACATACTCCCTGGAGTTATTGACTCTCAAGTGCATTTTCGGGAACCCGGCAAAGTTGAAAAGGAAGATATTAAATCTGGATCAACTGCAGCTTGCCTTGGTGGAGTCACTGCCTTCCTTGAAATGCCCAATACCAATCCACCCACCACATCCCTTGAGGCGCATCAAGTAAAACTTGATATCGCGGGGAACACATCTCTTGTAGACTATGGATTTTTCCTTGGGGCAAGCCCAGATAACCTGGAACTCATTAGCACTCTTCAAAGAAAGCCAGGCCTTGCGGGCATCAAAATATTTATGGGTAGCTCTACCGGAAATTTATTACTCGAAGATCGAGAACATGTGGAAAGTGTATTGAGAAATACTGACCTTCCTATTGCTGTCCACTCTGAAGATGAGCAAATGCTAAGGCAAAGATTTGATTTAGTTAAAGGAAGTGGCAGGGTAGAGGATCATCCCCTTTGGAGGAGCCCAGAGGTCTGTTTCAAGTGCACCAGGGACCTTGTCTCTATTGCCAAAAAAGTGGGAAGAAAAGTTCATATACTCCACATAACTTCTGAAGAAGAAATACTTTTTTTAAAAGATAATAAAGACTATTGTACTGTTGAGGTAACACCACAACACCTTACTCTTTTCGCTCCCGATTGCTACAAGGAGCTGGGAACACTTGCCCAGATGAATCCCCCAATAAGGGAGAAGCATCACCTTGATCAACTCTGGGAAGGCATTAGTAATGGTACTGCGGATGTAATTGGCTCAGACCATGCCCCCCACCTTCTTTCCGAGAAAGAAAAAATCTACCCCAGCTCACCTTCTGGAATGCCAGGGGTGCAAACTCTTTTACCTGTAATGCTCGACCATGTTTCAAAAGGAAAGCTCTCGCTTGAGCGACTTGTTGAACTTGTATGCTTTAATCCGGCCAAAATCTATTCAATGGGTCAATTAGGGGATATCTCAGAGGGTAAAAGGGCGAATCTGACAGTAGTTGATTTAAAGGCAGAGAGAGTTATTGAAAATAGCTGGATCGCTTCTAAATGTGGCTGGACCCCCTTTCAGGGCAGAAAATGTACAGGCTGGCCCACTATGACAATTGTTGGAGGAGAAATTCTCATGCAAGATAACGTCATTACAGACAGTAGACGCGCAGCGCCAATAGAATTTTTATAGTCTTTCTCCCGACTCTTGCCAGCAGCACAAAAATATCGTTTAACCTCACCATACACTTTGGAGAACAACATGCTTAGGATATTACCTGTTGCCATTATGGTTATGTGGTTATGGCTTTTGAAGTCTGCCCTTGGTGCTGAAATTTATACAGCAAATTGTGAAGTCTATTTCGATCAAGAGTTTGGTGGCCCTGGCGGTGATGCAAAAGGTAAAATTTCATGGGACCTAAGAGGATCAAAAAGCGAGCTTACAAAATCTTGTAATAGGCTAACAGCACTATTTGAAGATACTTATATACAAGGTGTAGGTGGCGAGTCGAGCTTTGATTACATCAGCTCAAGCCTAAAAATTAATTCACCATCTGATAAATAAAATCTTAAGTCTTTCTACATGAGGGTTCCAGCAAAACTAATCCGTGCGTGAACCCCCCTATGGTTTATTACCAATCAATCTCTTGAAATTTCTTATCATCTGGACAACCTGGGCAGTGCTCTCCAATACAGTTTAAACATTTCATATCACATGGATCAATCCCTTGCCCTAGACTACCTGAAAGTTCAGGGTCAGCACTATCAAGTAATTTTCCAGCAATCTTCACACTACTTACAGGCCCTAGTTAAAAAACTATCCATAAATTGAAGTTAAGTGGCACAAAGTTTTAGGTCAAAGAAATTGAATAGGAGTGAACTTAAAATAAAAAAACCATGGTCTTAGCTAAAACCGGAGTCATTACACCCCCGAGTTTTTTGATAGGGTAGTAGCTTTTCTAATCGCTGCTCTTAACTGAAAGACCACCCATGCCGGCCTTCATTGAAATATTAAATAATGCTGAAGGATCATCACCAAGCTCATTACTTTTTTCACCGAGAGCGCTTTTTAAAGATGTTTTTATTCGGGTTGATTTAGGCATTGTGATGGTTGAGTTACCTTTGCCAATATCGATATTAAGGTTTCCTTTACTTGGGACAGATAAGTACTTTATAGTAACATCACCACTTCCGGCCTTAATATCTGAAACAATAGCAGTTCCAGTTAAATTGATATTTCCAAGTCCAGACTTTCCAACAAGCTTTGTTACCGAAGAATCAATTTTAACATTTCCTTTGCCGAGCATGTAATTAATTTGGCCCAAAGTATTTTTTATTCGAATGTCGCCATTTCCATTTTTAATTATGAGAGCTAATTTTTTAGGTACAGTGATAATGAAATCGACTGCGCATCTAGCAAGGCCTGTAAAAGAGCTGTCATCAACTCGTATTTTTATGCCCTTTTTTGATTGGCCCATTTCAAGTTGACAAGATTCACTAAAATCGAGCTTTCTCGCAACAATTTTTACTTCCTTTGAGTCTTCACCAACAATAGTCACCTTACCTAGTTTATTTTCAAGGTCTAAGTTTAGAGTGTCCTTTATAGTGAAAGATCTTTGTTCAATATTGGCGCCTGCCAGTGGAATAGTTGAAATGAAAAATAGGGCAATAAATAAGTGAGCCATTAGGTGGTCTCCCCACATTTAGTCGAGTAAATAGATCGGTTAGTTTAACTAACTTGGTGCAAAGAGTAAATTGAAACAAGGTGCAACTGCTGCCCAGGTAAGCTTTTCACTGTTTGTGATAACCGCTCGTAATCATAGAGCTTCATAACAATTCCGCGGCTCTTTTTGCAAAGTAAGTCAAAATAATATCCGCCCCGGCCCGTTTAAAGGATGTCAGCATTTCCATCATTACCTGATCGCCGTTCAGCCAGCCCTTTTCCTCGGCTGCCTTAATCATGCTGTATTCACCACTGACATTATAAACAGCAATGGGAAGATGACAGTGGTCTTTGAGAGATTTAACAATATCAAGATAAGATATGCCAGGCTTCACCATCAAAATATCGGCCCCTTCCATAGCATCTAACTGAGCCTCACGTATTGCTTCTTTCGAATTAGCAAAATCCATTTGGTAGGTTTTTTTGTCCCCTCCTTTAGGAGCAGAATCAAGTGCATCTCTAAATGGGCCATAAAATGAAGAACAGTATTTTGCCGTATAAGACATTATAGAAACATTTTTAAAACCTACTTCATCAAGAGCTGATCTTAAAAAACCAACTCTTCCATCCATCATATCAGAAGGACCGATTATATCACTGCCACTTTGTGCCTGGGCCACTGCCATTTTGGCTAAAATCTCTAGAGTCTGGTCATTTAAAATTTCACCACTTTTATCATCTACTAAGCCATCGTGACCATCACTTGAATACGGGTCCATCGCCACATCAGTCATAACAGTAATATCTGGAAAATTTTCTTTTACCGCCGAAATCGCTTTTTGATAGAAATGATTAAGGTCATGAGACAATGTGGCCGTCTTATCTTTATATTTCGCTTCCAGTGCAGGAAAAAGAGAAATCGATTTAATTCCCAGGGAGCTAAGGGAGTTAATCTCTTCGAGTAACAGCTCAGCTGTAAATCGATACTGGCCTGGCATTGAAGAGATTTCTTCTTTTTTATTCACACCATCGATTAAAAAAAGTGGTGCAATTAAATCATCTTTCGTAAGTCTATTTTCTCTTACAAGAGAGCGTATTGATTCACTTTTTCTATTTCTTCTTGGCCTTTGCACTATGTTCACTTGTGACTCCCCTACTCATTGCTCTTTTTTAAACCTGAGCTCCAGACTTGATATCTTCAACTACAGATGGGTCTAAAAGTGTGCTTGTATCACCAAGCTCATTAGTCTTACCTTCTGCCACCTTTCTTAAAATCCTTCTCATGATTTTTCCAGATCTGGTTTTTGGAAGACCTTTTACAACTTGTATTTTATCAGGCTTGGCAATCGGACCGATTTCTTTCATCACAATCTTTAAAATTTCATCATTCAACTGCTCTGTAGGTTGTCCACAAATAACGTAGGCGTAAATTCCTTGGCCTTTAATATTATGTGGGTATCCCACCACTGCAGACTCAGTCACTGCCGGATGTTGATTAATTGCATCTTCAACTTCAGCGGTTCCAATTCTATGGCCTGAAACATTTATAACATCATCAACTCTACCTGTTATCCTGTAAAAACCTTCAGAGTCTCTTCTACAGCCATCACCAGTAAAGTACTTTTCCTTATATGTAGAAAAATAAACTTCATTATATCTGTCATGATCACCGTAAACGGTTCTAGCAATACCAGGCCATGGAGCTTTAATACATAGATTTCCTTCAGCTTCCATTTCAGTTTTCTCTACACCTTGTTCATCTACTAAAATAGGCTGGACACCTGGAAGTGGAAAAGTAGCAAAACTGATTTTAGTTTTAGTAATCCCTGCCAGAGGAGAGATCATAATTCCCCCTGTTTCTGTCTGCCACCAAGTATCTACAATTGGGCATTTCTCTTTACCAACATTTTTATTGTACCAAACCCATGCTTCTTCATTAATTGGCTCTCCAACTGAACCAAGAACTTTTAAAGAACTAAGATCATGCTTTAGAACAAACTCATCACCGCAAGCTTCAAGCGCTCTAATCGCAGTAGGTGCTGTATAAAAATGAGAGACTTGATGTCTATCAACAACGTCCCAAAATCTACCGGCATCAGGCCAAGTTGGTACGCCTTCAGACATGACCTGAGTAACACCATTTAGTAGTGGGCCATAGGCAATATAACTATGACCTGTAATCCAGCCAATATCGGCTGTACACCAAAAGATATCTTCCTCATCTGTTTGAAAAACATTCTCGAATGTATAAGCTGACCATACCATGTAGCCAGCAGTGGTATGAACAAGGCCTTTAGGCATTCCAGTTGAACCTGAGGTATAGAGAATGAAAAGTGGATCTTCAGAATCCATTTCTACGGCACGGTGATCAGAAGAGGCATCATTAAAAACATCATGCCACCAAATATCTCTTCCATCTGTCATGGTAATATCATTGCACGCTCTTTTGTGAACTAAAACTTTTTCAATTGAACTGCAGCTCTCTAAGGCTTCATCAGCTATCTTCTTTAACTCAATTGTTTTGTTTCCACGAAGTGATCCATCATTTGTAATGAGTAATTTGCACTCAGCATCGTTGATTCGATCAGAAAGTGATTTAGCAGAAAAACCACCAAATACAACTGAGTGGGGAGCACCGATTCTAGCACAAGCAAGAACAGATATAAGTAACTCAGGTACCATTCCCATATATAGGCAGACCCTGTCTCCCTTCACAACTCCAAGAGAAGCTAGAGTATTAGAGGCCTTACAAACAGCTGCGTGTAGTTCCTTATAAGTATATGTTAGAGCTTTTTCATTGGGGTCATTTGCCTCATAGATGATAGCAATCTTATCAGCTCTATTTTTCAAATGACGGTCTAGGCAATTTTCTGTGATATTAAGTTTTCCACCAGTAAACCATTTTGTGTCAGTGTTTTCAAAGCCGCCTTCAAGGGCCTTATCAAAATCTTTTCTCCATTCGAAGTTTTCACGAGCTAACTCACCCCAAAACTTCTCAGGATTCTCAACACTTTTTTGATATTCACTTTGATAGTCTTCCCAGCTTTTAATGCGATATGCCATCCTGCACCCCCGTTAAAAAATTTGTAAGCTAATAGAGGCGGCGAGTATATACCCGACAACGTGGTAACTCAATTTAAACAAGGGGGCTTACGCTACGCAATATTCTTAAAAAAAACTAATAGCTGGTTATTTGTGGGCATTTGGATTCTTTCTGTCATTACAAGCGAGAAGTGATCACCAATTTCAATCATTTCCTCAAGCTCTCTAATGCCCATAAGTGGATCTACCCTTCTCAAATTATGATCAAAAACAGTACTCGATTCGCTACTTAACTTCCCTTTAAGGTGAAATGGGCCATAAACGAGGAATACCCCTCCCTTTGGTAAGGATTTAGATACTTCTCCCATAAGCTGCCTTATACGATCCATAGGAAGAATGTGAAAAGTATTTGCTGTAAATATCCCATCAAAGGTATTTTTTGGGAGAGCATGTACACCTATTTCAAGTTCAAATGGTAAATGCAAATTTGGACTCGGGCACTCCTTAATCCTCAAGGTAATTGTCTCAAGATTCTCTTTTATATCACTTGTGTACCAATTCAAATTGGGAAGATTCTTAGCAAAGAAGATAGCATGTTGTCCGGTCCCACTGCCAATTTCTATTATACTTTTTCTATTGGACAATAAATCACAAATCTTGGCCAAAATGACCTGCTTATTTCTTTCACAAGCTGTTGAAAACGGAATATCAAGCCTCATTTCCACTTACCTATTAGACAGGGGACGCCCTCATGTTATATTAACCTCTTTGGAGAAAGAATTACCATGGTAGATTTAGCAAGAACAAAATTTTCCTCACTTCAGTACTGTGACTTTATTTATAAAGCTCCCGACAAAGGTGGCAGACTATTTCTTTTTCTCCACGGGTATATGCAAAAAGCCTACACCATCTACAACAAGTTTGAGTCCCTGATAAAACCAGGTGATGGTATTTTGGCCCCCAATGGGGCTTACCCAATACCTGTAAAAGTTAAAGATAATTGGAAACATGGTTATAGCTGGTATTTTTACAATCCAAATACACGTGAATATCCAATCGATACTGACGTTGCCGTTTCTTTTATAAAAACACTTTTAAACGAAAAAAATTTAAATGAGCACAAAATCACCGCCATTGGTTTTTCACAAGGCGGATACTTAACTCCCTACTTGGCCCAAAATATTCCGCAAATTGATCATATAATCGGTATGGCCTGTGAGTTTAAAACAAATAGACTTGATGAAGGAAAAAGGTTTGATTTTAGAGCTGATCAAGTACACGGAGGATGCGATGACTTGGTCAATATTGAACATGCCAAAGAAAACCATCGTGCCATATTAAAACTTGGGGCAAGAGGTTCATTTATTGAGTTTCCTGAAGAGAAGCACGAATATTGTGATGTCTTTATATCGAAAGTAGTCGAATTTATGCAGCTAACCGATTAAGTCGTCTAGCTCATCTTGTGTAATAAATTCCTTAAATAGTAACCCTTCAATTTCTTCGATCTTGAACGGCTTATATAAAAAACCATGCATATTTTTTATTTCCGGGTGTGTATTTGAGTTAAGTGCAGTCCCCGTAATCAAGTAGAACTTAGCTTGAGGTTGAGCTTTACGTGCTATTTTAAATATATCTATTCCAGTACCATCTTGTAAATTATAGTCACATACAACATAGTCAAATTGAGTTTCATTCAGCAGAGAAACTGCTTTATCAGTCTGGATTGTTTTAGTTATAGTGACTCCATTAATCTGACTTAAAATATCAGCTATTGTATCTACAACATCTTCTTCATCATCAATAACTAAAACTGAGGGCATAGCAACCTTCTCCTTGGTTAAGATATTATAACTTGCATGTGGCAAACAAAGACATAGATTTTTCTAACATCTTGCAATTATAATGATTAAATAAACTTTATTGGGGCATTTATGGAGAGACTTTTTTTTGAATATGCCTCATGGATTGCACTTTTGGTCTTATCTATTGGATATTGGGTCCAGGCCATAAAGATTCACCATCATAAAGAAGTTAGGGATCTATCATTTCTAAGCTACCTGATGCTGACAATTAGTTTTATTGTTGTGGCCACCCATGCCGCCAAAAAAAGCTCAACAACGCAGGTGTTAACCCAAGTTGCTTCAGCAATTCCCTGTCTCATTATAATGGCCCAAATCTGGTACCACAAAGAAGACAGGTGGCACGACGATGAAAATGGACCCTGTCAAAAATGTGGAAATATTTTAGAGCCAAGTTGGAGCTTTTGCACCAACTGTGGAGAAAAGCTTCCTACTCACTGCCTTTAAGTAAATGTTTCACAAAAAAGTCAATTGTATAAGTAGTGGCAATGGCCCGGTTTTTTCTTTTTCTGACTCCATGACCTTCATCAGGAAAAAGCAGTAGGGTTGAATCAATATTCTTTTTTTCTAGTAAACTTTGAATTTGAACAGATTCTCCAGCAGGGACCCTGGGGTCATTCACTCCGTGAATAAGAAGAAGAGGATCTTTAATTTTATCAATGTAATTTATCGGAGACAGTTTCATTAGAGCTTCTCGGTCTTTAACAGGATCACCATATTCAGTAACTCTCGAATATCTTCTATAAGAGGATGTATTATTAAGAAAAGAAACCAAGTTGCTCATACCGACATTGGCCACTCCTGCATCGTAAGTCCCTGCATAAATAGTCATGGCCACAAGTGCAGAATACCCACCGTAAGACCCTCCCATCACTCCAACTTTGGGTGAAACCCCATCTACCTTCCAATTTTTCTTGATGAAAATTGCACAGTCTTCGATATCTGTTAAGACATCCAATCTCTTAGCGCCATTGTCTGAATGAAGCCAACTTTTTCCATAGCCCCTACTGCCGCGAACATTTGGTTCAACAAAAATAAATCCCTTTTGAAGATATAATTCGGTTCTAGGACTGAATCCTGGGTGCCTTTGTGATTCAGGACCTCCATGGAAATTAACTATAACAGGACAGTTTTGATGGAAACACTGACTAGGCTTCCTAACAAACATTGGTATTTTCACTCCATCTCTTGCTGTGTAGGACTTTAGCTTTGCTCTAGTAAATGACTTGGTACTTATCTCAGGTTGACTTGGGAGGGTCCACTTTGTCAGCTGCCTTCTTTCCCAATCATACACAAAGCTCTTTCTTGGTGAACGATACATTGAAACACCTAGTGTTGTGTAACGACCAGTACTTGAGGTAAAGCCAGAGTAAGTGTGCTCTGCCTCGTTGGGCTTCCACTCAGGAAAGTAAATCCGTTTTAAAGTTTTGGCCGAGATGGCCTTCAAATGAAAATACCCCTTCTTGTTTATTTCATAAAGTATTCTTTTTCTACTTGGATCAATTGAAAATCCAGAAATATCAAATTTTCGATCAGCCGTTATGGGTGTAAAGATCCCTTTTCTCCATTTGTACAACCTTTGGTACTCACCAAATTTATTTGTTTTAACAATTAGCTCCCCTTTATTATTCAAGTAGGCTGCTGAATACTGCTCATCTTCCCCTTGCCCAAATAATGGCTCTAGCTTTCCTTTGTTAAATTGGTAGTACTCCCTTGCGGTGTTACCTTTTAGAAAAACTAATAAGATCTTTCCATTTTTAAGGTGGTCTACCATCACCCAAGAACCTTTTACTTTGAGTACTAGCTCAGTCTCTTTGGTACTAATTTCATATCGATAAAAATCATAATTAGCTCTATCATTTTCGTTATTTCGAAAATATAAGTATTTTCCATCATGAGATATAAATTGAAAAAATGCCCGTACTCCCGTTTTTCTATATACTTTTATCAGGGCCCCTCCCCGGACACTCTGAAGATAAACCCCGGGATTTTCTTCTCCATTTCTATCCCTAGAAATGACAATGAATTTACCATCTGGAGTAATGTCTTGAACATAAGCTCTCTCATTCCCACCAGTCATTTGTACTGGAAATTTCATGGGCCCATCTAATCTCCATATTTGATTAACACCCGTTACATTCCAGTTCACAAATAATTTACTTCCATCAGGACTAATCACCCCAAGGCTAGGCGTCCTTATATCCATTGAGGCCTCAACTTTTCTAAGAGTTTCTGGATCAACGCTCCTGGGAGAATACTTTTTTATGATTTCAGAGCTAAGACTTGCATGTCCTACTCCGCTATATTCTTTTTTACTATTTGTCTTAGATGGAGACGAAGAGCACGATATATTGAGAATTAGTAGTATAGAAAAAAATAAAAGATATTTCATGAACATTCCCTGTTTGAATAACCTTAATCACCTGAATATAGCTTATAGTAACTAAGAATCTAAATGAATGGAATTATACATTCCAAAAAATGCAAAGAAAACAAACTCATTGCCAGGCGGCTAAGCAAAGTAATAATTGAGGTATTAAGATTAGAAGTATAAAAAATTCCCCCCAGACCAAATTAAATCCGGGGGAGGGTTTATTTAGTCACATTCAGTGCCAGGGATATAAGAAAATACAGACCCATCAATCAACACCCAATGAGTATCACTCCAAGTAAAAACCCCATCTTCACAATCAAACCCGGAGGTACTTACAATTTCATATTTTACAAATTTCTTAGCACCTCGTGCTAGAACTTCAGATTTGAAATTACTCGCTTTAGTTGAATAGCTTGAATGATACCCAACCTCACGATATTCATCATCGTAATCGTCATCATAAGATATTCCCAAATTGGCTTCGATAATATCAACTGCTGCTTGCTCAGCTTCATCAGCACTTCCATACCATTTACTGCTAGCTCTAAATTTTTTAGATAGTGGATCACTCCCATCTTCTTTTATAGACTCACCAGCAAACACCTTGTTCCTGGGAGAATAATTCAGACCAAATTCAATTTGTAGGGCGTAATAAGGAAGGTCAAAGTCATATTCGTCTGCACTAAAACCATTGTCCCACTCGACTTTAAATAATAATTTTTTAAAATCTTCAAGCGTAGCTGGATCTTCTATTTCAGAGAGCCTTTTTTGTTCTTTTTCGACAACGGCCACTCTCGACTTGGCAAAACTAATTGATCTCTTAGAGTTGTGTTTTCTATAAACCCACTCACCAATAAGAACATTGCCTTCTCTCTTCACAACTTTAACTCGAATTTTTTTGTTCACTTTTACCACTTTTATATCAACTGCATATTCAAGGTTTTTGGCCTTTGAAGACGCCTTCTCATAGCTTGTATAAAAACTCATTCCACCAAGTGATAAGGCTTGCTGGGAAACATTTTTTCCTTTGCGACCAAAAAGTAAAAGCCAGTCTCGCCTATCATATGAGGTTTCAGATTTAGACTGAACGTGAGCCAAATATCTCATTTTGGCAGGTGCAAAAGCTGATTTCCAAGTATCAATTACTTTTCCTTCAATTTCAGAACTTGCGTATGAGTTAAAAATAAAGATCCCACAAAGGATCGCGATAACACTTTTCATATATATTCTCCCAGTAATTTTATTACCTTGCTATAGCTCCAGATACACCTTGAATAGTATTTTGAAAATATTTCACTCCATCTGATGGTTTATTACTTGAGCTATTTATTGAAATTTCAGCTAGATGGCCATGTCCAACTCCTAAACACCCCAATACAAATTACAAAATTCTCTCTACTGAGTACTATAATTTCATATAATTACCATATGAAAATGAGATTTGAATTTCTTGGGGAAGATCAAAAACCAATTGTATTAATCCTCACAATATTGTCCTTACTGCTCACGAATCCAGCAAACTCGCTTGCGAGTCTATGTGACCAATATAGAGATGTTAAAGAAGAAATAAATCAGACCCCGGAAAAGGTGGCGCTTTTAAGTGAAATACAAATACTTCTCTCAGTAGATCCTGAAGGTCCATATGACAATAGTTTAACAGATGAAGATTTTGACTATGAATACCAAAAACTAAGTGCTTTTCGGCCAGCACTAGTGAAGTTCATTGAGGACAATGGGCTTCACAGTTACAGAGAAAAAGTTCAATTGAATGAAAAATTGACAATCGCTTTTGAAGCGGCAAAAAAAATCCCTGAAGATACCTTTAAACTATATAAATTATTAAAAAGAGATCTTCTCCTCTACACTTACCTGAAAACAATTTCACCAGGTACACCTGAAGAAATTGCAGCTGATTTATTAAATCGTGAAATGGTTAAAGAGCAAATGTTTATGTCGAGCTTTAGAAAAACTAAAGTGGTAAAATCGGCAATTAAGTACGGCACAGATTATTTAGTGAAAAATTATCTTATTAACCCGGGAATAATTGCTTCATATGGGCTTTACTTTGTAAGCGAATCGACTTCAGTCTATACAGTGTTTTCAGGACTTTCAAAAATAGCCGTTCCAGTTTATCTAGTGCTAGGTTTAGTATGGCCATCCGATCTCAGCAGCTTAAGTGTTCCACAGAATAAATTTGCAGCTTATCCACCAACTCTCCTCATGAGAAGTATGAGTGATGCTCAGGCTTGTGAATATATCGAAACTTACCAAGATATTCATGATGGGCTGGAAAAAATTCTTCAATTATATGATAGGTACAAAGAACTCAATTAACTTCATGATACTTCCCCTTAGGCAAAAAATAATATAGGCGAGCAAGCTCTTTCAAAGGACCTGCAACATTACCTGCCTCCAGTCCTTCTCCAACATAGAGATCAACTCTTCCTCCACCTCGAATTCCACCACCCTTATCTTGGTCGAAAACAAATCGTGAAGGCATTTTGAAGTCCTGATCAAATTCGAGATAAGCGAGTGCCCCTTTGGGAAAAAACCGATCATCGGTGGCGATAACCAGTCCAGGCTCTACCCTTGTTCCAAAATAAGTTCGAGGTAAACCTTCGTTGATAGAGAAAAAGACATAACTTGGATTTTTAATAAGTACATCTTGCAATTCATTTGGCCTTAAGCTCCGAAGATGGTTTTTAATTCTATCCATAGACATTTCTTCTATTGGAATCACATCTAAAAGATCTTTTCCAATAGCGTGGTATTTATGACCGTTTTGCTGGTCATAATGCAAGTAAATAGTTTCACCTTTATTTAATTTGACTCCACCAGAGCCTTGTATCTGCATAAAGAAGGCCTCAATAGGGTCTACGTAAGCCAGCTCTAATTTTTTACTTCCAAGTGCCCCTTGGTAATCAATTTCCTCTCGACTATAATACGGAACGACAATCTTTTCTTGAAGCCGACCGACAAATTGCCCGATCTTTCTCTCATCAGACAACAATTCAAAAGCTTCAAATCTTTCGTAATATTTATTGAGCTTAATAGTGACAAGATCTTCTGGAGTTTTTAAAAGGGCAGTTGAATACAGCTCACCTTTTTCTTTAGACCCATCGATTACAGGAGTATAGTAGCCAGTAACCAGGACCTCTCCTTTTCTATCTTTTCCATATACTTCAAGAACATCGAATTTTTCTTTTACCACTTTTTCAAATTCAGCTTGGCTTAAATCTAAATGTAATAGCTTCTTAAAATCTAGAAGGGAGTTAATATAGACGGCCCTATCAACCTGGTATTTTCCAAACCTTAAGGTTTGAGACCTTAATTCAAGTTGATCAATATTTTTATCGATCACACTTTTTAGACGGCCTCGGTTGAGTACTGAAAATTTTCTGGGGCCTTTAGAGGGAGAAAATGTGTCCGTGATTTCTTTTAGAGGGGCCCTGGCGCATGAGTATAGGAGAATTGGGAGGAGGATTAGTAATTTCATGGGGATATTGTCTCTTTAAAATTGTAGCACGTCACTTTTTACCATCAAATGCACAAAGCTCCCTTATATAGCGAGGTGGCTTGGGCTTTGCGTAGATGGTGCTTGCTTTGACTTACTCCTACTCAAACTATGATCGCTACTTTATATGAAGTGAAAGGCATTTGATCTAAAAGAGTAGTTGATGGAAATAGTGGGGAATTTGAGCTAAGAGCTATCACTCTACCGCCCGACCTTCGGCGGTTGGATTGCTCGCAACTACCGTTGCTCCTAGAGCAAAACAAAAAACGGTTCTCCATTTATGGGCCTTAGGGTGCCCGACCAGGGCCCTAAAAAAGTAAAGAATTACTACAAGCTATTTGAAGGAAATTCTATAGCTCACTATTCTTTAATAAACTTAGTAGGATCCTCTGAAGAACTAACTCCATCACTCCTTTGATTTATTTTGGAGTCTAAGGTTTTTTTCTGAGAAAGAACTCCTCGAAAATTGTCAAAACTTTCAAGGCGCACTTTTATCCTACTTTTATCCTCTTACCACGACACAGTAGAGGCTCAACCAGTAACTTCATATGCCCCAAAAAAATAAAATTCACCCATAAAAGAGAAATGAATCTCTAATGCTGTGATGAAAAAAATCGACAAGGAGGTGTTAATAACTTTCATGAGGAATTTTTATGAATACAGTATTTCGCTCTCTAATCTCTTTTGGTGCGCTCTTATTATTTTGGGGATGTAATCCCGGACCGCCCAATATATCTATCAAAATTACTGAAGGAGAATACACCAATAAATATCTTGTCAGTGCAAAAATTTATTGGGGTAGTTATGAACCGACCCAGATGAAGGTCTCTTCCAATAAATCGTGTTCGGGTGGTAGTTGGCGTTCAGCCAGCAGTTCTTTTACTCACACTTTAAGTGGAAGCGATGGTATAAAATACATTTCGGTTTTACTAAAAGATAAGGATGGGGAGAGCACAAATTGTGCCAGTGAAGGAATTACCCTTGATAGTAACTCTCCAAGTGGCGATATTGAATTCAACTCACCACAACCGGTATCCAGCAGAACGGTAAGCTTTGATCTTAGTTATCAAGATAATTTGGGAGTCAGTCAGATGTCTTTAATGGAGTCATCTAATTGTAAAACGACAAACTGGGAAAATGTAAAAAATAAAAAAACCATTACTCTGTCAAAGGGTAACGGTATGAAAGATGTCTCCATAATTTATCGTGACAAGGCCTTTAACCAATCTCCTTGTTATACAGTTAGCATCAATTTAGTAGAAAATACTGATTTAATTTTGGGGCAACTTCATGTTGAAGGTACTCTTATTAAAGATAGTGCCGGGAATACCGTCACCTTGAGAGGTGTGAATATCGCTGATCCACAACACCTCGATAACAAACCTTGGGAGAGACCAGGAGTGAGTGCAAGAATAGTTGCTGAAAATGCCATTGAGAATTTTAATGTTAATGTCATTAGAGTTCCCATTCATCCAGGTGAATCAAATTATCCAGATGAGGGGTGGTTTAGCCCCAAAAATGGAAGGCAAAAATACTTTGACAACCATATTGTCGACTTAGTGGACTACATCACAGGCCTTGGTGTTTATGTAATAATAGATCTTCACTATATTTCGGATTATTCCAACCTGCAGGATGAGGTCTTAGAGTTTTGGGAGTTTATGGCGCCTAAATATGCAGATAACCCCTTCGTAATTTACGAGATCTTTAATGAACCGATTTACCCCGACAACTGGAATACTTGGAAAAATACTATCGCTCAGCCCGCCGTTGACCTCATTAGGTCTTACGCGCCCGACACGCTTATCATTGTGGGAGGGCCCTACTGGAGTTCTCATATGTCTGGGGCGGCCACTAATCCAGTCAGTGGG
>JABIHA010000072.1 GCA_018649885.1 Bacteriovoracaceae bacterium
CAATCCTTTTGAGCCTCGTTAGTCATTTATAAACAAATCTTAGATACTAGTTATGCATGTGTACTTGACCTAGGAGATACAAGCAAATGATTTAGTTCTTGAGAATTTCATGACACACATCAGTGCGCACAGCAGCCCACCAGAAACACCTTTCAGATCTCAATAATTTCCATTTATTACTTGAGTAATTTACAAAACATGCCGAAAAGAAGCATAGCACAAAGGCGACAACGCGCTCTATTAAGGGGATATTGTAGTGGATAAAAATGAACAGTTTGAAGCATTAGGTGGGAGAAAAATTCTCGAAGTCGTGGCCAAAGAATTCTACGACAGGCTTTATGAGCATCCCTGGCTTTCAAAATTTTTCGAAGAAATTCCCCAAGAAAGAATTGAAAAGCAACAAGTTGATTTTATGCAAGCAGCACTTGGTGGCCCCAATGTTTACTGTGGATCACTCCCAATCCCTGCTCATCAACACATATATATTGATGAAGAAATGTTTGATTTAAGGCAAGTTATTCTTATTGAAGCATTGAAAAAGTGTGGAAGTTCCACAGAGCTTATAGACAAGTGGCTAAAAATCGATAGTTCATTTAAATCTAGAATTGTAAAATCATCGATCGCCGAATGTGAGAAAAGATTTTTCACCGACAACATACTGGCCTTCCCCAATCCCAAGGATCAAAGGAAAGCTGCTTAACTATTGCAATAAGCATTATCTATGATAGCTTGTGACCCAATGAAAAGTGTAAGCGTTTTCCAATATTCAAAAAATGAAGAAATCATTAACTGGACCTCCCATAGCATTGGGATTGTTTTTGGTTTTTTTGCACTCGTTTCTCTGCTTGTAAAAAGCAGCCCTCATTTTGCTTTGGATTTAACGATTGGTCACATCGTGTATGGGCTAAGCTTTATTGCGCTTTTTACAGCATCTACTTGCTATCATTTTACAAAAGATAGCGCGAGAAAAGCAGCTCTAAAAAAGCTTGATCACGTTTGTATTTATATTTATATTGCCGGTTGCTACACACCATTTGTACTTCATCACTATCAAGGTAGTGGTAAATTTTGGTTCTTAGCATTTGTTTGGATGCTGGCAAGCCTGGGAGTAATGTACAAACTTTTTTCTAAATCAAAGAATATTTTTATTTCTGTTGGCACCTATCTGGGTCTTGGGTACTCATGCTTTGCTGTTAAGGACACCCTGCTAGATAATCTTAGCCCCGAATCTTTTCAGTGGCTGCTCTATGGAGGCATCTGCTACACAATTGGTGTTCTTTTTTATATTCAAAAGAAGATGCCTTTTCACCACGCTCTTTGGCACATATTTGTACTGGGCGGTACTACAATGCACTACTTTTCTCTTCGCATGAGTTTTTGATTTCAAACTATCTGAAGATAAACTGCCTACTCACACCTTCCCCATACTTAATACTCAAATTATCTTTTCGAGCAGGCATACTAGTATGAAGAACTAAGCCAACTTGCCTTGTCTCAAAAGAAGCACTGGAGTCTGAAAGTATGTATTCATAAACTGCACTCTTTGAAACCAATACGAGGTAGGATCTAATACCGAGATCATTTGCATTTTCATATTTATTTCTTATTAATTTTTCAATAGAGTTTAAGTACTCACTATCAGAAATGCCATCTGCCCTTATTTGAATCAGAAAACGAGTGAATCCATTTTGCCAATTGGCTTCGCTTTGAAGTACATCATAGGCTTCTTCAAACTGTGCATTCCCACTCCACTTCTGTGGAACAAGGCTTTTACTTTTTCCCTTTTCAAAGTATTCCCAATGAAGCTTTTGATAACTAGAGCCATGTGGCTTTTTTCTTAACTCACGATACCTCTTCTCACTTTCATAGGTAACAAGTGCAAGCTCATCGGGAATAAAAGAAGGCTTATCCCTCTTTGGCAGAACAGGGAGGTATGAAATCAGCCCGTCATTCTTTCCCTGCTCTACTGTTTTGGGTATGAAAATTTCATTGAGTCCATCTAAAAATTTACTTTCACCTATGCTGACCTCCATAAACCCTCTCCAAAATCGGTAATAAGGAGTGGCTGAATAAGCGTTGACACAAAAACTACTAAGCAAGATCATTTTAACTAAGGTTTTCATTATTTCTTTCCTTTTAATGCTTTATTTAAAACTTTAACAACACTCTTTCCAAAAAGCTCTGAAGATATGGGGTCTCTTCCAGTAATAAGTTTTTTATCAATCACAACATAGGGTTTTCCCTTTTCTCCAGCATAGTAATCAACTTTTCCCAAGTTTTTAAGTAGCGCCACAACTCTCTTGTAACCTGTTACTTTTCTTCCTGCGGCCAAAGGCTTTCCAGCTCCATCCAAGTTCCCCGCCACACCTAAGAGCCCAGTCGAAGAGCACAGAAGTGCTACTACTAAATCATTTTTCATGGCATCCTCCAGAATTTTATGAACAGTCTCGTTGGGAAAGAAATCTTCCCAAGCCCCGTTGCCTCCTGCAAAAACAAGAGCGTCGTATTCACTAATATTGACCTGATCAAAAGTTAAATCAACTTTTACTGGCCGGTACTGGGTATTTCTCCTATCTGGCTTAATGAGGCCTTTGTATTTGCCAGCTACTTTAATTTCAAAACCTTGTTTTTCAAAAAGAGCTCTAGGCTTGTAGTACTCAGGCGCCCAAAATCCTTCAGATATCATCATCAGTACCTTGCCAGGTTTCGCTGATGCAGAAAAAGAAGCTAGTATGCTAAGGGCAATCGTAATTATCATAAGTGTGTGTTTCATTATTATTCTCCTGTTCAAGTTTGTGTATTTAACATAGCGCAGCGATTGACATTAGTGAAATTATCAATTAAAATATAATCCATTAATTTTACTTATCATAAATCAGGTAACGTATTGAAATGTTAGATATAAATACTTCATTTTTCACAAGATTTGACCGTTCTACCTTCAGGGCGTTCTATGCAGTTGCCAGAGAGCTTAATTTCACACGGGCAGCTGAACAAATGGGGGCCACTCAGTCAGGGGTCAGCCAACACATTCAAAAGCTTGAAAAAGAGTTGGGAGTCAGTCTCTTTATAAGAAGAAAAAGAAATGTGTTGATCACTGAAGCGGGCCTTGTACTAAAAGGATTTATTGAAGGCCTAATAGACCAAGAGCAAAGTGTTATTGAGAAAATGAAGCATCACCTGGTTAGTCTTTCAGGAACAACAAGGTATTCAATGCCAGCAAGTTGTTTGATGTCTCCACATTTTTCTATGATGCTTTCCGAGAAAAAGGATCATTTTAGTGAGTTAGATTTAGAAATAGTAATTTGCCATTCAGATTTAGTCCAAACGAATGTTTTGGATATGAAGGTTGATTTTGGATTTATAACAACAAATGTGATTTGTGCAGGTCTCGGAAAAATAAAATTTTGTGAAGAAGAATATGTTCTCATTGCCCCTAATAGTTTTAAAATAGATAAGCAATTTTCGAAGACACCCTTTATATGGCATCCAGACTTTGAATCCCTTTATGAAGTTTGGCATCAAAGCCAATTTCCTAAAACCAAATATGTAAACACAAAGACATTAAATTATGCTGGCAGGATTAATTCAGTACAAGGTGCTCTTGATATGGTTAGGGGTGGTGTTGGTGCTACGGTTATGCCAAGACATTGCATTGAAAAGTACCTGGAGAGAAGTGATTATAAAATCCCATCTGGCTTCAAGAGTATTTCAGGAGATATAAATATTATTTTTTTAAAAGATAGAGTTCTTCCTAAGCGGGTTACGACGCTAATTAATACATTTCTATCGTTTTATGGGAAAGAGCTTCCGGAGTGATTAACAAATAAATTCCCCAAACGATATTTCATTTTTTTCCTTTGCTTTTTTCCTTGCCCTTACCTTTATACCTCGCCGTCGCCCTCGCCAGTCAGTACATATTTATTGAGTTGTCTTGAACTTTCCGAGACATACTTTACTATTTATTAGCGACACATACTTTACACTATGTGTTTTTCTTAACTACTCGGAAGTTAAAGGGGCTTTCTCCCGATGTGAATTTATATTCTATATCGTCAATAAATCCTAATTCATA
>JABIHA010000140.1 GCA_018649885.1 Bacteriovoracaceae bacterium
CTCCTTTAAAATTAAGAAGAAGAGAATCTAAATGATTGAAAAGAGGAATTTAATTTAACCACGGGGTGGGTGATAATTCGGCCGTTACAGTGGATGACTTTTCAACTGCAAAAACCAATATTGACATAATTTCAGGTAATTTCAGGTAATTACGTGACACTGAGGACTATGTGTATGCTACTATAGTTCACCTTTTGTGTGAACTATGGTAGCATGTATGTATTATGACTAATCGTATTGCTTTAGGAATTGGAAAGTTAAATAGGAATCGGCTATCTCAGGTTCTTAGGAAAAGCAGTGGCATTTTTGATGTCAAAGAAGTTGCTTGTTGGCTAGGTATTACTAGTGTGGAGGCTTCAAAAATCTTATCTTATTGGTCAAAGAATGGATGGGTCAAGAGACTAAAGAGGGGTCTATATATTCCTGTACCTTTAGAATCTAGCAATGGAGATATTGCAGTTGAAGAACCCTGGGTTTTGGCAGAGAAGTTATTCAGACCCTGCTACATTGGGGGTTGGAGCGCATCTGAATATTTAGACTTAACGGAACAGATCTACGGCACAGTAATGATTTTTACTGCTAGCAACATTAAGCAAAAGGAAGTAAATATCGCGGGAGTCAAATTCTACTGTAAGCGAGTTTCTGCGGATAAAATTTGGGGTACAAAAACCGAATGGAGAGGAAAGATCAAAGTATTGATTTCAGATAAAGAAAGAACTATCGTTGACATGCTTTCCGATCCTAAAGTAGGCGGTGGTATTCGCCCTGTTTTAGATGTTTTAACAGAGTATTGGGAAAGTGAAGACAGAAATATAGACAAAATAAAAGAGTATGCAAGGAAACTTGAAAACGGTGTTATTTTTAAAAGGTTGGGATTTTTACTTGAGATGAATTTTCCAAAAGAAATCGAACTTTTAGAATATTGCAAACAAAATATTTCAAAAGGAAACTCTAAATTAGACTCTTCCTTATATTGTAACAAATTGTCATCGAAGTGGAATCTTTGGGTGCCTGAGAATTGGAAGGTTGAAAAAAAATGATAGATAAAAATGAAATTATGGAAGTTTCACAAGCAGTTAACCTGCGCGCGGATGTCGTCGAAAAAGACTATATCCTGAGTTGGTTGTTAGCAGGTATAAACTGGCACAAGGATTTAAAAACCAAATGGATTTTCAAAGGTGGAACTTGCCTCAAAAAGTGTTACTTTGAGACTTATAGATTCTCTGAGGATTTAGATTTTACTGTTACAGATATAACTCACTTAAATCCTGAATACTTGAAAGAGAAATTTATAGAAATTGCTGAAATGTTGTACGAAGAGTCAGGCATCAAATGTCCTGAGGAATTAATCACTTTTAAACTCAAAAAGAATAAAAAAGGAAACCCAACAATTGAAGGTAAGGTGGGATATATTGGCCCAATGCTAAGGACAGTGAGAAGTATTGCTAAAATTAAGCTTGATTTAACAAATGATGAAATTGTTGTTTTAGAGCCTGCCCACCAGAAGCTCTACCATCCTTATACAGATGATCCGATTAATGGAATTTCAGTTCGCTGTTATGGATATGAGGAGGTTTTTGCTGAAAAAACTAGAGCTTTGGCCGAGAGAGCACGACCACGAGACCTGTATGACGTGATTCATCTTTTTAGAAATAATTCTCATGCAGTAAATAAAAGTTTGTTATTGTCTACTCTTAAGAAAAAATGTGACTTTAAACAAATAGCAGTACCGACATATGAATCAATACAAAAACATAAGAAATATGGAGAACTTGAAAGTGAATGGGAGAATATGCTCTCACATCAACTTCCTCTTTTACCAAGCCTAGAGCATTTCATGGGAGAATTACCAGATTTCTTCGAGTGGCTGCATTCTACTAAAGAACCTGTAATTCTTCCAGAGACAGGTCTAAAATCGGGAGAAGAAAAGTGGCAACCGGGACGAATTAGAACCTATGGAGACTTAGATCAAAGTGTTCAAAAAATTAAATTTGCAGCAGCGAACAGAGTATGTATAAGGCTCACATACTCTAGGAAAGTCAGAACAATTGAACCTTATTCTTTTAGAAGAAGTCGTGATGGTGCGAGATTGTTCTATGGTTGGCATCAAGAGGCAGGGCAGATTAAATGTTTTAGAATTGACCGTTTCGAGGCACTTGAAGTTACAAATATATCCTATACTCCTAGGTTTCATGTTGAGATTTCATCTAATTAAGGAGGAAGTGCTCTTTTCGTGAGGTCGGTTTTTTTGGATAAAATAAATTGGGATAGAAAACAAGTTAGTTAAATGAATGGCCGCATTAACAAAAATTACGATATAATTGAAATTGGCTAAATCGTGACAACAAATAATTAAAAACTGGCAGGATTGGCAAAATTTTAGAATTTAAATAAGGTCTATATGGGTGCAATTTCATTAGATTTCTACGAAGACGAATTGTGTGAGACAGAGAATTTGGTGCAGTCTTATGCCTATATGGTTTTTGCAGTTGAAAAGTCATCCACTGTAACGGCCGAATTATCACCCACCCCGTGGTTAAATTAAATTCCTCTTTTCAATCATTTAGATTCTCTTCTTCTTAATTTTAAAGGAGCAGGGGGCAATGCCCCTA
>JABIHA010000044.1 GCA_018649885.1 Bacteriovoracaceae bacterium
CCCGTGAAGCAAATAATTTTTCCTACAGAGATGTCGAGATCAACACTCTTTAGATTGTTGACTGTAGCTCCGCGAATTTTAATGATTTCATTCAATATTCACACCCAAAAAAAAACCTCTCCAAAAGGAGAGGTCTATCAAATATGAAATATTATAGATGCTTTTAACGTTTAGAGAACTGAAAGCTTTTACGTGCACCGGCTAAACCGTATTTCTTTCTTTCAACTTTTCTTGAGTCTCTAGTAAGAAAACCTGCTTTTTTAAGCTCTGGTCTTGCAGCTGGATCTAGTTTTTCAAGAGCTCTTGCAATACCGAGTCTTATAGCACCAGATTGGCCAGTTGTGCCTCCGCCATTTACGTTGACGTAGATATCAAACTTATCAGTTACTTTTAGAAGCTCAAGTGGTTGATTTACCACGTAGCGACTAGTCGCTTTTGGAAAGTAATTTCTAAACTCACGTCTGTTAACAGAAATTTTACCTGTTCCTTTAACTAAATAAACACGAGCAACAGAAGATTTTCTTCTTCCAAGTGCTTGAACATCGTAAACTGTACCTTTTCCCATAGTATTTTATCCTAACTATTAAATTATAACGTCAATTCTACTGGTTTTTGAGCTTCATGTGAATGCTCAGAGCCTGCGAATACCTTTAATTTTGTTAATTGTTTTCTTCCGAGAGATCCCTTTGGAAGCATCCCCTTAACTGCCATCATAACAATAGAAGTAGGCTCTTTTTCCATTTGAACTTTTGCAGTTCTCTCTTTAAGACCACCAATATGATTAGTGTGTCTGAAGTAGATTTTTTTATCCCATTTATTACCAGTAAAACGTACTTTTTCTGCGTTGGTAATAACGACATAGTCCCCAGAATCAGTGTTGGGGGTGAAAGTTGGAAGGTGCTTTCCTCTTAATACATCAGCAACCTTAGTGGCCAAACGGCCGACAACCAAACCTGTAGCGTCGATAATATACCATTTCTTATCGGCTTCAGCTGGCTTTAATGTAAATGACTTATTCTGGTACATCTTCTACCTCATGAAAATACACGGCAAACTTTAAACTTTGCCTAGCGAATTTTGTATAATTTCGCGAATCCTGCACTTATATAAATGAGAGGGCCCTTCGTCAACTCTTTATTAATGGGGCGCTAGCGCAATTTGAGAGAGGATTGATGGAAAAAGGGGAGCTGCGCAGCTTAGAAGACCCCAATGGAAAAGTGAAATCTTCCGACGCCCTCTCCTAGGTCCGTTCTACGATTTAGTTTGAAGCCCCAGTTGAAGTCGACGGTGCCAACGGCAGTTAAATATTTAAAGGTTATCCCGGTAGATGTCCTCATTTTTTCAGGCCGAATTCCACCCAGATACACGCGCCCCGCATCAAGGAATAGCCCAACAACCACGCTTTCCGACATTTGATACCTTGGCTCCACATTTACATTAAGAAAGTAGGCTTCATCTTGAATCAGGACATCAGAGATACTCTTAGCTTCGCCGATAAGCTTGTTTATTTCGCTTGCAGAGTAGCCACGGACTTGATCAATGCCACCCAATCTAAAACCTTTAATACTGGGGATATGTCCTTTGGTTTTTGGATCTCCACTATCTGTATATTGAAGCTGTCCTGCACCGTTGTAGAGAAGGTCGTTTGCCATATTTTTTTGTTTTCCCAGTGAGACTGATGAGGCAAGCACATAATCATCAAAAACAGGTAGGTAGAAATAATTCCTGGAGACGATTTTATAGAAATGAATATTGGGGTAGGTATCATTTTGACTCAAGAATGCAGGGCTAGCATATTCGAGCGATAGCTTGAATAAAGCACCAAATGTTGGATAAACCTGAGAATTTCTCAAATCGAGGCTAAGGCCAGGATTAATTGAGCCAATTCGATATTCTCCTTCATCTTGCATGCTGGTGCCGTTGAATTGTTTGATTTGCTCAAGTTGATAACCAAGACTTGTACTAAATCGTTTGCCAAAATCTTTGGTAAAAACAGAGTTGATTTTTGTGACATAGGCATCAACTGAATAATACCTTTTTCTTGCATGGGTCATTGAGGAGTGGAAACTTACCGGCAAGTTAAAAGTATAGGGTTCTGAAAATGTAATTTTCCCAGAATATTCCAGAAATTTTTTCCCATCTCGCCTGGATGGCCCCGTCAGCTCATTACCAGAGAGATCTTTTTTCTTAGATTCGTCTAGGCCTTCATTATCAACCCTGTGATTAACCGCTCCATTAACCTTCACAGAGCGGTTCATACCTGTAAGGTTTGAGTATCCTGCACCAATAGAGAATTTAAAGCCAAGATCAGACCTATACCCAGGACCAAGTTCAATACTGCCGAAGTTTCTCTCTTTTAAATTAATCAAAATATCAGTGGCCGAGCTGCCTGTTGAGCTTCCAAGAGGCCTTACGTCTACAAGTGAGAACAATCCAAGTGAATTAATATTATCCCTTGTTTCATCAAGGTTTTGAGGTGTGATGACCTGACCTTTTGAAATAGTAATCTCTCTATAGATGGCCTTATTTCTGGTTTTTCCATTTCCTGAAATAATAATATTTCTTAGCTTTAACTTTGGTCCTGAAATTAATTTGAAAAACAAATCCACTGACTGATAGGTTGAATTGTAAACGACGAAGTCTTCTTCACCAGTACCTTCAAAACTTGCGTAGTAATAACCCTTATTTTTTAAATAAGTAATGATTTTCTTTAAATCATCACCAAGGCCTATGGTGTTAATGGGAGCTTCAATTTTATTGGTTAGTAACTCTCTAATATTAATTTGATCACTTTCTTCTATTCCAGAGAAATTCACTGAGTTAATAATCGCCTGTTTTCCCTCTTTAATTTTAAAAATTATGCTTGCTTCTCTTCCATCATCAGAAATCTGAATTAGTGGATCTGAAATATTTACAAACACAAAACCCTTTTGTAAATAATTCCTTTCTAAAATCTTGGAAAACTTCTGGTAGTACTTTTTATCGAAGAAATCCCTACTGGCGAGTTCACTAGATTCACTCTCAAAAAAATCTTCTATCTCCTCATTTGAGAAAAATTTATTGCCCAAATAAGTCCTGAAGTTTACACGTCGTTTACGCCCTTCTTCTATTTCAAAGTAATAATAGGTCGTGTTACTTTCTTTATCAGTTCCTTCTCTTACAAAAGTCTTGATTATCGTATTGTATATTCCAATTTCTTCGTAATATTTATTTAGCTCTTGCTCAAATACAACAATGCTAAGATCTTGTTTGAATTTATTAACCACCTTTTTAATGGGTACAAGAAGCTCTTGCTTTCTAAAAAGTTTATTACCGAAAAATCCAAATACAAATCGTCTTCCCGATAAGATCTCAATCGATGGATGGATTTCATCCCCTCTTACACTGGCCATGCTAAGGCGCTCGATTTCGATGGAAGAATTCACATATCCTTTCTTAAAGAGATCATCCCTATAGGATTCAATCTCCGTTTTAATGGTAGGTAGATTAAGTCTACCCTTGTGAAACTTTTTCAATTTAGATTTGAGCTCTTCAATATAATTTGGATTATCTCCATGAATATCAAAGCCAGTGACAACAACAGGAGCACCAAGATCAAGTATGAATTTTACATCAATAGAGTTTTCTAACTCCTTAACCTTGTACTTTACTTTGGCCCTGGGGTAACCGTGTTCGAAAAATATCTTATTAAGGTTGTCGACACTTTTAGTTAGCTGTTCTTCTTCAAGGTAGCTCCCCTCAAGAGTGAAAAGCTGACTTCTGAGGAAAGAAGAATTTAAATCCTGAAACCCTGTGATTGCAACATTCGAAATCGTTTTCCTTAAATCAACTTGTAAATCTACCTCATATTTGGATCCGTATGTATAAACTTTATATGAAAACCGTGAAATACTATCGTTAAAAAGAATAGTTTTAAGGCCATTTCTAAGATCATTTAAATTCTCGTAATTGATTAATAAATTTTCTGTATTTACATGAAAGTCATCACACAATTTTTTGGGGCTACAATTTAAATTTATTTTTGATAGCTCTACCACTCCATAGGCTGGAGTTGCGAGCAAAATGGAAATGAAAAATAATATTCTCATTTAAACGTCCACCTCAATTTTAAATCGGCTCCATATGAAGAGTTCTGTACATTATCCCCGTCGCCGCCTTCTTCCTTTAGCTCATATACACCCTGAAGTGAGACATGGTTGTTGAGCCTATAATTTAAGTTCATTTCCTGTTGTGCAGCAAGACTTCCCCCGACTGTACTTGAAACTGAAAGGTCGATTGATTTTCCAAGCTTTCTTTGAAGTTTCACCTTGGTTGCTGAACGGTAACGATAAGAAGCAGACTCAGAGCTACTTCCAATCCTGCCCTTTATCATATTGCCCTCATCTTCAGAAAATTCTGGAGCAATGCTTACCTTTAGCCCTAGGCTCGACTTTAAATTCTCATTAAATTTAAATTTATCAAATAAAATAGATCCCAACCCTGAAGAGCTCAATGAATTTCTGTCACTTTCAGTTAGGTCCTGGGACAAACTACCTGTGTATCCAAATGCCAAGAGAGATACAATATCTCTTTGGGAGAGAGAGGGGTCACTCGTTAACACCATATTAAAGTCTTTAGCTCGGCCACTTATCTCTACTCGAACCTTATAATCTGCGATTCTAGAATCACCACTGAAATAGATTTTGGGATTAACTTCCTCTTCCTTACCAAAAAACTGAACTTCTCCCTTAGACAATTGAAAATCATTTTGCTTAAAATGAAATTTTGATTTGGGAGAGTAGACAGAGAATATAGCATCAAGCTTTGGATTATTCATAGTTCCCACAACACTTCCAGACCCACCAAAAATAATATCACTTAGAGAATTTTTAACTCTAATAGTATTATTTGATGAAACTTTCATTTTGTATTCAAAAATCTCTTTTGTTTGAAGCTTTTTAACCTTTGGTCTAAACCTGGTATTTTTCACTGAACCTTCATCATCCTCAGCAAAATCTTCAATCTCATCTTCTATAGAGGCTGAGTCAACTACAAAATTGCCCCCAAGAGTATAAGGAATAGTACTGCCAATCAAACTGCCTCGACCAGATACTACAAACTCTGACTTTTTGAAAAATGCCAATTTTGAGTTTTTGATTCCAAAATTAATATTAAAATCTGGAAAAGGAAATTTTAAAAGAATGCTTCCAAAGGCCTCAATATCTCCTCCTCCAAAAACTCCTTCCGCTTTTTCGATTAAAATTTTATCATTGAGAAGTGAGGTTGTAATGGCGAGAGGTCCTGCATAAGCAGGAAGGCCTTCAAAGTTGATAGAAATATCATCACCACTAGTCACACCTGACCAAGTAAGATCTTCCTTATCACCAGTTAGTTTTGAACCACCGTTTACTATTCCCTTTACTCTAATTAACTTGGGATGAAATGTTTCTAGTATGCTGGCATCAAATCTGAACTTATTATCAACAGTAAAATTCTTTCCAAGCTCGCCTGCTCCTTTGCTAGAGATCCTATTTACACTTTGGTTTGATTTTAAATCCCATTTTTTAATAACACCTTTTTCTACAACAATGCTCTGGGGTTGATCAAACTTAATTCCAAAATTTAATCTATGAAAAGAGAACTCATCAACCTGAAGATTTAAATCAAGAGAGCTAAGGTTATTAAAGTTAAACTTTGAATCAATTTTTCCCTTGAGCTCTCCTTTTATAGCGCTGTCATGAATATTATGATAGCTCACCATGCCCATCAGAGTCTTTAAATTGTCAAAATCAATTGTACTTTTTAAGTATGAGTTTCTGGCTTTGGAATGCTTACTTTCATTCCAATCAAGTCTAGAGTTGAATGAAATTCTCTTATCAAAGAAGGTTCCATCAAAAGTATAGATACTATTGAGAGAGCTTACTTTTGCGACGGAGTTTCCAACCCTAAACCCTCCTACATGTCCTCTCGAAATATAAAATTTGGAGTCTGTTTTTAATTTTCCAATTTTACCACCGCCCTCAGACTGACCTGATATTGAGCCATCAAAGCCAAGTGGAAGAGTATTGTAGAACATATAGTCTTTGGGTCTAACTCCTCTCCAGTTAAACTTATAAGCCATAAGCTCTGACTTGATGTCATAGGAGTAGTTTCCCTTGAGTCTCCCTGAATCTTTCCTTAAAACAATCTTTTTGAAATCTAAAACACCATTATGATAAGAAAAACCTGCATTGAGACTATCAAAATCTTCACCGTACCAGGAAATGCTACTTGTCCTCATTGAACCATCAACATTCACTTTTATTGGGTCAGCCGGTCCAGTTATTTTATACCTGGTTGAGTAATAAACATTTAAGTTTTTAGGCTTGTAACTTAAATTTTCAAGAAGGTTTGAGTAAATCACCAAAGAATCATTATAGGTTCCTGTTGAAAAATCAGCCGTTATATCAAGTTCGACTTCTTCTTGGTAATTAATCTCTCCCCATAATGAATAGCGTGACTGCCCTAACTCTCCTTGCAAATCTCTTATGGCAAACAAATCTCCTGCTACATCAATTGAAAATTTCCCCGAAATACTTCCTAAGTTAAATCCCAAAATATTAGTATCTTTTAGTCTACCGTCGAGATCGATCATTAAGTTATCTTGGTCACCCTCAATAGAGAAATCGAGCACTCCTTTTCCCTTTAAATCCAAGCCTACAATAGGTCCAGTCTTAGAAAAATCAACTTGAGCACCCGTTGACTTGAAGGATACAAGATCCTCCTCAATTGATCCCACTGCCACAATCTTTTGGCCACCGATCTCACCAGTAGCATTTATTGCAACTAAGTAGTTTTCAAAAATATCTAAATCTAGCTTAATCTCTTTAATAACTATTTGGGGAACATCAAAAACTGATTTCCCACCCTCGCTAAATTGGAGCTTTAAATTGTTTGCGATAACATCTCCAACACTTTCAATAAATATTATCTTATCGATAATCTTAATCTCTGCCTCACCTGAAATTCTTGTTTTAAGAGGGTCAAGCTGGTTAACATATTTCAGAAGATCATTCGTTCTATAGTCTTTTAAAATGGCCCTAAACGGGTTAGTTAAAATACTATTCGTTTTGAAGTCAAATATTTTGACAGAGTCTTTCAAGGAAACCCTACTATCATCCTTCTCTATTCTAATTTTATTAACAATTAAAACATCCTCATTCTTCGCTACATTTATGGATAAATTATCCGCATTAATGACGCTACTTTCAAACTCTTTGATATTTACCTTGAGTTGAATATTGGGATCTACTACTTCGTCAGAACTCTTTACTTCAAAAGTTAAAAGCCCACCGTCAGCATTGTAATCCTTGCTAAGTGTTGAAAGAATGCTGTGCTCCTCAATATCGATTACTCCCACTCCATCTAAAAAGTGAGTTAATTGATCTTTTTTACTTAAGTCTCCTTTTAAATTCCCTTTTAGCTCGATAGATGAAAGTCCGGACAATATTTTGGCCCTATCCACAAAAATATCATCTTTATTCCAACTACCTTCAAGCTCTATTCCATCAAGCTGGTTAAAATGACTACCTCCAATTCTCATATGTGGAATATTACGAATTCCCATATTTAATGAAATAGATTTTTTCATTAAGCTAGAACTCAAATGTTCAATTGAAATTTCTGCACCTGCTGACAGAAGAGTCATTTTTTTGAGAGAAATATTATATATTGAAATTGGCAAATTCTCTTTTATTAAAGATCTAACATACTTATAGGTTATTTCGTTTTCTCCACCACTTTTACTCTTTGAAAAATAATCAAAATCAAGAGAACCGTTTTGAAGAAGACCTGAAGGCAATACTCCTTCAGCACTCAAGATGCCATCTTCAATTGAAACATCTTCCAAAGTTACTTTATTTAGAAAAAGATCAAAAATATTGAAGTAAAATGAGACCTCACTATTAAGACCACTAATGCTTACTCCGTCGGAGAAGTCGCCTTTATATTTTACACCTAGAAGTCTCACTCCAGGAGGGAATGCTCTTAGCTCAACTTGATCAAAACTAAAATCTACTCCTATTTGAGATTTCACCTGTGAAGATACTTTTTCAGAAATAATTGAAACAACTCTTGGAGAGTGCAATACCTGCCAAAAAAGCCAGGTAGCTCCGCTTACAAATACCAAGAATAGGACAAGTATTTTATTTACCTTAGTCACCGTAGCCTATTTAACTCCTCACTCACCCTTTTAACTCTTTTGTTTAGTCCTAGCTTTTTAAGTATCTCTACTTCAATTAAAAGAAGGGCATGTAGGGAATTTCTTTTAAGTGCTTTTTGCGTTTTATATACTTCGATTTTTGAAAGCGCTAACTTATAATCTTTTCTTTTAACATCTGACAATATTTTCAGATAATCCTTATCAAAATCTTGAGCATCATCAACCTTATCAAGAATTTCATATACCAAATCAAAATATTCAAGAAAGATAAAGCTTTGTACATACTCACGGTGAGAGGCAATAAACTCATCTTTTTCACCGGCCAGAAATAAATTAATCAATGTTTTTTCCTGACGCTTATCCCAAAGAGCTGTGTCCTCATCAGACTCAATGAAAGGAGACAAGTTATCTACAAGGCCTTGATAGATTTGTGAACCAGAGCGCTGGTCTTTTTCCATCTCGTCTTTAATTGAAAACCAGTGCTTCCTTGGCTCTGCTTTTCGCTCAACTACATCACAGGGCTTTGCGGTTTCAAATAAATCATCCGCTGAATCCTCTCCCAAAGACAAGAGCTTCGTTTGAATGATTTTGGTTTCATCAAACTCAATACTCTTCCTATCACCCCTGATATTTTCTAATTTTTTATCCCACAACCTAAGATAGCTCTTCTTGATTGAAAACTCGTTCATATGTTCAAAAAACAAATCTAAGATATTTTTTGAGACTACTAGTTTTTTCTTTGCATAAAAGAACTCGAGGGCAAGTGAGCAGTTTTCAAAATCCTCAGGCCCAAGTGCAATACACTCAGAGATAATCTTAAGTTTTTCATAATCAGAGATTTCATTATTTGATAAGTAGAATATTAGATCGGTTTTACTATCCCGGAGACCATGGTCTACAACCCATTGGTAAATGGGATCTACTGTCTCAGCGAACTCCCACTTTTTCATACCTAAACCCTTTCCAATCTTTTTAACTCCCCAACTTGAAAGACTTTTTATGCTTTTAAAACACCCCTCATGGTCTCCAAGAATATAGTGAAGTTGGATCTTGTAGAAGTCACTTGAAGCAGTGGGGCCAAAGTGAAGTTCATATTTCTTAAGAAGCTCAAATCCAAGGACCACCAATTTCCTTTTAATGCACCTATCTGCAGCTAACTTATAAACTTGTTCACCAAGCTCTATTTCACCCTCAGTAAAAGAGTCGTCCATAAATGTAATTAAAAACTTAGCAACAGACTGAAAAGGGCTAAGCAGATCTAAGTGATCAAAAATTTTCTTATTAATTTTGTATTCTTTTTTTCGATCACCTTGTTCTTTTAGAAACTTAGCGTAGCTGTGATAGGCAAGTATCAGTTCATTTTCTTTTTTCAGTTCTTTAAGTGAATAAATTAATTTTTCAAAATATTCATTTTTTTGATCAAAAGAAATTTCGCTTTCTAAAGTTTTAAGCAAAGCATGTGCTTCATTAAATTTTTGATTTTGAATTAACAATTGAGCATCATCAAGCTTGTTCATTCAGTAGACCTTCCTAGTCCAGTAAAACCGATAAATTATTGGTTTTATTAAATTTTAACGCAAATCTTTGGTTAGAAAGTCGGTGGCGTAATTATTTCCTATGAAGCTAGGATGCTCTAAAATTCTTTTGTGAAGACTTATATTGCTTGCGATTCCATCGAGGATCATTTCGTTAAGCGCTCTTTTCATTCGGGTAATACATTTTTCTCTATTTTCAGCCTTAACAATAATTTTCGCCAGCATTGAATCGTAATACGGTGAAATCCTGTAGCCTGAATAGATGAAATCATCAACCCTAACCCCAATACCACCCGGCCGATAATATTGGTCAATCTTTCCAGGGCAAGGAAGAGAAGTCACAGGGTCTTCTGCGTTTATTCGACACTCCATAGTGTGCCCTGTGAATTTAATATCACTTTGCTTATATTTTAATTTTCCACCCCAAGCCACTCTAATTTGCTCAGCTATTAAATCGATTCCTGTGCGCTCTTCAGTAATTGGGTGCTCAACCTGAATCCGGGTATTCATCTCCATGAAATAGAATTGTCCCGAATCTAGATCATATAGATACTCAACAGTGCCCACAGAATCATAACCAACATGCTTAGCTAGCTTAACAGCGGAGTCACATAATTTTTTTCTAGTTTTATCATCAATACATGGAGAAGGTGATTCTTCTAAGATTTTTTGAAACCTCCGTTGAATCGTGCAGTCTCTTTCGCCCAGATGCAGAACTGTTCCGTGCTTATCAGCTGCAATTTGAACTTCTACATGCCTTGGGTTTGTAATATATTTTTCAATAAAAAGTGTTCCGTCTCCAAAAGCAGCCCGAGCTTCTTCTTGCAGTCTAACAACTGAGCTTATGAGATTATCAATCTCATCTACTCTTTGCATTCCTCTGCCACCACCACCCGCAGAGGCCTTTATTAAAACAGGAAAACCCATTTCCTGAACATCTTTTATTATTTCTGCCTCATCTCGACCTAAAACTCTTATAGGCTCCAAAATAGGAACTCCCGCCTCTTTTGCGATAGTTTTTGACAAAATTTTATCACCCATTTTTTCAATGCAATCTACATTGGGTCCAATAAAGGTGATATTCCAAGTCTCACAGAGCTCTGCAAATTCTCTATTTTCAGATAAAAACCCAAAGCCTGGATGAATAGCATCAGCCTCAGTAATTTCAGCGGCACTTAAAATTGAAGGAATATTTAAATAACTTAGAGCAGACTTTGCAGGGCCAATACATACTGATTCATCAGCCAGCTTTACGTGGAGAGACTCTTCATCTTCTTCAGAGTGAACACTAACTGTCTCAATCCCAAGCTCCTTACAGGTTCTCAGAACTCTAACAGCAATTTCGCCTCTATTAGCAATAAGAATCTTTCTAAAGCCCACTTTCTTAGTTCCTAATTTTGAAAAGAACTTGCCCGTACTCTACAAGGCTTTCATTTTCTGCACAGATTTCTACAATTTCGCCACTAGTTTCAGACTCAATTTCGTTCATGATCTTCATGGCCTCTAAAATACAAAGCACCTGGCCCTTAGAAACATTAGTGCCGACTTTCACATAGGGAGGCTCACCTGGAGCTCCTTGTAGGTAGAAGGTTCCCACAAATGGAGACTTAACTTCGTAGAAATTTTCGTCACTAGTAGCCGCCGCCTCTGCGCTTGCTGGAAGTGCATGTGCCATAGGCATAGCTTGAAAACTTCCCGCCCCAACTAGATCAACAGAGATTTTTTCATCTCCATTTTCATATTTTAATCTGGCCACGCCTTTTGACTGAGCTAGATCTATAAATTGTTCAAGTTTTTCTAAGTCCATTATAGTTCCAAATTTTAGTTTTTTACTCTTTCGACGTAATCGCCAGTTCTAGAATCAATTTTTAAAACTTCACCTTCTTTAATAAAAAGAGGGACGTTAACCTGGAGATCTGTCTCCATAATTGCTTTTTTATTGCCACCAGAAGCCGTATCACCTTTAAGACCCGGATCTGTTTGCTTTACTTTTAAGCTCACAAAATTTGGAAGGTCTATGGCGATAGGTTTTTCATTGTGATAGAGAATATTGATTCTTATTCCCTCAATTAAATAGTTTTTAGCGTCCCCAACATAATTTTCACCAAGCGTAATGGTCTCGTAGCTGGTTTGATCCATAAAGTGAAAACCTTCATGATCACCATACATAAATTCCATTTCTTTATCTTCTAAGTCTGGCTTATCTGCAGTATCCACACCGGCCTTAAAAGTTTTTTCTAAAACTTGTCCAGTCTCTAAATTTTTTAATCTAGTTCTAACGAAAGCCGAACCCTTTCCAGGATTCACATGTTGGAAATCTACAATTTGATAAACTTTTTTCTCAAGCTCAATTTTAAGACCTTTTCTAAAGTCTGTTGTCTGAAACATAATCGATTCCTTAGCATAGCTTAGACAATGCATAAGCTGCGTTGCCGTAAACGCTGTAATTGGGACCACACATTATCACGTCACATGCCCCCCCCGTCAATAATTCTTGGCGAGCACCCTCACGTTTAAAAACGTTGGAAATATGAACTTCGGCAATAGGAATTTTAAGAATTTTGAGAGCGTCAAATAAGGCCAAGCTAGTATGACTATAAGCACCTGGATTAATGATCAAGCCAACATACTCAGAATCCACTAACTCGTGAATTTTAGTGACTATTTCACCTTCTGAATTGGATTGAAACCAAGTCAGTTCAAGCTTAAATTTCTGCGCCTCAAGCTGAGTTTCACTTTCAATTTCAGCTAGAGTCTTGGCACCATAAACATCAGGTTCACGCACCCCGAGCATGTTAAGATTGGGGCCATTAATAATGAGAATTTTCGCCACTTTTCCCCCTAATTTATCTAAACTCTAGGGCCCTCGCCCTCAACTTATCTAAAAACGAGTCAAACTTGGCCCGGATCTCTGTCGCCACTAATTTCTTTGGATTTACTCTTTTATCGTAGGCTTCCATTAACTCTAGGTGACCTTCTTTAGCAGCCGGAGCCTTCATATCACCTTGGAGTCTTCTCACTTCTTCAAGCTTAGTAATGGATCTCTCATCACCTGGGTTGAGCTCAAGAATTTTCTCTAAAACCTCTATCGCCTTATCAAAATGTCTTTGATTGCAGTAAAGATCAACAAGAGTGTGGGTCACAACAGGTGGGCCCTCTTCTTCGATCAAAAGGCCTCTATCCTTTGAAGACGAGCCCATCTCAGCGGCTTGTTCGCCGAAACTTTCTTCTGGAATACTATCTAGCTCTTGAAATTCGAAGTCCGTTTCTTTTTCTGTTTGCTCTTCCTCAATTTGCTCAAGGTGAGCGCTGGTATGAACAATATCATCAAACTCGGGAGTAATTGGCCCACTTCCTATCTCCCAATCACTTTCACTGGCAGACGATATCTCTTGTTCACTTTTTTCCGTAGACTTAAAATCAACTTGAACCCAATCGTCATCATCTGATTCAGCGGGCAGGCTCACTTGCTCAGGATCCCCTATCATTTCATATTCACCAGAGATATCTCGTTCAAGAACGGCAACCTCAGTACTTACCGCCTCATCCCTAGGGTTTAAAAACATTAAGTACTTATAGGTCTCCAGTGCCTCATCAAAATGGCCCAGGTTCTTGCAAATTTCAGCAAAGAGTTTTTGAAGCCTAATATTTTCAAGATTTTCTGAAACAAAAGGACGGAGTGTACTGTAGGCAGCCTCATACTGTGATTTATCTGTATAGCAAGCGGCAAGACCCAAGTAGCCCATCATATAGGTAGGATGCAACTTAATGCCGTCCCTTAGAATTTTCAGTGATTCTTCGACCATCCCAATTTTTCGGTAGGCCTCAGCAAGAGGTGCAAAAACTCTAGACCCAGGATTATCCTTTAGGGCCTTCTCGTATTTTAATAAGATGGGAGATCTATCCCGTTGTTTTTGTACCATGTCTAAACTATAGCAAAGTAGATGAAAATTCCGTAGCTAAATGTTTTGTTAAGCGTCGCCTTCACGTTCTGAAAGGCCTGCAGCCTCTTGATTGATTACCCGCGGAGTAATAAAGATAATCAACTCACTTTTCTTTCTCGCCGGATTGAAAGGAGTCCTAAAAATCCAGCCAAGAAGTGGAAGATCCTTTAAAAATGGCACCCCACTGTGAGACTCAGTCCTTGAATATTGATAGAGCCCACCTAAAACAATGGTTGAACCGTTATCTACTAGAACATTAGTTTTGATTTTTCTCTCATTCACATCAGGTGGAGCGTCAGCATCAGGTCTGGTACCTGTAAAACCCGATTTCGTCAGATCGACGTCCATGATAATGGAGCCGTCATTCGTGACCTTAGGAGTAACCTTGAGGTCAATTGTAGCTGAGATTTGCTGCCATGACTGGATCGTCTCGCCGTCTTCAACGGTAGTGACCTTAAAACTTGTGGTGTCATTATTGGTTAAGTTCGCTTCTTTATTATTTTGAGCAATTACCTTTGGTGAAGAAACGATTTTACCTTTTGATTCACTTTCCATCAGTTGAAGGGTGAAATCGAGGTTCAGAAGTCTTTTGAAAACAGCAATGTTGAAGCCGAAGAAATTTCTTGTTGTATCACCAATTGTTGGAGCTGTTGAAAAAGTAAAGCCTGGTCCAGAATCAACATCTTCAGTGGCAGACCTAAGATTATTTATAGGGGTTATGGGATCATACCCAAATGAGAGACCTTGTTGAAGGCCGATCTCTTGTCTAAACTCTTCATTGGCCTCAACCACTTTAGCTTCAATCAAAATTTGAGGTGTTTGAGTATCGAGAACTTCAATAATTTTCTTCATTTTTTCAATAACATCAACAGTGTCTTTCACGATAATATTATTTGTCCTGGCATCCATCTTGATAGTTCCACGATCGCCCGTTTGATAATCTTTTAAAATATCAGATAGGTCTTTTAACTCCGAGAAACTAATAGGGAAAATTTTTGTCACAAGGGGTTCTAGTCTTTCATTGAGCTTTTCAGCTTCAACCTCAACCTTTTTCTCTTGGGTAGCCTTTTGAAGAGTTGTGATCATAAGTATATTGCCATTTTTATTGGCCACTAATTTACCTAAATCTAAAACTGTATCTAGTGCTTGGTCCCAGGGAACATTCACCATATTAAGGGTATATGGAGGAAGCTTTGTCACCTCGGAATCCCAGATAATATTAAAACCCGAAGAAATAGAAATCATATTTAAAATTTCTGGGATCGTTACATTGTTAACCCTGAAAGATATTTTCTTCCCAATATATTTTTTGGCACCAGATTGAGTGAGGTTATCAAGAATATCTTCAACAGACTCTGACTTAGGGATATGAACAAGTGCATTTTGCTGGCCTTGAGCCACTACTTTCTCAAGCGTTTTTCCATCAGTTACAGACTTATTAGAAAAAACTCCAAACCTGTTCTCGATAGCTAAAACTATTTTATTACCATCTGTTTTTAACATTGACCTGACATTGTCACGAAGTTGAATGGCTATTCTAAGATCTTTTTTCTTACCAGGCTTTTTGTAAGGAGAAATAAAAACAACAGCACCTGAAAACTCCGATGTATCAAAAGGTCTTAGAATTTTACCATCAGCCGTCACATCTTCTATATCAAGTATGATTTGTTTATCTTCAGTAACGTGAAACTTCTTGGCCTTGACACCTATTTTATCTAGTTCAATTTGAACGTAACTCGTCTCCCCTTTTTGGAAGAAATTAATATTTTTCATCTCAAAGGAGTGCGCAGAGAAAGCCATTAAGGATAGAAATACTAAGGCACTTGTTTGAAAAATTCCTTTTTTCATCGATGTCCCCTCATGGAACGAGTAAAATATTTGAAAGACGGTCCCACACTTATGATATCAGTAATTTGGAAATAAAAAAAGAATTTGTTTAGGGAGCTATTTTTGAGAAATTGGAATTACAGTTTCAAGATACTCTTCTTGACCATAAACGTTGACTATTCTTTCAACCAGTACAATTCCCGCAGGAAGAATGGCCTTTAATTCGGCGGCTTCAATCCCAAGCTTCATCCCCTCTTCTAAAATAAATGTCTCTTTCTTATCTCCGATCCGTGCGATAGCCTTTCTATTTTTCCCTACTAAAATTCCAATGATTTTAATTTCATTGAGCTTTACTTGCCCAATTTTTGGCACATTGCTATATTCATTGCCAATGACAATCCCCTTTCCTTCACCACCTTTTTTGGTTACTCCTGTATTAATGGGAGCCCTAAAAGGATCGCGTAAACTAAAGGGGTTTTTCAGCTTACTTTTTCCTTTAAAAAAATTTTCAAGGCTTGGGGCAGATTTAGCTCCAAAAGAAAATAAAGACAATACTGTGATCGTTATGAAAAACCTCATCTTTTCTTTTTCCTTTTACCTTTTTTCTTTCTTCTCTTTTTCTTTGCCGCTTTCTGCAGCTCCTTTCTTTTACGGTCCTCAGTTGCTTTGAGTTGTTTTTCAACCTCTCTTTCAACTGACTTGGAGTCTTCTACATGACGAGGGTTATAACGGTAAGCCTCAAGGTAAGCAGTCAGGTTAATCATGGTAAAACGCCCTCTTTGAGGCTCCTTTGGCGTTTCAATTGTCATTGCTTCTATATTGTAAAGCCGACTTAAAAGCTTAACTCGTTCGAAAAAAACTAAAAATTGTAAATGCGTTCCAATCGCTTTCATTTGGTATTGTTTCGAAATAAAAAAGCCATTTTCCTTTGCTTTTCCAGGTGTAAAGGTCGCATTTTTTATATTTAAAATATTGGCCTGTTTAGTAAAGGTATCTAGGATATCAGTATCAAGTAACACTTCAGGAAGCTGTTTTTGAACAGTTTCGATTTGACTTGTTACTTCCCCTATTCTTTTTCGAAAAACCTCGATTTGATCTTGGACACTTTTAGATTTTTTAATAGAGCTCTTTAACTTTTTTATCTTCGATCTAATGGGAGGGATTCCCCCTTCAGCCTGCACGACTTTTTGCAATTCCTCCTCGTAACCCATATAAAGCCCATAACCTATATAGGCCATGAGTAATAAAGGTAGTAATTTTATTAAGGAGCCCATCTTTATTCAAACCTTGATACTTTTCCAAGTATCTTAAATGCTTCTGTTCTGGTTTGTGTTTCCTTGTCTATTTCTGTTTTAGTCCCATCAAGACGTAAATCTCTATTAAAGAAAATCGAACTTCTTAAACTCTCTAAAAATATTCCAATACTTTTATAGCTTAAGCTCTTTCCAATAATTTCAAAGTTTGTTCCTTTAAATGAAAGATTTGAAATCCACAAATCACTTGGTACATTTTTAGAAATATAGAGCATGATGCTTTGTGGGTTTTTCTTTTGAGCTAGAATTTTCCTGACAACATCTAGTCTGCTTTTCAGTTTTTTTTCTATAATCTGAAATTTTGAAATTTCTTTGTCTAACCCTCTTAACTTGGAATATTGAGACGTTAGCTTTTTTTTCTCCTTCGAGAGCACCTTTTGTTCTTCCGTCGCTGCTTTCATTCTTTCTTCGAGTAATAGATCAAAAATATGAGAGTTCCCATCCCACATGATAAAAAGAAGTAAGGGAGCAATAAACTTCCAGTTAATTTGTTTAATATCAACACCCATAACAATGGTGTTAACTTGCTGCTTTTTCTTTTCAATGAGATTTACTTTTATCATTAAAAATTTCTCGCGGCTAAGCCCATGGCCACTACTCCGTGGGTTGCTATTATTTCAATCGCTTCCTGACTAAAAGATCTTTTATTATAATCAATTTTCAAAAAGGGATCGAAAACATGGATTTTACAATTGAGAGTTGTTTCTAAACCTTCCTTTAACCCAGGGGTCATACAGGCACCACCCGTAAGAAAACATTTATCCACTTCGTCATCAGATGAGGCTGTTAGAAAAAATCCAAGTACCTTTCTAATTTCTGCAAAATATACGTCAAGACTACTTTGAATGATTTCTAATATTTCTTCAGGGTAATTTCCATTTTCATCGCCAAGTGTTTTTAGATCTTCGGCTTCTACATAATTGAGACCCATTTGACGCTGAATTTCTTCAGTAATCATATAGCCACCGATATTGAGCTCTCTTGTAAAAACTAATACTCCAAACTTGTAAACTGATACTTTAGTAGATTGGGCTCCAAACTCAATTAAAACATTATTGACACTGGCATCTTTTCCATTGAGTACAATGTGCTCAAATACATTTGCTGTAGCCAACAAATTGAGATCAACGACTTTCACCCGCAAGCCAATTTCTCCCAGAAGATCTTTGTAAGATTCAATCACATCTTCTCTGGCAGCAGCTACAATGACATCCGTTCCCCCACCTTCATTTTCTCTAAGAATATCATAAGAAATAGCCGAATCATCGACACCAAAAGGGATATATTGTTCCGCCTCCCAAAATACCTCATTTTCAATTTCTTCTTCTGAGTTGCCTGCAATTTGCAGCCTCTTTGCAATAGTATTGGGCCCAAATAATCCAAGACAAACATTGAGATTTTTAATTTTAGCTTTTTTCAAAGCTTCCTTAATGGCCTCTTTGATTTCATCAGGTTTTTGAATTTCGTCGTCAATAAGTGCGCCCTCAGGCAGCTCTTGCATGGCAAATTTTTGAAGTGCCCACTTGCTGCCTTTGGCTGCGAGCTCACAAACCTTAACTGAGCTTAGACCAATATCAATGCCCACTAAGTTCCTTGGACCAATCTTCAGAGAATCCTTGATTAAAAAGGGAATTTCTTTTGCAAGAGAATTGAGATCCATATACCTATTACCCTAAAAGCACCTTCATGGTGCTGCACAGGGCACCTATTTAATTATAGGAAGAATAGGCTCCAAAATACAAGGATATAACGCAGATCTTAGTATCTTCCCATTACGTACTCGACAAATTTTTGAAACTGAGATGGGAAAAACATTTGGACCGACGCAGCTAAGATAATATAGGGTCCAAATGCAAGGCTTTCAGACTTTTTCATTCTTTTAAATAAAATAAGACTCCCACCCACAATAGCACCAATCCAGCAGCTCAAAAAAATATTATAAATGATCCCCTTAACCCCAAGAAAAAGGCCCAATATTCCAAAGAGTTTTATGTCTCCTCCACCAAGACCAATCTGCCCCCTAAGCTTATAAAACAACCAGGTAATAGAAAGTGGCATAAGAAAACCAACCATGCCTCCAAGAGTGCTATGCACCCAACCAAACCTCCAAATTGAAAAAGCCAAAAATACCAGTAACAAAAATATATTCAGCGAGTCAGGAAGAAGGCGATGTTTAATATCTATAAAAAGATGGCAAAGGAACACACAAAATGTAGCAAAGTAAAAAAAGGAGCTTACAATACTTTCTACTTGAAAATCATTTGGAAAAAAGAAGTATCCAGCCCCGGCACATAAGAACTCTACCAATGGGTACTGAAACGAAATCTTCTGTTTACACTTGTAGCAGCGTCCCTTTAAAAACAGAAAACTCAGCACTGGTATATTTAAAAACCAAGAAAGTTGAAATGAACAATTTGGACATTTGGATCTCGGAAATACTATATTTTGGCCAAGCGGTACTCTGTAAATAACAACATTTAAAAAACTACCAATCATAGAGGCAAAAATAACAAAATAGATTTTCAATACCAATAGTAATGTTGAACTCAATCGAGGTTCTTCCTATTAAAAATAAGGGTTGAAACTAAAAAAAGAAAAAAAGAATAAAAAACAGCATATAAAAATGCCTGAATTAAAAAGCTGTCTGGCAAACTTTGCTCATAAAGTACATATGTCCTTAGATTGATTTTAGAAAAGTTTGGCAAGATAAACTCTATAAATTTAAGAAATGACTGCAATAAGGGTCGACTGACTGCAAAGGAAAGTGCTTTTGTTTCTCCTAGAGCATGACCAACAATATAGAAAAAAATTGTGAAAATGATTGAAAGCGTATTATTTGTAATAAGAGAGAAAAAAACTATGATTCCTAGGGCCATCATCGCTTCCAAGAAAATAAAAAGAAAGGTTGTGATCACTAACGTGTTAATTTCTCCCCCCAAAAAAGAGAAGAAACAAGTGGTGATCACACCAATAATAGAAATATTGATAAATAGTATTCCTCCCATCCCAATAATTCTTCCAACAATGAAAGCTTGCCTGCTAAGTGGTTTGGACAAAACCATATAGACTGTACGGTTTTCTATTTCTTTAGAAATTAATCCCACCCCAAAGAAAGTAGCCATTCCGACTGAGGATAAGGATACAGCTCCTAATCCAAAATCAAGAGCAATCCGATGGGGTACTCCATAGGTGAATTCAGATGCTATATAAATTATTACAACTAGCCCAAGCCCTAGGAAGAGAGTATTGATAAGAACATTACTTTTGACTATCTCAACAAATGAGTACCTGGCTACAATTAAGGTTTTCAAAACTCTCCCACTTTATATATTACTTCTTCAAGCGTTGGCCTTTTCGGAGACAACTCCAGTATTGATATCTCACTTGCTAATAGGTTTCTAATAGTTTTATTTTGATCAATTGTAAGAGTTGTAAACTTAAATTTTCCATCTCCAATTCCTGCAAATGAGTCGATTCCTATGGCGGTCAATTTCTCAGGAGAACACTTGACCTTAAAAAGTACCTCGGACTTCATTTTAGACTTAATCAATTGATCAATTTGACCTTGATAAACAAGCTTTCCTTTTTCAATAAAAATTACTTGATCGCAAACTTCTTCAACATCAGAGATAATATGTGAAGAAAAAAACACTGTTTTTCCTAGGTCATTAATTTCTCTCATAGCATCTTTAAGCTCTTTCCTACCCACAGGGTCAAGACCAGATAGAGGCTCATCAAAGATAACCAATTGAGGATCGTGGATTAAAGAGATAACATAGCCAAGTCTTTGAAGCATTCCCTTACTATAACCTCTTATCTTTCGATCGAACGCAAATCTAATTTTAAATCTTTCTCCCCACTTTGCAGATCTCTCCGCAATAGTTGATCTTTTTACTCCACACAAGTCACCCATGTAATGAATAAATTCAAGTCCTGTTAGATGTGGATAAAAATATGGTCTTTCAGGTAAAAATCCAATATTGGAAACAATTTCATTCCAAGTAGACCCCAATGCCCTAGAATACTCAACCTCTCCACTGTTAGTGTTTATGAAGTTCATCAAAATTTTTAAAGATGTGGTCTTACCCGCGCCATTGGCGCCCAAAAAGCCCGTAATACAACCCTCTGGGATATTGAATGACAGAGAATCCAAAGCCAAAAAGCTTGGTTTCCAAAAATCCGGTTTAAATTCCTTAGTAATGTCTTTAAATGAAATCATTATCAAGTAGAATAGTATAAATACAAAGTTGTGACAAAAATGATTTTTAAAACCTCGAAATTTTCTCAAGTAATATTAATTGTAGCAATCGCTTGCTGCTTTTTAATCCATGCTTTTTTAAACCAACACTCTACTCTTCCCCCCATTGATATCTCTATGCAAAAATCTGCTATTAATATCAATCACGAGGCGCTAAAGCTATTTAGTATGGGACAAAAAAGATTAATAGTGGCTATTATGTGGATTAAAACATTGATTGATTCTGATCTTGAGCACTACAAATCAAGAGATCTCAACTCTTGGATGTACTTAAGGTTCAAGTCAATTGTTGAGCTCGACCCACTCTTTTTACAGGCCTATCAATTTGGAGGTCAATATCTTTCCATCATTAAAGATGATGACTTAGGAGCTAAAGATATTTATGATCGCGGGTTAGAGCAATATTCAAAAAATCATAAGATCCTCGTCTATGGAGGACTTCATTATTACTTTGAGCTAGATGACCCACAAGGAGCCTTAAAGTTTTGGAATCCACTAATTTTTCTCAACAAAGTGCCTTTTACTCTCAAAAGTTTAATCTCAAGAGTAAAAGCATCGAATGGGAGACTTGAAGACGCATACTCACTGATCTTAAAACTCTACAAAAGCACTCCCGAGGGTTCTGTCTTTAAGAAGAAATTTTCAGAAAACCTATATGCTATTAAATCTGAAATTGACTTGATTTGCTTAAATAGCCAGACAAACTCTATTCATTGTAATAAGAATGACTTTGATGGTGGGGCTTATCTTTATAATAAAACTGATGGAAAATATATTGCTAATAAAAAGTGGAAACCATTTAGGATTAAGACACGTGCCAAATAATCGAAAAAGGAGAAGCCTAAGCTTCTCCCTATGACATATCTCTTAACCAGAAAGTGCTCCGTACTCTTTTTAAAATACTAATTAATAACCAATTGAAGGATGCAAAATAACTTTGCTTTCGTTAATAGTCCATTGGTCATATTTTGCAGCTGCAACAACACTCGCATCTACAAACCCGCCTGCTCCTGATACATACTCTTCATAAAGTGAACCATCAGCATCTGCATCATGTAACTTAGCAGTAGGTATTGGAGTCTCATCTGTAGGTACAGCTGCCCCACTAACTAACTTCCCGCCAATTCTGAAGGTTTCATTGGTCCCGACACATCCGCCAGTTCCCTTGGCCAGGTTCGCTGTAGCATTTTTAGCTGTATTAGTGCTGAATCCATATGTGTAATATGCGCTAGTATCAGTACCATCTTCAAGTCCAAGAACTTCAAAACAATCTGAATAAGAATTGTATTCTGCCATGTACGATTCCTCAGCTGAATACATTGAAGCTAGAATAATTTTAGCTTCACTTGTTTTAGCTTTAGCTTGGTATTTTTTAAAATTTGGAATTGCAACAGCTGCGAGCACACCAATAATCGCCACAACAACCATTAACTCCACGAGTGTGAACCCTTCCGAGCTCGAAAGACTTTTCTTGAAATTTTTCATGTTCCTCTCCTTTGTTTCGTTAAAGATAGATTGAGACCACCTTTTAAACAAAATCGTTTCCAAGGATCGAGATATCATTTTTATCATTGAGAGATAAAAACTTGATCACTTTCCTTTCCGCATATTTTAAACCGAATCGGAATATCTCCAAGAAAAGTTTAACTAAAATAATCAGGTATAAACAAAATTCAATGAAAACTAGTAGCTAACATATTGGAATTATTCGCCAGCTCCACCTGCACTAACAAAAATCGGCATATACATAGCAATCAGGATAAAACCAACGAATCCACCTAAAACGACCAGAATAAGTGGCTCTATCATAGTCGTCATCGTTTTAATGACTTCTCTTAATTCTCTTTCGAAGACATCAGCTATCTTTATCAACATTCCATCAACATTTCCGGTGCTCTCTCCAACTTTTATCATTTGGGCAACCATATCTGGAAAGTATTTAATTCTCTGTAGGGGTTCAGTTAAAGTTTTTCCTTCAGTGACAGCTTTTCGAACACCTTTAAGGTCACTTGAAATAACTTCATTATCGATAGTTTGGATACAAACATCTAGGGCATCTATTAAAGAGACACCTGAAGCCAGCATTGTTGCAAGCGTTCTGGTAAATGATGCAAGGTTCCCCTTAATCACAATCTGCCCAAAGATAGGGGCTTTCATTATAATTTGGTCCCATACTGGTTTTGTTTGTGGGTTTTTCTTGAACTGTAAGAATCCTACAATTGCCCCAACCGTTCCTCCTATAAGGTACAAGATGTAATTTTGCATAAACTCAGAGATTTCCATTACTATTTGGGTTACTTGAGGAATTTCTTGACCATTACCCTCTAACATTTCAGCAAACTTAGGAACTACAAAGACCATCATTCCATAAATAACACAAATGCCCACAACAACAATTATTGAAGGGTAAGTCAAAGCACTTTTAATTTCACTTTTTATGGCCTCATTTTTATCCATGTACTCAACAAGTTTTTCTAGAATTTCATCCAAGATACCACCCGTCTCACCAGCGCGAACAAGATTGCAATAGAGTTTATCGAAACCTTGTTGTTCTTGCATCGCATCTGCTAGAGTTTTACCTCCGGCAACGCCAGAGTGGATATTTTTAATAGATTTTCTAAGAGAAGGGTTCTTTTCTTGTTTGTAGAGAATTTCTAAAGTTTGTAGTATTGGGACACCTGCGTTGGTCATAGTTGCAAGCTGTCTTGAAAAATTGACGAGCTCTTGGACACCAAAAGGTTTCGCCAGACCTTTTTCAACTAATAGCTCTCCAAGGTCAAGTTCTGTAAGTCCCGGGGGCGTTATGGCCGTAGGCCTTATCCCCTTGCCCCTAAGAACGCGGCGAACTTCTTTTTCACTTCGGCCTTCTTGGCGACCTTGCTTTCTTTTGCCTTCTTTATCGAATCCAACCCATTTGTAAGCAGGCATAAATTAAAACCCGCCTTTTTTCTTACTAAGGCCAAGCATTTGAGCTAGCTCTTCAGGATTTGTAGCATGGGTCATTGCAGTGTCATTATCTATCAAGCCCTTGCTAACCGAGCGAAATAAACTTTGATTCATGGTAATCATGCCAGTTGTATCTTGGCCCACTTGCATTTGTGAGTAAATTTGATGAATTTTATCTTCTCTAATTAAGTTTCTGATGGCGGGTGTTGGTATCAAAATTTCTTGTGCTAGACACCTTCCAGGAGAAAAACTTTTTGGCAGAAGTTGTTGCGCCACAACCCCTTGTAAAACAAAAGAAAGAAGGGTCCTAATTTGGTCTTGTTGGTCAGCAGGAAAAACGTTGATGATCCTGTTAATAGTCTGCACACAAGAGTTGGTGTGGAGAGTTGCAAAAACGACGTGACCAGTCTCAGCAACTGTCAGAGCAGCTTCAATTGTTTCAATATCTCGAAGCTCCCCTACCAAAACGATATCGGGGTCTTGTCTCAGAAGAGATTTAAGACCCTTGGCGAAGCTGAGAGTATCTGATCCAATTTCTCTTTGATTAACCACACAACCTTTGTGATTGTGAACAAACTCGATGGGGTCTTCCAGTGTGATTATATGGCCGGTTTCATTGGTATTTAGTCTATCAATAAGAGACGCTAGAGTTGTCGATTTTCCTGAACCAGTAGGTCCCGTAACCAAAATGAGTCCATTGGAAACATCTGTCATATTTAATAGTACATTGGGAAGACCGAGAGATTTGAAATCGGGAATTAAGTTTGGAATTGATCTAAAGACAGCGCTGAGACCGCCTTTTGAGAAAAAGACATTGGCCCTAAACCGAGAAAGTCCTTTAATTCCAAAAGAAAAATCTAGTTCAAAATTCTTTTCTAACTCGTCTGCCTGTTTTTCATCAATAATGGGATAGACTAGGCGCTTAGTATCTTCTGGTCCCAGTACCCCCACCTTGATTCGGACCATTTCACCGTGAACTCTCATAGAGGGCTCATTGCCAACGCTTAGATGAAGATCCGAAGAGCCGTTATCAATCATCACTTTAAACAGCTGTTGAATCTTAATATCAGGATTAATTTTTTTGGTCTTGGTCAATGTATGCGTGTGCGTTTTTTCTTCAGCCACCTTTACTCCCTAAACCACATCATCTGCACTAGATTTTGAAAGAGCTTCTTCAAGAGTTGTTACACCTTGAGCTACCTTGGTCAGAGCACTCATTCGAAGCGTTTTCATTCCCTCTTTGATGGCCACTCTCTTGATTTCATCAGAGTTGGCCCCCTTAATAATTGCGTCTCTAATAGCTGGACTGGCAGAGAGGACTTCATAAATGGCCACCCTTCCTTTGTATCCAGTTCCCGAGCACATATCGCAACCTTTTCCTTTAAATAACTTTATTTTACCAGCAGAACTGGGTGCAATGCCAGCTTTTACTAGTTGATCTAAGGGAGCCTGTGTTGGCACCTTACAACTGGTGCAAATTCTTCGGCACAATCTTTGGGCCACAATGGTATTTAGTGAAGCTGTCACTAAAAATGGCTCTATTCCCATATTTAATAATCTTGTAATTGTTGAAGGTGCATCATTAGTGTGAAGAGTTGAGAGAACCAAGTGCCCTGTAAGAGCAGCTTCGATTGCGATTTCTCCAACTTCATAATCTCGAATTTCCCCAACCATGATAATATCTGGATCTTGTCTTAAAAATGCCTTAAGAGCGACTGGAAAAGTAAGGCCAGCATCTTTTCGAATGTTAACTTGATTAATTCCTTCAAGATTGAATTCAACAGGATCTTCTGCTGTAGAAATATTTGTATCTGGAGTGTTGAGCTCTGACAGAGATGAATATAGTGTTGTGGTTTTTCCCGAACCAGTAGGACCTGTTACCAGCACCATTCCATAAGGTTGATGAATACCGTGCTGGATAAACTCTAGCTGTTTTGGCTCAAGGCCTAGCTTGGTCATATCGAGTTCTAGATTTGATTGATCCAAAAGCCTTAGAACTATCTTTTCACCAAATAGAGTTGGAAGAGAGGAAACCCTATAGTCAATGGGATTGCCACCGACCTTTAGTTTAATCCTTCCATCTTGTGGTTTTCTTTTTTCTGCAATATCCATTTGGGACATAATTTTAAATCTAGAGATCACTGGAAGCATCATCGCCTTCGGAGGGCTCATTACTTCAATGAGAGATCCATCCATACGAAAGCGGATTCTAAATCTTCTTTCATATGGCTCAACGTGGATATCTGATGCCTTTTTTATAAATGCTTCTGCTAGAATTTTATTCACCATAGAAATAATATCATCACCAATATCTTCTTCTTTAATATCATTTTCTTTGGTTTCTGATCCTGCCCTTACCTCTTCAATACTTTCAAGAAGTTCATCAAGGCTTTCTTGAATGGTGCCGTAGATACTTCGCCAAGCCGAAATCGTTGTAACAATGAGTTCAACCTTTGATCTTAAGGCCTTTTCCAAATCTGGCTTTATGTCAGAGATGGAAGCGTCGAAAGTGGCAAGGGTAAAGCTCGATGAGCTTTTTTGCATTGGTATAATTCGGTATTTTGTAATAACTGACTTTTTTAAAAGTGAGAGAATTTGTTGGGGAACCTTTGCGCCCTTTAGATCAATAAAATTTTCACCGTAATCTTTCGCCGTCATCGAGGCGAACTTCACTTCATCAAAGTGATCAAAATCAAGTAGATGAAATTCATCAACGACAGCGGGGTCTTTTTTTCCAAGGATAGTTCTTAGCTCTTTGAGCGTAACCATCCCAGTATTGGTGACCACATCTATGAATTCCTTGCGGAACATAATTGTCCTTTTAAAAACACTACTTTAGAGAATTTTCGGTACTTCATGACCAAACTTAACGTTTTCCAGCTATTAGATTTAGGGAGACCAAGAATTACCTGTTAACCGTTTATATTGGTAAAGAATTTGTAGGCGTGCTCGCCTTGGGAGTAGAGAAATTCAAAGCCATCAATATAACTTGAACTGCATTTCAAGATTTTATCTTTTTGTTCAGGGCGGTTGTAGTTGTAGTCCCAGAAGATTGAGCCACTAGGGAGGGTAAACTCGAAGAGGTAATTTCTGGAAATGCAGTTTATTAAAAATACTGGGTGGCATTTTTGAGTAAAAAAGTCGGAGTTTAGGTTTCCTGCCTTTCTTGAAACCACCTCAAAGCTAATTTTCTTTTCACTCAGGTACTCTGCGGTCATCTTGGACATTGATCCATCACCTAGTAAAACGACGTGATCAAAAGAGTTTGTGAAGTATTTTGGAAAAAGTGAGCATAAGGCCAACCAATCAGTATTAGTGGCAAAAAATCCATCATCACTTTGGGCGATGGCATTTATGCAATCAAGCTTTTTCACAAGGGGGTCTTCAATTTGAACGTGGTCTAGGTAAACTCTTTTATAAGGTGCCGTTATGCTAAGTCCATCTAAATTGTTTTCAGAAAAAAGGGTTTCAATTTGAGGGATATCACCAGCTGTGGGGTAATCCAAAAGTTTGTAATTGACCGTACCGCCAGAAATCTTTTCATAAATTTCAGGTGATCTAGAGTGGGAAATGTCTTTTCCTAGTAGGGCTAGATTCATTATAGTCCAAAATATCTTTTTGCATGCACAACATCTTCTTTAATCTGGACAATGAGATCATTGACGCTATTAAATTTCTTTTCATCTCGCAGTTTTTTAACAAAATCCACCATGATATTTTCACCATAAATATCTTTATCAAAATCTAATATATGAGTCTCAACACTTAGTGTTTCGCGGTGACCAAAGGTGGGATTTAGTCCAATATTTGTCAGACTACAATATTTCATTTCTTTATAGTTGGTTCTGGTAATGTAAACACCCCGCTCAGGAGTTATTCGTTTACTTGAAAAGGAAATATTAGCAGTGGGGAAGCCAATTTGTCGGCCTCTTCCCTCTCCCTTTACCACTCCTCCCGAGATGAAGTAATTTCGACCAAGGTATTTGTTGGCCGATTCAATGTCACCTTCACACAATGAGTTTCTCACCATTGTTGAAGATATCACCTCTCCTTCAAGGGAGAACTCTGATTGTCTTTGCACTTCTACGTTTTTCTTAGCGCAGTAAGAACAGATTGAATCAAAGTTTCCTATCTTATTGGAACCAAAGACAAAGTCGTAACCAAGTATTAGTTGGGAAATTGTTGGTCCGCAAAAAATATCTTTTTCTAAAAAGTCCTCAGGTGTTGTTGTGCTGAAGTCTCTAGTAAAGGGCATCTCTATAATATAGTCAGCACCATGTGCCTCAAGTAGGCATCGCCTTTCATTGTAAGTATTTATAAGATAGGAGCTTTCAGAAGGTCTTAGTATTTCGTGGGGATGAGGGACAAAAGTCATCACTGCTACTTTTGTCTTATTTTTATCAGCACTGCTTTTCAGTAGTTTTAAAAGGTGCTGATGACCTAAGTGAAGGCCATCGAAATTTCCAATGGTCAAAGAGATTGCAACTGAATTATCAATTTCATTTATGTGATTTACTATTTCCATTATTGTAAATTTGCATTGAACTCTTTGAAGTGTTTCCTATCAAATGAGATCTTTAGCTTTCCTCTTTTTTTAGTGAAGTGAGCCTGCTCTGCTTCAGCTACAACATTTTTAAAATAGCTTTTAGCCTCACTGCTAAGCTCGCTTTTGTCTACAATAGCGTCAAGGCAATTTTGGGAATTATTCTTATCTAGTAAATTAATCAATTGAAATACTTTTGAGTAAGTAAATCCGTGTTTTTTAATATCACTAACTAGAACATTGCGCCTTGAGTGCTCCCTTCCACTAGCAAATCTTTGATACATGACCAGAAGAAAAAGGGCAACGATAAAGACCAGAAGCAGCCGATTGAGTAACCGGATACGGCTTATTCCCAAAAATCGTGGATCTAAATCCGGAGCCACAACTCCGCTTCCTGAAAACTCTGCCTTAATTCCACTACTTTGATCACTCGAAAATGGCTTTTGATAGCGACTGCTACTAGCAACACCGCCACCTTTAAAAACCACAAGCTCAGGAACGGAAACAGCAACATCTACATATTTCTTTGAATCTGGATCAAAGTAAGAAAGCTGTAGATCTCTAGCATCTAATTTAAAAGGCTCTCTTCCAAGGAAGGTATATTGAAAAGTTTTTCTGCCCCTTGTGACATTTGAAACATCTAAATCACTTTTAGTATCAAATTCTTCCAAGCCTTGATGTGTAAAAATAGAAGGTGCATCAAGATTTTCAAGTGCCCCGCCTCCCTCAACTGTTAAAGTGGTCTCAATAGCTTCATTTGTTAAAAATCTACTTTTAGGCACATCTAGTGAAAATTTGTGTAGACCTACAAGTCCTGTGAAATTTTTGGGAACATTTTCATCTGGCAGTGGAAGAACGGTGATCTCCACCACTTGGCTTTTAAAAACTTTTTTCTTAACTCTTCTGCTGCCGAATCCAAAACCGAAGGAGCCAAATGGATCATTTCCCCTTCCCGCACTATACTGCATCTGAAGGCTGATAGGATCAATTTTTAGTTTTCCTGTTGTCTCGGGAAATAAATAAGCCGAGTAGAAAATAGTTCTTTTATAAACAACTCCGTTATAGCTCACAGTTTGCGTTTGAGCAGATTTATCTTGAAACCTTTTTAGGAATTTACTTAGTTTGGGAAAGCGCTTAATTTCAGCCCGAATTACATTATTATCTCGCTGATAGAGATAGTAGTTAACTAAAATTCCTTCACCTTTATATATCTCTGTCTTTGAAGACTCTGCCCGTACAAAAAATGGGGACTTCTGCCTGGCCTCTTTTACAACCTTAACTCTAACGTTTTTATGCTTTAATGTTTCGCCGTTTAAAACTGCCTGTATTTTTCTAATTGTGAAAGACTTTGAGCTGGGAGCAACAAGCTCATACTTATAGCTAATCTCCCTTGATGTTTCGAGTCTTCCATTTATATAAGTGGTCTTAAAAGTCACGCCTTGAGAGTTTCTCCCAATAACATCAAGTCCTCCCGGATCAAATGATATATTGGGGTCTGTGCTGTCCTTTGATCTAATTTTTACATTTAAATAAAAGCTCTCACCAATCACAGGCTCATGCTCTGATAAGCTCACTTCTATATGGTCTGCAAAGGCTGCAGTTGATATAAAAAAAGCTAATAATAATTTAACCATCTCACCAATCCTTTTTGGCATTTCCCTTAGTCTTTTGATTTGTATGCCTCTTGTCAGAGGTTGTTGTATCCATATATTGATTTTGAATCTTACGATCATCACTTAAAAGCTGTTTTAACTGAGCGGGAATTTTTTTCTTTCTCATGGGTTTCTGGCCCTGCTTCTTCTTTGCCGTCCTCTTTTTGGCCTTCTTCTCTTTGCCCTTTCCGTCCTGGTCCTTATCTTTATCTTTATCGCCCTTTCCGTCCTGGTCCTTATCTTTATCTTTATCGCCCTTTTCACCCTTTTCTTTTTTTTCTTTTTCGCCTTTTCCCTGCTCTTTCGACTCACCCTCTTGGTCTTTTGAGTCTTGCTCTTTTTGCTGGTCGCCCTTGCCACCTTGGGAATCTTTTTGTTTTTTTTCTCCGCCCTCTTTTCCTTCGCCGTCTTTCTTATCGTCTTTTTGACCTTTTTGGTCCTGATCTTTTTGATCCTTTTTTTTCTTGTCCTCTTTTTCTTTCTCTTTTTTCTTTTTCTGATCTTGTTGCTTTTGATTTAAGGCCATCTTCACATTGTCTTTTAAAAGACTTTTTAGATCCTCACTTTCAAGTCTGTCGTAGAGATTCTTTGCCAGCGGAATTCCTTTTCTCAGATTTTTGCTAGCAAGAAGTGAAGTTGTGTAATTAAAGAGATCATTTGAGTTAAGATTTTCTAGATTTGTCCCACCCAAAGTTTCATCATATAAAACAGCTGCCTCTTTAAATTTCTTGGCCCTTAATAAAAGCTCTCCTAGCTTCAACCTTTCACTTTTTGAAGCTTTCCCACTTTTCATTTTCTTTATTAACTCAAGAGGCAGCTTTGCCTGTTCCACTTGGATGGGCTTTGCTTGCTCACTTGCCATAGAAGGAGTTGAGAGAATGAATCCAAACAAAACAAAAGGTACCGCAAAGCTTGGGGCCATACGAAAAAGTGTACCCAGAATAATTAAAGCAAGTGCAGGTAGTGTTAGGTACCCTATTAGGACTGGTTTAATTCTAATATCGCCCTTGGAGTATTTGATTTTATGAACACTATTAAAAAAACGAATGATTTCCTCTGTTGGTATGGAATATGAAGTGGCTATCCAGTAGCGAAAGTACTTAATATCATCGGCCATCTTTTTAATAAGAGTTTCGCCTAGCTTAGAGACAATCTCCTTACCTTGAAATTTCTTATACCCCTTAAAATTTCCAGTAGATGTTCGAATTGGTATCGGTCCACCTTTGAGAGTCCCCACCCCCACAACTGAAACTGAAACGCCATCAGGAACATCAAGAGATAGCGGCGTTGAAGTTTCCTCAGAGTCTGTGAATACCAGCACATTACCGCTAATTTTTGCAAACTCAGTTTTGGAAGTTTTCAAATAACCTAAGCTTTCTTGAATCGCCATGCTTAGATTCGATCCCCCACGGCCTAGTCGGAGAACCTTTAGGCTGGCAATTCTGGCATCAAGTAAATCAATATCGGTGGTAAAGGGAACTACTTGTTTTTGAAAATCAGAAAATAAAACAACAGAAATCTGGTGACCATAGGCCCTTTTCACAAAATGCCTTGCCAGAAAGAGCACCTTTTCAAAGCGATTGGGTCTAACATCCTCAACTAACATACTAGCAGACGTATCAATCAGAATAATCGTCTTTTGCTCAGGAATTTTTGATTCAATTTTAATTTCTTTTCCGCGCAAATCTAAAAGAGAAACCGCCAGTAGTGCCAAGCCAGAAAGAAATAAAAATGAAGCAATTTTGCTATAAGAGCTTCTTTCAAAAAACCAATGATCATTTACCCATTTGTAAAAAAGGTTTTCCTTCCTTACATATAGAAAAATAAATACCACAAGGGATATTAAAATATAGGGTAGTAAATGAAGTTTATCAAAGTTCATACTACTTCTTTTAGAGCAAGCTTTCTAAGAGACTCTGTCAAAATGAGGCCAATAACTCCGGCCAGAAGAAAGTTAAAAAATAGCTCTTGGTAAACAACTTGGTTATGTGTTTTGATCTTAGTTTTTTCAAGTTTGTTAATTGTATCAAGTACTGACTTGAGTGCCTTTTTGTCTCTTGCCACATAGGCCTTGGCGCCTGTTATATCTGCAATTTCTTTCAACGTTTTTAAGTCGTAGCTGCCTCCGGGAAGATACTGGTACCTTTGGCCGAAAATTGAGTTAGTACCACCAATGGGCATCCTCGCCTTTTTATCTGAGCCCATTCCGATGGTATACACCCGAACGCCTTGCTCCTTTGCTTGCTTAGCTGCTTCTATAGGAGTCAAATTGCCTACATTACTGACACCATCAGTTAGAAGAACAACCACCTTACTCTTTGCTTCACTTAATGCTTCCCTGGCTACTGCAAGGCCTAAAGCGTCTCCTATATTTGTCCCACTTCCTAAGAAGCCAATCTTAATTTGATCGATCACTTGATCAATTAGTGAAATATCAGTTGTTAAAGGAAGAAGGGTATAGGCCCTTTCAGAAAACATAATAATCCCGAGCCGATCGGCGGGTTTCATTTTAATGAATTCTCTAATCTTTTCTTTGGCGACTCCAAGCCTATTAGGTACAAAGTCCTCGGCCAGCATAGACTTCGAAACATCTACCACGAAAAATATATCGTTTACTTCAATTTCATTTTCTGTGTATGATGTTGGCTTTCTAGGTTGCATCAGGGCAAAGCTTAACAGCCCCCAAGAAATCAGTCCCAATAGAAAAAGGCTCCACCTAGTAAAACTTCCCTTTCTAGATTTTTGGACGCTTTGTGGAAAATGCAGCTCAGGACGCTTAAAAATTTTAAAATACTCAATAGTCCATATAATGGCGCCCGCAATCCCTATAATGGCATAACCTACGTGCTTATACTCCATCAACATTCTCCAGTAGCTCTGCCCTTAAGCTAGCTACTTCCTTTAACTCTTCATCAGTCCACTCTGGCTTATATTGAATTAATTCAACCTTTCGAATTAACAAGCGACTCTCTCCTTGTTTGAGAGAAATGGCGTCCCATTCTTTTCTATTTTTCACTAAATCTTCAAATTCTTTTCTTGTGTTGGCGTCTGCTATTTTTTTAGTCCAAACTCTTTGTCTTTCTTCTTCTTTTTTCTTATTTTTGTTTTTGAGATAGGTTTTTGAAAATATCAAATAGCCGATTACAAGAAGAAATAATCCAGCAAGGCCACCCATTATCCCATTTTTGTACCTTGCCCAAAGGCCCGCAGCCTTTGTGTAATTAGAATCAAGTATATTAAAAGCATTTGCCTTCAATTGCCTATCGCCAACACGTTCGATTCCTTGAAATGTGACAGGAATTAACAATTTGTTTATTTCTAAAGTATGAAGCTCAGCATATAAAAAGGGCTTAGCAATCGTTAGATATATCTCAATGACCACCGCCTCACTATTATTAACTGATCTTTCAATTTTCAAAACGCTTGAAACATAAAAAAATCCAAATATATCCTTGTCTTCTAAATCATTTTTTTTGAATACAATATCTTGAGGTGTTGGCCAAATAGTTAGCCTCGCCCAAATTGTATCCCCAACCTCAAGTTTTCTGGAAGACTCAAGGTTTTCTAGTTTTCCTTGAATATGAGACGGAGTAATTTGAGCAAATCCAGCCTGAAGAGTGCAAAGGGTAAAAAGTACTAATAAAAGTGGTTTCCTCACAGCATCTCCTTGATAAAATTTTCAAGATAGCGCTCCGTAAGTTTCAAAGGCTTTACCTTTCTTCCTAAAAGTTTTTTTAATTCATTGTGCTTAGTTTGAGCATCAATATTAAAAACCTTCTCCCCAGTTCCCTCAATGCCTGAGTTATAAGCGTAAACACTATAAGGCATCTTATCGTATTCATCGAGAGGTGAAATAAGTTGAAAGCAGTGAAGATTTTTTTTATAAAATAGATGCTTAATCTCTTCGATCGGTAGAAATGCATTAAAATCACTTAATAATACAATTTCTTTTTTCTTATGAAGATGTTTAAAAAGCATTTTTAGTTTTCGGTCAGAGTCATCATATATAGTTTTCGAACTGGGTACAATTACTCTGCCTTCACTATCCAAAAGGTTCATCTTTTGGAGCTCAGCAACGAGCATAACAATTCCATCTTTTCCCGTTTTCATGGGAAGGGTATTGATTTTCTCACCGACGATAATAGGTTGAACGTAATCATTTGTTTCTTTGGTAATTAGAAATAGTAAGCAGCAAATTTCTAAGGCCATTTGAAGTTTAGAAACTCCTTTGTGGCCATATAGCATGGGAAGAGAGGCATCAATAACAACAATTATTTCTATATTACGCTCTTCTTCAAATGTTTTAATATATGGATTGCCTGTTCTGGCGAGAAGCTTCCAATCAATAAATCTTACGTCATCTCCGTGTGCATAAACTTGATGCTCTTTGAAGATTAATCCTGAACCTCGAAAGTGAGATTTAAGCATACCAATTGAATATGAATTGGAGTTTTTAAATAATTGAGATTGTATTCTTTGTGCAGCCTTCTCTACTGCTTTTAAATCCATGGCGCTACACCACCGACTTTGCAATTTCCAGTGCGACACTCCGTCCAGTCATTTTATCAATCGAGGCTTCATAGGTAAGAAGAATTCTGTGTCCCATGACTTCCGGAATAACCGAAATTAAATGATCGGGAGTTACAAAATTCTTGCCTTCCATAAAGGCCTTAAATTTTGAGAGTCGATATAACCAAATAGAGGCACGCGGGCTTGCACCAGCGAGAACTGCACCCTCCATAGAACGGTAAAAATCTCGCGATCCAGGCCTTGTGGCGTGAACCATTCTCACTATCATGTCCTTAATTTTATCATCTACGTATATTTTTCCAATTTCATCTTTTAACTCTATGAGATCATCCGTTGATAATACTGGCTCAAGGGAATCAATATCACTTTTATTGAGATCTAAAATGCTTTTTTCTGCTTCAAAATCTGGGTAATCAATAGAGAGCTTCATCATGAAACGATCAAGTTGAGCTTCAGGTAAATTATATGTCCCTTCCTGCTCAATAGGGTTTTGGGTTGCAAGTACTACAAATGGTCTTGAAAGCTTATGAGTTGTATCTCCAATAGTCACTTGCCTTTCCGCCATGGCCTCCAGCAAAGCTGACTGAACCTTAGCAGGGGATCTGTTAATTTCATCTGCTAAAAGAATCTGTGTAAAGATTGGGCCAAATTTTGTAGTAAATTCATCCTTACTTTGATTATAAATCATCGTCCCAATCAAATCTGAAGGTAATAAATCGGGGGTGAACTGAACTCTTTTAAAAGCGAGGTCACACAATCGGCTCATAGTCCAAACACTCAAAGTTTTTCCGAGTCCTGGCATACCCTCAATTAGTAGGTGTCCCTCGCAAACAAGGGAAGCAATAATCCCCTCAAGCATATTTGATTGTCCAAAGATTACTCCATTGGCCTTTGATAAGGTTTGAAGCACTCGCTCTCTTAATTCTTCACTCATTTCAAGTCTCCACAAAATATATTAGATGCTTTATGTAATTCGCTTTTGAGCTCAAACTTGTCACCGGGTGATCAAAACCCTGCATTCCAATGTCGAGAAGAGTGACTTTTTTACCCTCAAGAGTAGCCGCTCTTTGCACCGTTTCATCTAGCTCAATAAGACTCACGCAACTAGTGCACGAACCAATGGAAATTATACCATTTGGCTGGGTAAGTTTCATCATTTTAGTATGTAGTTTTGAGTATCCTCTTAGGGCCGTTTTTTTATCTTTTTGGCTCTTTGCAAAAGCCGGAGGGTCACTGGCAATAATGTCATACTTTTCTCCGCGGTTAATCTCCTCGTCGAGCAAATTAAAAACATCACTACGAACAAAGCGCCCCCTGCCTGAGAACTCATTTTGTTCAATATGCCCTGAAACTACTGACTCGAAATTTCCTTGGTCAACAAATGTGACATCCAGGACGCCTGACCTAAGGAGGTGGAGGCCCCATGAACCCACATAGCAAAATAAATCGAGTCCTTTTTTCTTTGGGCCACCAAATTTATTTAAGAAATTTTCTAAAGACTGTCTATTTTCACGATGATCAAAATAATAACCTACTTTTTGGGCCAAGTTTGAGGGAATACTATAATTGAGTCCACATTCGCTAAACTCCAAATCACCTTTTTCTAACTCTTTTTCAAAACAAGGTAGGCCTTCAGCCTGCCTGTAGCGACTTTGGTCCCAAAAAAGTACTATTGATTGAGGATATATTTCTGAAAGTGCAGTTTTAATAAATTCCCGATAACGGTCAATTCCTGCTGAATTTATTTGCAATAAAATCTTATCACCGTACTTATCTGCAATTAGTCCAAATAGCCCATCCTCAACTCCATAGAATAACCTGTAAGAATTTTCCTCAGCAAGGAGCAGCTTCCTTTTACCTACGGCCCTTGTAATCAAATTCTTAATAGTATTTTCTATAAAACTCTCACTCTCTTCCACCTGTACAGGAGTGAGATAGGCAGGGATAAGATTGAGAATCGGCTGATTATCCCTTGTTTGGGTATTTATAAATCCTAACCGGGTGATATTTTCACCTTGGACACTAACCCATTCTCCAGGAGTGAATGATCTGGATAGTTTTTCAATATCTTTTTCGTAGAAACTATTCACACCACGCCCAAGTTTCGACAAAACACCTTTTTTTAACTCAATAGTTTTCAAGTTCTACACCTTAAATAAATACAGCTGTTATTTTGACTGCCCAATCCTCGCCAGCTTTTGCTGGGCCTTACCTTTATTGATTTGATAATTTCGAAAATCGAGAGTGAATAAATTATTTCTTTTATACAATTTATTTCTTTTCATAGGTTGCTTTAATTTTTGAGATGAATAAATATTTATTTCATCTGGAATCCAAAATCCATCTTTTTGCATATGCCTAATATAAATTTTCGTCTCTTCCTCTTGTCCCCTGCGAGAAATGACTTTTCTGGCTTCTTTTACATAGCTCATTTTTTTGCTTTTTTTGTTTCGACTGAGACTAATATAATATTCAGTGGCACCATTACTGGTCATTTTTGTGATTTTTTTCAGATCCGATTTTTTATCTAAGCTCAGCACGATCTCACTAATAAAATTTAATTCATCTTTAGGTACACAAACCACTCTTTTCTTACCCTTATCACTTCGATAGAAAAGATCAAACCCTGAAAGCTCATCTTCAAGCTTTCTTGGAAACAAGTACTCAAGTTTTTCTTCAATGATTTTTCTAAGATCTTCTTTTAGTTTAGGAAATCCTGTTGAAGGAATTCCTTTAATTTCAATATGCCTTTTCCCACTAGATACCCAATAGACTTTAAAAACGAGGTTATTAATATCCCCAAATATAAGCGCGTCGTTAAGCTTTTTCCTAATTTGAGGAGCGTAAATATCAACAGCTAAATCTGTTAGCCCATGATCTTGAGCTCGGTAGGTTGTTTGATCGATTGACCTGACAATGCCTAGGGCATTAACCTCGCCCGCACTACTTTGAGATAGAATAAATGTTGTTAGAAAAATTTTAACAAAAAAATTCATTGAGTTTCCGAACCTAAGACAAATTTTGACTCCAGTCCTTATTATATACTACCTTCAAGTATTTCTCTTTCTTATACCTCACTTTTCCAGCCGCTCCCTTCACTGCTTTTAGATTTTTAACCTGAGTAAACAAAACCGGTATCTCTAAAATTTCAAGGTTACTTTTATCCCTGAGGGCCGAGGCCACATCGGCCATGTCCTCACTGGTAAGCTCAGAAATACTTTCGACCTTTGCGATGCAGTGGCTACTTGGATATCCATCGAGATGAAACCAAATATTTTGAGCACTGGCCCATGAAGATCGCAATGCGTCGTTTGATTTTGCACTACTTCCAAAACCAAATTGAATTCCTTTGGCATTTCGGTAGGTCTCAAACCCCCCTCCAGCTTTTTGAGTGCTTATAGCTTTTGGCGATCTGATATGTTTCCAAATGGGGGTCACTACCTTTTTAGCAGGCCTTGCAATTCCGCCGCGGGCCTTAAGCTCCTTCATCTGATCCAGCACCTCATCAAGCCTTACTTTTTGAAAAGACAGACCTTTTTTATATCTTTTCAATCGATCATAAATTTCACTTCTTCTTTTCTCATTGCTCCAATCTTTTTCAAACTTTACTTTCATTCCCTTAAACTCATAGCGAGTAGTATTCATAAAGTTTGCTGTATCAATGCCTTCATATAAACCGAGGTAGTCTTTTAATCTCTTAACATCTTTAGAAATCTTTAAAAATTTCCTCTCTAAAAATTTTGACTGTGCCTTGGCCTGTACCTCTTCACAAGCTGTTCCATCATCTTCTAAAAATATCTCATCCGTAATAGCTAATTCTTCAAGCTTACTCTTTGTTCGCCTTCCCACCTCAGTAAATAAATCAAAAAATGGGGCTATTTCCTCTGAATACAACCTTACAGTTTCTTTAAAAAACCAAGATTTTCTGATCTGGTAATTTTCCATGTCACTTGATCTTGCCTCTAAGAAATAGTTTTCTCTACCACAATAAAATAGGTAAAAATCGAGATATTCATTTTGCCCATAAAGCTGGAACTCAATTATTCGATCATTTTCATCGCAAATGATTTTCTTTAACTTCTTACCCCTTACATGCTTTCTTAAATATTCTAGAAACTTATCTCGAATTCTCTGATTTGAAGGAATTCTTGTCTCGGACCTCCAAATCCCCTCAACACCACCACCACGGCCCAAGATTAGGAACAAGGTTTTCCCAGGAATCCTGATATGGAACTCTATGGATCTAGCCGTACTATAAATTTTTTGTACAATTCCACCCTCACCCAACATTTCATTAAGGGATTGAACTTGAGAGTATAAATGACTATGATTGAGAATCATGAAGCTTAACCTACTTGATTTTCCTGACAAACAATTCTTTAGCTATATTGATTGGCCGTCTATCATTAATACTATTTCAAAAAATATGTATTTTGAACATTCAAGTTTTATTTTAGCCGGAGATTTAAGACATCGCACCTCTGGTCAGATCAAAAGTTACTTTGAAACAATTAAATCAACAATTCTTTTCATTAACTCTGATTTATATGCCGCATTTAGAAATGATCTCAACTTCATCGATTCACGAGTTCATTTTTACGAGTTAATTGAGAGAATCTCAAAAAGTAGTGAGCTCGGTATTGAGGAGATAAACTCTCTTGTTAATTTACTTGAGCTTTATCACCTAGTTAAGGGAAGATTCACTGAATCTCCCGTTCTTGCTGAAAGTATGATTGATCCCGAGACTTTCAAGTCTATTCACGCAAGACTAATCAAACCTTTTCGGTACTTTGTCTCCAAAGAGGGGGACATTGAGTATGAAAAGCATCCCCTACTCAGACCTTTGTATCATGAGCTAAGAAGTCTCGATTCAAAGATTAAAAAAGAAATTAACTCTTTTTTAAAAGATCCGGACAAAAGTCGCGTTCTCCAGTTTAATAATTACGACATTATTAATGATATTTACGTCCTGCCCATAAGAAGTGATTCTTATAGTACCAGGATTGGCAAAATCATCGCAAAGTCAGAAACTGGACATACACTATATGTAGAACCTAATGCCATTCGCGAGCTTTCAAATATTCGAATGCAAAAGCTCTATGAGATTGAATTTGAAATTTCGAAAATTTGTCGTGAAATTTGTAGTGAAGTGTTTGAACTCATAGAAAGCATAAGATCTGTTTCAGTGTTCACCTATACTCTCGATACATTAGTCGCCAAAGCCCGATATATTGAAGAGCTGGCCTTGGTAGAGCCTGAGATTTCTGATACACCCAAAATGAAGATTGAAGGGTTTTTTCATCCTATGATTGAAAATCCTGTTAAAAATGACCTGTGCTTTGACGACACTCATGCAGGGTTAATCATTTCTGGTCCCAACACTGGAGGGAAAACCGTCTCTCTCAAGGCGATTTCAGTTTGCCACCTTTTCATCAATTTTGGTCTCTTTGTTCCAGCAGACTACGCGTGCCTCTATCCATTTGAGAATATTTTCTACTTAAGCCATGACCAACAAAACTTGGCCCAAGGCTTGAGTTCTTTTTCTTCAGAAGTTAGAAATTACCTCGCTCTCGTTGACCAGCTGGGAGACTCAAATCTAATTGTTATTGATGAAATATTTAACTCCACAAGCTCCGATGAGGCGAGTGCACTGGCCGTTGGCCTGATTCATCATATAGAGGAAATTTCAAATTCAAGGTTCATTATATCTACCCATCACAAATTACTTAAAACTCATTACCATCACGATAAGAGATTTCTCTCAGGCCATGTTGGCTACGATCAAAAAAATGAAGTTCCAAACTATAAATTAAATGTTGGAACCCCAGGGAGCTCATTCGCACTTAAAATTTTTGAAAAGATCTCAAAACCATTTCCAGATCTTTATGGAATTGTAGGCCAGGCAAAAACTATTTTATCCGAAAACCTCATAAAATATGAAGAACTGCTTCAGTCAGTGACACAGAGAAATTTTGAGCTTGAAGAATTGTTACATGAAAACAAAGTCATAAACCAAGAGTTAATCAATCAAAAAAAAGAGCATGAGGGTGTTTTAAAATTACAAACCAGACAATACTTTGAGAGATATAAAGACAAAGTCGATAGGTTAATAGAGAGATACAATGATTCAATTTCTCAAATAAAAGATGGCAAAGTCATTACTGTCAAAGAAGCCACGGTAAAATTCAAAGATCTAAAAAACGAATATTCAGACCTTGCAGATACGGCTTATGGTGAGAAAAAAGAACAAGTAAAAGATCTGGTCTCTGCCAGTGAAATCAAAGTTGGGGAACAGTATTTTTGTAAGCAAATTGGGAAGGTTGTAAAAGTTGTTAATTCCAATACAAGGAAAAAGATTGCCACCGTTCTACATGGCAAAATCAAGGTTGGAGTTGGCTTTGATCAATTATTCTTAACTAGTACAAATATTAACAAAATTAAACCAAAGTTTGAATCATTCTACCCAGATACTGCACCTAATATGGATATTGATTGTAGAGGATTTAGACTGGAAGAATTTCAAAGAGTGGTAGAGAATTCCTTAAACGACCTAATTAATGAATCTGTCACACACCTAGTGGTAATACATGGTCATGGTGATGGAATATTAAAAGGATGGCTGAGAAAGTATCTTCGAAAAAACCCGAAATTTTCATGGAGCGCCCCAGAAGGATTTGCTGATGGTGCCACTCGAATAGAAATGAAAGCTGGTGGTGATAACTCTTAATTTGTAAAAATTGGATTTCGAACTGACAGCGGCCTCAAAGAGGTTTTGATTTAACCTGATATGGGGCCCTTATACTTTGACTTGCCCGATTGTCACTTGCCCTTGCCCGAGAATTACTGGCAATTTGCCATATCCCTCTGCAAAATTGAGCACAATAAATAAAAATTCTCTTTGCAATTGATCTTTAAACTCTCTTCTTCCTTTTGGAAGTTTTTGGATGATCGACTCTGAATGTGACAGAAAAAGAACAGACTTTTTGTAAATATCCATTTTCTCATGGTGTATTACTTTCATTTTTTCCTCTTTTTTCGGGCAAGGGCAAGTGACAATCG
>JABIHA010000039.1 GCA_018649885.1 Bacteriovoracaceae bacterium
AATTACTCTTTTCTGCTAAACCAAGGCCAGCGCCTGTTAAATTAGAACTTCCTACAAAGGCAATAGATGAATCTATAAGAAATAATTTAGCATGCAACCTTTCATCAACCTTAAAAGTCCAACCTAGCTCTTGACATTGTTTATACACGCTTAAATCAGAAACTTTAGTAACTAGATCGTCCAGCCTCCATCTAGTAACAACAATAACCTCAATATCAGTATTTTTTATTTGTTTTCTAAGCCACTCAAAAGCATTGTGTTTAATGAATGCACTTAATACTATAATAGAGGATCTGGAACTGTACAGAGCTAAAGCTAACTCACGCCTTACTTGCTGCTCATCAAGAATCATTTAATTAATGGCATTTTTCAATAATTCTTCTATATGTTGACCCCATTTTTCTCGATACTGTAAAAACGTTTCTTTTCTATCTGAATTTCCATAAGACAATTCGTCTTCAGCTCTAACAAGAGCCATCAATATCAATTGTAAGGCTTCAAAACCTTTTTGGTCATTGGCTGTTTCCAAATACCGCCAAAATTGTTTATAAAATTTTGTGCGCATATTTATTTCTCCAATTGATTGGTTGTCAATAATACTTCTTTCAAGAAATAACGACCCTGGCCAACTAGTTGTAATCAAATTAACCTTAAAATCTAATTGAGTTTCAGCAATTTCTCTTGCCTCAGTCTTGGTTAACGAAGTGTCATTATTCATAACAACTTCAATTAGTGACTCAATTTTTTGTTCAGGTGTTTGGCTACACTGTTCTGATTCAGTGTGAGAGTTGTTGTTATCAAACACCTCATTACCTCTTTCAAGAACTGGATTTTTCTTCTTTTTTTCACTTAAAGAGCCTGACTTTCTAGAAGTAATAACACTCATCATTCCACTAATGCCTTCTGAAAGACATCTATTTAGCTTTAATATCATCTTTGAATTAAGATTTCCATATTCGGCCTCCAGCTCAAGTGACTTAATTTTTTCCTTTGAAACACCTTTAAAACCTCTGACGTTTTGCTTGTTATTGGTAATTTTAAAAATTTTATCAAGTTCCGGTTCAAATCTTACCTCTGCGCCCCACCACCTATGTCTCGGCTCACTATTGTCAAGCAAATTAAACCTGCCAAACTCTATCTCTCTTCCAGCTCTCACAAATGAAACGCCACAATTTTCCTCGTAATGATTTCCAACTTTAGAATTTCCTCTTAAATTTTGAATTTCTGGTTTTGCCATAGAGAATGTAACAAGAACATTTGAAGTTTTAATTTCTCCATTTAAGTCTTCATAATCAATATTTAGTTCAACCTTATCAATTAACGCATTAGTTTGCTTATCTTGAAGCTCTTCATCGGGTAGATTGTTTGGAGTAAGAAGATACAAGGGGTCGTTGGCTCTCAAGCTCTCAGCTGTAATCTCACCAGTTTCAACTTGCAGATTTTTAATAGTAATATTTCTTCTCTCTCCATAGTCATCATCTTCATCTAAAAAATGCCTGTAAATTCTGCACAATTCTTCATTGAGTCTCCTTGACAGTGTGTCTGACATTTTTACATCCAAATCAAGATCCTCCCATATAACAAGCGTCCCAGTATTACCCAGAGCCTCATGAAAGTTTTCAATAAATTCTTTAGGAAGGTTGGTTTTGACTGGGTCCTCAATGTGCTGAATCTCATCTTTATATATTTTTGGAGAATCTATTTCAGACATATAAACTTCACCTGGTGACTGCCAACTATAAACTTTAACTATTTCAGCTTGAGAAATTGATGAGCCTTTTAATCCGAAACCAAATTTCCCCAATCCTTCGGTAGCATCCAATCTCGACCCCCATCCTAGACTAAGACATTTTGAAAGAGTGTCAAGATCCATGCCATGGCCATCATCCAATACGGCTAATTTAAAAACGTTGTTAGATGATCTTGCACCCACCCTCTGTTTTTTATTTATAACCAAGATATCAATATTCTCAGCCTCAGCCTGAAGTGAATTATCAATCAACTCTCCAATTGCTGTTGCAGCGGATTTGTAACCCGCCTCTTTTATCATCTTAAGTGTGTATGCTGCATCAGCGATTGGTTGTGGCATTGTACTTCTCCTGTATAAAAACTAATTCCAATTATTTTCAAAAAATAAAAAGGCTTGATCATTATTCGGCATATTAATTAAATTATCCCTAACATTAATTACTTTACAAATATCCTCTCCCCCCATTAATCTGCCTCTTAAGCCCCTTCCAATCATTTGGGAGTACAAAACGACAGAAGTTGTAGGTCTTGCAATTACAACTGCCTTGATATTTGGCGCATCGAACCCCGTTGTTAAGACTCCATAGTTAACCAGCACATCAATAATGCCTTTTTTAAAACTTGAAATGCTCTCCCTTCTCACAGAAGTTGGTGTATCTCCAGTTACGGCTTCAGACTTAATATTATGAAGTTTTAAAAGTGTTGAGATAACTATAGCACTGTCTTTGCTTGGGGCAAACACAATAGTGGGCAGGCCTTCTTCATTAATAAGGTAGATAATTTGTGTTACTATTTTTTGCGTTCGTGCCGAATCTTTTCCAAGTTTATCTAAAACTGAATACGGGATATCTAAATGATTAGACATGTATATTTTTTCTTTTTCGGTTAAGGTAATCTCACTATCTAAGTTGTCAATAGCTAAAAACTCTACATCAGATAAAACTTTCTTTTTAGTTAAAAAATCTATAGGATTATCTAGCAATCCACCTTCATCATCAACTATATTAATTTTATTATTATCGTAAAAATTGGACAGCTTGCTTGTCTCTTCTGCATCTTGATTTATATGATGCCTTCCAGGGGTTGCAGTTAAGCCTACAATATTAGTTGATGAGTTAGATAAAAATCTAATAGCCTTCTCATAAGTTGGAGCGATAGATTGGTGGGCCTCATCAATTATCAGCAACTTATTTCTGAGTCTTATTTCTGAGAAAAAATCGAATTTTTCATCGCTAGAAGAAACGGTTAAACTATAAGCAGTATCAAAACTCGCAACAATAAAAGATGGATTTTTATCACTAAGGCCCTTAATTTTCCTCCCCCCCCAAAGTCTAACTATTTCAACATCTCTGTTGCCAAGTTTTTCCCAAATTTCTATAAAAGAAGAGGTGGCCTGCTCACACAATTCTTCGCTATGAGCTAACCAAACCACACAAAAGTTTTCTTCTTCAATTGTACGCATGAAATCGCTAGAAGCTTCAAGTGCTGTTCTCGTCTTTCCCGCACCTGTAGGCATATGAACCATTACTTTATTTCTATCTTGGGTAGATAAAAACTCAAAAATTTGCCTTCTAATGTGGTTTTGATATGGATATAAAGGCCTAAATATTGAGGCTTTACCTTGCTCAATATTTTTATCAGAATCATTCAAAAAGTCATTATTAAAGCCAAATATCTGTAAATAATTTTTTGTTTTATTGTTATTTCCCCATTGGAAACTTATGGAGTTTTTATCAGGAAATCCAAACTCTTTATAGTTGAAGTTCTGAAAACTGTCATAAATTGCTTCTCTAATTTTTGAATTTCTTAAACAGGAAATCCCCCCTTCAGTCAAAATAATACTTGCCACTAAAGGGGCATTAATTAGCTCACCTACCTCAACTAATTGCTCCAAAATATTTTCATTAATAAATGACGCAAGTTTTCTTACGCCAAGATCAATAAGAATATCTTCTAGTTTATTTATATCCATATTCACAATGAACACATGGTACAAGCCTGATCTTCAGGCTCGTCATCATCTTGCTCTTTCACAATATCTTGCCAACTTCGCGTCTCCTTGGCTTTAAATTTTTTTCCAGCAGCTTCATTCTCTTCAGCTTTCCCTATGACAACATCTAAAGATCCACTCTGTGACCAGGTATAACCTTGACCACACTCCTTTCTTTCGCCTGTACTCCAATCAAAACCCTTCTTGTGAACGCTTTCTTCAATAGCTTTAGCTTGCTCAAAAAGTTCTGGATGATTCCTTTTTAAACCCAGCCACTCTTCTTGTCGTTGAAAGAAACAAAAAAAACAACCTGATCTGGATCGCCACTTGTAATACTCAGGGATGCCAACAGACTCTTCAAGAATCCTAAAGACGTCCTCTCTAACAATGCCATCACCTATAAATGGAAATACAGCTTTAATATTTGGCTTTTTGCTGACA
>JABIHA010000043.1 GCA_018649885.1 Bacteriovoracaceae bacterium
CAGTGCTCATTGCCCACGGTTTTAGTCCACTGCGCGTTTATTCAACTGGCCACCTTGGTCTAAATATAATCATATAAATTTAATCGAATTTAACTCACGAAAGGGATGTCTGTTTGTGGCAAGTTGAATGAACGCTAACCATACCCGAATAGAGCTACTTTGGTTTTGGAATTTAGATCTTTTAAAGATGAGGCTTCGTTCTTTAAGGCAAAGATATTAATCTTTTTTGAGATTGAAATTTTTCTCCATCCATTCGATGCCAAATTTCAGTACAGGTTTTGCTTCAAACAAATAGGATGGCCCATTACCAACCTGTTTTTTTTCAATATGATTAGTAGAGATAAATTCATTCATAATGGTGATAAAATAATCATCAGGCCAATCTATAATCCCATTTGTCGTATCATACTCTTCAAACTCCATCCATTGAGTTTGCCCATCAATTAACACAGGCATTTTATAATGGTCGGTTTTCTTGTTTGGAACACTTGCAAGCGCTTCGGCATGATGGAGCAAGCTGACACTTGATAAAGGCGCTCCAAGTAATAATACCTTTCCTTCTAAATCACATAATTTGCTTAAAGGAGAATTTTTTCCATCCCTATAATTCCAAGGATGATTCTCAGTAATGTGTTGAGAATGTTTACCAATAGCTATATAAGAAAATGGGTGACGGCTTCTACATGCTCCTACCCTTGTTCGTAAATATTCAGTGAGAATTCCCATCTCTTTTCGATCAGATCTCGATTTAAACAAATCATAAGCAGGGCACTCCTTCAAATAGGCAGCTCTTTTATCATTGTCCCATCTTTCTAGGTCGTAAGGGTTGTCCTCCCAACTGGCAAACATAGTCAATGTACCATTTGAACCTATCACTTCTAAAATGGCATCAATTATAATATCGGGGCCACCTACAACCCAACCAAGAGATTTTACAGATGAGTGAACCATACAAACATCTCCGCTTTGAAGACCCAATGACTTCAGCCCACTTATAATATTTGATTTGGTAATAACCATATGAATTAACCTATGTAAAAATACTTAAAGAGATGTTTATCAACTCCATGTAGGTTGTCCCAATATTTTACGCAGTTGCCTATATCAGCTTAAATCAAACCTAGTCCTTATTTTCTTAGATTAGACCCTATCTTGTAGATCCTCAAGCTCTTCGTAACAGGACAATATTTCTTCTTCTTTTTTATCTCGCTCCTCACTAAGCTTTGAAAATTCTAAAGATTTTTCTGCATCCATTTTATTGAAATCGAATTTAGACATTTTTTCTTCTAGCTGTTCAAGATATTTTTCAGCTGATTTAATTAACTGAGGAAGATTTTTTAAACGATCTTTTTCCTTATAGCTTAACTTTACCTTCGCTTTCTCTTGTTCTGGTTGAGTGAGCTGGGAACTCTCATCATCTTCATTTTCATCTAAGAGATCTTCAATAGTAAGAGCATCAATATAGGCCTCTGCTTGCTCGTATCCTCCCGAAAAAGTCTCAAGAGACTGAGAGCGAAGTAGCCAAACTTTGTTTGTAACATTACCAAGAAAGCTTCTATCGTGACTGATTAAAATAACTGATCCTTCAAAGCTTTCTAATTTTTCTTCTAAAATTTGAAGGGTTTCTAGGTCAAGATCATTTGTGGGTTCATCAAAAATCCAAAGATCTCCACCTTTTAACAAATTTAAGGCCATTTGGAGTCTATTTTTTTCACCACCCGAAAAACTTTGAATGGGTCGATGGAGGTCATCTCTTGAAAATAGAAAACTTTCAAAATAGGCGGCAACATGTTTTTTTTGACCGTTTGGAAGAATGATACTGTCAGTGCCATCTCCTAAAATTTCAAAGGGAGATTTTGTTAAATCTAGCTCTTCGCGGTTTTGAGTAAAGTGTTGAATCATTAAATCATCACTTCGTTTAATCTCACCTGTACTGGGATTTAATTTACCAGAAATTAAGTTAACAAGGGTTGATTTCCCCACGCCGTTTCCACCAATTAGGCCAATTTTGTCTCCTTTGGAGATTGTGAAATCGACATTTGAAAAGAGCTCATTTTGCCCATAGGAAAATCCAACTGAATTAAATTTTACCAACTGTTTGGTTTTTCTAGTGGATTCGCTAAATTGTAATTCTAGTTTTCTTCTGGCCTCACCTTTCACCACTTGAATTTTTTTCTTTAATTGGTGGTAATCATCAAGCCTTTTTTTACTTCTGGTTCTCCTGGCCTTAATTCCTTGCTTCATCCAGGCATCTTCTCTTCTTAGAGAGTTTTTCAACTTGTCTAGGTGTTTTAGGCGCGATTTTTCTTCTTCAGATAGAAAATTGAGAAAATCAAGATAGCTTCCACTAAAGGCGCTAATCTTGGCGCCATTTATATGAAGGATTCGATTGGTCACTTTCCCTAAGAGGTGGCGATCGTGAGTAACTAGGATAAAACTCTTATTAGTAGTGTTTAGTCTTTCTTCAAATAATTTAATTGTTTCTAAATCAAGATGGTTGGTGGGCTCATCCCAAAGAATCAAGTTGGCATTGGAAGTAAAGCCCAGGCTTAGAAGAATTTTCTTTTGCTCTCCTCCACTTAAATCTCTAACCTTTAATTCAAGGTCTCCCAATCCAAAATAGCGAAGGTAAGATTCATAGGCACTTGTAATCTCCCAACCTCCAAGATGATCATAACTATCGAGAAGTACTTTCTGCTTTTCAATATACCCATTTTGGACTTCTCCCTCACTGTTTTCAATTTTATCATTGATATCAGTTAGACTGAGGTGGATTTTTCTGAGCTCCGGATAAAACTCAAAGAGATAATCCTTCACATTAATCTCTTGATTTTTTCCTAGTGTTAATTCTTGGGGAATAAGAAAGCAAGAGTATCTCTTGTCTGCATCTCCCTTTGCCTTATCGAATTGAAAAGGGGGGGTTGAAGTATCAGGTGTCAATTCTCCTGTGAGTATTTTGAGAAGGGATGACTTTCCTTTACCATTGAGGCCAAGAAGTCCTATTCTTTCACCTTGGGTTATATTAAATTGAGCCCCATCGAAGAGACTTTTCCCTCCAAAGGACAAATAGATATTTCTTAAAGTACAAAGTAACGCCATATTGCTATCTTATTTCCCTTTTGGTTTATTAAATTGGTTTTTGACAGCACTAAATGTGCTTAAGGCCTCATCACTAAGCAGAAGTCTTGAGTTGAGCTCAGCAATCTGTTTAAGGCCTGCATTCACGGTATTTTCTCTAGCATAATTAATAGTTAGCTTACTCCCTTTTACAGCGTAAGAAGGCATTGAACAAATTGTATCTGCCAGCTTTCTAATATGAGAGTCTAATGATTTTTTGGTAAAAAAGCTTTTGTTCACTAAACCTATTTTTTCAGCATATCTGCCACTAAAGATTTTAGAGCTGTAAGTCAGCTCTTTTAGTATTCCTTCAGGAATGGTATTTGGAAGTCTTTGCAGTGTGCCCATATCGGCCACTATTCCCAGCCGTGTCTCCATTATACTAAAGAAACTAGACTTGGTTGAAAACCTGAGGTCACAGGCAGAAATAAGATCAACCCCCGCTCCAATACAAACACCGTGAACTTGAGCAATCACAGGAATGGGACAATTTTCTACCTCACTAAATGAATCTTGCATTTCTATAATCGTAGTGCGTAAAAATTCTTGCCTTTCATTTTCTGGTTTTTGCTGGCACTTGGAGACAATTGAATCCAAAAATCCAATATCAATTCCAGATGTAAAATGCTTGCTCTCACTTTTGATAATACAAACTTTGAGATCAGCGTCCTTTGAAATCTGCCTAAAAGCAGTCCCAATCTCAAACCACATTTTCTCACCAATAGAGTTGGCCTTCTTGGGATTTGATAGCACAATCGTAGCCACGGCCCCACTTTTTAAATATTTAAGGAATTCAAATTCCGACATATATTACCTCGCCTATAGAGCTTATATCTAATTACAGAATTTGAAAAATGCCTATTTTTTCTTGTATTTGGGTGGAAAGAAGATGTACAGAGGATTCATGCTATTCCCCCAATACCTGGGGAATGAGTTATTCTCCTCATCATATATGATTCCATCTCTATATTTGATTTTTCCCGTGACACTAATGTGATCAAAAAAGTCCACATCACTAAGTTGTGCCTTGTAGACTGGCGCCAATTGGGTGAAAGACTCTGACGGATCAAATAGGCCTAAGGCCTCAAGTATTTGGTCCCTTCTTTTTAAAAGCTTCTTGGTATAAAACCTTGCAACTAGAAGGGGATGCCCAGCATAGATAAAAGCATTTTCAATTTGATCTATACTCAACTGGCCAATCATTCTGGCCATCCACCTAGCGTCAGAAAAGCTCATGTGGTCAATCATTCGCAGGGTAAAAAGTGTTGAATATTTCCATTTGATTTTACTCAGCTGGCCATCTTTAAATTTGTTTTTTTTCACTATTTTCTTAGGAAAGCGATTGGGCATGCCTCCACCTAAGCTGCCACCCATATCTGATGGTGAGTAGACGACTTTGTAGCTTCCAGGAATTGAGCTCGATTTTACCAATTTAAGTTTTTGATTGCGATCCTTTCCATCTTGATCTGAAATCCAAAATAAAAATAATGTAAACGCACGAAATTCTCTTTTTAGGAATTTCCCGTATCCCTCTCTTACAAAGAAAGAAATGTTAATATCCTCAGCTGAGTCAGATTTTTTCTCCAGTGAGACCTCTTTTATTTCATAGTATAATTTTCCACTGCTATCTCTCAAGGGGCCAATAAAGGCCGAAGCAACATTATAGCTCTTTGGAAAATTTGCACTGATTTCTTTTATCGCCTGTTTGAATTCTTTTTTTACTTTCTCATCGCCCTTTTTATAGTGCTTATCCTTAACATAAACCCGGACCTTTTTCTGAAAGTAAGTTGGATCGGCAGAAAATCCTAAGGCCGCAGCTAAATTATTTACAACTGGCTCAGTGTGGGCCTCTGCTCCTATGAGATGCTTGATTATTCCGTCTATAAGACTCAGAGTCCTAGAAGAAGACATTTTATCAGTGGCAAATTTAACTTTCCATTTCTGATTCAAAATCTTTGCATTAAATTTTAATGTCTTGCCACCAGTTCTTCCACCTTCATAGACAATATCCACCACTTGGTTTTTGTCTAAGATTTGAGAGGCCTTTTTTGTTGCACTCTTCTTCGTTGTTCCTTGCGCCTTAAAGCTTGCCACTAAATTTGTGAAGGCCTCTCCGCCATAGGAAGTTGTATCATAATCAGCAATAGGACTCTTTGGTTTTCTCCAAAATCCAGATGAAGGTGGATCTAATAGTGAAGTGTCAGTGCCCTCTTTTTCAAGTTGTGATACTTGCTCAGCAGAGAAAAAAACTTGTTTTGGAAAGTTTCTCTTTAAATTTGTTGGCACTAAGAGATTACAAGGCTCAGCTCTTTTTCTTGTGGTCTGGTACTTTTTCACTGTACTGTGAATCCACTCCCCAACGGGAGCTCCCGCATCGTTTAGTTTTTGATTGTATGAGTCCAGCTCTAAACTTTCAGCTAAATCTAATACTTGAAATATTTTATCCAAATAAATATGTCCCGAATCAGTTAACGAATCAAATCCAAATTTTTGGGTGATGGCCATCTCACTAAGACTCTCCAGCTCAGCTTTCAAAAATTGAAAAGGAACTACCCTCTTACTTTTATTCCATTTTTTAAATATTTTTTCAGGGACTACGCCAACGCAATCCTGATCAGACTTTTCAGCGCAATATTTTTGTAAGTACAGACTTTCAATGCCCAAAACTCTTTGTTTTGTATTTTCAACAAAGCCGGTATCAAAAATCTCTTCTTCACTAATCATCTGTGAAGGAGTCACAGTATTAACCCCAATTTTTTGATATTTCTTTAATACTCTTTTGGATTTAAATTGCCTTGCACTATAACAATGAGAATTTTGATCAGTTGTAATAAATCCTGGACCATTATAAATTTGATCAAAAGTTGAAAGGGTTCCAGCAAACCCAAAGCTTGCGCTGGCAGCGACCATAAAGGCCAATAGTTGTAATCTCATCTTTTTAGTTCTCCCACACATGTCAAAATTACGCAGAGGGCCACACTATGTCTAGGTGCGTTGTATTTTTTTCGAAAACCCACCACCTGATTTCTCAAGTGATGAGTTTAAGAGTAGTTACAAGAGCAGGATTTCATCCATGTCATCCTCTTGAAGAGTATTAGTGGCAACCTTATTGCGCTGACTTACTCCACAGCATTGGCAGCTATGGGTAATCTGATATCCCTTCTTACTGTTATAGGTGAGCCCAGTTGGCCTCATTAGCCCCTTACACAAGCTATTTCGGTCTCCGGGCTTGTTATCAACATGCAGGGAATATAGACAAAAAGGGCAATGGTTTCGGTAGCTTCCATTTGTTAAGGCAACAACCTCACACCCACAATTCTGGCATATAAATCCGGTATTTTCTTTTAATCTTCTAGACATGCATAATCTCCAAATTTTTGGTGGTTCCATCAAAATTTTGAAAATTGGACGCAAATCGACCTGCACACTGGCGTACGTGTTAAAAAGATTTTTCCAAATTAACTCTTATTGGTGAGATTCAAATACGGACGCAAAACTAGCTTTTCATGCACTAGATAAGTGGCCATAACTTGTCGTTAATTTTGATGATTTAATAAAGAATAGTGATTTGAGATTATGCTTTCACATCTATCGTTCTAGAAAAATTCAAAAAAAATGTCAAGTTGCCTATTAAATTTATACGTATTACATATAAAGGTAATATCACCTGGTAATACCAATTACGTTAAATAATGTCGGGGGAATGATGAGTGAAGATAGGATTGTCTACTCGAGTGATGGCTCTGGAAAAAACTTAGTCGATAAAAATGCAAAAAATGAAGTATACGAGGATGTGCTCCCCGAGAGTGTGTGCTTGAAGTTAAGAATTGAAAAAAAAGGAAGAGGTGGGAAGTCAGTCACAGTAATTTACGATCTTCCTCACAACCCACCCTACTTTAAAGAAGTATTAAAAAAATTAAAATCATTTTGCGGCTGTGGTGGAAGCCTAAAAGAAGACACCATGGAAATACAAGGAGATAAGAGAGAAAAAGTTAAACAGTGCCTAACCAAATTGGGTTTTGCGGTAAAAGGCCACTAGTGAATCTAAAGTCTTATAAAGAACTCAAAAAAAAGCAACAATATGAAACCAGGCTAGAGTTTTCAACCTATAGAGACTCATGTCACGGTTGCCTTCGCTCAAAAAAAGTTTGTCTTTGCAGTAACATCTCTGCATTTGCTACCAATGCACACATCCATATTTTAATGCACCCAAAAGAGGCGAGAAAAGAGCGCGTTGGCACTGGAAGGATGTGTTCTCTTAGTCTTAAGAACTCTGAAATAAGCGTAGGTGAGAATTTTGACGATCACCCAAAAATTCAAAAGCTCCTGGCCGACAATTCCTATTACCCTCTTCTGCTATACCCGGGAGAGAACTCACATAATATTTATCAAAGGCCTCTTGATAAGAGCGCCACTTCTGGCAAAACACTACTTATATTTGTCATAGATGGAACCTGGAGTTGTGCAAAAAAAATGATGAAGTCTTCAAAGATCTTGCACTCTCTTCCCAGGATTAGTTTCCCTCCCAAGTTCAGATCTAAATTTGATATCAAACAGCAGCCTGAAAAATTCTGCGTATCTACTATAGAGTCAGTATATTACTTACTCGAAGGCCTAAACCTTTGGGATCATGAAAATCTTAACGGAGAACATCTTCAACTTACAAAACTCTTGAGTCTCTTAGTGAAACAACAAATAGACTTCGCCAGTAACCCTAGTATTGGTGGATACAGGCGAAACTCCTACAAAGACCCCAGTGCCAGGACAAAGTTCTCTACAAGCAAAAGAAATATCGTCTTTGAAGCAACAAACAGTCAGTAGATTTTACTAGGAGTGCATCCCCTAAAAAACTAATGCCACGCAGCTTACAATGCGGCATTTTTCTTGCTAAAAAGATCCATTCAAAACTGGAGAAAAAATGACCCATCTCAAAGCACTTATATTGGCCCTAATTCTTACTACGCAATTTGCCTACGGCACTGAGACAACGAAAAAATGTTTTGGCCTAAAAAGTATAAGTGAGGGAAAACTCAGTTTTTCGGGCTCCTTCTACAATAGTAGTACAGGTAAGTATCTGATCCAGAAAATTTACTCAGAAGATCCTACACTTATCAAGGCCATTGAAAATCAGCTGGGTCTTAGTATGGCAGACTTGGCCAAACAAAATTTTAGACTCTGCATTTCCGGAGCCTATGAAATAGATGGGGAGCACCTCAAAAAAATTGATTTGGTCACATTCTCAAATATTGGCGGTGTCTACTTTAAAGGTAACTTGAAGGCAGCACTGAGGCCAAAAAAGAAAACACCTTTTGAAATCGAGCTTAAACTTTCAGTTGGCGGAGACTCACTTGATATTAGTGACCACCAAGAAAAAGATGGCTGGTTTTGGAATGATGATGAATCAGCTTATGTGTTAAAGAAAAAATTGACAATAACATCGCTCCCCTATTCTGAGGGCAATGGATATGGAGGGGTGCATATTGCGATAGATGGAACTATCTCCATGGGCTATGAATACGGCGATTATGATGGAAGTGCCTCCGGCAGTATGACCTACCCTAAAGACAAAAATGGATTTATAGCTCTTGATGCACCAATGGTATTCAAAGTTGACGGAGGTGAATACGCCTCAGGATCTTGGAACTTTGATGGAGAATTAAAAATTAGATACACAAAATAAAAGATATACTGGGATCAGTATATCTATTATGGTTTGAACCAGCACTTCGGTCTCACACCTTCAGTATCGCCCCATGACCTAGAACAAACACCTTCATTGATATCACTGTCACTAACATCCATATCTTTATCGGCGTCACAAACGGCGCCTGCAAAGTAAGTATCTAAACGACATTGTGGGTGTGGATGTTTGTCATCGTGCTTTTTAACAACATTTCTATCGGGTGAATTAAAATTTGGAAAATTCTTCCTACTAATAGCGGCCAATACACTGGCAAGTGCCTTCCCTGCCATAGAAGACCTCATACAAATTGCAGCGTCATTTTTATCGGTAAATTGCTTATCGCATAGAGTTTTTACCTTTGCGTTTATTTTCATACGAGAGACAATTTTAATATTATCATGGCCTTCCATATACATTCTAAGGCATTTCAAGGTTCCAAAGTAATCTGATTGGCCTTCACTACTGGCCCAAGAGATGGCTGATTTTTGGGGAATCCCGCCCAAGTGATGTCCTAGCTCATGACAAAGAACAAGAGCAAATGCATCTGGAGTTGCCTGATCGTGTCTGGCCAACCCGCCAAACATTGAGACTTCGTAGTAACGGCCTCTTCGTTGAGCGTAAGCATTGACCGTTCCGTTGCTCCAAAGTCTATTAACTTTAAGCTGCCCACCAAGGTTACTAATAACCGGGCCATAAAATTTTGAGACATCATCAATAATGGTATTAAAGGTGGCTTGATCGATAGTCGAAGCCGTTTTTTGATCCGGGCCAATCCATAGATTGTTTTCTTCAGCGATTCCGGTCTCTCCAGACATGTCGCATGCTAGCAAACCTGTACAGTTAATGCTAAATCCCACTAAAAGTGTAATTAAAATCCCTTTCATACTCAATCCTCTATCCATTAAGGTTGTGGTCTAAATTTTTTTATAAATTGTAGATATATCTGATGCCTTCTGTCCAGAAATAGTCCGAAAGAACATGGCACTTGTAAGTTTAAGTTGGGGAGAAGACGTGGCTTCGCCCCACCGATTGATAAGTTGAGCTTATAATCACTAATGAATTTAAATAATTTTTACTAATGTTAAAGGCTTGCTAGCTTCCCCTTCGAGATTCTTTCTAAGGAGAAATGTATGAGAACCTTAATTTTAACGTGTTTATTGATCACTGGGGCTTATGCTCAGGATCCAAGTTTTGAGCAGAGCATTCCCACAATTGAAGACTTAAGAATTGATAGTGTTGAAAAAGTCATTTCTGGAAAAGTGAGTGATGTGACAGGGATTCCTTTCACCACAATTAAAGTATACGGACAATCAACTTTTAGTAATTCTTGTGTGACGCCAGACTCTTTTGCAAAGAAAGTCGAGCGTAAGCCATTTCACAATAGCTATCACGTGTTCGCTATTACTCACAACAGAATCTGTCCCATGGTCTACAGGCCTGTCACTAAGAGATTTCTTATCGACACAATTCACACTTTTGACACTATTCCCCTGATTACTGTCAATGGTGTAGATTACTAGATAAAAAAAAGGCCCTATGATAAATACAATAGGGCCTTTCAAATTATCTAATAGGTCATTTTAATCTAAAAGTTTATAAGAGCAGTCACATTCATATTCGTGGTCATCCTCAAATAGCTTGCAAGTCTTTAAGGCCTTAAGCTTTCCTTGAGTTTTGGTACATAATTGTGCTTCTACTTGAAAGTGAGATATTTCCTTTTCTGGTATTGCGTAAGCCGAAGCCCACTTAGGGCTCGCTATTGAGTATAGAGGAACAGTAAACTCCTCTTTGGTCACTGAAATACCCAAAGGCCTGATCTGCGGCAAAGCTTGCTTTCTTCTTTTTCTCTATCAGCTTCACTTCCCCTATATCTTCTACAGAGACTCTCAGAACAACTCCAGGAAGTTGTGTAAACTCAATGAATGAAAAGATGTGTTGCAAACATTACCGGGAAATGAACAGCACTGTACTTACCTGAAGCCATATTCTTTCTAAACTTGTAAAAACCGAATGATTAACAAATTTACCGAATTGGTTTTTCTAAGATAATCACAGATTTTTTTTCGGCAAGTCTAGTCTTCATAATTTTTTCAATTTTTTTAGAAAGAGCGCTGAGTGCTGTTTTCTTGTGGTTTGTGTTGCTCATCAGTGCTAGGACCAGCTTATTCTTGAAGTTGATGGAAAGTTTTGTTTTTGCCTTTTCTTGTGAACCAGAATGTCCGGCCCTCATTTTTCCACCACTAGCAAAACCATAACCATATTTTATTTTCTTACCATTACCTAGTTTTTTGGGAGTCATAAGAACTTTGATTGTCTCAGGATTTTCAAAAAATTTATTCTCTAGATGATATGCCCCATATTTAGCTAGATCGTTTACTGAGGAAATAAATCCTCCTCCAGGCTGCTTCCAAGATATATCTGAATTTGTTCCTTTAATAATCCCAAATACAGGAGCATCAACATAACCTACGGCCCTTCTGGGTATTTTCCTCCATTGATAGTCAACACGAAGGGTCTTAAGTCCTGCAGGCTTTGCCACAAGCTCAGAGATTAATTTGCCAAATTTCTTGTAAGGTGAAGCCTTAAGCATCACAACTCCCGCCAAATTATAGCCTACTGTAGTGTAGTGATGCTCTTCACCCGGAAGAGATATCAAGGGATTTTTGGCCCAAAATTTAAGCGCAGACTCAACACCCTTATTGGTCTTTGGTGATTTGCTCCAAGATCTAGGTGGGGAGGGATGGGATTTTCCATTTCCATAATGCTGAATTCCAGCAGTATGAGTAAGAAGGTGATGAAGTGTCATCACATTATCAGTGCTGGGAATTGCCACTAAGTTTTGTTTCCCTTTTCCCTGATAATATTTTTTCGGCATTTTATAGTTTTTATAATAAGTTCTAATATCTTCATGAAAATCGATAAGGCCCAGTTCAAACATTCTAACGGCAGCTGTGCCTGTGAGTGTTTTTGAAATGGAGGCCCACCTAAACATAGTCCGCCTTGGGTCTACTTTAATTTTTTTCTTTTTATTTTCATAACCGTAACCTTTCAGATATACCACTTTTCCATCGTGAACAAGGCCAATACCAAGGCCCACTAATTTGGCCGTTTTCATATGGTCCCTGACAACCTTGTCTATTTCTGCATCCCCGAAGGAACAAGAAATAGAATGGATAAAAAGTAGAACTAATAAAGACTTCATTATGGCTCCTAGAATTTTTTACTCAGTAATACCCAAAAATACAGTATGAGAAAGCCGAACCCGAACCAAGACGCAGCACATTAACCATGAAATATAAACACCATTTCCCCATAGATACCAGATCTCCCCCCTTATCATATCCCCTCTTTTTTACTAAGATGGCCTTTATGAATTTTGTAGTAGGTCAAAGAGTTATGAGTCAGGGTGAGCCAGAGCTAGGCCTTGGCCTGATATCAGCAACAGATAAAAGAACCGTCACCGTCGCCTTTCCAGGCCAGGAAAGTATTAGAACTTATGGCCTAAAATCGGCGCCACTAAAGCGAATGATATTCAGTATTGGAGATGAAATAAGCTCTCGCGAGGGTGTGAGCCTAATTGTCGAAGAGCTTATTGAAGACGAGGGCATTTTAATCTATGTAGGCCAGGGAAAGGTCATCGAAGAAACAAAAATCAGTGATGATCTCAATCTTACAAAACCCGAAGAAAAGTTTTTTTCAGGTCTATTTGAAAGCAGCCAGCTCTACAATATAAGAGTAGACACTCTTAGACAGAAAAAGAATATGGCCCAGTGTTCAGTCAAAGGGCTGATGGGTGGAAGGATGCAGTTAGTTCCTCACCAACTTTTTGTGGCCTCACAAATATCAAAACGAGATTTTCCACGTGCCCTTTTGGCAGATGAGGTGGGGCTTGGAAAAACAATTGAAGCTGGGCTGATTTTGCACAACCTCATTGTCTCTCATAAAATCCATAGCGCCTTAATCATTGTACCAAATTCACTGATGATTCAGTGGTTTGTGGAAATGAGAAAGAAGTTTAGTTTGGGTTTTAATATAGTGGGAGAGCAGACCCTTGAAGATGAGCTAAACCCATTTGATGCCAGCTCATACATTATTACTGGCTATGAGTTTTTACTCAACAATGAACATATTTATGACATGGTCATGGAAAAAGACTTTGATATGGTCGTTGTTGATGAGGCCCATAGGGTTAAATGGGAAAGTGTTGGTGATAACCGTGGACCGCTCCTGCTTGAAAAATTATCAAAGAGCTCGCAAGGCCTTTTACTCCTATCTGCCACGCCTGAATCCCTTGGCCAGGAATCTCACTTTAATCGCCTGAAGCTTTTGGATCCCCATAAATTTCAAGATTTCACAAAATATAGTGAAGAGTCCAAGAAATTTTATAGATGGGGCCAAATGGCCTATAAAATTCAAAATGAAACCAGCTTAACTAACTCAGAAATAAAAGAGCTCACCGACTTTGGCATCGATCCCAACTCAGAAAAAGAGCATGTTCTAAGAAGCCTCAGTGATCACCATGGGACGGGACGGGTTTATTTTAGAAATACTCGCGCCAGTGTAGACACTGACAATTTATATTTCCCAACAAGAGTCTATCACCCACATCGTCTTGATTGCAGTGATGCTAGAAAAATGGCCAAGCTTTCATTTTCTGATCAAAAATACCAAAGTGTTTCTTTTAAATTAAAGCTAGACTGGCTCATTGTTGATTTTTTGAATTCTCTGAATGGACAAAAAGTACTACTTATTTGCCATTCTAGAAAATCTATTTTGATGATTGAAAAAGCTTTTATAAGAAATACCAATGCCAAAATAACAACTTTTCATAGTGGGCTTTCTCTAACAGAAAGAGATAGGCAAGCTGCCTATTTTGCAGACCCCGAAGGTGCTCAATTTCTTCTTTGTACGGAAATTGGATCTGAGGGAAGAAATTTTGAATTTGCCCACAATTTAGTGATGTTTGATGTTCCTACTAGTATTTCTCAACTTGAGCAGCGAATAGGAAGGCTTGACCGCATTGGCCAAAAAAATGAAGTGAAAATTCACCTCCCCTATATTGATGGAGGCCCAGAGCAATGCCTAATTGATTTTTACCATAGCGTACTTGGTGCTTTCGATAAACCATGTGCTGGAGGAGAGAAACTCCTCGAATTGTTTGATGAGCAGTTAGCTAATTTTTCTGAAAATCCTGTAAGTTACCTGGCAGAAGGTGCAGAATTTAGAAACAAGGCTTGCGGCGAGTTTAAAAAAATACAATCAGAAATCGAAGGCGGTCGAGATATTTTAGTCGAGCTCAATAGTTACCACCATCAAATCTCCTCTCAAATTGTTAAAGATATCACCGAGCGGGAAAATAACACTCTTCTCAAAGAATATATGGAGTCTGTATTTGAAGCACTAGGAGTTGAAAGTGATCCACTTGATGACTCGAGCTATTTCATTCACCCCAGTGACAATATGTACGTCCCCCATTTTCCTGAACTTCCGAGCGTTGGAACCAGTATCACCTACAACAGACAAAAAGCTCTTCAAAGAGAAGACTTGACCTTTTTGTCTTGGGACCACCCTATGGTGCTGGGGACTATCGAGTTTATCGAGTCCTCTTTAATAGGCCAAGTGAGCGCCTCAAAATGGGTTGATGAAACGAGAGATGATCTCTATTTTGAGCTAATCTTCACACTAGAGTGTCTGGCCCCTAAGAAATTTGGTCCTGACAGGTATTTCGCTCCAGAGATTATGAGAGTTTTGATTGATCATCAGGGAAAAGACATCACCAGGTCTCTTCAAAAGATTAAACTTGACCAGTTGGTGGGCCCAGCAAATCAGTCTCAGACTGAAAGTCTTTCGAACCTGCCTAAAGATGCACTCAATGCACTTCTTAAAATGGGTAAATCCATCGCAGAAAAAAAGGCCAAGCAAATCAGGTCACACTTTTACAAAGAAGTTCAAAAAAGTATCCACCTTGAAAAAGATCGCCTAGAAGGTCTTCTAAAAAAAGGAGCTGCAATTAGTGAGAAAGAGATTTCTTTTACTAAAGAAAAAGAGAAGGTACTTCTCAGCTCCATTGACTCAAGTATAGTTAAACTTGATGCCATCAGGGTCATTTTTTAATTTGCATTCGCACCGGCCGTGTATAAAATAAACTGTGATTACATTTCTTAAAAATTTTCTCATTGCTCTGACAATGGTTGTCCTCCTGCTTATTGGTTGGTTTTTCATACATATTTTGCAACTCCTCTCCCTAACAACTGGTATTTTGGGAAAAAATACTTATAGAAAAATCAACCGTACACTTACTTCATGGTGGTGGGAGCTTCCTCTATTTTGTGTCATTAACCTGAGAGGCCTAGAATTTGAAATTTCAGGGGATACAATTGGAGAAGATGAAAAAATCATTGGCATTTGCAACCATCAGTGTGGAGCAGATATCCCACTTCTTCTCATATTAGCAAAGAAATCTAAAAGACTTGGTGATATTAAGTGGTTTATAAAAAATATTCTCAAATTCATTCCCATTATTGGCTGGGGACTAACCTTTCTAGATTGTCTCTTTGTAAAAAGAAATTGGAATAGTGATAAAAGTTTAATATTAAAAACCTTTAGAAAATTAAAGGTCTATCCTTTTCCATTTTGGCTCTTCTTCTTTCCCGAAGGCACAAGGGTAACGCCTAAAAAATTAAAACAATCCCAAGCCTATGCAGTTGAGAACTCACTACCGAGTCTTGACCATGTACTTCTTCCCAAGAGCAAGGGTTTTAGTTCATCTGTTTTATCACTCTACGATCATATTGATGCCATAGTGGACTGTACTATTGTTTTCAAACCTGGACCCCCTAGCCTTGCTCAGCTTTTTTTAGGAAAGTGTGATGGAGCTGTGATTATTGTAAAAAGGTACCCCATCAAAGAGCTGCCAAAAGATGAACAACTTCTTGGTAAGTGGCTCGTAAGTAAATTTGTGGAAAAAGATGAATTGATTAAAAAAATAAAAAATTACCACAGAGATAGATATACTGATCCCTGTTTGGATTTCAAGTGTGTGGATGACGAAGAAGGCGTGTAGCACACGAAGGTGAGGAATACGCCACTTGAAATCCAAACTGGGATCAGTATAAGGCAGGTTACCTCTGCGGCCTTCTTAATTAGGGTTGCACGCAAAGACACTTAAATTTTATTTTACGGTGAACCTGTCCATTAGGTGTTGAAACCATGCATACCTTATTTCTTGCAGCTGAGCTAAAGTTATTTCCATACAACTCGCCTTTTGCGAGAGGTACAGAACTCACCTCTTTAGCTTTACAGACATAGGTGTACTTGTTTCCCAGTGCCGGCATTTTAAATTTTTCAAACTCAGAGGTTCCCCCATGGGCCCTTCGACATACAACGCTACAAGGCGTCGCATTTGACTTAAACCACCCAACTTTTTTACCTTGATAAAAACCATCTTGAATGGGATTGGCAAAGACCTGTGAGCTTAAAGCAAAAACTAGACCTGGGAGCATTAGATTTCTTACGTTTTTCATTTCTTCTCTCCTTAGTATGAAATTCATTTTCAATCTGTGGAAAGTTAAAATGCATAATACATGCCAATAATCATTTTTAAAGACAGATCCTCAAGACCCCATTAATAAAGTTAATAGATGAAAAATTGCTTATTGGTTTAATAGTACTTTAAAGCACCTTGCAAATAGTCATTAGTCAAAATGACACTTACAGTGGCGCTTTGCAGCAATGGAATTATAGATAGTTTTTCTTATGAATCGATTCCTAGAAGCAATTTTCTTCCCGAATCCATCAGCTCCCTTATTGTTTGTTTAAGGGCCCTTTTTACTCCACGTTCATAACTTTCAAAATCACCACTTTTTTCAATGAATAAAAAGGCCTGCCTTTCCATCATTTCCAATAGGTCAGAGCGCTCTGCTTGTGAAGACATCATCACCACAGGAATTCTAATGCCTAGGTTATTCAAATAGTCTAGCAGCTGAATTCCATTATCCTCAGGCATCCGAAGATCACATAAAATGGCATGTACTTCATTGGTCTTTAATATATTCATGGCATCATCAACACTTCCTACACCGTGAATATTATAGTTGGAACGAAAATGTAAGCTGAGGGCCTTTACCATGACCTCATCATCATCGACGATCAAAAGGGAAGCCTTTGAAGGTGATAGTATTCTCTTTTTTTCACTCGGCTCACTCTGCTCATTCTGCTCATTCTGCTCATTCTGCTCACTCTGCTCATTCTGCTCACTCGTAGAGGCTGGCGTTTTCACTATATCAGCAGCTGAATTGAGAAAGTTCCGAACACTATCAAGACTCCCTAAAAAATCTTCCGCTTCAGCAGATGCCATAGACTCACTTTCTTGAAAAGTTTTAAATTTGTCTTCCAGCCGGTGGATCTCTTTTACAGCCTCAGAATAGCCAAACATCCCAAGTGAACCTTTAAGTGAGTGAAGCGAGTTAAAAATCTGCTGCTGAACTTCAACAAATTTGTCACAATCACCTTCAATTTGAAGTAATAATTTTTCTGCAATATCAATTAATTCATTGGCATCACATATAAATTCTTCCAAAAACTCATCTGTTTGCATCCTATTCCTTTTTAGAATTTAATGGTGAAATTGGTATGGAAATGGTAAAGCTGGCTCCCTCGCCTAGGGTAGACTCGACACTTAGTTTCCCTCCACTATTTTCAATTGCATCCTTGGAAAGTGATAGTCCAAACCCCGAACCTTCATCACTGTCCTCAGTATCAATTGTGTAAAATGGGCAAAAAATATCTTCTAGCTCTTCTTGACTAATACCACACCCATTATCCGAAATACTTATATTTAAATTCGTTTCACTCTTTGACAAGTCAATGGATAGTATTCCTTTAACTTTTTTAGCTTTCTTGATGGCCTTAAGAGCATTGTGAACAATATTTAAAATGGCCGTCTCAAGAGTTTCCTGAGAAAAGCTAACGAAAGCCTCGTTAAGTCCAGTATCATTTGTGAAGATAATCTTGGTTTTCTCAGAGTTAACTTCACTCGCAATTATTTCTAGTAACTCATTAATAATTTTTAAGACATCAATATCAATCACCAACTGGGAGTTTTCAATTCTATACATTCTATAGATATTTCTTACCACTCTCGAAATACCATCGATATTTGTTTCGATACTATCAAACAAATCCGCTAAATCTTCATTATTCTTTACTTCTTCCCGCTCCTTTAGAACAGTCACCATCAAACCTAGACTTGCTAGAGGGCCTTTAACATCGTGAGCAATTGAAGTTGAAAGAGAGTTGAGCCTATTAATTTTAGATAAGTGAGTAAGTCTTTTTTGAACGGCCTTGAGGTTTCGATCACTTTGAGATTTTTGCTCCTGGCTTAGCTCCATTTCCTCTATTAAGTGATTTATATTTTGCCCAATTGAAAAAAAAGAAATGGGCCTGCCCTTTCCATCAAGCAGTGGAATGATTGTCATAAAGCTCCAGTAAAAGGAATGGTCTTTTCGCTTATTTTTTAATTCCCCCTGCCATACACCGCCTCTCAAAACGGTGCTCCATAGATCTTTAAAAACACTTTTTGGGTGATGCCCTGAATTCAAAATCCGAAGATTTTGACCTAACACTTCTTCCTTTTTATAAAATGTTTCATCTAAAAAGGTCTGGTTGGCAAAAATAATGTCACCTTTAATATCGGTAACTGAGACCATAAAATAGCTATCAACAGAATTTCTGTAGTAATCAATTCTATTATCTCTATAGATGCCTCCACTCATAGATTTAGTAGAGGATATATTTTCTTTGGCATGCTTACGGCTCATAATAGAATTAAGTGTCACTAAGAATTGATTTTTATTTATAGGTTTAAGTAAAAATGCGCTGGCACCTACTTTCCCTATGTTTTTGCAAATTTTTTCATCTGAATAAGCTGTGACAAATACAATATCTATATCTAGTACCTTGTTTATATAATTTGCTAAATCTATACCCGTCTTTTCTCCGCCCAGTTTGATATCCAGAACTGCAATATCAAAAATAGAATGTTCAAGAATTTGTTTAGCCGTTTCATAGTCCTTAGCGTGAACAACAGTAGAGTCGATGAATTCTTGTTTTATATCTTTAGTTAAGTCTGCAAGGACAATTGGATCATCCTCTACAATAAGCAAGTTCATCAATTACTCTCTTTTTACCTGCACAAAGTTCTTAATTTTCTTTCACCTTTATTCGTCAAAACTAAGGCTTATCTCAATAAGGTTAAGATTTTTTAAGCTCTTCCTAGAAGCAACAGAGCTGTCTAAGAAAACTTTTTGTATCTCACAATTTAGTAATGATAGAGGCACTTTAGCAAGATTTGAACCCAACTTCTGACAAAAGAGTTCAACCACCTTATATCCAAAACCATTCGATTTACTTGACCTAGCTGCTTTTCTAAAAAAAGGCCCTGTACCCAGCGATAATATATTTATGATATTTAACAAAACTAGAGTTTGCCATAATCTGATTGCTTTAAATGAGGTTTCAATTAAGATCTCCTGAAGTTATTGTCATAAAATTAAGAATAGTTCGCAAAAGCTAATTTGGGTCACAGTATTTACGGTGTGCGGTGCACAATGGGCCATCCACTAAATGTAATATATACAAATTTATTCTGCCCCAGTGACAGATAGATCGAGCATGGTAGAGCTAAAAAATCTAGGAGAATATATGAAAACCCAATTGGCCTTAAATGTAGTATTGGCCCTTTTAATCTTATCAATTAGTGTAAGCGCATTTTCTTGTGATCAAAATGAACTTTTGGTTTATTCAGGAGCTGTAGAACCCGTTAGCAAAGCTGATTGCACAGTTAAATTGAAAAGCGTTTCCAGAGCAAGTCACAGTATGGTGTGTCCGCTTTTTTTGGAAATTGCTTTTATCAGCACTATCAAATTAAATAAAACTCAATGTGCTGAAGTCTATGAATCTATGGAAATTTATGGAATTTTAATTCAAAAAGATGAAAGTAGAATAATTACTCTTGAGCAGTAGTAACCATTTGCGGCCCTTGCTGTTTCGGCGCAAACAAAATCAACAGGTAGTGTTCTAGTCGGCACAGTACTAGCTCTTGCTGTGGCAGGTGCAATGGGTGTAGGGTTAGGAAGTTTACTTGGACAAAATATAGATCCCCAAAAAATGAAGTATATTTCAGGATGTGCTTTTATTTTTATGGGAGATTGGATTCTTTTTAGGTAAGAAGATCTCCAAGGGTCTTAGATACTCGATGGGACATAGAGATACACCCTTGAAATAGATACCCTCCAGTAGGCGCCTGCCAGTCAAGCATTTCACCCACCACATAAACACCAGGAATATTTTTAAGCATCAAATTTTGATCAACTTCATCAAAATCAACTCCACCAGAAGTTGATATGGCCTCATCTAATGGCCTTGTTCCTATAAGAGAGATTGGCAGTGATTTGATCCTATTCGCCAGCGTGATCTTATCAAAATACTCTTCTTTGGTAGTCGCATTTTTCAAAATTTCCAAAGCCGCGACAGAGAGTCCCAACTTTTTTCTCAAGGTAGTGTTGGTTGATTCTTTCGCCTTTGCACTGTTAAGCCTAAGAATGGTAGTTTCAAGACTTAGATCTGGTTTTAAATCAATGGTAATCCCCACTTCCACACCATTTCTAAGCTCTTTTTCTAAGAAGTAACTGAGAGCATATATGGCCCCACCTTCAAGTCCATAACTTGTCAGTAAAAGCTCTCCCTTTTTTTCATGAGGAGGATACTTAACACAGATATTTTTTAAAAATTTACCATCAATACTGGAAGGATCATTCCAAGCGACTTCAAATCCACAATTCATAGGACGAAATGGATTGGTTTTGACTCCCAGTGAGTTAATTATTTTACTCCACTTCCCATCTGAGCCTGTTATACTCCAACTCGCTCCACCTAAGCATAATACTATATTGTCAGCTCTTAGCTTTTTAAGACCATTGTCTGTTTCGAAGCTCAATTCTTTTTCAATATTTAGTCCCACGAGTCTGTGAGATTTGAATAGTGTGAATCCACTATAATTATTCAGACTAGAGGAGATTTTTGCGAGGATTTCTCCAGCAGTACAACCGCTAGGAAACACACGCCCACTGCTACCCACAAATGTCTCGACTCCCAATTCCAAAAGCCACTGCCTTAAATCAGCACTTGAGAATTCAGATATCAATTCATGAAAAAATTCTTCGTGTTCAAAATATTTCCGGGAAAATTTGTAGGTAGGTTCACTATGAGTTAAGTTGAGTCCGCCTTTTCCGGCAACCAAAAACTTTTTTGCTAACCCATTTTGGCATTCATATAAATCAACATCAAGACCCTTTTTCAATAGGAAATGTGAGCAAACTAGCCCTGATAACCCACCTCCAATGATACTGATTTTCTTATCCATGATTTTATCCGAACAATTCTTTTGATATATCAAATCGACCAATAGAGCTCAGACAATTTTTTATGAAATTTTTATTTTCACTTTTATACCAAAAGAAGAATTTTCGTTGCTTCTTCTTTTCATCATACGAGATTGCTGTCTTTACTGGGGCCAATGTATAGGGATGATATCCCGAATAATAGATGACAGTGGCAACGGTCATGGGTGTAGGAGTAAAATCTTGAACTTGCTCAAGCTTATAGCCCAATTTTTTTGTCTTTGCTGCAAGCTTTGCCATATCCTCTGCAGTACTGGAAGGATGGGAAGAGATAAAATAAGGAATAATCTCTTGTTTTATTCCCAGCTTTCTAGAAATACCTTCAAACTGTCTTTTAAATTTAATAAAGTATTCAAAGCTTGGCTTTCTCATGGCCTTTAATACATGATCTTCAGTGTGCTCGGGAGCGACTTTAAGCCTTCCACTTACGTGGTGAGTGACAAGCTGTTCAATGTATTCGCGATTTTCTTTAGGATGTTTAGACTTAGGGTTTAACATTAAGTCATAACGAAGCCCTGAACCGACAAATGCCTTTTTGACCCCCTTCATCTTACTTACTTCACGGTAAATTTGAGTCATTTTTTTAGGATTAGTATCAAGATTTTGACAGATCGCTGGGAAGATACAAGAAGGCGAAGAACAACGATCACATATACCTTGGTCAATGCCTTTCATTTGATACATATTTGCAGATGGTCCGCCAAGATCACTAAGATACCCTTTAAAGTCTGGCATATTTGTAATGCTCTCAACTTCTTTTAGGATCGATTCTTTCGATCTACTGGCAATAAGCTTTCCTTGATGGGCCGAAATAGTACAAAAGCTACAGCCTCCAAAACATCCCCGGTGCATATTAACTGAAAACTTAATCATCTCAAAAGCAGATATGGCCCCTCTCTTTTGATACTTTGGGTGAGGAAGCCTAGTAAAAGGCAAATCAAAAGAGCCATCAATTTCTTTTTCAGTCATGACTTTATAGGGTGGATTAATCACCAAATTAGACTTCCCAACTTTTTGAATAAGCCTTCTAGCGTTTTGTTTGTTTGATTCAGTTTCAATATATTTGAAGTTTTTTGCAAAACTTTTTTTGTCCCTAAGACATAGTTCATGAGAGCTTAACTCAAAATCACTCCAGTGCTTATTTTTAGGGATTGATTCATTTGAATCTTGCAAGAAAGCAGTTTGAGCAATTGTTTTAAGAGAAGAGAAAGGAACACCTTTTTTCAATAATTTTAAGATTTCCTTTAGTGGCTGCTCACCCATTCCATAAATAAGAAGATCGGCACCTGAGCCTGTTAAAATATCAGGACAAAGCTGATCTTTCCAGTAGTCATAGTGAGTGACCCTTCTAAGTGATGCCTCAATTCCTCCGATAACGACAGGTGTATCAGGATAGAGTTCTTTTAAAATTTTAGTGTAAGAGGTAGTAGCATTATCAGGTCTAAAACCAATTTCTCCACCAGGAGTATAAGCATCATTTGATCTAGTTTTTTTGGCCGCCGTGTACTTGTTGACCATAGAATCCATATTTCCTGAAGTGACTCCAAAGAAAAGCTTGGGTTTTCCAAATTTTTTAAAATCTCTTAAATCATCTTGCCAGTTAGGTTGTGCAATAATACCAACCTTTAATCCGGAGGCCTCAATAATTCTTCCCACAACGGCAACCCCAAATGCGGGGTGATCAACATAGGCATCCCCTGTGACTAAAATCACATCGAGTTCATCCCAACCACGCTTTTTGGCATCTTTGGCCGTAATGGGAAGCCAGCATGATATTGGAGGTTTAACGCTATTATCTCTATTTTGCATAAGCTCTTATCTACCTAATTAAAATGAACTTATCAAACCTCTTAGTAGAGTTTACAAATACTTAAGCCGTGTAGAAACCTTCTATTGATAGCCTCCTATAAATTTCAATTAATTATGATGCCGATTATCTGGTTTATTGCTCGGGAACATAGCAAACACTGAAACTGCTTTTTGCCCACTGGCCAAACATTTCTTGCTTCTATTCAGATGGGACTTCCAAAACAGAACTAATAACCCTATCTTTGTGAGTTCTTTCAAAACACATTTTTAATCAGAAAAGCTGGCAAATATCGATAACTTAGGTACTTAGAAAACATTAGTTTTTAATTAAGAAGCAAGTAAGAAAAGGAGGGGCAGGTTTACAGTAACAATGCGGCGCACTGCAGCGTCGTCTAAATTAAACACCTACGGAGCTTTCAATGAAAAAATTTTTTATATTACTAACCTTTGTGCTCATTTTAAATGCACAGGCCACTACGTCGGCACCTAGCAAATCTATACTACAATTAACCTGTGAAAATTTGCCCAAAATAGAAGAAATTTTTAAAGTTACATGTCCTAAATGCACAGATACAGAAAGAATGACATCAGGAAACTTAAAATACAGAAATAAGGGAACCCTTTCTCTTATGGGAGTGCCAATAGTTTCTGGTGACAGATCAGTTTCAATTTGCGAAAAGAATGAACCTGTTCATCCCGATTTCCCAGAAGCAAAGGATAAAATTAAAGTCATAATTCACTCTGAAACTAATGTTCATGGATATACAAAGTTAAAAAAGATAGTAATAAAGCCTAAGGATGTATACTGAACTCATCCAAGTTTCGAGGCTTAGAGGCTCAGTCGAAATAACTAGTCATTGATTAATTAATAACTCATAAAGGCCCACCGTTTAGAAGTGGGCTTTTCAATTCTTAAAACTAAATATCTTGTATAGAATAACGTGCTTTCATGAGCAAAGTTACTCTAAAAAAAGTAGTGACTTGGACTAAAAGCCGTTCCGGCTTGGAGAATACCCCATAGTCCCAGTCAGTCAAGATGTTAATAAGTTCCCGTTATCACTCCTTTTTCACCATTCACCATTTCTCCCTGAAAATTTAGTCTTAACCAATTTTGTTCAAGGA
>JABIHA010000069.1 GCA_018649885.1 Bacteriovoracaceae bacterium
AATTAGGATTTATTGACGATATAGAATATAAATTCACATCGGGAGAAAGCCCCTTTAACTTCCGAGTAGTTAAGAAAAACACATAGTGTAAAGTATGTGTCGCTAATAAATAGTAAAGTATGTCTCGGAAAGTTCATGAATCAAACCAATCGGCGAGGGCGAAGGCGAGGTATAACGGCAAGGTCTACGGCAAGACGGAAACATATTTTACTTTGATTGATTTTACATGATAGTCACTACTATCATTTTTTCTGCTCTCAGGATCTTCATATGGAAGAGCAGTAAAAATGAGATATTTAGCATTTAAACCTGAAAGTTTTAAAAGGCCTTTGTCATTTGAGTGACCATAGTCGAGTGAAGAGCGGTCAATCACCCCTTTTTCAATGAGGAGACCTTGAGAGTTAAGTGCGTAGTAGTAGGCCCGCTCTCCACTTCCTTCACTTTTAAATAAACGAGATATTTGTACTTCTATATCGAGAGTATTACCAGGTAACTCAAATGCGATTGCTTCAGTTTCCAAAGTGTCTGGGTGATGGTTTATTTGGTCATTGACTGGAATATTGTCGTGGGATTCAACCCCTAGGCCATCATTTTTATAGGTGAGCTCTCCGGTATTAGTCGAAATATCGATTTGAGTCAGCAGTGGAGTCTTTGGAGTGATACCCAGTTCTCCAAAATTAAATGCCTTGGGTGCTATTTCCGAGAAACCAAGATCTTTTGCATAGTATTCAACTTTAAACTCTGCTCGACATCCATGGTCTACATAAATACTGAGCTTGTCCTCAAGTATTCCGTATGAACTATTTTTAGTACATGAACTATGTGAGCGCTTCTTTTTAACGCTTATTTTTGTGATTTCATAATTAGGATCTGTAAGTACCCCACATTCAGCGTACTGATAATTCCAAGAGTCGCAATCGATGTAGGTCGATTTTTTCTTTTTATCTAACTCAAATTCCTTAGTCACAATATTGGTGCCAAAAGTAACTTTAAAAATTGCCCTACATCCTTTGTCTACATATATGCTGTCGCTATCGACTATACCGAATGAAACATCTTGATCACAAGAACTGTTAGATCTTTTATCAACAACTTCAACACTTAAAATTTCTCCAGAAATCATCGAAGATAGATCACATTTTTTGTATTGGTAACGGAAGGAATCACAATCAACTTCTATACTTTGAGTTGTGATCAGCTGGACAGGATCAATATCACTGTCTTCTGTAATATCCTCAGTCTCTTCTTCACTTTCAATGGGGGCAGAAGTTGGTGCTTCAGGATCAGTAGGATTATCAGTGCTGGGGCTACTACTGGCGCCCGCTGCTGCTGAGTCAACATTGTTTTTTCCACAAGATGTTAAAATTAAAGTGAAAATGATTAAAGTGGTGATTTGTATTTTCAAGGCAACCTCTCCGTGGTTATGATTCCTTCATGGCACGTCACTAAAGAGCAAGTGCAGTGCCAAGTTAAATGATCTAATTTCGGGAGTTTAGCTGTGTGTTGGTGTCAGAATATTGGAGCAGATGAGTGGAAATAGATCAAATATTAAACAGTTTGGAAGATCAGCTTTCACTTAAAACTAAACAAATCAACTCTATTTCAGGAGGAGATATCAATCAGGCCTTCAAGATTCAGTGTGAGGACGGCAGTAAATTCTTTGTAAAAGCTAACATACGTGGGATTAAAGGCATGTTTGAAGCTGAGGCCAAAGGCCTTGAGCTTTTGTCAGCTCAGTTTGGTGAGGTGATCACGCCTCGGGTGCTAGGTTTTAGCGACTGGTTTCTGGCATTAGAATACTTAAATGGCGATCCTTTTAGTGATGCCTCTTGGGCCGAATTGGGAGAGAAGCTTGCTGTACTACATCTCAATTTTTCAAATCGTTTCGGATTAGAGTTTTCCAATTTCATTGGGTCCAACCCGCAACCCAATAGGTGGAGTGATAATTGGGGCGAGTTTTTTTACCTTGATAGGCTGATGTTTCAGGTCGAAAATTTAGGAAGTGATAGTCTGAAGGATCTACTGGAGTCTAAGCGGGATAAAATTATTGAGCTTTTGTCAGAGCATCACCCTAAACCCTCTCTTGTGCATGGTGATCTATGGAGCGGGAATATACATTTGTGTTCAGGTTGCACATACCTTATTGATCCTGCAATTTACTACGCCGATAGGGAAGTTGACTTGGCAATGAGTGAGTTGTTCGGTGGATTTCCATCAATTTTCTACCAAAGTTATTTTGAGCTTTTTCCAAAGTGCTCAGGATATGAAAAGAGAAAAAATATTTACAATCTCTATCATATCCTAAATCACGCGAGCCTTTTTGGGGGGGCCTACCAGGGGCAGTCCATCCAAATGTTGAATGATATTTAAATAGATTTTGGCAGCGACTCCTTGAGCTGAAAAATCCCAAATTCTGCATCGGCCTTTTTATCAGAGTCTTGTGATATTTGATTTTCAAATACACTGATAACCTGATCAAAATTGTCTTGGGCCCCAGGAGTACCTTCCATTATTTCTGCAATGGCAACAAGGCCAAAACCTAAAATTACCGCGAAGCCGGCATCTACGCACAAGCTGTCAGGCTGAGATTTTGTTCTGGCATCTTCTTTTGCATAATCAAGTGATTTTTTTAAATCTTCTTTTGCCTGGGGTACCTGTTTCAGCGATAGATAGTGCTTACCCCTTAGCCAATACGCCATGGAAAAAGGTGCAGGACCTTTATCAAGTTCTTCTCTTAATTTTATAGCACGACAGGCCAGCTCGACGCCCTTTTCAAAGAAAGTATCGTTTCTTTCGATTCCATCATCCCAACAATCACATAGATTGGCGCCAAGGTTGTAACAAAGAATATTGGCACGATCCTTGTAAGTCTTTTCAATTTCACTATCACTACTGGCAATTTTTAGCATAGATTCTATTCCGGCTTCGCCAACGGTAATTGCTGTATTTAGATCTCGTCCACTCCAGTCTCTTTGGGCGAGGGTTTGATTTGAAAAGCGATATAGTGACCACCTCATATTAAAGTCTTTTTCCTCTTCACAAAGGGATATTACGCTCTGGGCACCCTCCGTCTCTGCTAGTTTTTTAATTTTTGGCCAATATGTCTCAAGGGTTTCTCTGCTGACGCTCATTATTATCTCCTGGGCTGTTGTGTTTGCTAAAAACGTAACTATAATTAACACCAGGTCATATGAAAAAAAAGAGACATTACGGGACATGAAAACAGCTGAGAGCTTTCCTATAAATATTACATTCTTAGAAAATCGCATATGTGAGCTTGATCTCAAACAGTGGTGGGTGGCCGAAAATATTGGTGTGGATAGAAAAACCCTGGCGAGATGGTTGTCCGGCAAAGTTAAGAATATAAAAAGAGATAACTTACTGGCCCTGGCCCATACCCTTGAATGTGAAATTGATGATCTTATATTAAAATCAGACACCCTGGTGGTCTCTAGTAGAGCAGAACAAAGTGAAGCGGCAAAAAGGATTGTTGAGGACAAGTTGTTAGAAATCTTAACTCCCTCAGGAGACTGGCCGTTATTAGAAAGCATTGTGAAATCGACTATGGAGCCAGGTTTATCTAAGCACTTGCTAGGAAAGTTATATAATTATTTAAGCATATGTTCGTGGAGGCAAGATCGACTAGAGAAGGCCTTCGACTACGCCATGCAGGCCTTGGAAATTGGTGAGAAAATTAACTCCCCAGTAGTGGTCTATGCGGCCCGCTCAAACCTAGGAATTATTCACCATTACCGCGCCGAGCTTGAGAAGGCACGCGGTCACTACCTAGAATGCATTGATCATGATAAATATTTTGAAAGTCCGAAAATTAAGGGTAGTTCTCTTTCCAATTTGGCCATGCTCTATTGTGATCTAGGCGAATATAAATTATCAATTGAAACACAAAAAAAATCCATTGAAGTCTTCGAAACACTGGGTTTACCTCTCAATCTTAGTATCGCCCATTGCGCTATGGGGCTTACCTTAGAGCAGTTGGGCTCCTGGGAGCAGGCCTTAGCAGAATTTGTTCTCAGTGGTGAGCTGGCAACTAGTTGTGGGTATAAAAGAGGTGTGGCGGCGGGGTTACTCTATCGCTGTACATCTTTGTATCACCTTGACCTGAAAGTAGAGGCCTTAGACTATCTTGGTCAGGGGATAGCTGAATATCAAAAATTAAATATTGAAGAGGCCTTAAACTATAGTTTTGGCATGAAAATTTATGGCCTAGAAGGCAACTCTGAGAAATTCGATGAGCTATTTGTCCGGGCCCGCCCACTGGCGGATGACTATCCCTTAGAAAGAGCAGGTCTATTTAAAATTGCAAGAATTGAATACCGTAAGAGGGGACAAAATCAGAAGGCCCGTGACTATGCTTTAAAAGAAATGGAAATTTACAAAGAAGCTGGAGCTGTGAAAAGGCAAAGGGAATTAGAGATATGGTTGTCAAAATACTAGTAGCACTTTTTTTATTTGGAAATTGTTTTGCAGCTCCCCTGAGTGAGCAAGAAAAAAAATACTATAAAAAGAAGGGCAGAGTTGTACTGGTTAAATATAGAGATGAGCTTGGGCTCGCTTTGAAACAGTCTGTTCAAAATGGATTTGTTAAAGGTGTGCGCTCTTGTCGTGCGAAGAAAACTTCGGTTGAGCAGAACTGGAGAAAACTTGGATATAAAATAGGCAGGACATCTCATAAGCTTCGAAATCCCAAAAATGTGGCCCCAAACTGGGTGGCACCGTTCATATCAAAGTACCAAGAAAGCAGCGCGAAAAAAAAGATGCCTATTTCTGTTGTGTCTCTAGATGTCGACAGGGCAGGAGTTATTGCTCCAATATACACCAAAAAGATGTGTGTACACTGCCATGGAGTAAACATCAGTCAGGGTGTGAAGTCAGAAATAAGAAAATATTACCCCAAAGACCAGGCCACAGGTTTTACTGTGGGTGATCTTAGGGGTCTTTTTTGGCTAGAGCTAAAAAGATAGCTATTAACCCACTCCGCGGTGTCTTTCAAAATCCTCAGCTACTGCTAGGCAGTATCTGGCCCAAGGCTTGCTTTTGAGTCTTCCCGATTCAATGGGATCACCTGACTCTTCACAAAAACCATAAGAACCATTTTGGATTTTGTTCAACGCGTGCTCGATTTCTCTAAGCTTGTAGACTTCTCTTTCACGCATTTGGATACCGTACTGCTGGTCAATGTGACTTTGTGCCACATCTCCCTCTTCTGACATCTGATCGCTCTCTGCACGCAAATCATTCATGTCGTCATTTTGAATGTAATTCATAATCCGTGTCTTCTGTGTGAGTAACCTTTTTCGCTGCAATTCGAAAAACGTCTCGTCAAATTCCATGGTCATAAGCCCTCCATGTGACCAAACAATTAATTGGAGTCAATTAAAAATAAAATTAACAAATCAAACCTGTATTAAAGAGTAAAATGATTCTTACTCATGGCATGTGGCTTTTCAAGTGTTGTGAAGTTTTAAAAAAATTGGGTTGAGAGAGAAAACAAAGGAAAGCCCCTATATCAAAGGAGATGGAAGGTTTTCCCCAAAACCTTTCAAATTCTATCACTTAAAATATATGGTTTTCGTTAACGGGTTCCTCTTCTATGCTTGTATATAGACATCAAAATGTCTTGGTGAGATATCTTAATAAGATCTTTCACTCATTCCTCGAATTGGGGGAACGCCTTTTCCCCCAATTTTTTATTCCCCAGAAGTGACACTCAGTATAGTATTTATAGATATGGATAATTATCAAAAAGTTAATAATATTTGCCTAATGACTATTGCAGCGACCGCCTTTACAGCTGCTTTAATTTATACCAAGTCTGTTCTTATACCCTTTACCATTTCACTTTTTCTTTTCGCTATCCTGGCACCATTTTTTACCTTTTTACAAAGGCGTGCAAAAGTTCCCAGGGCCTTGGCGCTCGTTGTGACATTTTTAATTTTCATAGGGGTGACATCACTTCTAAGCCTTTTAATTGTCAATTCTCTTGGAGACTTTATTGAAGGTGCCGGAGTCTATAGAGATAGGATTGTACAGGTTATGGAGTGGGGGGCAGCTCTGCTTAGTAAGTATGGGGTCACACTAGATACGGCAACTTTAAAAAAAGAGCTAATGAATCTTCCTATTTTTACTATTGTCAAAAATTTTACAGGAGGTCTTTTTGGTATCGCCACAAATACTTTCCTTGTTGTAATCTTCACACTATTTTTACTACTTGGTGAAAGATCAAAACTAAAACAAGATTCGATTCTCATCCCAATTCAACAAAATATTTCAAGATATGTGGCCACTAAAGTTTTAACTTCCCTCGCCACTGGGCTCATTGTGGGAGTGACTCTGTTAATTTTAGATGTTGAATTGGCCTTAATGTTTGGACTGATTACTATACTTCTTAATTTCATTCCAAGTGTGGGATCTATATTTGCGACCATTCTTCCTCTCCCCATCATTTTATTGCAGTTTGGACTGGGCTTTAAATTTTATTTAGCGATTGCTATTATGGGCGTGGTTCAAATAATTATTGGCAATATTGTTGAGCCTAAGCTTATGGGTGAGGGCCTAGGTCTTCATCCTATTACGCTTCTCGTTTTTCTCATCTTTTGGGGTCTGGTATGGGGGATTCCAGGAATGTTTTTAGCTGTTCCCATCACATCAATTTTAAAAATCATCTTGAGCAAAATGGAAAATACAAAAGCTCTGGCCGAATTATTTGCTGGCAATATCTCGATATAAGAAGTGCTATGCCACTTTTTTTAGATGGCCGCCCTGTCTTTTTTTACTGCCTTTGACCAAGTCATCATACTTCCCTTGTACCCGCGCCATATTTTTAAATAGGCCTGGGTAGAAGTTTTGATAACAAACATGAATGAGGCCCTTGCAACCAATGCCTAGGATCAAATTTCTTATGGCCATGGCATCATGATTATCAATCCTATTGATGTCATTGTGAGCAATTACTCCTCTCATATTACTGACTTGATTATCTTCTAGTAATTTGGGGAGCTGGTCTGTAAAGAACTTAATAAAGAATTTGTGGCCTTGAAATGCTTTATGGAAGGCCATATTATTTGTTTTTACGCACCTTTGTACAAGGTACATCAGTTGCGTTATAGAATAATTTCTTTGAAATTGGCTGAGAGGAACCACATCTGGCTCACGGTTATCAAGGTATAGCTTTGGCGGCATTACTGTTGGTTTTACAAAAAAGTAATCTGCCTGTCCTTCACGTTTAAGAGTGTGAATAATTAAGTCATTGATGATAATTTCAAAGGCCTTAATATAATTAAATGAAAGCTTTGCTAAGTTATGTCCTCTTTGCTCAAGGACATCAAGCTCAGCTGTTTCAAGTTCTAATTTTGCTGAATGTGGAATCTTGGCGTACATGGCCTCAGGGAAAATATATGTATTGAGCGCATTTCTAACTCTAGAAAATCCAGTATTTGTAATAGCCGGATTTGGTCTAAATAGCAGGTGAGTTGGACCATCTTCATCAATTTGGTCAAAATATTGCTCTTCAGATTTATCTTGAACAAATATAGGGAATCTAACTCCAGAAGTGAAAGGGCTGAGTCCACCTATTTTTAAATCCATATGATCATTGTCAATATAGAGCTCTGCTAGCTTTTTAGCACACCCTTCTGAGGTATGTTCAAGCAGTGAAAAATCTGAAATCTTAAACCACATTTCTACTTTTTTATCCTTGTAAAAGGGTAGTGTTTTAAAATCATCCTCTATCTCAGCGCAAACAGATTCAACCTTACCCACCCAAATATTTTGAAAATCGGTAATAAATAGATGGGTACTGCAATTGGTTTCTTGATTTTTAGTAATGGTACTTTGAAATTTATCCAGATCAATATTGGCCTCTCTGAAGTTACCAATCATTCGTCCCCAATAGGCGTGGCCGTCGATATTTTCTTTTTTCTCTGTCTTTAGGTACTCGTAAAATTCATGACATTGGGTCATGCCTTTTTCAAGGTTATCATTTAAGACTGGATTGAAAGTTAGATAGAAGTGAATTGGAGCAGTCAAAATCGAGATCCTTTGTTTGAAACCATAGTATTCATCGGAGTTTAGTAAGATCTTCTTGAATATGAAAAGAAGAGGGAAAAACTCAAGCTTCTAGGAGTTTTAGGATCTCTTCAGTAGGTTTTTTGTAAACGCCTACAAGGTAAATTGTGTTTAGTAACTCTATGAACTGAAGCTTAGCGGTAGCATCACTTATTTTATTTTTAGAAAGATAGTCTGATGCTACTAAGGCAATATGGAATAGGCTGCCAAGAGCGGAGACGTTTGCATGGGTCAAGGATCTAGGAAAGCCTGAGCCGTCAGGTCTTTCATGGTGCTCATGAATAATATTGGCAACACCGTCGGGTATACTAGAGTTATTATTTACTAAGTTAACAGCTTGTAAAATATGTTCTCTGATTTGTTTTTTTCGAGGTCTCTCCAGGTTTTCGAATTCATCAGAATCTAAAAATAATACCGCTGAGAGATCGGAATCAAGTATGCAAATATCATGAAGTAGAGAGGCATAAGTGAGTTTTTCTAAAACAGATTCAGTATTAAATCCTAAGCTTCGACAGAGATATTGAGATAGATAAATTGCTGTAATGGAGTGGCGTACAAGGTAGCCCCCAACCTTGAACATATCAGAGGTCAAATCTGAAATCTTTTTATCATTCTTTAAATTTTTTAAGCAGCCTTTAACACAATTATCAATAAGTTTAATTTCCTCACTTCCAATCTGTCCCTGATTGACAATATCAGAAGAGATAAACTCTACTGTGCTTGCAGTGGCATTAATAATATCTTCTTCAGACTTCGCCTTTTCAATGGCACTCATGAGTTGACTTATTAATTTGCTTGAAAAATCTTTGTAGTCATCTTCAAAAAGGTAGATGAACTGAGTGCCTTTCTTTTCATATTTTGAGAATGTATTCTCCGCGAACTCAATATTCTTTTCAATGATTTTAACTAACTTTTCGTCAGATAACTTAATGAAAACATCATATTCACCTTTGTAGTACTTTTTAAAACAACTTATACGGACTCTTCTACTTGAAAAAGTTGGTTTTTGTATTTCTAGGTTGATCACTTCTTCAAGGGCCTTTAAAAAGGCTTCATCGTCGAGTGGTTTTTGAAAAAAACGATTCAGTGGTTCAGAGTTTAAAAAGCCAGCAATTTCTGGATAGTCGCTGGTGTACCCTCCAGTGATAAGAAAAAAAGGAAGGTTCAGATTTTCTTTGTTGTACTCGTATACTTTGCCACCATTTCCATCAGGCATACTGTAATCAGACAAAATAAATCCAATCTCTGGATCTTCCCTTAAATATTTTATGGCCTCATTACCCGATTTTGCCGTTACAATTGGGTTATCAAAATGAGACTCGACGATAACTTGAAGAATTTCAACTATATCGTCTTCATCATCAATAATTAATATCTTTTTGTCTGTGCTCATCTTTTCCAATTTAAAATAATTATTATTTATTCTTATCGGAAAAAACAAGGGACAACTACAATACTATCTAACGGTCCAAGTTGCTGATTTATCTTAAATTTTCTTATCTTAACCTTTGTGAATCAGCCGCCTCCGCCATTGTGTGATCTTGTTTTAATGAATGTCTTGTTAATAGGCACAAGCAGAAAATGAGTTCCGTCGCCCGTTTTTTTCAACTTGTATAGTAGGCCGTCTTTGAGTTTTATCTCTCCGATTTTCTCTATTACTAGCTCTTTAAACAGTGTCGTCTTTTGAGGACTGAGGAAATCATCAACTAGTTCTTCAGCAAAGGAAGTGCTGGCAATAGTTAATAGAAAAAATAAGCAAGAAATAGACTTTTTCATTGGATGGTCTCCCCTGAGGTTGCGGTAGGTGTAGGTTTAGGTGTGGTGTGTTCGAGTGGCAGAAGGTCTGTGAAGGTATCCATAAGACCAACTGAGAAAAAAGGTATATCACCAAAGTTTTGAGGATTATTAATTAATGAAGTCATCTTTTCATGTAGGTCTCGGTGTAGCTTTACAGCTTCTCTTAAGGCCTTGAGAGTTACTCCTTGAGCACTTACATGAATATAATTTCTATTTTTTCCAGCATGTGCTGGGTTGTAGAAACGAGCGTAGTTACCAATTTGGAATTTTAAGAGTTTTAAAGTGGTGAAAAAATCAACACCGCTTGCTAGTTTGATTTTCTTGAATTTCTCGATGAGAATTTCATCTTCAAGGTAGCGATCTAAGACAGTAAGCCCTTTCTCTCCTAAAATTTTCCCAACGCTCTCTCTTGTTGTCCCTGTATCAAAAGTGGCGAGTACCAGTACAAGGTATTCATCGTAATCAAATAAATTTAGTGACTCAATTTCTTTTGAAAGCACTTTATCACTGTTATAAAGCACGCTAAAAGTGGACATCAACTCTTTTTTAAGAGGTTCCTTTTGGGAGTCAATAGCACTTTTTAAAGAAGTTTCTTTAGAAAGTCCCTTCAAGAGAATCAGTACTTTGTTTAAATCTAATTTGCTGGAGCCAGATGATTCTTCCAAAATTTTACCAAGGAAATATCTATCAACCCCTGTGTTTTTTGCAATGGCCCTAATTGAAAGGTGTGGTCTTTGACTTCGGTATTCAACTAAAGCGTCCCTGAGAAGCGATCTAAGAGCTTCTGTTTCCATCATTAACATCCTTTTATGATTTATTTCCAATACATTTATGACATTTCCCGCAATTTATCGTCAACTCATGTAAGAAGAATTTTGAGAATGTGTAATAAAGTGGTGTCACTTTTTACCACCAAGAAGTTATTGGAAAATCTTTTGCCAGAAACTTTTTAAATGCAGTTTTTTTTCTTTTTATTAAGTGCGCAATTTTGTAGAAATAAATAGTTAACCAAAACATGGAATGAAGGGGATAGAGATGAGAGAAGCTGATATGTTTGCGAAATTACACCTTTCAAGTTTACTGTTTTCTGCACTCTTGATGGGAGTCGCACCGGCGCTATTTATTGTCTTTGTAGGCCTTCTATAGATGGTGCCAAAAGGGCACCAGTATCTTCAATTTCTTTCAATATCAAACTAACTACTGAGTAGAAAATAACCAGATCTTTTAAAAAAGCATTAAACTGTTGATGGCCTGCAAATAATTGAACAAATTGAGTCGCTGATATTGGATTTTGGTGGAAGCTTTGGCAAAAACCTTTGAACCCTCTGATCATTTGTAGAAGAGTTAAAAAGGTCTCTGCGTCCAGTTTTTGATTTTTCTTGATATCAATATTGTAATAGCTGGTTAGTTGAGTGCAAAGGGGAGCTAAGGTCGTTAGAAGTAAATTGAATGTTCCCGATTGATAGAACTCTTCCATGCCTTCATCACCTGGCACGGTGATCCTGCATAGACAGCTCGCAAAATTATTTAAAGCATCACTCATTTCTTCAAATGACTGACTAGATAAGTTGAATATTTCACTCTGGGTATTCTCATTCATTGGGGTATTTATCGAAATTGATGAGAAAGTATTGAGTTATTTTCTGTTAAGTTTTTCGAGAATAAACTTTGTATGTTCTAAGTATTGGTAAGCTCGAAAGCTTGTAAAGGCAGCGAGAGTGACAATGTCGCCGGCAAGCTCCTTCTTTGTTTCCCGAGTAAGAGCATCAACTAAGTCGAGAGGTTCATTTAGATTTTTGTAAGAGGCCGGTGGAGCTGAAAGGATTGAATTTATTTTAATATAGTCATTGGTGTTAAAGGGGACGTGATTTTTCTTGGTGAGTTTTTCCACCTCTAATATAGCAAGAAATTTCAATTTAGGACTTAGGACAATGAGAAAGTGGAGAGGCAAGCAGCTGGAGCTACAGCCAGTGTTAGTGTGGATCTCTCTGCTATAGGCCAGTAGCTTTTGATCAGAATCTAGAATCTTCTTTAAAATTTTATTGGGCCCCCCATCAGTAATGGGGTCAGGGATGACAATATTTCTATAACTATTAGCACTAGGTATGATTGATTTGAGGATTTTGATGGTATCTACGTATTTTTTTTCTGCATAGAGAAAGTTGGGAGACAAGCCTGCAACTATTAAAAATGTGGTAAGTAAATATCTCAAAATCGATCCTGGTAACTTCCCTTCTCCAAATTTAGCTGGCTGCGTGAATAATGCCAAGAGGAAAAGTTTGTTATACCTAATATTATTGACGTTTGATGGATAAAAAATGATTATTGTTTCCATTATGGAAACGAATCGATTAAGGCAATTTTGTGTTGTAGTGGAAACTGGAAATTTGAGAAAAGCTGCCGGGATCCTAGGCATTTCCCATAGCGGTCTTTCAAAGTCTCTCAAAACACTTGAAATTGAAGTGGGAAAAGAGCTGACTCAAATTTCTGGTCGTGGGATTGTGATCACCGATTTTGGGAAAAAATTCTATGAGAGAAGTCAGCCATTTTTTAATCAGCTTGATCATTTACTAGGAGGGAGCGAAGGCCAGGCTGAAAACAATCTGAGAATTGGCTCCTTTGAAGTTTTCACTACATATTTTTTAGGTCAAGTGATTAGTGAGTTTGATGAGCACCAAGGTATTGAGCTCAGAGAACTCGTACCTGGAAAATTAGAGCAGGCCATAGTTCGCGATGATATTGACATGGGTATAACTTATCACCCAATACCTCAAAGTGGTTTAGAGTATTTAAAGGTTGCAAAAATAAAGATGGGAATATTTGGAACTCACGCAATGAAATGCGAAAAAGAACTTCCTTTTGTAATTCCCACGATTCCTCTTTCTGGCTCACCTACTGGAGTCAAAGGGCTTGATAGCTGGCCTGATGAAAAAATTAAAAGAAATATCTGTTTTCAAGTGACTTTGATGGAGTCCGCCCTTGAAATAATGAGAAATGGAAGGGCCGTTGGTTTTATTCCTCACTTTATCGCCAAGCTTCACAACGAAAGAGTTAAAAAGAAATTTGAGCTCATAGAGTTCCCTCTACCCAAGGGAATGAAAAAAGTTAAACGAGACGTTTATATTGTTAAAAGAGAGTCAACTCGTGAAGATAGCAATTTCAAGAGAATGGCAAAAGTATTGAGATTGATTTCACGAATTGAAGGAGAGTCCCCATGAAAGCACCCGTTGCCATTCGCAAAGAACATCTACAGAAGTTTGGTGAGCACAGCTGGGTGGATCCTCTTCATTGGTTGAAAGAAAAGAAAAATCCTGAAGTAGTTAAGTTATTAAATCAAGAAAATGACTATACCAATTGGTACCTTGAAGATGTCAAAGATTTAAAGAGTCAGATTTTTAATGAGCTTAAATCGAAAATCATTGAAAATGATAGCTCTGTTCCTCAAAAAGTTGGCGAGTACTTCTATTACGATAGGTGGGAAGAAGGCCAACAATATGAAATTTGCTGTAGAAAGAAGGGAAGTTTGGATAGTGCAGAAGAGGTAATGCTCAATTTAAACGAATTAGCTGATGGTAAGGAGTTTTTCTCTCTAGGATTTTGTCAAATTAGCCCCAACGAGAATCTTCTCGCATACGGAGTAGACTTTAAAGGGGATGAGCATTTCCATATCTTTGTTAAAGACTTGGCCTCTGGAAAAACAATTGACACCAAAATTGAGAATGCTGCCTATTCCCTTGCATGGTACAAAGATAGTGCAAATTTTTGTTATGGTGCACTTAATGAAAATGATCGTGAGTATGCAGTTTTTCGACATACACTAGGCCGTACTAATAGTGATATTTTAATTTATGAAGAGCCCTCAAATCAATTCTTTGTTGGTTGCGGAAGTTCTGCTAGTGAGAAATATATTTTCATTAACACTGGTGGAAAGATAACTAATGAGACTTATTTACTTTCTGCAGACGATATTGACTCAAAGCCGACCCTCGTCTTAAAAAGAAAGAAGGGCCATGAGTATTACCTAGAACATAATCGATCTCACTTCTATATATTGACTAATGACACTCATAAAAACTTTCGTCTTGTGAAGTCTAGTATTGATGATTACTCACAGGAGAGTTGGGAGGAGTGTCTCGCTGCTAGTGATACGGTCATCCTCAATACATTTGATGTTTTTAAAGGCCATATTGTAGTGAAGGCCAAAAAAGAGGGCATTAGCTTTTTTTATATTTTTAATATCGCTAGTGGTGATCACTATATTCTAGATGCGGGAGATCAGTTAGCAAATTTGAGCTTTGGTGATAACGATGAGTACAATACAACCGATTTGAGATATATAATCGAAAGTCCCATTCAGCCTTATAGAGTGATTGATCACGATATGAATTCTCAAAATGAGCTGATTAAAAAAGAAAGAGATGTAAAAGATCACCACCCCGATAATTATACCTGCTATAGAACCTTCGCCATGGCAAAAGATGGTGTAAAGATACCCATGACCATATTCCATAAAAAAGGTCTTGAAAAAAATGGGCAAGCACCGTCGTATCTTTATGCCTATGGCTCCTATGGGTATGGTCTAAACCTGAGGTTTTCTAGTGGTTATTGCCCACTGATGGAAAGAGGTTTTGTTATCGCATTGGCACACGTTAGAGGTGGTGATGAAATGGGCAATGAGTGGTATGAAAGTGGAAAGTTTTTGAAGAAAAAAAATACTTTTAATGATTTCCTTAGCTGTGCAGAGGAGTTGGTTTCCCAGAAACTCAGCTCAAGTGACAAAATGATAGCCTGTGGAGGCTCTGCTGGTGGCCTTTTAATGGGGGCCGTCGCTAATCTCAAAGGAGAATTGTTTAAAGCAATTGTCGCTCACGTTCCCTTTGTCGATGTGGTCAATACAATGATTGATGAATCCTTGCCTCTTACCGCACTTGAATATGAAGAGTGGGGAAATCCAAGTGATGATGAATACTTTCACTATATGAAATCTTATTCCCCATATGACAATATCCACACCGAGTCTTATCCTCACATTCTCGCTACGGCCGGGCTCAATGATCCAAGGGTGACTTACTGGGAGCCCTTTAAGTGGATTCAAAAGTTAAGGGAGCTTGCAGGGGACAGTAATGCCAAACTACTTTGGACGGATATGGAGTCGGGTCATGGAGGAGCTTCGGGGCGTTATGACTCTTTGAATGACGTGGCCTTGGAATATGCATTTATTTTCAAAGTATTGGGAATAAAAGGGTAAGAATATTTTTTAGTGAGGGTTTTTTCCTGGTTTTGGTATAATAAATCCAAAGAGGGAGTTGGCCTTGGCACTAGAATTAAATCAAGTATCAAAGAGAAGTAAAGATAGAGCATCTAAGGCCTCAGCACCTAAGAAAGCAGTCTCTCTTAGGCCTTGGCAAAATGAAAACCATCCAAGAGATCTACTGGAATTAGTTATTGAAAGAGGGGATCAAAAGCTGGACTCCTCAAAACGACTTGACCAAAATGCAGAAAACATCTCACAACCGTTGAAATAACCACTATTTGTCTTGTAATCACCCCAGTAATTTTTTCAAAAAGACCCTGCGTGTCATGAGCTATGATAAGAAATTCTCTCTAGGATAAAGGTAAGAATAAAGAGAGGAATAAGTGAAAAATTACATCTTTTTGATGGGGATCATCCTTAGTCAAAGCATATACTCAGCGACTTTGCATCACGCTTTTATTGATATTAATTCCATGGAGTGGTTTGGACCCACGCTCTTAACAACTGAGAGGCTTCAAGATTTAGCTGCTGACAAGCTTCAAGGCTTAGAGGATTACAAGCTTCAAGGAGCAGTTCCTGGAAGCGGGGTCATTGACTCGAATTTAATCAATATCTCAAGTGATTTATATCGTGGGGGAAGAACAGATTTTGTTGGAAAGCTTGTGCTTCAAGATGGCTTTTTTGGGATTTCAAACTACCATTTATCAGATCTTGTTCCTGCCAATTTAATCCCTCAATTTGATAGTTTAGAATATGCATTCTTTGATAAGACTTCTTTAAGCTTCAGCCAAAAATCTGCTGCTCTAAAATCAACTCAAGGCTCTGTGCGATTTGCGGGAAAGTACTTTGAGTTTAGCAGTATTGATTTCTTTTGTGATCCGGCTCTTGGTCTATCGCAAAAAAGGTTTTTAGAATTTTGCTTAAACCGAAGCTATTTAAAAAGCTTAGGTGAACCAGCAAGACTAATGTATCAAGACAGCGCAATTCTACTAAAGAGTAACTTCAATGCGCTAACTATTTACCCTGATAGTTTTCAAATAGATGGACGTGAAATTTTTGTGTCTAGTGCCGGTAATCGCTCAGCTATTGAAAACTTTGATATCACTTGCAAGAAGGGAGAGTGGGGAAAAGAGATAACGGGGGACACCATCTTAAAAGGGTGTCTTGATGATTCAGTCATTGATATCGATCAGATTAGTTTTGCAAATGATCAGACAGGGTTTTCAGGAACTCTTCCACTGGAAAGAATTTCAATTGATGGACCAAAGTTAGAGTTTGAGTCCAACCTTTTTACTATTGGAAACCCTGACACCAGCATTTCATTTGGAAGTATTAGTGCTTATTGCTCTAAGGGAATTGTGGGAGATAACTTTAAAGTTTCAGACATGATCAATTGGTGTCTAAGTGAAAGTGAGCTCTTTTTAGAAAAAATAAAAGTAGAAAATGAATGTTTTGATATTGATGGTGATATTGATTATATCGGTTTTAAGAAAAATCAATTATCCATTACATCTCCGACTCTCAATTATTCAACTGAAGATTTAGATATTGATGTAACAAAATTAGAAGTATCTTGTTCCAGAGGAAGCTCTGGAGAGCTAACGCTCGAGAGCATGAGTGAGGGATGTTTTGATTCATCAACTATCAATGTCCAAAAAGTAGAGTTTAAGAGCAAGGGGTATTCGGCAACTGTAGACATAGAAGAAATCTCAATTGATAAAAATCGTTTTAAATTAAAAATCCCACAAGGAAGCTATACCCTCAATGGTGTTCAAAGTACTGTGAAGAATTTGAGTTTTGATTGTGGCATTGATGCTAAAATCACTGACTTGAAAGAATTGAATATCGAAAATATTCTTGAAAATTGCATGAAAGATTCTGTTATTGAGATAGGCTCAATTGTCTCAGCGGGAAATAAAAAATTTAAACTACTCAAATTGCAAGCCGCTAATAAAGTAAAGCTTATTAGTAAAGACAACCAATTTGAGCTCGTTGCCCACCCCAAACTCAAAGTCATCGGGATTCGAGGCCCTAACCTAAGGGTTGATGTCAGTGGTAGTATTTCAATGAATCGGGACGATAAATCTCTTAATATCCATATTCAAAAATCTAAAATGAGCAGAATTTTACCTCTTAAGGATTTTATCCTCTTTATGTTTAAAGCTTTTTCAAAAATGGACAATGTCACCATAAACGGGGATGATATAAACATTGAATTGGCCTTTTTAAATAAAGATAAAAACACTCCATGCAAGTGAGTTGGGAGAGGGTAAGATGGTTGAGCTTGAAAGAAGTGGCAGTGTTTCCACTGTCTGGTTAGATTTTGATGATGGAAACCTGATAAATTTTGAGCGGATTCAAGAAATCATAGAAGTTCACCAAAAAGCTGATGCAGATCCCCTTACTAAAGTGATTGTCACCAGATCAAAGCGCAAAAATGTGTTCTGTATGGGTTTTGATCCCCAATATATAGTTGATAAATCCATTGATGACAGGGCCTCTATTTTTAAAGGGATCTCCCTTTTAATATACAATCTTCTATCTCTTAAAAGACCTCATATTAGTGTTATAGAGGGCCCCGCCATGGCCGGTGGGGCGGTGCTGGCAATACTTTCGGATTACAGATTGTTTTGCAGTGAAAGAGCGAAGTTTTCCTTTAGCGAGGCCAAAGTAGGGCTGGCCCTACCCAGTGTTTTGATCGATACCATTGCCGCTCACATCTCTCCCGCATGGCTTAGAGAAGTGGCATGTTTGGGTAAGAATATTGATGCCAAGCAGGGACAGATTTGTGGAGTGGCCAACTGGGTAAGCTCGCCTGAGGGGATTGAGGAAAAGCTAGCACTCGAGTGTTCAAAAATTGCTAGGCTTAGCCCCTATGTTTTGGAAGTTAATAAAAAAAGAATTAATAAAAAACTCATAAAAAAGGCCAAGAAATTAATTAAGTCTAAGAAAGTATTTGAGCCCTTTATGGGTGATGACCTCTTAGGTGAGGGACTTTCGGCCTTAATTGAAAGAAGAGCTCCAGAATTTAAAAAATAAGGACTACCAATGCCAAGGCCAAATAAACTTAAGACTTCAATTGATAAAATTAATACACTTCCAGCTGGTAGTTCTCTTTTGATTACCAAAGCACTGGGAATGATGATTAAGTTTGCAGGAACTGCGGGGATCGAATTTTTAAATCTCAGTGAAAAAAAAGTTGTTGTGAGGCTTAAAAATAAAAGAAAAGTTCAAAACCACTTGGGTCAGGTCCACGCTGCAGCTATGGCGTTAACGGTTGAAACTGCCACAGGCTTTGTAGTGGGAATGAACCTACCCGATGATAAGATACCTCTTTTAAAGTCTATGCATATTGACTACGTCAAAAGATCTACAGGTGATCTTGTGGCCACTGCTACCTTGAGTGATGAGCAAATCGAGCAAATCAAAACCCTAGATAAAGGTGAAGTTTGTGTAAATGTGGAAATGATGGATGAAGAAGGGATCGAGCCAACCTCAGCACAGCTGACGTGGGCATGGATCCCCAAAAAACGTTAATTATTATGGCAAGTTGTAGGGTTAACATCAACTTTAGAACAAATTGTTTTTGAAGCTATGCCAAATCTTTTCTGTGACTAAATTACTTTCATTCCTCATCTTTTTACAATACTGAAGTATAATCACTTATTCACTTCTATCCATTTCCTTATACGTTGACTTGCCCGAGAGGAAAAAATGAAAGTAATACACCATGAGAAAATGGATATTTATAAAAAATCTGTTCTTTTTCTGTCACATTCAGAGTCGATCATCCAAAAACTTCCAAAAGGAAGAAGAGAGTTTAAAGATCAATTGCAAAGAGCATCTTTATCTATTGTGCTCAATTTTGCAGAGGGATATGGCAAATACAGTTCGCGAGATAAGCAAAGATTTTATTTAATTTCAAAAGGTAGTGCGCATGAATGTGCTGCTATTTTAGGTTGTATGAATATATTAAAACTGATTGATGAAAAAGATCATTTAGTTGGAAAAAATTTACTTTATGAAATTATCTGTATTTTAGTAAAACTTTGCCAGTAATTCTCGGGCAAGGACAAGTGACAATCGGGCAAGTCAACGTATAAGGTCCCCATATAAGAACATTCATTTCTATTTTAGATTTTTCCTTGAAAGTAGTACAAATATTATAAACATCCTCAATTTAAAAGGGCCCACAGACTTGAGCATTTTTAATATTTTTAGGGTAGTTACCAGGCCCATCAATCATTCTTTCATCGCCGGTAAGAACTGAATAAATTTGAGCGGAGTAGCTCTGAGCACTTTGCCTGCTCATTCCCATCATGGGCCAACCCCAAAGAGCTGAAAAGTAAATCCCACTTCTCTTAAAATGAGGTTCAGTCAAAAAGCTGCAGGCCTTGACATCCTCAACACATGAGCGGTTTGTAGGTGAGCCTCCAACCAGGTCAATAACAACGGTCCCATTTTGAAGTATATTATTTGTATGATCCTTGGTTAATAAAAAGAGTTTCCCTCTTTCTTCCACAGGTATCTCAGCTCCATTAACAATTAAATGAGACTCCTCAATATAGGGAAGGATTCTATTTGGAGTCGTATTTCTGGCGCCTAGAATATTGATTTTTTTAAAACGAGAGGAGTAGATTTCATCAATCGCACCCATCCCTACATTTCCGTAGCCTAAGATTGTGGCTATCCCCTCTGAGTTTTCCGTCAGAAGTTTTGAATCACTATTAAGTAGTTTTATTCCGTACCTCGCCCCGGCCATTCCAGTAATGTGCAGGTTTTGGATTCTTCTTAGTCCAAACTCAAAGGGAGGATGTCTTTCTCGGTACTTTTTGATCGCCTCTACGCCTCGGTCATTTTCAAAGGCCGTTAAATCAAAAATAACACAGCCCTCATTTTTTAGTCTCTCAAAAACCTCTGGCTTGCCTTTGTAGGTTTTTGAATCATAAAAATAAAGTGAGTTTGGACCTTTATGAGTAAATTCTTCGTAGCCAGCGTAGTCGTGATAAAGAGTTAATGAATTTGTGAATCTATTTCCTGCCCTTCTGATTCCCCCAACGAGTCTGCTGTCATAGCCCACAATACAGATATTAAGGTTTTCTAAGTTATGGCCTTCAATGGCGTGGGCCATGGCCTTTTTTGAGAGAATAATTTCATCACTTAGATTGTTGGGATGCTCTAATATTTCTTCCATCGCTATAACATTTATCTTGTGAGATTTTAATAGCGCGCCTCTGTCGGGATAAGAATTCATGTGGGCCATACAAAAAAGCGTTGAGCCCTCTTTCATTAAAGGTATTGATTCCAGTGATGGCCCTTTAAATTTGATCATGAGGTCTTTGTCTGCGTAAATTTCATCGCTTGATTGGATCTTAGCCCCCGCAGCGATATATTCACTGTCAGCAATGCCTAGCTTTTCACCGCAACCCGCCTCAAAGAAAAATTCACTGCACTCTTGTGCTAGCAGTGCGACTTCTTTGGGAAATAGCGCCACTCTCTTTTCAAGCGCTCCCGGGTTTTCAGGGGACTCATTTTCTTTTAATAGTGCAATTTTATCAAACTTAGTATTTTTCATGAAACTGAGTTTAACATATCTGGGTTAAATGGCCAAAACCTCAATCTCCTCCTCACTTTCCTCTTCTTGAGTATGATGAGATTTTTTATGATACTTGCTAGCTCTTCCACTAGGATCCTCATCATGTTCTTGCCACTTAGGAATCCACTTTTGGGTAAGCTTTGTTGCTTCATGGTGATCAAATAGCTCTTCAAATATTTTTCTATATAAAAAGGCTTCTTTGGTTCTTGGTGTGTTGTGGGGGTAAAATAGGTGTCTTCTTTTGAATTCACCATCTGTAATGGCCTGTTCACAATACTCTTTTAGTCCATCAACCCAAGAGTAGCCTACACCGTCTTGAAATTGCTCTTTTTGCCTCCAAAGAATTGAATCGGGGAGGTATGGGGATTGTGGTGTATCAAAGGCCTTCCTAAGAACATATTTTTCAATACGCGATCCAAATTTTGATTCTTTTAAACGCGGATCAACTTCCATACTGTCTTTTAGGAAGTCTAGATCTAAAAAAGGGACTCTTGCTTCTACTCCGGCACCCATAGTCGCTCTATCTGCTCTTAGCACATCTGATTTGTGTAAGAAATCTATTCTTCTAACACATTCTTTATGGAATTCAGCAGGGCAGGGTGCTTCATTGAAATAGAGGTAGCCACCAAAAATTTCGTCAGCTCCCTCTCCAGAGAGAACAACTTTGACCCCTTGATCTTTTATATATTTGGACATGATAAGCATTGGGATTGAACACCTAATAGTGGTTACATCATAGGTTTCAATTTTTAAAATTGTCTCTTTGATGTGCTCAATTCCCTGCTCAACACTGAATACTACGTCGTGGTGTTCAGTTCCAATAAAATCGGCTACCTTTCTTGCGGCAACCATGTCATGAGCATCTTTAGAGACTCCAACTGAGAAGGATTTTACTTTCGCTTCACTACCTTTCATTTCTCTGGCCACAATTGATGAGACAAGTGATGAATCAAGGCCACCTGATAGTAGAACCCCGAGTGGGACATCGCTCATCAGCCTTTTTCTAACAGAGGCCTCAAGGGAGGCCCTAATTTTATCTGCACCAGCACTTGGGATATCTTCTGGGGCTTCCTTCCACTTTGGTGTGTAATATTTTACAAAGCCACTTTCTAATGTGTAGTAGTGGCCAGGAGGAAATTCTTCGATTTTTTCACATGGACCCACAAGGGATTTGGTTTCGCTGGCAAACCAAAGGTCTCCATCCTCATCAATTCCGTAATAAAGAGGTTTAACTCCGATCGGGTCTCTGGCGACAAATACTTTTGCTCCATCTAACAAAATGAAGGCAAACACTCCATCGAGTAAGCTTACACACTGTTCACCCATCTCTTCCCAAAGGTGCAAAATAATTTCAGAATCAGATTCGGAGCAGTGGGTGTGAGTCGATTTTAATCCATCCCAAAGCTGATGATGGTTATATATCTCACCGTTGTGAATTAGGTGAGCTCCAGAGCAACCTTTTAGGGGCTGTCTACCGGTTGTTAAATCATTTATGGAAAGACGCTCATGACAAAGTGTGCGCTGGTGGACAGGGTCTGTGTAGACACCTCTTTCATCTGGACCTCTATGTCCCATTTTGAAAGACTCTTTTTGGGCCATACTAGAATCTGATTTTCCTATAACTGCTAAAATTCCGCACATGAGTCTTCTCCTTGGTGGGGGCCGCCTGGTGCGGTCAGTTTGACGAATTTACATCATTTTCGTGAAATGATTGAACAATATTTAGTAAAAAGAGGCATTTTTAGTAAATTTACTAAAAAAAGGTTGTTTTAGTTGAAAAAAGGCAAGGAAGGTGATGTTTTTGCGCTATAAATTGTTAAATTTGTAATGGGAAGTTGGCCCCTGTGGGGGGCCTTTTTCCAACGGGACTAGTTTTGAGCGACTAGATCATTTACTAGATCAATATATTTTTGTTTTGCTGACTCTGTCTCCGTTCCCTTTAATTCGTTCCATGCATCAAATTTTGCCCGACCTTTTATGTCTAACATTCCAGGTCTTTTTCCCGATACATCACCCGTAGATCCTTGCTTAAAGCAAGCATATAGCTTCAATAGAACTTCGTTAGATGGCTTCTGGGAAAGGCTTGTGACATCAAATGCTGCTTTCTCAAAATCTTCCTGAATACCCATTTGCTCTCCTTTCATAAAAAAATAAATTATACCTATTAGATACTAGTTCTATCAACTAGCAGGGGCAAATTTTATCGCTATATAGTGTTAAGTCATTTGAATTTAAAATATAACAAAGGGTGGTAATAAAATAATATGAGTAAAACCGTATTACTCGAAGAGTCAGAAAAAAAGAGGGAGCTATTTGCTCTCAATCTCAACATGTATGTTGGTACGGATGTTATTGCCAGAGAAAGCCAAAAAGCAGTCATCGAGCTCCTTGAAATATTACCAGAAATTGATCTCATCATTGTCAGAAATACTATTGGTGGAAAAGATGCGGCGTCTGAGCTTATTCAGTATTTGAAAGCAAAACAACTTGAGATCCCTGTGATTGTTTTGGGGGGGCCCTCAAAAAATGAAGAACACGCAGAAGTTCTGAGTGAAGATTGCGAAATGCCTGATGTTGTTAAGGCAGCCGCAAAACTTTTAGGTGTAACGGCAAAAATGATGGCCGAAAAAAACTCTCCAGAGTTTTTTCCTATAGATCTTAAGTTTTTCTATAATTTAGACAGCTCTCCATGTGACGTTTATGTCAGAATTCATAAAGGTAAAGGGGATTATCAGTTTGTTAAAAGAATTCATCAAAGTGATACTCTCGATGAAGACTCCCTTGAGAAGTATTCTACAAAGGGAGTGAAAGAGCTCTACGTGGAAAGTAAATTTAGACTTTCTTTCACAAAGTATTTCACCGAAACTCTTGTGAAAAAACTTGATGATGACACTCTTACAACAGCAGAAAGAATGAAGCTCGGAGCCACTAGCTATGATTTTGTGGCAGAAGACCTTCAAAACCTAGGACTTACTGAAGATAACATTGCGCTCGCAAGTGCGAGTATTAAGGCCATGTCTAAGAATGTGGCGCAGACTCCTAAGCTTAGATCTATGCTGGCCTCACTTATGAGTAATAAGGCAAGCTTTAGGTACAAGCATTGTCAGCTTTTAACATTTATCACATTTCACATTGTGGGAAATATGGAGTGGGGCTCTAAGGAGCAAACAGAAAAATTAAGTTTTGTCGCTTATTTCCACGATATTATCCTTACTGACGATGTGGAGGCACTTGTCCATACCATTGAGGATTTTGAAAAATTTGACGGTAGCAAAGAAGTTTTAGATCGTGTGAAAAAGCACGCCATGTTGGCATCTGAGTTGACTAAAAATTATCCTAGTCTTCCCATTGGAGCTGATACCTTAATAAGACAACATCATGGAACTAAAAATGGTGTAGGTTTTACTGATCATCCTTCAGCAGGTATCTCGCCTCTTGCTGTGGTTTTTATTGTGGCAGAAGATTTTGTTCATCGGTTATTAAAAAAGGGAGTCGAGAATTTTGATAAAGAGAGTGCTCTCCATAAAATGGAAGAAAGATTCACTAGCTCTAAGTATAGGAAGGCAATTCAAGCCTTAAGAGAAGCTAAAATTTAGGTATTGGTATAAACCAGCTATCGCAATTTTGTTTCTTCTAATTTAACCAAATTATTCTCAATTAAATGGTCAAATAAAATGAGGCAGATCCATGCATCCGTCGCTGCGTAGACCAATTGGCGAGGGCCTAGATCTGGTGCTTGCCAGTTGGTCAGCTTGTATTTTTTTGAAAGTCTTTGTTTTAAGAAAATCCCCGTTAGGCTTTGGAGACCTTGAGTGATTATTTTTAGATTTGCTGCAACCTCCCCAAGATCTATTAGTGACTGGGGGTGAAAGTCAGCAAGTTTTTTAAGGCCTCTAATATCATCTAGAAGTGCAAGGCCTATTTTGAAAATATTTTTATCTTCAAGTATTTCAAGCAGTCCTTCCGGGAAGCCTATTTTATTAAGTCTAAATAAGTAGGCCTTGTCTTCAGTGCTGAATTGTAGCAGTGAGACGGAGTAGCTTTCCCCTTTTTTAAAGGAGGGTTTTGATTCAGTGTCAATTCCTAGAATTCGTTGAGCCTTAAGCTCTTTGATAGCTGAGCTAACCTGGTCTTCACTATCGACGACAATAATAGGGCCAGTAAACTCAACTATAGGGAAGTGTTTGATTTCACTTTTTTCAATGCGTTTTAAATATTCCATGAGTATTCCATAGTTGACTTAAAACCAACCCTTGTAAAGTAATAACAGAAAAAAATGGTTGCTTAGCAGAAAGGCTGGGTGATTCTATGGGTTTGAATTGAATAGCTTTTGAAAATATGGGAAACTGTCACATTATATATTTTTCGAAACCATTTCAAAGGTTAGCAGTAAAAAATGTCAACTGAGCCAAAAAATGAATATTGTAGGGTCCCCATTAAACTGATCCTAGAGCACGGCGATGATTTTCCCTTTGATATTTATTTGAAGCTGGGTCCGGCAAAAATTATCAAACTTAGTCATAGAAATGAGGATATCAAGGAAACCTTTCTTCGTTATAAGGAAAAAGGGGTTGAAGATGTTTTTGTTTTGCAGCGAGAGATGAGTGCTTTTATCAAGCAGTTGAGAAAAAATATGGCCAATCGTTTCTTTGACTCTGGAACACTTCCCACCAGAGAAGCCGTTAGTATTTTGGATTCCGGTTATATGGTGACAAAAGAGGCTTTTATGAAACTGGGGGTTAATGAGACAACCCTGGCGGTTGCTAAAGAGGTCAACGAGTTCTCAGTCAAAATGCTCAAAAAAGTTCCCAATATTTTTGAATTTTTTAAGCAGTTTCGTGAGGATTGCGAAAAGTCTTTTATGAAGCAATTGATGGTTGCCTACTCAACCTCTTGCATGATTGATACATTTGATTGGAAGTCTCAACAAATTAAAGAAAAAACGGCCATGGCAGCAATGCTTTGTGATGTTTTATTAACAGAATCACAAATCGAATTAGTGAATCAAGCCGAAAAAGTTGCTGATGGTGATTGGGATGCCCATCTTCCAAGAGAAATTTTAGAACACCCAACTAAGCTATCGAGTATGCTGATGCCTCAAAGGCATACTATTTCGACGGAGACAATTGGGATTATTGAAGTTCACCACGAGTTGCCCAACGGAGATGGTTTTCCCAGGGGAATTACTGCTGATAGGCTAACACTTCTTCCATGCATTTATATTGTGGCCAATAAATTTATCACACTTATGATTGATTCAGGATTTGATTACAGACAAAGAGATAGCATGTTGCAAACTCTTGAAGATAATTATAGTCGAGGCAATTTCAAAAAGGCCGTACGCTCACTTTATAAAATGCTAGGTATGGTCGTCTGATCAAGTTCTATGGAGTCATTATCATAGCTAATACCATGGTAGTCTTGTAACTCAAGAGCTAGAAAATCAGAGGCACTCTTGAAGTCACCCGGATTTTCCAGCTTAAGCATATTTGCCATAAGAGCAAATACATCACAGCAAGTGAGCCCACGTTTTCTGAGCTCATTTAAACAAGTACTCTTTTTAGATTTTGCCAATTTTTGTCCAGACTCAACGACCATGGCATGATGGAAAAACAGTGTATTCAAAAATGGTCCTTGATTCAAGGCCCCTGCAAGTGCCAGTTGAGAGGCAGATGAATCTAATAAGTCATGTCCTCTTACAATGAAATTGATTCCCAACTTTACATCTTCCATCAATGAGACAAGGTGGTAGCCAGCTACGCCGTCACTTCTTTTTAAGACAAAGTCATCACACTGGTAGTGGTACTCACTTCCCCAAATATCTTTTAAAGCAATGCGTGCATTGCCTGAATTGAATCGCCAGCTGTGTTCACCTTCTGTGATAGGAAGACTCAGCTCCTTGCATCTCCGGTCATAGATGCCACTCTCGGAGCGTGAATCGATTTGTTTTCTAGTGCATTCACAGGCGTAAAAAAAATTGGGGTAGTGTTCTTTTAAGAAATCCAAGTATGAGGCTGAGCTTGCAATTTGTGAGTAGTTTTTTTTATGGTCAGCTAAATCCTTTGGTCCTCTGTCAAAGCCAAGGCCTAGCCAATCAAGAGAATCAAAGATATCGATGATAAATGAATCTCTGACTCTTGACTGGTCGAAATCATCTATTCTTAGAGTAAGCGTACCCCCAGATTTTTTAACAAAAACCCAGGTCAGTAAGAATGAAAGGATATTGCCAAGATGGAGGTAGCCAGAAGGAGTGGGGGCGATTCTCGAGTGCAAACCCTTCAGATCTTTAAAAGATTTCTTCGGCTTCAAGAACGTCCTTAAGCTTTTTCACAATGTTTAATTTATAGTGGCCCATTTCTTGCTGCAATAGCTGTTGATAAGCTTCAACAGGATCAATTCTATATACGGAAACCTTTTTATCGTAAAGATTTATCATTGACAAAATTTGTGAGAGATCATCCATTTTTTGAAGTTTTTGTGGATAACCTTCACCTTGAAGTTTTTCATGGTGGCACTCCACAAGTTTGAGGATTTCTGGGTTAATGTAGCTTTTATTACTAAGTATTCTCACAGCATCTTTAACGTGGGGTTGATACATTCTTTTGTCATCTGGAGACATTCTTCTATCTTCTCTACCAAAAAGAAGATTTAGCTCTTCACCCCTTATTGATGAAAGGCCTATGTCGTGGACTAGGGCAGCTGCGCCAAGATGATCTAGATCTTTTCCTCTATAGCCCATGGCAAATGCGAGTCTCACACTGAGTGCAGAAACATTCTTGCAATGATTTTCGATCAGGTCTGTTTTCTTTCCTTTTTTAGAGAAGATTTTTTTCAAAGCTTTTGGATTATCTTGAATTATTTTTCGAAGACCCTTGGCCGCTTTTTCTGTTAGCACAAATGCTTGCTTACTTTCAGGTTCTGAAAAAATGACCTCGACAGCTGTTGTGGCAATTTCTTCAATAATAGAAAATCTCTCTTCGGCCTCTAGGTCTTCACTTTCAATTGCCTCTTCAATGCTGTCATCAAAGTAGCCTTCAAAGGCCTCGGCATCTGCTTTTGGGATAAAAAGTCTTTCAACATCTTTACTTTTAAGAGATTCAATTTGTTTGATTTTATCTAGCTTTTCTTCTTCAATTCCCTGGCCTTTAGGAATGTATTTTAAATATTTGTCAGCGATTTTGACGAATAGATCAAAATCAAATGGACAGTTGGCCCTAATCATTTCAATACTGATAGGCATTAACTCATCGAGTGTTTTGTAAGCATCGGGATTTGGATCTTTTTTAGCAACTAGAAAGCTCAAGTATACCTCTACCTTTAGTTTCGCACTTACATATATTATAAAAGTAGTTAAGTATAATTCAACTGACTAGGTTCATAGGCAAAATAGGCGCATTTAAAATGGAGCAATACTTGCTTCTTTCTCACAGGCCCGAAGTTCTTTATTATATGAAAGAATGGGAATACGTGTCATTTTTATCTTATTGATATCATTAATTTTATTTAGCAAAAATGCTTTTGCTGAGAGGCTGTGTGATATTTTTACTTGGATGAAATGTCCTGAAAATGTCTCTCGATCTTATTCTAGGTCTAGCTCTGCATCCTCTCCATCAAGTGGCGGCTCTTCTGCTCTCAATCCTGCCTCGTTAAGTATGTTAAAAGGTTTTGGGTTCGAGACTTTTATTTATGACCATCTCGAAATAGGGATTGCCACTGGCAATGGAAAAGTAGGTGCATCTGTTTCTCCTCAAAATTCGGAGGAAACCTTTTTTGGAAATGTTGCCATTGAAAATATTGGAGATTACAAGGCCCGTATGGTGAATCGAAAGAGTTACCGGTCTCCTAAATTCAATTTGGCCATGGGAATAAAGCTAGCTGGTAAAAGAGGCTCGAAAAAGAAAACTCCCTTTTCACTTAATTTGGGAGTACTGGGAAAGTATAACCAAACCACAGACAGAATTAAGGGAGGACTTGGAATTACGGCCCAAGGAGGAATTTTTAGTATTGGAATCTCTAGCTTTTATGACGATTACATTGATGAATATGAAAATAAGAAGAAAAACTATAGAGTTGCCAGTTACACTGCTGGAGTAAAGTGGGGCGGATTTATATTTGATTATAATTATACCGAATCCTTTTCAAAACGAAGAAGCCGAATCCACCTTATTTCGGGTGCTATGTTTATTCATAAATTTATTTTTTCTGGAGGAAGAAGGTTTGAATCTTCTTATCGCCCAAAATATCGTTATAAAGAGCGCCGCTTTATGGATGAAAAAGATAGGAAAGATTCATTTTATGGTGTTCAGTATTCCTTCAATGGCCACTTTCTAATTGGTGCGTATTTCAATTATTATCTAGTGAGAGATCTTACCTTGGGTTTAACATTTTTACTTTAAAAATAGGCCTGGTAAAGTAAGTGAGTGGCATGATCTCTAAAGCCCCCATTGCCTGTCCATCTCTTGCGATCTTTTCCCGAAATAGTGTGGGATAGCTGCATTTTGTGTTTGCTCTCAAACCAAATATTTAACCCCAAATTTGTATTTGAAAGAGTCGTTTTGGCAGGGCCATTTTTGTGAATGCCCTGTCCATGACGAATCGCTATCTCGATTCTCTCAACAGGCCGATATGAAATTTGAGAGGAAAGTGAAGCCTCGGACTTTGCTTTAAGACCAAAAAGGTTCTTACCCAAAAGATACTCTGTCTTTAATCTAAAAAACCAAAAATCTAAATCAAATCCTAGGTTGTAATTTTCAAGGCCAGGACCATGTGACGGATCGGCTCCAGCGTGCTCAGAAAAACCGTAAGCCCCATAAAGATCGAGCTCACCATAGTGATATATGAAAGTCGAGGAGTAACAATAATTTTTCCCTTTTTGGCCTGTACTTACAACCACTGATTTACCGCAGGCCTCAGAGAGGTGAAAGTAGTATTCAAAATCTTTTATGGGCGCACCTGATATTTCAAGGCCGGTTGAATTTCCCAGTGAGATTGAAGACGCCGGAGCTTTTGGATAAAATACTCTCTCAAAATAGGGAGTGTAGTGTTCCCTTGAGATCAAATGAGGGAAGAGACCGAGCTTAATTTGAAAGTGGTCGTTGAAGCGATGTCCCATATAGGCCTGGTCGACTTCAGCTTTTCCTGTGCTGGAATTTGATAAAATATCTCCAAAATTGATAGTTGCTAGTGAAAAGGTATCAACCTGGCCTAGCTCAAAGCCTAGCATTACTTTAGGGATACTAAACTTGGGGCCCCTTCCTCTCGTGGGGTCATTGTAAGCAGAACCTCCACCAGAATCGATTAGGCTTTGTACAAGACCCGTGGGCCTGGCCTTCCAATTCTCGGCAATGACAGTAGAACCAGCTATTGAATGTAGAAGTAATAAAATGAAGGAGGTGATGATCACTTTAATCCCATTTTAGAGTTAAGCTGACCGCAAGCTGCCATTATATCTCTTCCTTTAGTCTCTCTCAGTGTGGTGACAAGACCCCTATCTGATAGTGAGTTTTGAAAGTCTCTCATTTTTTCCATTGAAGGGCATTTGTACTGAGAGCCAGTATGCGGATTAAATGGAATTAAATTAATTTTTCCAATTGAGGGTTTGATGATCTGGGCAAGCCTTTCGATATCTTGCTGAGAATCATTAATCCCCGCAAGCATTACATATTCAAAAAGGATTTTTCCATTTCTAATTTTTACATATCTCTCACAAGCTTCTAGAAGTTCTTCAATTGGGTATTGAATGTTAATAGGAGCAATGATGTCTCTTACTTCGTTAAATCCTGAATGGAGTGAAACGGCGAGGTTCACTTTTGAGCTTAGCGCAAGTTTGTCAATCATGGGGACGATTCCCACTGTGGATACAGAAATTGAGTTTTTACCAAGTCCTATGCCAAAATCAGAGCTGAGGATATCAATGGCCGCGCTCAGGTTTTTAAAATTATGAAGAGGTTCCCCTTGTCCCATAAAAACAATATTTGTAATTTTCTGGCCTTCTCTCAAAAGGGTGCGGGCATTTATGTACTGAGATAAAATTTCGGCCACAGTTAAATTTTTGGAAAGTCCTTGCTTGGCAGTATGACAGAAACTGCACTCCATGGCGCACCCTACTTGAGAAGACAGGCACAGTGTCCATCTTTGTTTGCTGGGAATCAAAACAGATTCCACGCTTGAGTGAGGGCCCACAGCTGTTAAGAATTTGTGGCTTCCATCAACAGATTTGTGCTGCTTAATAATAGGGCAGGGAGTGAAGCTAAAATTTTGCTGAAAATGCTTATAAGTAGTTTTAGAAATATCTTTTTCTGCGTCCACAAGGTTGCCATTTTCTCTATATATGGTTTTGAACAAGGATTTGGCGCCGGCAGGCCTTCCACCCATGAGGGCAATATTTTGCTCGAGATCACTGAGAGTGAGGTTAAAAAATGACGTTTTATGACTCATAGTGTTCTTTACCATAAGCACCAGATATTGGAAGTTGAAAATTAGCTGTTTTAGTAAACGTGTGCCCAAGGTATAATCCCAAAATGGGGATTTTGCGTAAATTGATTTTTTACAACTGGCTAAAGGTATTTTTTTACGCGGCACTAAGCTTTTTACTTCTTTTGACCATTGCTACACTGGTCTCAGGTTTTACGCGAGATAGCGTAACTTCATCTCAGGTTTTAATAAACTATCTATTTGAGCTGCCAAAATGGTTTAAAAACCTCCTTCCTTTCGCCTGTTTGATGGCGACATTATTTAGTCTTAATTTTCTAAAGGCCAGAAATGAGCTGATTGCTATATTTTCACTTGGAATGTCTCACCGCGCTTTTATTCAGGTTGTAGTACAGGCAGCGACTATTGTCATGGCCGTTCAGCTGCTGGTAAGTGCCTATATTTTACCTAGTGTGACAAAAAAGAGATATGAATGGCTGATAGAAACGGGGGCCAATTTTAAATCAAATCTTCCCGCCAGTTTTAATTTAAGTAAAAAAACGGGGAAGAAAATTTGGTACAAAATGGAAAATGGATTTTTTAATTTTGTGGCCCTCGACCAAGTGGCAAATGAACTCAAAGAGGTGGAAATCTTCTTTATCAGTAAAAATCATCTAGTGGAAAGATTCGTCAAAGCAAAATCGGCCATTTTTAAAAAAGATAATCTTTGGGAATTTCACGATGTTCTTTTCTTATACAACTTAGAAGGAGAAGAATTTCCTATTATTGAAATGAAAAATATTTCAAGCTATGCACTTTTAGAAAACCCTGAAAATATTAGAAAAGTTTTTTCCGAGGTGGAAACACTGCCTATCGAAGGCCTTTATTCTTATATCAAAAATATTAAGAGAACAGGTATTAATACATCTGAGTTTGAAGTCTTACTATTAGAAAAAATCAATTCGGCCCTCATTTGTATTGTCTTTGCACTGATACCTATATTTTCCATTTACTCACCAAGTAGAAGGCACAGCTCTTTTGGCAAAATAGTCTTTTTTACACTTGTGTTTGGAGTGGTGTATTGGCTTATAAGCTCAAGCATGTTGGCCTTGGGGAAAAATGGAAGCCTGCCTCCGGTAATAGCAGTTTTTTCCGTCCCTTTTATTTTCATCTTACTTATTTCTTCAATTATCTATAAAAACAGAAAACTGGGCTAAGGCCAATTTTAAGTTTCATCAAAATTTGTTTTCACAACTTTTTGGTAAATAGTTCCAAATAGGTTTTCTCCCGTTTCTGAGAGCATTTCGATTTTTATGGTAGAGCCGTTTTGCATAAAAGGTGTTGAGGCCTTGCCATCATTAATCATCTCTATATATCTTCTCTCGGCCAGACACGAACTCCCCACATTGGGGTCTTCATTGGAAACTGTACCACTTCCAATAATAGTTCCTGCCTTGAGGTTTCTAGTCCTGGCAGCATGTTCGATTAGTTTTCCAAAAGAAAAATGCATCTGTCCTGCATTGGGGTGGCCAAACCATTCACCGTTGTATTCAGAGTTTAGTGGCAGGTGAATTCTTCCATCTTTCCACGAGCTTCCGAGCTCATCAGGTGTGATACAAAAGGGAGCAAAGGCCGAAGATGGTTTACCTTGAAGGAAGCCAAAGCCTCTGACTATTTCATCTTTTATAATTCCTCTCAAAGAGACATCATTGATAATGGTGATTAGTTTTATATATTGATGGGCGTCTTTTTCTTTTACTCCCATGGGAACGTCTCCCACGATAACTCCTACTTCGCCTTCAAAATCTACTCCGTGAGAGGGGTCTACCATGGGGATATTATCTCTTGGAGCAAGAAAGTCATCTGATCCACCTTGATACATCAAAGGGATCTCTCTAAGTGTGGCAGGAGGCTCGGCATTTCGGGCCTTTCTCACTAGGATTACATGTTGGATAAAAGCTGAGCCATCAAGCCATCCATAACAACGTGGAAGAGGGGAGTGAAATTCATCTTGATCTACTGCCATCGCCACCGAAAGTTTCCCTTCATTGAGATCATTGTAAATTTTTTCTAAGGCCGTGTGATGCTGTTGCCAGTTTTCGAGCAGCTGCCCCATATTGGCAGCGATTTGAGGTACTGCCACACATTTTTGATTATCTCTACTTACAACCACAAGTTGGCCATCAGCTTCATTGCTTTTTAATGTTCCAAGTTTCATTTTTACCACCTTTACTTCTGCGCAGCCAAAATATAAGTGGCCACACCAATGCTGCTTTTCTAAAATGCTCACTATAGCAAGGGGATATAAATGAGGCCAATACTCTACGGATACTTTAGAAGTTCATGCTCCTACCGGGTTAGGATGGCCCTCCATTATAAAAAAATTGATTTTGAATATCGCGCCGTTAATTTAAAAGATGGTAGTGAGCAGCTTAAGGACGGTTTTATTTCCCTTAATCCGCGGGGAGAAGTTCCCTATTTTAGTCATGGGGGAATTGGCCTTTCACAGTCCATGGCCATCATTCAGTATATTGATCGTCTCTGGTCAAAGTCTCCACTTTTTCCCAAAAATGATGTGGACTACTGTAAGTGCATGGAGCTGTGTGAAATGATTAATACTGGGATTCAGCCCATTCAAAATCTTGCTGTGATTAAATATGTTATCAGTACATTTAATAGGACACCAGAAGAGAGGGGTCACTGGTCCAAGCATTGGATTGAAAAAGGATTCCAGGCATTAGAAGCTAAGCTTTCAGTCTGTGCTGGAACTTACGCGGTAGGTGATGAAATATCTGCTTGTGATTTGTTTTTAGTTCCTCAGGTCTATAATGCTCTTCGATTTAAAATGGATATGACCCAGTTTCCAGTCATTAATCGAGTCTACACAAACTGTATGAAGCTCGATTGGGTAGAGGCCTCCGCTCCTGAAAATCAACCGGACTGTACAGGTGTGTAAATTAACTGTGGAAATGGACAACGGCCGTCTCTGATTTGACGATGGCCTGACATGTGAGTACTTCTCCCGCCTCAAAGTCGGGCTCGGGCAAAACGCCTAGGTCATCTTGATCAAGCTCACCACTAATCACTTTTGCTTGGCACTTTCTACACTTACCAGCTTTACAGGCAAAGGGCGGTTTAAGACCACTTTCAAGAGCAGCCTCTAGTACAGTTACCCCTTCTTTCACTTCTATAGATTCAACATTACCGCCAAACTTAATCGTCACATAGGCCATTTCATTTCTCCTTTCGCTAGTATCATGGGTCCACTAGTAGTGATTTGAAAAGCCCCAAAGGAGACATTACTTACACCATGGCTGGACATAGGCATCAATTCCACTTCCTCTGAAAGAGGGTATTTAACATTACCTGTGAGAGAAATTTTTTGTTTTTCAAGACAAAAAACTCCAAATTGCTCAGCAAAGCAAAAATTGAAACTACCCGCTGAAAATATGTGAATTTTGTCTTCAAAATTCATAAGCGTATTGTCTTTGTGTTTTAAAAAACTCAAGGCTTCAAAGAAATTTCCCAGTTGGTGATCCCATCTCCCTCCCATAAAACCTACAAGTTTAATTTCCTCAATTTGGGTAGGGACAAGTGAGAGTGCATGGGCCAAGTCGGAGTAGTTTTTTTCACATGGGATAGAAATATCGGTGGGACCCTTTAGTGAATCTCCATCACCTACGCTGGCCCCAGTATGCTTCCCCCTTTTATCTGCACCACCATCAACAAATAAAAAGGGGCCATCCCCAGTGAGGGGCTCACAGGGCATAGGCCCTACCATGGTTAACTTTGTAGACTTATTTAGGTATGATAATATTTGGGGATCCATAAACCTATCCTTGTTGAAATCCAAATTGGGGCTTGAGTATATATGAAGTTAACCACAGCAGAATTTAATAGGGAAGTTAAGAGTATATACTCTCAACTCTTAGCTTGTGATTTTCCCTCAAAAATGGATAAGTGGATTGATAAAAGTGATCAACTATATTTTTTGGCCCTTGGTAAATCTTCGGCCCACCACAGCTTAAAATTTTATCAGCAATTTGAAGGCCAAATTAAAAAGGGCCTGGCCATCTCACTATCCTCGTTTGAGGCACCTGATAATTTAAATGTTTTTATCTCCTCTCATCCTCAGCTCACAAGTCTTTCTCTAGAGGCCGGGGAAATAGTGGTCAATTTTTTACAAAAGATTCCACCTAACGCAAAGTTGGTAGTTTTTATATCTGGTGGGACCTCTGCGATGGTTGAAAAACTAAAAAACGGCTTCGACCAATCTCAGGCCCAAAAGTTAAATGCTAGGCTTTTGAACAGTGGCCTTCCCATAGAAGAGATTAATAAAAAAAGAGTAGAGTATTCAGATCTTAAGGCGGGAGGGGCCTTAAAGTATTGCCAAACTGGCCAGCTCACGGTTTTTGTTTCAAGTGATATTCCCTCAGAGCAATATGAAATTGTGGGTTCATCCCCATTTTTCAAACAAGGACAGTCCTTTCCCTCAAGGGAATTAATCTTTGATGCGGGGAGGGCCTTAGATTTACTTCGCCTTGATGCCACGTCTCTTGGAGTGCTCAGTGGCCCATTAGATCAGTACATCAGTCAATTTTTAACTCCACTTAGAAATGGTCTCTCAGTCGTGGCAATGGGTGAGCTGGGAAATAAAATTGAAGGCACTGGGGTGGGGGGAAGATGTTCTCACTTTGTGCTGGTGATGGCCTATCATTTATTTGAAAAAAATTGCCTTCAGCTTGAGTTGACTAGCTTACAGAAAATTGTCATATCCTCAATTGCTACAGATGGAATGGATGGAGGAGAAAAGGTCAACGCTATTTTGTGGGATTGGTTTGATCATCAAAGTCTTGAAATCGGAGAGTGCGCCCAGGCCATTATGGAGTTTAACTCACATCAATTTTTCCGAGATCACGGACGATTGATTGATGGAGAGTGCTCGGGTGTCAATTTTTGTGATTTATATAGAATTAACTTTTTATAGTAAAAAGTTGGCAAGTTTTAGAAAAAATAAAAAAAGTTTAAGTCTCAGTGGTGAATTTGGCCCCTAGACAATGGCAATACTTCCAAACGTTTATGCCAATAATCCAGAAATTTCTATTTTCAAGCTAGTAATTTTAATTTCTTTGATATGATTTTGGTAGTTTCTAGACAAAACTTTTGGAGGGGTTGTGAAAAATCTAAAATTTAGAGTGCCGTTTATCATTGTCTTAGTTTTAACTTTTTGGGCGAGTTCTGCCCTTTCCTTTCTGATTCCAACACGGGTTCTTGCTGAACAATCTTGTGAAGATTCAGATAACCAAGAAAAGTGCGTAAAAAAATACATGAAAAAAAGTGATAAACGCTACAAAAAACAAAAAAGGGCACAAAGAAAAAGAGATAGAAAATCTGGTCGGGCCTATCGAAAAAGACAGAGAGCAAATGCCAAGAGTGATATCTCTGAAATTAATAATTCTGACATGAGCAGAAAAGATAAAAGACAAGCGAGAAAGGTCCTCAGAAAAGAAACTCGCACTGGCAACAGTAATCATAGAAGCGGTACAAGATATAGCCGCAGGCATGCTAAAAAAGGTGAGAAAGGCCGAAGTAGAATGGAGTCCAGGTGGAAGAAGAAGTACGAAAGAGGTCAAGCAAGAGATAAAAGAAAAGAGAAAAGGGCTTCTCAGAAAAGTACCAATGGTGTTGAACGTTCAATGAGTAGTGCTCTTAGATCTGCAAAAAAAGATTACAGAAAAGACAAAAGAGCTGAAAAAAAGGCCAATAGACCCAAGAGAAAATTTTTGGGAGGATTTTTCAAGAAGAAAGATAAAAGTGCAGCCGAGTAATATATCATAAAATACAACTCAGGTGGAGTACAACTCTGCCTGAGCTTTATGGAATATAGAGTTTTTGACCGCGGTAAATTCGACTTCCAGACAATTGATTTCTGACCCTTAGCTGAGAGGGAGTTGTCCTAAAAATTCCGGCAATCTTAATAAGGTTATCACCTCGTTTTACAAGATATGTTTTACCTCTTTTCTTAGGAGATTTTCTTTTAAGATAAATTTTTTGACCCTTATAAATTTTGGCGCCCTTTAACTTATTGATACTCATTAAGTTTTTGACTGAAACTCCAAATCTTCTGGAAATACGATTTAGGTGATCCCCAGTTCTTGCCACATAATAATTTTGGAAAGTAGTAGTGTTCGCTTTCAAACGACGTTTTGAAAGAGGGGTTGCACGGGGAAGGGAAAAACCGTATCTACTAGGGTTGCTATAGATTCGTCTCGCCGCAATGACTTTTGGCACATAGTACTGGGTTTCTTTTGGCAGCAGACGTCTTCTTGAAAGAAGTGGTATGCTCCTGGTATTTCCTCTTCTGATGGCCGACAGAAGTCTATTTTCCCCAGCGTTGTAAGCTGATATGGCCAAATCCCAGCTACCAAACATATTGTAAAGGTCTTTGAGATAGTGGGCGGCTGCCGTGGTTGCTTTATAAATATTTTTTCTTTCATCCCTGTAGCGATTGATTTTAAGACCATAGTCTTTGGCCGTGCCCTTGAGAAACTGCCAAGGTCCAATTGCAGAGGCCCTGCTTCTGATGCCGAGATTGTATCCACTTTCTATGAGGCCCACGTAGAATAAATCTTTGGGAACTCCCATTTTTTTGAAAATTTTCTCTACAATTCTTTGATATTTTTTGCCATTTAGCATATGCCTTTTAAATCTAGGTTTATCTCTTTTGGTGAAGTAGTGAATCCAAAAAGAAATTTTCTTTTCCATTCCTTTTTCACTGAGAAAGCTCGAAGACTTTGCGTGTGCATTTGTAAGAAGGAGTCCAAAAACGATAAGTGTGGTCAAAAATTTCATAGAATCTCGCATATTAAAGGCTTACCTAGCATTTTAGTACAATTTGACCTTTCTCCAAGCAGATTTTTTTTGCAGGGGTTGTAATTTAAATAAATTTACTGGATAGGTACTTGAGGGGGAACTTGATCAAAGGAGTTTAGTAACTTTGTCAGTTCCACATCTGGATTTCTTATGATTTCTGAGTTGATTTGTATTGTATCAATAGATGATGAGGGAAGCTCGTACTTATATTCTCGTAAAATTTTCTCCATCACTGTCATTAGACCTCTAGCTCCCGTTTTTTCACCGAAGGCCAATTTGGCAATTTCACTGATGGCACACGTTGTGAATCTGACATCAATACCGTGGCCTTTGAAAGAGTCTACATATTGTAAAATAAGGGACTCTTCACTTTCGCCCAAAACTTTTGTTAAATCCTCTGCGCTGAGCTCGTCACAACTTACTCTTACCGGCAGTCTGCCAATAAATTCTGCTTCAAGGCCATAGCTAATAAAGTCCCCCGTTGTGGCATTTTTATAGATTTTTGAAAGGACACTCTTATCCTCAGTCCCTTTTGTAAGTCCAATAGTTCTCATCTTTAGTCTTTTACTGACTATATCTTCAAGCCCTGTGAAGGCGCCGCTGACAATAAAGAGTACATGCTTAGTATTTAAAAGTTTGGGTTCAACCTTGCCATTTTTTTGAAATTCCATCAAAGATTGAATTTGCGAGGCCATATCATGGGGGGAAGTGAGGTTGACTTCTGTATCTTCCATCAACTTGAGAAGCCCAAATTGAACTCCGCGTGAGCCCACTTCTTTGCCATTAGCGCCACCGGTACCTGAGGCCAACTTATCTGCTTCATCTAAAAAAATGATTCCATACTGGGCCAGCGAAATGTCACCACCAGCTTTTGTCACTAAGTCTTTGCAAAGATCATCAACATTAGAGCCCACGTAACCTATTTCGGTGAATCTTGTAGCATCCGCCTTGACGTAGGGAACTCCTAAGAGCTCGCTAATAAGTTTAATTAAGTAGGTTTTGCCTACTCCTGTAGGACCCATCAGCAAAATATTTTGTTTGTAGTAGTGCATGTCATCAGCTTCGGGATCTTCCAGGCATCTTCTGACATGATTATAGTGGTCACAAATAGCGATGCTTAGTGCCTTTTTTGCTTCATCTTGCTTGATGACAAAACGGTCGAGGTAGCTCTTTACTTCCTTGGGAGACATTTTAAATTGTCTCAGGTTTTCCATTTTTATTTCTTTTTGACTTTCATTGTCTTGCTCTGTTTCACCAAGTTGTTCACCAGCATCCATTTTTTCAAGAAGATCAATGCCCGCGGGATCGTCCCCAATAACCATATTTATATTGGCGCCATACTTATCGCGGAATAGCTCTTCTAGATCTTTTTTTATTTCGTCTGGTGATGGGGGATTGACTCCACCTTCTTCATTTTCGCTCATAGTGAGGTTTTGCACGAGCTGGGTTTATTTGACAAGAAATTAAGCGGAAGTTGTGTCATATTTATAGCTTAACGCGGAGGGCTGTTTCACCATTTTTTTCACTTACTTAAAGAAGCTTTGACGAAATCAAGGTAATCCTGCGAAGCGTCAGTGGTAGGGAGTGCATATATACATGGTGTTTCATAGCTGTGATTTTCGACAATGGCCTTCTCTACCTGGGAGTAAAGATTCCCCGTGCTCTTACAAAGCATGAAGCATTCCTGTTCATTACACAGCTTACCTTCCCACATATAAAGTGAGCTACCACCAGGGATGATATTGGCATAGGCAATGAGCTTTTTTTCCAGTAGAAGTGAGGCCATTTTCTGGGCACTTTTTTCACAGCTGTAGGTGGAGTAAATAACGATCAATTCACAATTTTTCATAGTTTTCATGTGATTAATAATATCTAAAAATCTTATGAAATCAAAGCTAGATGTCACAATTCTCAGCGAATGAAAAATATGAGAAAGCAGTGCCCTTAGAGGCCAGCCTTGTGGGCGTGCAACCCCACTCCTCCCTTAGTTCAAACAACCACAGGCTAACATAATCTGCTTTCCATAATAGCTCCTTGCTACCACCAAAAATACAATTAGCAAGAACTGTTAAGAATTTACGCTTCTTTAATTTCGTCATTTTAATAAAAACCAAACCTTTGAACGTTCAGCTAATCTCCCGTCATGTGCCAAAAAAACTTCCGATAAAATAAAATACAGCTGTCCAAACTTTTGACGGCCCAATTGCCTAGGCCCCTTACATTCCATAGAACATCCCCAAATAATTGGCACTCATCTTGAAATATAAAAAGGGATAAATTTTTATATAATATGGAGAAGACCAATTTTGAAAAGAGTTTTTGCACTCTATTTACTTCTGGGGTTACTGCTTACTGGCTGTTTAAAAGACCGGGAAAATCCTTTTTCTAAAGATGGTGTTACCGTCGATGAAAACAAGTGCGCAGATGGGCTCAAAATGGAAGCGCGCCTAATTTTTATCCAAAAAATTGACCACCCTTCTCAAACAGAAATCATCTCAGTGGATGATAGTTTTACTCTTGATTACTATCAGGCCCAAATCTTTGATGAAGGTGTGCCTATAGAAACTCTTACCACCTATAGTGCTGCAAGCACCAATAAAACATATATTGAAACCTATAAAAGCTCACTTGAAGTGACTAGGGAAAGTGATGTTTTTGAATATTCTTTTTTTACTTTTGCAGAAGATGGTGGAAATATCGAGTTTCATGTCAAAAACTATGAAAAGGCTGTGATCTCAGAACTTGCTGAACAAGGTTTTACAGTTTGTAGAGCTGGGGGCAGTAGTTATAAGATTGAGTACGACGCCTTGAGAGCAGAAATCATTCACGATAAACAGGTAAATATTGAATACATCTTCTCTGAAGATGTACCAGCCCTGTGATAAAGGATTAACCAATGCAAGCTTTAAAACAACTAGGGATTCTTTTTTTAACACTAAATCTTTCTGGACTGGCACCTGCCTTGGCATCAGGAATAGATTATAGAGGACCAAAGGATTACTACCTCCAATCAGAGATCCAGGTTTTGGAATCGGATGAAAGTCAAATTGCCCGGGCCAAAATAAGTATGGAGTTATTTGATCTTGCACTCAAAGATAATCCAGCTCTTTTTAAAAGACCGAAAAAATGTGCTCTTCACAGTGAAGAGACCAAGATCACTGAAATCGCAAACGGCCTTATTACCGTTTTAAATTCTATCAAAAAAGAATGTAGCTCTAATGTTGAGGAGCTTAATACAATTGTGAGCTCACTTTCTGAATTTTCAACTTCAGTTGATAGCGCAGAAGTTGAAAGCACTGATGAAGAGAGCGTGGATGTAGTTGAAATAGATGAGACAGTGGAAACGAGCAGTGATAGCACAGCAATGACTTCGGAAGAAAAAGAGCAATTTTACGGAAATATTGATAGTGCCCTTGGGACCTTAACTAATTTGGCCGCTAAAGAAAAATGTGAATACTCAATAAAAGAGCAGGGCCTTTTACCGGTTATTGCAGACGTTATATTAAATGTCTCACAACTCGGACTGATTACTCCTGTTTCTATGGGAATGAACGACCAGGCGTCTGCTTCTTGGACAAGTGGAGGCCTTATGATTGCAGCCGGTGGTGCACTTTTAAGTTCTACTTTAAATGTTATTCATCTTTTATTTAAAAATAGATTTGACTGGGACAAAGCAGAGGACCGCGATTCATTTGTACAACTAAACTGCTCATACCATGATTTGAGAAACCAACTCATCACTTCTGGTGCCATCCATATCGGAACCAAAAAAGTGGAAGAGGAAAAAGCAAAATACTTGGCCTATATTGCCGAAATCGAGCTATACCTTGAAGCTTTTGAAAAAGAGAAAGTGGATATTGAAGAATTTGTGGCAAAAAATAGAAAATTAAAACTTGAAAGTAAAATGAACCCGGTCCAATTTGCGACCAATGGTCTACTCAAAGAATTTAAAACTGAATATATGGAAGCTAGTGATTTCGACATTAAAGACCCTGGCATTGATCCTGGACATAAGATTCATTTTTTAAGAGGCTACTATGAAATGCAAAGGATTATGAAAAGAAACCTTGGGGATTTAGTTTTAGATGCCAGACATGATCAACACTTAAATGCCAATGCCATGGCCTTTTTGGAAGAAAACTTTCCTGAAGATAGGAGCAAAGATGAGAGCGTGGCATTTTTCATAGAAAATGCTGACCATTTTAGCGCTATTATTGATGGATATAAAGAGTTTCTGACCCCTATTTTTGAAAACCTGAGTGGAATAGAAAAAGAAATTATGGAAGAATACGATAGTTGGAGGCCAAGTGGTGACAAGTCTACAGTTGAGGAACTCGAAGAAATTATGGCCTCTTATACTGAGCAGGCTGCTAAGCTTGAAGAGTACAAGTTAGGCTTTAATTCAAGGCTTGATGTGTACAATTATATTTTAGGTAAAGAAGAGTTTAGCTCATCAGATGATGGAGCAAGTCCTCTTCATACAGCTCTATTAATTTCTGAAGAAATAAAAAAAGAAATTACTGGCGATCAGGGAGAATCTTTTCTGGATTATCTTGTAAAGGATGGACGAAAAGAGATTAAAAGTGTGAGAAAGAAAATGGGTCACCACCTGGTTGATATCAGAATGCTGGAAAAACTAAAAGACAGAGATATGGTTAGTTATAATATTGAAAAGGATATGGCATGCCAAGATGCAGAGTCTTTCATCCTAGATAAGTACAATACTGCATCTTCATTTGCAGAACTTGGGTATGATTTTACTTCAACCATCTTTTCCTTCATTCACTCACAGGGAAGAAAAAGAAATCGATTTCTTTTGATTCCCTCTGGTAAATCAGAGCAAAGAAAAGTTTACGAGCATGCATGGTCAGCTAAAATTTATACCAAGATCAAATCTAAGGAGAAAGTTTCCTACAAATATATCAAAGAGTTTCTTGGGAAGAATCATCAAAAGAAAAACTTAGGACGACTGATGAAAGAGGTTGATGAGATGAAAGACCAAGTCTCAGAAGTACAAACTTTCGTACACAATAGTTGTCATCTCTAATCACCTATTGATTTCACTAGCTCTCCCTTCTCGGGGAGAGTATATTTACCCGAATTTATCTGAAGAAATTACAATTTTTTTGCTACTAAATAGGCATTATTGACACCCCAGTTCTAATGCAGTAAGTCTTTTGATAAGATTTTAGCAATTTTTACCTTTTCCTATTAATTTTGGGGGGAATCGGTCGAAAAGTTTAGTGATATACTTTGATCAACAGGTTGATAGGTGAAAAAGACTTTCAGTATTTTTATTTTCATTATGGCCTTCTCGCTTAATGCTAGTGAAATAGATAGTTATACCCAGCGCTTTGATCCCATCGCAGATTCAACAAATTATTTAAATGGACTAGTTAATAACAAGCTTAGAGCAGCAGGCGAGTGGGCCAACTCCATTGAAGGCTGTAGTAAGAATAGGCTCTACAACGCAGTTAAATTTCAATTCACAGGATCAATATTAGGTGAGCTAGAAAAATATATCAATGCCAGTGAAGAGGTAGATAAGAGAGTGATTGCTAGGAAAAACTCTATTTATCAAGACTTTGGTGTCCTTGAGGGCTCGGCCCTCTACTTTTATGGATTAGGAAGTATTGTTAAGCTTGGGGATAATATAGTGGGCGCCGATAAATTTGGTCATTTCTTCTCTGAGGGATGGACCTATTTTGATAAGAGCGTTCTCCAAAAAGAAGATCTCATTTCTGTTTTAAAGTTTGGTGATCATTCTGAAAGAGGATTTTTTGGCTGGATGATGACTGGGGTTTATAGCTACGCAGATCTCGCGGTTAACTTCAACGGCCTTCGTTTTTGGGTCCATTTGGCAGATGATCAAAGGGTGTTTACCAGAAATTACGGGCTTCGCTCCCAGGAGTCATATTTTTCTTGCAAAGGAGGCCTTTGGGTCCAATCGCGCTCATTTGACTGGAGTGATTACGTAGATGCTTCTTGGGATGAGGGGATTAATTGCAATATGTACCCAAAATTGTCCATGGAAGATGACGTCAATAGAAGGATCGCCTCGGCCATGCCCTACGCCAGTGGTATCTCTAAATCATGCCCTATTATTACTCAGAGGTGTGATGAGCTTAAAAGCAAATATGGGCCTTTAGGTCGCTATTTTCTGCACCCTAGGTGCCTAGAATCTTATAAACGATTGACTTCTCGCTAACATAAAATCAAATAGTTAGCAAAACCACCTCATAAATATTACAATTACGGCATTGGATTTAAGTGCGCAGGCCCTTGCGGGTTATAATATTAGGGCAACAAAATAACCAGGTATCGTACTCTATGACAGAATTAGCAGCCGGATTCAAGAAATTCTCTGACCCAAAAGCTCCAGTAACTGGCGGAATTTTTGACTTGTGGAAAAAAGTCGATAAGGAAGGCATGAGATGGGATACCAACTTTTTAAGTGCACTCAATGGATTTTTTGGTGATGAGCTAAAAAATCAAAACTCTGATTTACAAATTCAGATGGGTTTTTATTTAGAAAATAAGAAGATCGAATTATCGAAGAGATCTCTTTTGGCCCAATATGACGCCGGCTCTAAAAAGCTTGTAATTTTTCTGCACGGGCTTATGGACAATGAGTTGATGTGGGACTTTTCTGGCATTAGGGGAACAAACTACGGCAGCCTTTTAAAGGAAGACCAAGGTATGACCCCATTTTTTGTGAGGTATAACTCAGGTCTTCATATTTCAGATAATGGAAAAAGCTTTAGCCGTATGATGGATGAGCTTCTCAGAAACTATCATAGCGATGTCGATCAGATTATTTTAGTTGGACACTCTATGGGTGGTCTGATTGCCAGGTCAGCTTGTTATCAGGCCGATAAACTTGGCCATTACTGGGTTGATAAAGTCAAAAAAGTCTTTCTTTTGGGAAGTCCAAGTTTGGGTGCCCCACTTGAGAAACTAGTTAATATTATTTCATGGGGCTCAAGGAAAACTTTTAATCCTCTTGGTAAAAGTGTTTCGGACTTACTTAATTGTAGGTCTGATGGAATTAAAGATCTTCGCTTTGGCTATCTTCTTGAAGAAGATTGGCTGGGAAAAGATCCAGATGCACTGATGGAAAATAACCGTACTAACATCCCTCTTTTGTCACATGCTGAGCACTTTATTATCGTGGGCACATTATTTACTCACTCACAAAAAAAGCTCTCAGCTTATATTGGCGACGCCATAGTCACCAAAAAGAGTGCTCAAGGTAGCCATAGGAAAAAATGTCAGAGCATTCCTTTTAAAGAGGAAAATATAAAGATATTCAACCGAATTGGTCACACCAAGCTGGCCTACCACCCACTTGTCTATAGGCAACTTGAATTATGGTGCCGTTCTTAGAGAAATAACAAATTGAATTCCAAATGAGAGGGGCAAGAGATCGACCTTGATCATGGTATCTTGCCCAACTCAGTATGGGATGTAGACTCAATTCGTGCCTACAAGCTTTTCTAGTAAATACATCTGGTATAAAATATTTCGTTTAATAAATGGATAAACTTTAGAGAAAAATTGTTTTTTTTTGGGGCAAAAATATAATAGCTGACTATTTCAGGGGCAATTTGCTAGAATCTGTATAAAAGGATTTTGGTTAAATGAAAAATATTGCAGTAGTCGATGGTGCCATTAAAACCCTGGCAATACCGTGTTTTAATAAATTAGTTGAGAGCTACCCTCAGTATTCTTTTACCTACCACGCCACCGGCTTTAGCGGAACAGACTCTCTCAGTTACCTGAATAGTGTTGATGCCCTTGTGATCTTAGGCAGTGCCTCTCATGTTCATCAAGAGCACTCCTGGCATGGGGAGCTGGCCGATTGGGCCTGTACTCTTCTTTATAATAATATTCCAGTTCTTGGAATCTGCTTTGGGCATCAATTGATGGCCTGTGCTTTTGGGGCAGAGGTTGATTATTTCCGTGATGCCGATTTTAAAATATATGGGGCAAGACAAAGTGTTATTACAAGTGAGATCATGGGTTTTGAAAAGGGTGATTCGCTTAAGATGGCCGTTAGTCATAGACAAGTGGTCACAGGCATATCTGATCAGTTCGATGTGTGGTTGAGTGCCCCAGAGCAGGTTTGCGATGGTTTGATTCATAAGTCTCTACCACTTGTAACAGTTCAGGCCCATCCTGAGGCAAGTAATCAGTTTTTAGGACTAGAGGTTTCAGTCCTGAAACCGGATCAATATACTCGGGTCCAGCGTGATGGCGGAGAACTTATTACGGGTTTTTTCAATACCTTTTTATAAAGGGCATACACTGCCATGCATGGGATCTTTTACGTATTTGCCTGTATAATATACAATGCTAAGTCATTAGAAAAAGATCCACATAGGTAGAGTGAAATGATCCAAAAATTGAAAAGTTTCTTTGTAATTTTCTTTATTTTTTCAGCACAGGTGGCCCTGGCCAAAGGCACAAATTATCGAGATTTGTTTCTGGGTCAAATAATCAAAAACCGATTAGAGCTGTTGCACATCAGTCAGAAAAAAATTGATGATGAGCTTTCTCAAAAGTCTTTTAAGGTCTTTTTAGAAAAGTTTGATTTTGGAAAACAGTATTTTCTTGTCAGCGATATTGATAAAATCAAAAAATATGAGTTTAAAATAGATGATGCTATTAAAAGTGGAAACTTTGAGATTGTTAAAGAAACTTCGGAGATTTACTTTAAAAGGGTCAAGCAGATTCAAGCCTTTGCTAAAGAAATCTTGAAAAAGCCATTTGATTTCTCCAAAAAAGAAACTTTAGAAACTGACCCTGAAAAGAGACAATTTCTTCGAAGTGAAAAAGAGTTGAAGGACTTATGGAGAAAAACCCTAAAACTTTCTGCGCTGTCTCGCTATGTGGCTTTTGAAGAAGAGGAAAATGGCACAGGCAAAAAAGATCCTAAAAAGAAGAAAGCTAAGGCCAAAAAACCAGTTAAGAAAAAGAAAAAATTGACCCATAAACAGCTAGAAAAAAAGGCGAGAGAAGGGGTAGAAAAAAGCTACACCGCAATTTTTTCTAGGCTTCTTCAAGAAGAGCGGGACGATCAGCTTGAAAAGTTTTTTAATGCCGTTACATCAATTTTTGATCCTCACACTACCTATATGCCACCTCAGAAAAAAGAAGATTTTGATATTGATATGAGTGGCAAGCTAGAGGGGATTGGAGCTCTTCTGAGAGAAGATGGCCCCTATATCAAAGTGGTTAGAATTATTCCTGGATCAGCTTCTTGGAGGCAAAAGGGGCTCAAAGCTGAAGATGTCATTTTAAAAGTTGGGCAAGGAGAGGGTGAAGCCGTTGATATCGTCAATATGAGAGTAGGGGACGCTGTCAAAAAGATCAGAGGAGAAAAAGGTACTGAAGTTAGGCTAACGGTTAAAAAACCAGATGGCAGTATCGCTGTTATTCCTATTATAAGAGATGTAGTTCAAGTAGAGGAGTCTTACGCTAAAGGGGTTAATATAAAGCTTCCAAAAGCAGTGGACTACAAGGTTGGCTATATAAATTTACCAAAATTTTATAGAGATTTTCAGGCCGTTGGATCAGATAAAGAGATCAAAAATTGTACTGAAGACGTAAGAGTCGAGCTTGAACGTCTCAAGAAAACTGGTGCTAAGGGGATGATTCTCGATCTTAGAAATAATGGAGGAGGGGCCTTAGAAGACGCTAAGAAAATGAGTGGTCTCTTTATTAAGAAAGGCCCCATAGTTCAAGTCAAAGGCCATGACGGCAGTATCAACGTCCTTGCAGATGATGACCCATCAGTAACTTGGACAGGGCCAACAATTATTTTAACAAATCGATTTAGTGCTTCTGCTTCAGAAATTTTAGCTGCTGCGCTAAAGGATTATAATAGAGCAGTGATCGTAGGAACGGAATATACCCACGGTAAGGGCACTGTTCAGGCAGTAGTAAGTTTAGATCAAGGTCTTAATCCTTTTATGAAGAAGCTCGATCCCATGGGGGCCTTGAAGGTCACCATTCAAAAATTTTACCGGATCAATGGAAGCTCTACCCAATATAAAGGGGTGACACCAGATATTATCCTTCCAGATCCCTATGACTATGTGGAAAGTGGTGAGCAATTTCTAGATTATTCTCTACCATGGAGCAAGGTAAATGCCCTCTCTTACAATAAGTGGCAACCTGAGAACAAAAAGCTTCCAAGTCTTCTTAAGAAAAGCCAGAAAAGGATAAAGACCAATAAGAATTTTAAAAAAATTGTTGATAAAGTGAAAATCCTTAAAACCAGAAGGGAAAGAACTAAGCAAGAATTGAGCCTTAGAGACTTTAAACAGAAGATAAAGCTACAAAAAAAGCAGCTTGATGGCTTCGAAATCAAAAAGCTTAATTACAGTATGTTATTTTCTGACTATAGTAAGAACAAAAAAAAGTTGGATGAAGTCGGCAAGGAAGAACGCAAGACTTTCGAAGAAGGACTTTCGAAGGACCCCTTTCTTGAAGAATCTCTTCTAATTATCAATGATATGATCAAAGGGTAGGTCATGAATTATTTTACTGATGAAAAAGAATGGCAATGGCTTTTCGACAACGCCATAGATTGGGATAAAATTATCCCGCTTTATTATCCTGAATACCCCACACAAGATGGAATTCAAAATAAAGAAGAGCTTTTGGGCTTTTTTAAAGAACTCCTGACTTCTACGGGAGAGTGGGCAGCGGGAAGTGTTGCGGGGAGGGCCAGAAAGCTTGATGAAGATGGCGGTGGTGAAGTTGTAGACGGCTCAGTCATTTGTAGTGAGACCCTTCTTGAAAATTACAGAGAAGCAAAAGAGCTGGCCTTTTTTGGGGTTGGTGTTGATCAAAAATATGGCGGGATGGGTCTTCCAGCTGCAGTGAGCCTGATGGGCTTCACACAAGTAAACCGAGCGTGTATTTCCACGGCCACACAAATAGGCTTTTTTACATCTATCGCCGATATGGTTGAAAGATTTTGTGAACCTGAAGATCGTGAACGTCTGCTGCCGATGATTATAAACGGCGACATCAGCGGCTCAATGTGTCTGACAGAACCAGATGCTGGCTCAGATGTGGGAAGTCTTAGAACTTCTGCAAAACATCTAAATGATAAATGGTATTCACTTAATGGAACCAAAATATTCATCACCAATGGTGGCGGGGGCTTAGGATTTGTTCTCGGTAGAATTGATGGGGCTCCTGAAGGATTAAAGGGGATTTCACTATTTCTCGTTGAAGAATTTCTCGAAGAGGGTGGTGAGAAGAAAAGAAATTACACTGTAGCAAAAAATGAAGAAAAAATGGGCCTTCATGGCTCTCATACTTGTGAAATTCTCTATGAAAATTCTAAGGGTAAATTGATTGGTGAGCCCAATCAAGGAATGAAGATGATGTTTCATCTGATGAATGAAGCCCGAATTGCAGTGGGGCTACAAGGCCTTGGTGGTATTGAGGCTTCACTGGCCTATGCCAGAAAGTATGCTGAAGAAAGAGAGCAATTTGGCATGTGTCTCATGAAGCTTCCACTATTTCGAAGAAATTTTGAAGATTGGGAAGCTGAAAGAGATGGCTTTAGAGCATTGATGGTCGACACCATCTCCTTTTTTGATCAGTACCAAAGACTAGATCTGAAAAAACGTCATCACGGGTTAAGTGATGAGGAAAGAGAGAGATTTTCTTTTGTACAAAAGGTTGTAAGAAGAAGAACTCCACTGGTTAAACTCTACGGTGCGGAAACTTTCACTACACTATCCCAAAAGGCAATTCAGGCCCTTGGGGGACATGGGTTTATGAAAGATCATGATGTGGAAAGACTTCACCGAGATAGCTTTGCTCCTCTTCTATATGAAGGCACAACTCAGATTCAATCTCTAATGGCGATGAAAGATTTGCTCAAATATACTATGAGCCAACCCACTAAGTTTTTACAAACGATGGTAGGTGGTCACCCCATAGGAAATATTTTTTCAGGTGAAGGCGAGTACCACAAAAGATTTTCAGGTGTTCTCTATGAGTTCAGAAAAAATCTAATGGGTCTTCTCATGAGATGTTTTAAGCCAGATGATGGTGATATTACCCAGGTTTTCTCTCCCAAATATTGGAGAAATCCTAAGCAGTACGAGAAAATTATGGAGCATGCAGAAACCATGGCCTTTTCCATTTCTTACCTGGAAACACTTAAGGTTTTGGCCGTCCATGCAGATATGGATGAGAGCAGGAAGGAGCTATACGATCGCTATTACCGACTTGTACTACCAAGATTTGCTTCCATTTACTGTGATTGGAAGAATCACTAAACCAATTTTATGTAAATTCAGTGTATTAGGGCCAGCAATTGCTGGCCCTTTCATTTTTTAGAGCAATCAGCCGATATATTGTTTGGTATGGCAAACAATATTATGGTATACTAAATAAAAATCTGGGTATATAAACGTCGTCTCAGAACTCAAAGGAAGCTTATGTATATCTGCCTTTGCAGAGGAATTACTGACAAGGATCTTCTTGAGCTCAAAAAGAAAATGAGTAAGAAGCAGATCTATAAAAACCTTGAACTCGGTTCAAGCTGTGGTAGTTGCATTGGTAAAGCTTTAAATATCCTAGAAAATCCAACTCATCAAAAAAAAGACCCCTCTCCTAAAAGCTGATCATCCCCATTTTTTTCTGCACTTAAATTTCTAGCTGTGCTACAAACTTTTGTATCAAATTTTTGAATTATAAAGGAATACTAATGAAAGGTAATAAAGAAGTCATACAAGTTCTTAATGAGTCACTAACCCGTGAGCTTACTGCCATCAACCAATATTTTCTTCACGCTAGGATCCTAGAAGATTGGGGACTGGGGAAAATGGGAAAGCTTGAATATGATGCTTCGATCGATGAGATGAAACATGCAGATGAGCTAATAAAAAGGATTCTTTTACTAGAAGGACTCCCTAATGTTCAAAGAATGGGCAATGTAAATATTGGCCAAAATGTAAAAGAAATAATGGAAGCTGATCTTACAGTTGAAAGAGATGCCATACCAGCACTAAAAGCCGGAATTATATTGTGCGAGGAAAAACAAGATTTTGTCTCACGTACTCTTTTGACTTCTATTCTGGCCAGCGAAGAAGATCATTGCGACTGGCTTGAAACACTTCTAGACCTATACGATAAAGTAGGGGAGCAGAATTTTCTTCAGTCTCAAATGTAGGGCCTGTTGCCATTTCAAATTAGTAAGTAAATTGGGCCCTGATACCAACAACTCGGGGCCGATCTCTTGCTCCGGATCTTTCTGAATTAACCTGGATAAAATTTGCCGCCAATTTGAAGTTGTTGTTGAGATACCAATTAAATCCAAAAGTGTAGTTTTCTTCCTCACCACCTTTGAGGTCAACATCATTAAGATCGATAAAATCAAATCTAATGGCGAGCTCCATGGCCCCAAAACCTGCCATTTCGCTACTCTTATCAATACTGATTCCTCCAAAGCTTCCGCTTTTTGGATCGTACTTTCTGGATTGCCCTGTGAGAGCGTAGCTGACGAGAAGAAAGCCACCATCAAAGTTTCTTCTTCTGATACCTGCTGCGGCATTTTTTAGGGGAGTAACTTGTACCAGAGTGTATTCAGCTAAAAATAAAAACGAGTGTAAGCTAAGTCCCCATTCAAGTGCTCCTGCTTGGACATAGTCTGTGTATTTTATGTCATCAGTATCCACAAGCTTTACATCAGTGACATGAACTCCTGGTCTTGATGAGAATTTGGCCTCTCTTTGAGAGCCTTCACCGCCTCTATGGATGTGTTCATAGGCCGAAATACCAGCGTGCATGCCATAAGACTTCGCTAGTAGAGGGGCAACACTGGCCCTAAAATTATATGATCTTGTTCTATTTTCCACCTCACCATTTTGGGATTCAGTATCATCAAGGCCACCTAGCTCAACCATAAATCTCTTTGAGGCATAATTGATTGTCACTCCAAGCCTGTCGTCACCGCCAAAGGCACCAGTTTGAAGAGATCTCTCCATTAATGGATGCTTGGCGGTTGAGATATTGTCATCGAGACCAAAATTTTCTGAAAGAAGACCAGCTGAGAGCTTGAGCCCCTTTATGGGAGAGTAGGAGGCCGATGCCGATTTGATATCAGCAGATCCCCCTGCATAGTCTAGTTTGAGGGCCCACTCCCAGTTGTTGTATAGCTTGCCGCTTATGCCGAGCCTTGCACTTCTAACTTCAGCAGCCGATATAAATTCTGATCTTCGCAAATCTTGATTGAAAGAGGCCCAGTCGGCCATGACTCTACCGCTTACTTTGTATTCTTTTTCACTATCAGAGTCTTTGAACTTTAGGCCTGAACTCAAGTCTAGCTTGGGCCTGGGAGACTTCCCTCCCTCTTTTTGTTTGAGTGTCTTGCCCTTTTTTTTGGCATCTTTGTCTTTCTTTTTTGCAAGTAGGCTAGGCGCAGCGAAAACCAGTGCGATGATAATTAACAACTTCTCCATAGAAAACCTCAGTAGAATACTTTTAAAATAAAGTTTATCTTGTTACTTTACTGGTCCACAACTTTTTTATGGAGAATTACATGGGGAAAAAAGCACCCTCGCGTTTGCCAACTAATACTAAGTACAAACTATACGAGTCAGCTGTTCAAAATCCAGAAAATGATGTCGAGTTTATGGTGGAATGGTATGAGAAATTCAATGGTAAATCTCCAAAGGTTCTAAGAGAAGATTTTTGCGGCACAGGGATGATTTCCTGTGAATGGGCAAAATCCAGTGACGATAGATCTGCAATTGGGATTGATCTTGACCCAGAGCCAGTAGAAATCGGCAAGGAAAGACATTACTCAAAATTGTCAGAAGATGCCCAAAAAAGAGTGGAATATAAATTAGAAAATGTTTTGAGTGCAGAAAATTGTAAAGCTGATTGCATAGCTGCTTTTAATTTTTCATATTTTATCTTTAAAAAAAGAAGTCAGCTGGTTGAGTATTTTACTTCTGCAAGAAAATCTCTCAACCCTGGTGGTGTCTTTTTCATCGACCTTTTTGGAGGCACTGAGTGTCACCAGGAATTAGAGGAAGAAACAGAGCACGACAAGTTTAGCTACTATTGGGATTGTGATAAATTTAATGCCATCACAGGAGAAGCTAAATACGCGATTCATTTTGAACACAAAGGTCGAAAGTATAAGAATGTTTTTACTTATGACTGGAGACATTGGTCACTTCCTGAGTTGATGGACATCCTAGAAGATGCTGGCTTTACCGAGCGCACGCCTTTTTGGGAAGGTGATGACGATGATGGTACTGGAGACGGCGAATTCTACATTGCAAGTGATGAGGAAAACTGTGAGTCTTGGGTAACCTATATAGCAGCTCGCCCTTAGGCCGCTTGATCTTTCTCAATACATCTGGCAAAAAATTTATCTAAAAGATCTATAATCTCGGGGCGGAACCTTTCTTTTAAAGGCCCCATCTGGTGAAATTCTTTGATTTTTTCCCAAGCTTCAAGTAAAGAGAGTCTGTGCTTATTTTTAAAATCATTGAGAATATGGTCATACACATCACACAGAGCAAATAGGCTATACTCCTGTTGCACTTCCTTACCTGAAATACCTCGAGGGTAACCGGTTCCATCGAAATATTCGTGATGAAACTCAATGGCCTTTTTGGTGGCCTCTGTCATGATAAATCGTTTTTTCTCGAGAAGATCGAGAGTGTATTTAACATGAATCTGAAATTTAATCTGGTCAGTGACTGATTTGTTTGTCATCGAATGGGCCCCCTGGATTTTGAGTGGAAGTCCAATTGAGCCCGCGTCGTGGACAAGGGCAGCAATAGCAAGATCAGAAGAGTGATCGGTAAAAGTTGATTTCGAAAAAATTATTGAAAAAATGGCCGTGTTGAGCCCGTGTGATATTCTGCTGTGCTTTCTATAAGGGATCTCTTTTAGGCACTCATACATGTCAGGGTAACGGTTAATTAGCTGTCTCAATTTTTTGACAATGGATCCGGCCACTTCCTTCAATTGTTTCCCATGATTAAAACGACCTGCATTTGAGTGATCAAAGAGTTCTGAGAGAAAAAATTTATATTGTTTTCTGATGTGGTTTAAATCATCAGATAGTGGAAGAATATTTTCTAGTAAGAGCTTAGAAAGCTCTGGTCCTCTAACATAGATGTGACCATGACCACTTTCTCTCAGAGTCACATATTTTTGTTCGCCAAATTCCTCACCCTTTCTACAAATAAGGCTGTAGCCTTTATTGTCACTGTCATAGTAATAGAAATCAACAGAGTATTTTTTCATTGGATGAATATCTTTTGTCACTATTGTTCTGTATTCTTGCTTTTTAAAAAGGCTATAAATAAAGAGAAGGTGAGATGGAGTCATAGACTTTTTAGGAAGCATGATAGTGGTGAAGTTTTTCTTTTTTAGTTCACGGTATTCCTCAGAGAGCTTACCAAACAAAATTATAAAAACGACCTTAGGATTTTGATGAAGAGCACTTTCATAGAGTTCTTTTAAATGTACTTTTTGTGATAAGAATCTTTCATTATGAAGTAAGTCACAATCAAAAATGACAAAGTCTTGTCTCTCGGCCTGCATTACTTCCACGGCCTTTTTTGTATTTCTTATTCCAAGGTATTTGCAGTCAAAGTCAAAGGTAGGCGCTAGTTTTTCTTCCAAATGAAGATCTTGGCCTATGAATAAAAACTTCGGTGGAGGTAGTATTCTCACTTTTATTTCCTATGGATGGTTCGCATCTATAAGATCTTTTCGGTTTATAGAAAGAAAAATTGACTACAAATTAACTAGTACCCGCGTGAATTAGACAACCTTTAAGACTTCATCGATATCCGTGATTCCTTCAATAACTCTTCGGGCAGCGTTAACATTCATTCGAGTAAAAGAGTTAGCTGTTTTTGCTTCAAGAGTACTAAGCTCAATATCAGGAGTAATCAGTTTTCTTGTTTCCTGATTTATCACAAGAAGCTCATAAATACAGAGACGACCCAAGTATCCGGTGTTCTTGCACTTTGTACATCCAACGTGTTTATAGACGTATTCTGGAACTATCCCCTCTAGGTCATCACCGACCAGTAGATTCCACAGCTCTTGTGGTGTCTTCTCTTTTTTCTTGCAATGAGGGCATAGTTTTCTAACAAGTCTTTGGGCCAGAATTCCCCTAAGAGTAGCGTTTAGCAGATAGGGGGCAATCCCCAAATCTAAAAGCCTTGTGATGGTAGAAAGTGCACCGTTAGTATGAAGTGTAGAGAAAACTAAGTGACCCGTAAGAGAAGCTTGCGCTGCCATTTCTCCCGTTTCTGTATCTCTAATTTCACCTACCATTATAATATCTGGGTCTTGTCTTAAAAAGGCCCTAATGGCACCTGAAAAATTTAAGTTAATATTCTTGTTAATTTGTAATTGATTAAACTTATCATTAATCATTTCCACTGGATCTTCGATGGTACAAATATTGACATCATCTGTGGCCCGGGCCTCAAGAGAGGTATATAGGGTAGTAGTTTTTCCCGATCCAGTAGGGCCTGTGACTAAAATAATTCCATTATTTGCATTTATCAATTTAGTCCAAATATTTTTATCTTGTGGATAAAATCCAAGTTGTAAAAAATCTCTTTTGGCAACTTCTGGGTTGAATACTCTTATCACTAGCTTTTCACCAAAGAGAGTAGGGACACTTGAAAGTCTTAAATCTAAATCATTAACATCAAAGTGATGTCCCTTTATCCTTCCATCTTGTGGCTTTCTTTTTTCATCCACTTTCATTCCGCACAATATTTTTAATCTACTGACTACTGGGACAAAAATTTTAGGATCCATTTTGTAGACAGTTAGAAGGATTCCATCAATACGAAACCTAATTTTGCATAGGCCTTTCTTGGGTTCAAAGTGGATATCTGAGGCCCTTTCGGTATAGGCATATTGTACAATCCAGGTGACAATTTTTACTGTTGCTGAATCTTCTGTTCCAAGGGATCTATTTTTACTATGCTCAACGAGCTTTTCAAGCTCATTAATATTTCCTGACCTCATCATTCTGGTGGATTTTTTGTGAGAGAAATCGCTTCCCTTTAAAAATCTGTGAACAGAGAAAAATTCAACTATAAATTTATTTATTGCTATGGGATTTGCAAAAACAACTTTTACTTTACGCTTGAGGATCGACTCCATTTCACCAATCCAATGATCTGTATGTGGACTGCATGTGGCGAATGTTACTTCAGACTTTCCTACTAAAATGGGAAGGATTCTGAGTCGTTTTGCGTAGGCCTCTGAAACAATTGTAGTGACCGATTGAACTTCGATTTTCAGGGGATCAAGTTTCACGTAGGGAATTTCAAAGTATCCTGCAAAGAATTCGCTCAGTCCTTCATGTGTCAGTACATGATTTTCTATAAGAGGATGCTTCAATTGATAGCGGGCCAGTATGCTGATGGGGTTGTCTCTTAGATCACGGTCATCTTTTAGAATTTGGATTGCTCTTTTTTTAGGCAGCATTTTAAGCTCTACTAAAATCTTCAAAGCATGTGAAAGTTCAAATTTTTTTTCTCGAATTTTATTCCGTGTTTTTCTCTCAAACATTTTACAACCCCTTCTCATAGGGCTTTTCGGCATTTTTGCAAATTTCAGTAGAAGCAAAGTGTTATGATCGGGTACTGTTATAAAACTATCACTTTATGAGTATAATAATCTAATTTCTATTTATTGGAGAAGATATGTTGGGCCCAGAAGATCTGAAGTTGAGTGCTATTGACTGTAAAAATGGTGAAGAGGTTGATTTCCTATATCAATTTATTTTTGATCACCATTCGACACCCAAAAACTTATTGCCCACGAAAGAAGAGCTTAACTCACCCTCACTTTTCTTTTTTAGGGCAGTACTTGATGAGAAGCTCATTGGCATGTCTAGCTACTACAAGGTCACTCCATTTTTGGCGGAAACCCAAAAGACCATAGTCCTTCCCGAGTTCAGGGGGAAAGGCTTTGGTAAGAAAATCTCCTCACTTATGGAAGATCTTATTAAAAATAGAGGATTCAAGAAAATTCGTTCTGCTATCTATATCCAAAATCTCAAGATGCTCAAAATCAAATTAGACCAAAGCTATATTATTGAGGGACTTCTAAGGGATCACGATGCTCCTGGGCTTCATGAATATAGTTTGGGAAAAATCCTCGGCTAAGTATTTGAAAAGATAAGGGTTTCAAGAAAAGATGAGATTCTTTTGGGTATTATGAAACCTTTTTCCATAAGCCGCGTATTACCTATGACATAACATCCTTATGCTTTTAATTTGCCCCCCCAAGGCAATTTTGATTGTGAAGGATCTAAAGATGGATTCTTCACATAAAGGCTTACCAGAGACTCACGGAGTAGTTACTGGTAGGCCTTTTTATTTTTCCCCCTACTTCATTTCTAATTTAAATCTGAAATTAAAACACTCCTTAACTAGTTGAATTTACTTGATTATTTAAAAGGTTTATTTTATTTCGATTTTTTTGAAACCTTTTTCCCTAAGCTTCGTATTATCCATAACACAACATCCTTCTGCTTTCATTTGCCCCCCAAGGCAATTTAGAATGTGATGGAACTTATGATGGATCCACCACAGAAATGGCCCTCAGAGACTCAAGGAGAGTCCTGATTGGCCCTTTCATATTTCCCGCACTGAAAGTCATGGTAACCTCTTAAATTTACAAGTATTAAAATCCTTAATTTCAAGATAGGCCCTGCGTATTAATTTTTCTGGTCCAGTAGACCAACTCTACCAATAAATGTAAGCTGAACGCCTTCAATCTTTGAACTAGGAACTATAAATGGGGAAAGCTCTTCTGTGCTTTGCGGTCGGTGTTGCTCTTACTACTAATCTCTACGCTTTAGAATCGGGTATAACCGGAAAAATAAAGCTCACTAAGGCACTTGCAAAGAAGATAGGCAAAAACTCAACTCTCTTTGTTATGGCGAAAAGAGTAGGTCGCTCAGGTCCTCCTGTTGCTGTAGTAAAAATAAAGTCTCCTGTCTTTCCACAAAAATTTAAAATTTCCCAAAATGATGTGATGATGAAAGGTCTTCCATTTGAAGGACCATTTATTATTGCTGCCAAATTGTCTCCCAGCGGAGACGCAATGGATGGGATGGCGCGCGGGTCTCACAGAAACCCTGTTCCTATTGGAAGTCAGAATATAGAAGTCATTCTTAAAAGGTAACTTGCCTCATTTTTTTGAGAGATACCATCTGGAGCCTATCAAATCGATTAAGTGCAGTGACCTAAGAGTTGTGATTTCCCTATAGCTCCAATATTACAACCTTTTTCAAAAACAACTTTATAATTAAATGGCATGTTGTGAATCACTTCATTGGCCCCAATCATAGCTCCAGGGCCTAGCTCGGTGATTTTTTTATTGGAATGAAAAATTCGAGCTTTTCCTTGCACTATAAGATACGCCACAAGTGGAATCTGCCCCTTATCAATTGATACATAATCACTTTTTAACTTGTGGAAATAAGCGAGGTGCTTTTTTGAAAGATAAAAATGAGTGCTTGAATTTATGGCCGCGAACTTGATTCCCAAAATTCTAGTCAACAAAGAACATTGAATACATACTTTCTCAACTACAAATGCAATTGAAAATAAACTAAAAATAATAATCCCTCCAACAAACAAGTAACTCGGTATAAGAAACATATTCCCCCCTCCAGGTACGTTACTACTTTTTAAAAATGAGATTTATTAGCGTATTGATCTTTTAAACTCTTTTCGTTTTCCATGATTTCTTTCACATATTTCTTGTCAAAAAAACAGGCCACAGTGTCGGTCAAAGCCTCGGCTTTAAAGTCAGTATATTCTTCTTCTAAATGACACATGCCTATTGTACTACCAGGTCCTAATTCTTTACTGGTGATGGTCCCATCTTTATTTTTTGTGGAAAAATTAATAAGCCCAGATTTTATACAAAAAATTCCATAATAAGGGGTCTTAAAATCAATAAGTGCTTGTCCCTTTTTATAAAAGTTAAATATTTTCATCTTGCTATTCAAATCTAATTGGTCCTGGTTAAAACCACAGAATATTGATTTCATTAAAACATTGCATTTTGAACACTGTGGAGGAGCATTTTTTTTGATAACAACCCCCTTGCTACTTATACATTGATAAAGATTTTGCTGTAACATTTTGAGATCGGAAAGTCTTTACGTCACATCTGAAACTGATTATTGTCAAAGTGATTTTTTAAACTATTAAAAATCAGAGGGAATAATTTTCCACAAATAATACTAAGAAAACTTAATGACAAACTCTGAGTACATTTTTGCTAAGTGGCACAGATCCCTCGCAATTGGCAAATAAAAATTACAGCAGTAGCGGAACTCTATTTTGATGCTAATTATAAAATATTTATTTTTTAGAAAGGGTCATAGCAACGAGGCATACTTCAATATTGGGGTCTGCTTTGGATTGGAGTACTTCAAATTCGCCTCCGATTTTTTTAAGAATATGTCTGTCGTATTCCATTAAGCGATGGCAGGCGGACAAATCTCCACTTGCTGTCACGGGGCACTTACCTAGAATTTGGGCATATACCTTATTTTCATCATGGTGAGTGATCGGGACAAATTTCTTGGAAGGAAACATTCTTTGCCACTCATTACCCAATTGTTCTAAATCATTTGCTCTTCGAGCTCTTTTTACCAGCATTGTTAAATTGGCAAATGCACGCATAGTATACTTTGAGACAAGCTGAAGCCTGGGATTTTTGGAGAGGGCCCCAAGGAGGTTTAAAAATAAATTAAAGGTAAATTTACTCATTACATTTGTGATTGTTGGTAATTCTGAATACCAATCTTTTCCATCAGCTCAAGATTTGTTTCAAGCCAATTAATATGATCTTCTTCTGTTTCTTTTAAAAGAGTAAGAAGTATTTCTCTAGTAACAAAATCGCCCTCTTTTTCACAAATTTGAATGCCACTTTCGAGCTTTTTGGCCACTACAAGCTCAAAATCGAGACCCTGTGAAAACATGCTCTTGACATCAGTAGCGATCTCAATAGGGACTCTTTTTGAAAGAATCGGAGTTCCTTCTAGTAGTAAAATCCTTTCAATTAATTTGGTGGCATGGATATTTTCATCATCTTTTTCATGGTCAAATTGTTGGTAGAGCTTAGTTAGACCCCAGTCTTTGTACATTCTGGAGTGAACAAAGTAGACATCAATGGCTGTCAGCTCAAGGCTTAATAGCTCATTTAAGTGGTTTATGATATTTTGATTTCCCTTCACTTTAACTCCTAGATATTATTTGCCTAACCTTTTTACCGCAATTGATATAAATTTTCTACCAAATCTGCAAATAAAACCAACAGAAAATCAAAGGGACATTTAAGCAATCTGTTCTTTTTTAGGATAGCTCTTCTTTCATCTTATTAAATTGACTTAAGGAGATATCACCTTTTGCATATCGCTTTTTAAGAATTTCAAGATGCGATTCAGAGTCACTCTTTGAACTCGCAATTTGCTTGATAAATAGAACTACTCCTACAATAACAGCAATAATAACCACCCACCAAATGATCATAAATCCCCCGTGTCCTAAGAAGCTCCAATTGCCCATATCATACGTCATCATCATCTACTCCTATATGGCCCAAACGCCAACCCCGTGGTCATTATCGCTAAAATAAGGAACAACATCGATGATAAAAATCACTAATAAAGAAGATCAATTCGAGCTTCACGATTGATAGGATCAAGCTGCTCATCAGAGGGTTAAGCTAGAGCTCACACTAATGAATACTGGGGAAATCCTCTCCCTTAGTGTCCTAATATTCGCTTATAATGGAGCATTGTACTCCCATTGAAAAAACTACAGTTTAGATTAAACTTAGCAAGTGACGGCTTTTCTCTGGAGGATAATTATGAATCTTTTGGTTCTTTTTATTACCACCTTCTTACTTACCCTAAATGTGTTTGCTGCTGGAAAAGATAGAGCAGGAGTCTATGCAACTGGCCTGTACGCTATAGGCCCTACCTCCAGCTCTGCGGCTGCTTGGGACGGAATGGACTCGGGAGGTTTTGGCGCTGAAGTAGGGTACAGAGGCGAAAGTGGCCTTAGTGGCGAGGTCTTTGTCAGAAATCATGACTTTGATGAAAAGACCACAGCTTCAGGAGTCGCAGGAATTTCTTTTAAAACCAAACTCAAAGTTACAAGTCTTGGTGTTGGGGGAAAGTATTTTAGATCTGGCTGGAGGGCTTAGGTTCTACTTCTAACACTGGCTCCTGTTTTGAAAAAAGGTGAAGCCCTTATGGACTCCACCTAATTATTAGGCTAACTAACATCTTCTCCATTGAATTTTGTAAATGATACCTGCATGAAAATCTGCTGAGTCCACAGTGGCCAGTGCATCATCTTTATTTCTATTTGACCTAACTAGCATACTGGCGTTGACACGCAAATTGACATCATCCCCACAACGAGACCATGACAGTGCTGCTATCCCGATTGGATTGTTTAAGAAATAATCATTGTCAAATCCACCTCTGAAAGTTCTTCTAAAACGAGGGCCTCTTGTTCCCGCAAAAAAGTATTCAGTACTAAATCGGGCCATGCCGCCAGGAGGAACCGAAACGAAACCACGATAATCCACTTGGATGATAGAAATGCTAAGTCCTTGGGGAACATGAACTGGTACTGCAATATTACAGCCTTTTCTTGCGATTCGTCTTGCTCGTGGGCCACCACCTGCTTCAACAACAAACGAGTCAAAAAGAAGACTCAGCTCTTTTCTGTCTGGGCTTAGTGTTGCTGATACCGATCCTCCAGGGCAACCTGTTCCGCCGTAACCTGGCAGACCTAGTTGAATATCATTGGGGTCAGCAAAAGCAGATGTGCCAAAAGCACCAGCAAATACAAATAGTATTAATTTTTTAACAAAACTTTTCATACAAACACTCCCTTAAATTTAAAGGCAATATTGCCTAACAATTATTTCCTGTATTGATCAATTTCCTAAGTGCTATCAATCATAAATTTTTATCTACATTTTTTTTAAATCCTTTGCTATCAATTGCAAGTCGTATCGAGAGAATACAAAACAGAAAAGATATATTTAAAAAACTAGGAGTTGCAAATGATAAATGGCATAAAAAATTATAATCGTGGTACAAAAATAAAATGTATTCTATTAATTTTAACTTTATGTATTCCTGGGATTTCATATGCTCAGAATAAATTTACTTTTGATCAACCAGTATTGAGAGGGACTGGTTGTCCCCGGGGAACCACATCAGTGATTATGAGTCCAGACAATCAGGAAATTACTTTGCTATTCGATAGATTTTCAGCAGAGGTTCCACAAGTAGATGGTGACAATGATAATGACTTAGTTACATCTGAAAATCCAGGTAGAGGCAATCGTCGAAATAAGAATCGTTCACATAAAGTATGTAATATGATTGTCTCTGCCAGTCTTCCTGAAATGAGGAGAATCGTGGGACTAGGTATATCCATTGATTTTCGCGGTAGTACAATTATTGAAAACAATGCACGTGCAGTTTTTCGTGCAGTTTTACTTAAATGGAAAGGTCCCAGAGGAAAGCGTGGCAAACGTCATGAAGTTCATCGCCGCGCCTGGCGTGGCCAATTTGTTAATGACAATTGGTTTATTAATCTGCATAAATTGACCAAGCTACGCAGTGGCTGTTCAAAAAAACGTGAACGAAAGGTAGTCTTTAAGCTGAGAAATATCATTATGGCGTCTATACCTAAGCGAGTTGATGCAACTAACGCATCCGCTTTAATTACACTAGACTCTCAGGATATTTCTGGAAAAATGAAATTTAGGGTGAGGACAGCTCCATGTCGAAATCTCTAGTACGAAACGCTACAAATTTTCTGAAAATCATAGATAGAATTGATTAAAGTCCAAGTAAATATTTACAACTTGATGATACATTACTCCAATCTATTTTAATACAGCTAAGGAGTTGTACATGACACTTAAAAATGTAATTCGAACCGATGTAGAAGCAATTGTAACGACAGGAACAGTCAAAGAGGCTGCAGCACTTATGTACCAAAATCATGTAGGTTCAGTGGTCGTTATTGCAAAATTAAATGGCGTAAGAAAAACCCCTGTAGGTATTATCACTGACCGTGATATTGCACTATCACTTGGTAAAAATAAGCGCTTTGACTCAAATTTTTCTGTGCTGGACGTAATGACACCCAATGTAGTTGTGTGCACTCCTGAGGATAGCATTCACCAGACAATTCAAAAAATGTGTCAAAATGGCATCAGACGTATTCCTGTAGTGAACAATAGGGATGACCTTGTTGGCATTGTTACTTCTGATGATCTTCTTAAGCATGTTGGAGAAGAGCTGAAGGACTTGTCTCGAATCATTTCGAGTGAAATAGGTAAAGAAAATCACATGAAGCAAACGTTTGAGAAAGAAGTGCAGCTTAAATCTTATTCCCGAGCTACCCTTTAACACTGTGGAGGTTTTGATATGAGAAATTGTGAAGTTTGTCAAAACGAATATAGAAATACTTTTGAGGTCATTATGAGAGGCAGGTCTCATATTTTTGACTCCTTTGAATGCGCCATCCATGCTCTCGCCCCACGATGCCGACATTGTGGATGTCGAGTTGTAGGTCATGGGGTTGAAGCAGACGGCATAGCTTTTTGTTGCGCTCATTGTGCTCGTCAGGAGGGCTATCAAAGCATGAAAGATCAGCTGTCAATATCATTTCTTGAATAACCTCCTCGGAGAATACGTTAATGTGGAAATGGGGGGGCCATGTTCAAAAATAGAGAGGAAGCTGGTAGGTCTTTAGCACAAGAGTTTGGAGAAAAGATTAAAAAGCTTAGAGACCTTGTTGTTGTTGCTCTACCTAGAGGTGGAGTCCCTGTGGCCTTTGAGATAGCACAAAGACTTAAACTTCCTTTAGACGTTTTTTCAGTGAAAAAGATTGGAGCTCCTGATAACCCCGAGGTAGCGTTAGGGGCCGTCACCGAGGATGGAGAGGTTTTTCTAAATCGTGAAATTGTTGGACACTACAAAATCAGTAAGGGTGAGATCAATCTTTTAATCAAAGAGACCCAGGCAAAAGCTCAAAAACAAGCGCGAAAGCTTAGAGGGGAGCGAAAATCTTATGATTTAATACACAAAAATATAATTTTAGTCGATGATGGTATCGCTACTGGAGCAACGATTCATGTTGCGATTAATTTTCTTAGACAGCATGGAGTTAATTTTATAATTATTGCTATTCCTGTGTGTTCAAAAGATTCATATGAAGAGCTAAAAGAAATGGTAGATGATTTTTATGTTCTGGAGATCCCTTTTTACTTTAGCTCAGTAGGCTCTTTTTACCAGCACTTTCCTCAGGTGCCATGTGAAAGAGTCATCTCACTTTTACAAGAGAATAGATTTACACTAGACAAAATTAAATTGGAAGGAGAAAGCTACAATGAAACATAATAAGCAATTAAAAAAGGAAAGAATTAATATTATCTATCCTATTCTTGCAGTGGTCATTTTAATCATGTTTATGTATTTTTACAGTAATGATTTTCAATAATTAAAATGGTACCACCTCACTTTATATGAACAACTAAGTCGTAAAAAGTGAGGTGGTACTAGTTTTAAGTTATCTTAGGAGATCCCTTACATAATCTCCCATTCCACCGTTACCTGTTAGCAAGTTCCAATTGCTATCAAACATTCTTGGCCCCCAAAGGCTATCAAAGCACCAGGCGGTCCAAGAAAGTTGATTGTCGTCCATCCACTTTACAAAGGGAACGCCAAAACCTGACTGTGTTCCGCCTTGGTTGCTGCCTGTTTCAAAACCCCATTCTGTTACGAACATGGGGAATTTTCTCATCGTGGGCCCAAAATTTCTCTCCCAGTCAGAGGCACTTTGATTGCTATAAACATGAGCAGTGTAAATGATATTATTTCCTTGAACTGGATTGGTGGCCGCACCTGACATATGCGATGACCAAAATGGCCCCCCCACTATAATCAAATTATCTGGAGCTAAGGATCGAATCAAATTAACTGCAGGTTGAGCAATCTCATCTTTCCATGAATTCCAATTATCAGGATAGATAGGTTCATTAAAAATTTCGTAAATAACATAGGGGTTATCCTTGTACTTAGGCGCCATATATGTCCAAAATTCCTTTACCCTTGGATAGAGTCCAGACCAATCACTGACATAATGTAAATCGATAATGGAATAAATTCCTTTGCTAGTGAGGTCATCCACTAGTGGTTTGACGTGATTGTTAAAGTACTTTTCTCCGCCATTTATTTCACTAAACCACCCCTCTGTTGGATAGTTTGGATCCCCTGGATGTACTGTAATACGTATAACTTGTGCATGAAATTCATTGACTGCTTTATCTACAACCCATTGGGCAGAGATTCCTGGCCTTTCATTGTCTTTGAGATTCAAGTGTTCTGGATCTGCGATATTAACTCCCTTTAACCTCAAGACTTGTCCCAGGGCCGTATAAATTTTATTTCCTGAAACAAAGGCGTGGCCCGCAGGATTGGGATTTACAGTTGGCACAGCTGTTGGTATGGGAGTCGGAATGGACGTAGGGACAGCTGTCGGTAGGGGAGTTGGAATGGACGTAGGGACAGCTGTCGGCATGGGAGTGGGAACAGATGTCGGTATTGGTGTTGGCACAGGGGCCGAAACTGTGCCCTCTCCACTCAATGTTGTCTTCAGCTCTCGCCAAGTCCAATTTCTCCTCCTATAGTAGCCAATATGAAACTCAGCGTAGTAGTCTCTTTCGCTCTTTGGAGAAAAGGTAATACTATAGGTGCAGCTTTGTCCTTTTTTTAGAATGTACTCATTTTCCCTACAGGTCCCACCAGTTTTCGTAAAGGCGTCATCAGTAAACCAAAATTCGTCGATTCTAATTTTTCCTCTGCGCCTGCGATTTTTAATGGTAATTACTTGAGTTTTTGTACTTCCTATTTCAACTTTCCCAAAATCTTTAATTCCCGAAAAACTAATATCAAGTGCATAAAGATTAGGTAAAGTAAAAAATAGAAAACCTAAGATTGAAAAATATTTAATCATATTCCCTCCGTTTGTTTTCCATTTGAAAAAATCTTAAAATGGGTTGTAGAAAACACTTCGGAGGAAGATTTTTATCAGTTAAGTAATTTGTCTCAAATGAACGAAGTTTTGGGGCAAGAAAGCAAATGCTTCAACTGTTGCAATAAGGATATAGGCCTCTTATTGAAGATCGCTTTTGATGTGTATAATAGCTAGAGAGTTTGACCCACAGAGATCTATGCCACCTATGATAAGTGGCGAGAATTTACTAAATCTGATTTAATTTAAATAGGTTCTGACTGTGAAGGAAAGCGATTTTTCTTTTGATTGAAAATTTCATTGCAAGGGCAGTAGGGAAGATGTTCACCTTTTTTCAAGTCACTAAGCATTGCTTGAATCATAATCATGGCAAACATCCCCATGACCACCATAAGAGATGATCCAATGAGCCACAAGAAGCGAATCACCTCTGCCTCTAAATAATAACCAAGTGTTAATGAAAAAATACCAAAAATAATAGGTAGCAAAGGCATATATTTCATATTTCTTATACAATACTTCAAGACGGAACCCCCCCTATGGATTTGGTGTCATTCTTTGCGTGGAAATTTCACTTAACTGTTTTAAAAATCCCATTTTCAACTGTATGCCCATATGAAGGGACGATGATTTTTTTGATTTTCCCTTTTTGTCTGATGAGAATACTACCATCACCTTTGGCATTTAACTCTCTATTGGGACCATTGGGCCTAAGAAGTGGTATCTCGCCATCAAGTCCAAAATATTTTACTAGCTGATCTCGTCTGCCGATCAATTTTTCAGAAACAAATAAGGCTCCGTTGTACCCAAGCCCTGACGTTGAAAAGGCGTTGTGTAATTGCTTTTCAGTTAAGCTTGCGATTAAGCGGGTTGCCCATTTCAAATCATCAATCGTTAAATATCGAGTTAACACATTAAGTCTTTTGGAACGAAAAAGAATCAAGTCCTTTTTCACTTGCTCTATGGCCATTTTTTCTGAATCAAAACTCCCTAAAATCTTATCCTGAGATTCATCAATAAAAATACTCCAACCAAAGCGATTCATTTGCACTTCTAGGTCAGAAAGATTTTTGTAGGATTCACTAAGCTTTCTAAATAATTCAAATTTTGACTCTTTAAGCGCCACGCGAAGCTTAGTGGGGAGATAGCCACCTTCAATGAGTAAATCAACCTGAAGGTCATGGGGAGCAAGAGAATCCCCGGTATCGACTAAAACGTAGGAGAATTTTCTGGGAAGACTACCATCAGGAGTTTCTTTAAAGACAACTTTTAGGTTGTATCCAAAATTATCTACATTCCCAAGCCAACTATCAATTAACAAAAGTGCTCGTAGTTCACGGCGATCTTGATGAGACAGCATCATTCTATTCCAGCTAAAAACTCGTGTGTATCTCTTGGACCTCTTCTCTAGGTGGACTCCATATGTACGAATAAAACCAATTTTCCCTTTAAATTGCTCTTTAATTACATATGACTCTACTGGAGTCCCAAATACATTAGTTTTTTTAATTTTTGAGTGATCCATATAACGGTAAACATCAACAGCATCTTCAAATGCCACTTCTTCTCCGCTATCCAGAATAAAGCTTTTGTAATACAGTCTCAAATCAAAAATATTAAGCTGAATAACTTTACTCTTTGATAAACTAAATAAATTAGGATGAAACTTCATTACGATTGAATCGCAATAGTAAGCTTTGTCAACATTATAGCCCATTGCTTTGTAGAGGATATTGATTCCTGTTTCAATGTAGGCTTCTTGTTTGTGAAAAATGGGGATCTTGGGGTTTTGGTATCTCATTGCAAATTTTGCAGAGTATGTATCTTTGTCGAGGCCTTTTTTCGAGTCTTCAAAGAATGTATAAAGCTTTGCCCCGGGATTCCTACCACCACCATACTCAGGAATTATTTTTCTTTTCTTAAAATGAAAGATTCTATCTTTAGCACAGATCTCATCCTTTTTTTGGTGATAGTAATATGTTTCAAGTGACTTTTCTCTTTTTTTCCAAAATGCAGATTGCCTTGGGTTCGTTTTGTCATTTGTAGTTGTTGAATCAACTAAATTGAGAGCTTTCCCGAAAGGTTTAGAGGTCTTGATATTCAATGAATAGACTGCCCAATAAGGGTGGGCGCGTCCCTCAAAAAATGAATGCTTTATCCTTGGTCTTTTATCTACATAATAGGGCAATTGGTAAATCAGCTGTTGGTACAGACTCGCTAATTCAACTATTTGCACTAAAATTTCATGCTTTTCCTCGTCGATGCTTTTTAAAAAAGAAAGTTTGTATTCATCATCCTTTAAAAGGGTCACACGCACAATCAATTCATCGAGTACAATTTTTTGTTTTTTATTTAGGTGAATATCAAAGTTTTCGCGATCAGAAAGAAGTCTTTCGTAGAATTTTTTTAGAAAATGTCCTTCTCGCTCAAGTCCAGTTAACTTCTTGAGAGTGTAAATTTCGTACTTTCCATGAGCGACTAAGGGTAAATTAAATCTTTGCGTGGTCTTTTGCGATAAATCTGTACCAAAAGATGTTGCAGAAATCAATAAACAGATTAGAAAATTCATTACAGCTGTCCTTTGTAAAATGGATCAATTTTGATTCCTAAATCAGATGGTTTAAAAGTGCTATATTTAATCTTGATCCCCCTAGAAGGGATTTTATAAAAACGAACCGACCAACCAGGTTGATCTATATTTATTGCGGGATACTCTTTATTAACACTTTTTATTTTAATACTTACACTTTGTTGAAGCGGTGACTTATTAATCACTACTACTGTCAATTTATTTGTGGTCTCACTGAGCAATGTGGCGTATACGTTCACCCATTTGTTGGATTCACTTTTTACATCTAAAACACTTCCAACAAAATTATGAGTGAATTCGGAATACAAATCATATAGAGCTGTAGGTCTATCATTATTAATTAAAACCCAAGGTAACTTGTATGGGTCATATGTATTCAAAAATGCTCTTCCAAAAAATGAAAACCCTCCTGAGGCAAGCCTACCTATTAGATCGGCCATATAAAGAGGTCTAACTATTGGGTGATAACCAAAGCTTGAATCATAGGAGTCAAGGGCAAACTCAGAAAGGGCCAATTTAGCCTCAGGGTAATACCCCTTAACCCAACTCTTCATACGACCCAATATATTGGGTGAAAAATTGCGATAGGAGCTGATATCAATTGTATTGGTAAAATTGGGGTCATCAAGAACCCTTGTATGGTTAAGCATTTGTTGAACTTTTTGCTTTCCATTTTGGTGTGAATTAATACTATTAACATCAGAAATTTTAGTTCTAAAGTTTGGGTAATAATGAATACTTGCGTAGTCTAATAGTTTATACCCATTGGGATTTAATGCTTGGTCTTTTTCGATTTCAGATAGTCTTTGGAAGAAATAGGGTAGAAAGTGATCAAATTCTCCATTTTTCCCGTAGTGACACGAAATTTGTCCCCAAACTTCTGTCCATTCACAATCTTTACTCATATTCCCCGTCTGCCAATCATAGTAACTAATAGAGATCTCAGGTCCCCATAATTTAATATCATCCGCATTTCCACTAACTTCCTCTTGTGCTGCTCTCATGGCCATCGCATACTTAACATACCGATCAATATATTGATCAGCATTTAGTGGCTCTTTAAATGGATAGATATCGCTGTGTGTGTCCTTCCACTGTAATGGCTCATTTCCCATGCAAAAATGTTTTACTTTTAACCCTAATTTACCGTTAAGGAATTTTACAAGCTCAGACGCAAAAGATTCATCTGCAAAATCTCTGAGGACATAGCCACTTGGAGTTCTCTCTTCATCTGGTAGTCGTTTCCTAACTGCTTTTCCCAAAAAATTAACCTGAAATATCGGCTCAACATTGTGCTGTTTAAAATACTGAGCGAATTCTTCAAAAGGGATACTCTTTTTAGGGACATCTGAAGGAATATACAAAAAACCATTCTTCCAATTAAATCCATCATAGAGGTTTCCGCCTATTCGCACCATCCCTAGTCCCAAGCCCTTTAGAACAGAAGAGCTCGGGTTGGGAACAAAGTTTGAAATTTGGCTACCGTAAAACTTGGAATTAATTTTATGGGCATTTTTTGCAGAATTAAGATCTACTGTGATTCTAATGTCAGCAGCTTCATTAAAACCTTTTGCTATTGGTGCATAACCTTCGGTCACAGCGAATACATTAGCTGAAATTAGCATTAAAAACCAAGTCATTTTCATTGATCTTCCTTTTCAACTTCACCAAGATCGAAAATCACCTCTTCACCCGCGAACTCATCTACTCCACATGTATTTAATGTGTCATCATATCCAACACTCATTGATCTAAAAGGGTTCTCGGCCATGGGATCAACTGCTATGGCAGGATAATTTGTTTTATAATAGTTTAAAATACCGACCCCAACATGTTCTAGTGTTCCACAAAGAGATGGTTTGTAAACTTCGTAGTAATCTTTAAAGAGCGTCTGTTGTTTTCCAAGGATAATTGTCTCTCCCGGCTGAATTCGCGTTGTTAAATTTCGATTGACAGATTTCACAGTTCCTCTTGCAACTGATTTCATTGAGTTAAAAGTTGGACCCATGTCAAATAGGTTCATAAGACTTAGTCTGAGGAAAAATGAAGTTGATTTTCCTTCGCTTCTATATACTGAATTAATCACCTGCTCAGAAACATTGACAATCCTTTCTGTTGAAGTTGAATTGTGAATTAGACCTGTCAATTTTTCAGTTCTAAACCTTTGAAAGCAATCTAGACTTGTATCCTTACTTTTTTGGAAAACTAGCTTTTTATATACACGAAACTCTTTTGAGGCCGTTTGGGCCAATTCACCATTTTTTTGCTTTCTTACAACTATAATTGTATTTACTGCAAATTGAAGATCATCACTAACCGGGTGAACCGAAATTTTAAATGAATCTTTCTTTGTTTCAAAAGTTTTATATTTTTCAAGACTAATATCGTTATAGCCATTATTAGAATAGGTAACGACAAAGGTGTCGTCTTCATCAGCACCTAAAATCCTGAATTTAATCTTCTCTTTTTCTTTTGGACTAAAAATGGCCTTTGGGTATTTACAAAGAGCATAATCATGACCTTCAATTTCTGAGTCAATAACAATTTCGAGTTTAGCATACACATTCTCAGTAATAGCGACTAAGAATAGAAATAAAGTAAGTTTTTTCATTTTTTCTCCAACTTTTAAAAACTAATATTTATCTGGTTCAACCAGGTTCATCTCATAGTGTTTTAGGCGCTCAATTACAGAAATTTCACCGTTCTTGGATAAGAAACCACATTCATTGGCACTGTATTTTGAAAACTTTGAATCAATTAGAGTTAATACTTCGACAATGACTCCTGACTCCTCAGGAAGCAATGTAAAGGTTGATTTTGTGGAAAGAGTTTTCTCCAAATCCATTATTAAAGAATTTGTTTTAGCTGTATTCACAAAAAAAGATATGGCAAACCCTTTTGAATATAGATTCCCCATAGAGAAAATATCTTTTGTATTAGGCATAGGGTAGAAGTTTTTTAGAATTCCTCCTCCGGCCCCTCCTCCTCCAGCTCTATCATAAGTGTCTGCAGACATTAGAATAAGGCCTACGGAACTTCCTTGAGCTATTTCAGCAGAAAGGCTACGCTCAGTTGAGGATTCTTTTTCTTTGCTTGATTCATCGCTAATATAATCCTCGTAAGTGATTTCTAGTGCCTCATCACTTTGGCCGTTATGGTACAGTTTTGAGACAACAGAAGTCTGTTCACTAATCAAACTGTCAAAATTTCTCTTTTTAATTAATATTTCATGGCCTTGCTTTATAAAAGAAAATGAAAAGGATTTCTTTAACTGTTTTCTTGTCCCTTTAACTTTAAGAAGGATTTGAATATGTGAAATATCTTTTTTTGATTTCACTTTGAATTCATTCATTCCAATAGTTAAACGATACAATCTTCCCACCAGGCAATTTTTCACACATTTAAACTGAGGCGTAGAGTCAAAGTATAAAATTCTCGTTTTATTTTTATTTATTTGAATTTGGTAGGCTCCTATGGAGATAATCCGTCCTAGACGTTGTAGCTCTTTTTGAGAGAACTTCACTACCAAATCGATATTTTCTTTTAAATGTGGATAAATAAAATATGACGAACTATTTTCACATTTAATTTGATCGCTTTCAGACCCAAAGATCATCACCTCTACAGGGAATGCTGAGCTCGAAACAGTAATGAATAGAATTAAAAATAAGTATTTCATAGATAACTCACCCTTATGGAATTTTTTACTATTTTTTCATATGAGGGGATTGCCAACATCTTTAAGGCAGTACTCAAGGCAATTAATAGTAAAAGGCTTAACGAATTTCTGTGTCTAATATAATATAAATCGTAAATGATCTTTTTTTCTGCGATTGAATCGTATTCAGCAACAATTTGAGCAAGGCCTGTGATGCCAGGTTTAACTAATTCTCTATATTTGTAGCCATATACAATTTGATTGTAACTTAAAGTAAACTCTGGTCTTTCGGGTCTTGGCCCAATGAGATTCATATCAGATTTTAAGACATTAATTAATTGCGGGATTTCATCAAGATGTGTTTTTCTGAGAAATCGTCCAAACTCTGTTACCCTTGGATCTCCTTCCCAAGAAAGGACTGCACCCGTTTTTTCTTCTGCATCTGTATACATTGTTCTAAATTTAATGACTTTGAATATCTTGCCTTTTTTTCCAACTCTTTTTTGAGTGAAAAAAAGAGGAGCAGTTGGGTTATCAACTTTCATGGCAATCGCAATGATAATTGCGATCGGCAAAAATAGTAAGAAGAGAATGGTACTTGCCAATAACTGAATGTACTCTCCAGCCTTGACACTTAATTTCCTTTCTAGGTTTTTAGCCTCGGTCTTTAAAAAATTAGCATTTTCGATCACAGAGAGATTATGAAAAGTGGCATTTTCATCAATTCCAAATGCCTCCTCAAGAGATTCAAATCCTAATCCCACACCATTAAACTCTGAGCTATCAAGTTTTTTAAAACTTACCTGGTTTTCATTAAACATCATTTTTCTCTTTGTTGTGTTGTTTAAAGTATTTTTAATTTTTAGTTTTTTATAGCGAGGAAATGAAATTGTGTATGAGGGTTGTCAATTCTAAAATTGTCTTTTGCTTTCAATGTTTTTTATATTCCAAAAAAGCATGACCTAGCTTTGTTTAAGTATCAAACCAAGTTGGAGTTGGAGTTGGAGTTGGTACAAGTTCACAATGATATTTTTGAGTACTAGCTTTTGTAACAAGTGAGAAAAGTTAACTCCAATTTTAATTTGACCTTCCTCATAGCTCTGTTCAATAAGTGACGTTTAATTTGTTAATTTGTTAATTTGTTAATTTGTTAATTTGTTAATTTGTTAATTTGTTAATTTGTTAATTTGTTACGTTGGGGAGTAATGGGATTTGTATTTTCGATTACTAGGTTTTTTGTACAAAATCATCAAGCTATAATCCAAAGAAAACCTTTTGAATTTAATGTGTTAGTAAAGAGTTTACTCATGAGAAAAGTTTTGGACAAGAAAACTTAATGTTCAAAATGTAAAATATTCGAAAGTAAATATTAAATAATATGTCTGTGTTTTTTACACGGCTGATTTTCAACAGTTGACGTATTTTGAATACGTGTATAGTCAGTTGTGGATTGGACCCCATTTGAAGCTACCGATTGTTAGCTGATTTTTGATACTCTAGTGGACTTTTCATTCCAAGTCCAGAATGCGGGGCCACACAATTATAATCTTTGAACCATTCAGGTAGCATTTTTAAAACTACCTTCG
>JABIHA010000068.1 GCA_018649885.1 Bacteriovoracaceae bacterium
CCTAAGAAACCAGGACCTAAGAAACCAGGACCTAAGAAGCCAGGACCTAAGAAGCCAGGACCTAAGAAGAAACCTGGTTATAAAAAGCCAGCTCCTAAAAAGAAACCTGGTTATAAGAAGCCAGCTCCTAAAAAGAAACCTGGTTATAAGAAGCCAGCTCCTAAGAAGCCAGCTCCTAAAAAGAAACCTGCTCCTAAGAAGCCAGCTCCAAAAAAGAAGCCTGCTTATAAGAAGCCAGCTCCTAAAAAGAAACCTGCTCCTAAAAAGAAGCCAGGTGCTAAAAAACCAGGGAAAAAGAAAAAGAAGAAAAAGTAGCTATAAAAAAGGCCCCAGAACTGGGGCCTTTCTTTTTTAGATTATATTCTAATTTCTATTGATTTCAGCAACCACTTCTATGGTATTTGTAGACTTTGTGGCAAAGTTTATAACTAAGCCTACCGCATTTCATTTTTTTCTTCGTTCCATTATCACAGAATTTAACCATTAAACTTTCTTGCCCTATTTTTCTACGAGTACAAGACTCCTTTATCTCGCTTGCGTGTTCTAATCTAGATTCTAGTTTTGAAATCTCACCAGTTAAGCTATTACATCTCGACTTCATTGCAAAAGCCGTACTTGATATAAAAAAACTACTGCAAATAAATAGTGATGAGACTAATAGAAAACTACGATTCATTTAACTCCCCAAAAGCAACTAAGTCAGATTGAATTATAGCCTGCACGAGGACCATTGCCGAAAGAAAACTAATCCAGCCTATGATTTCACACATTTGAAGTAGTAAATGATAAACTTTTAGGGAATATGGTGACAAAAAAAATAGTCAAAATTGATCAAAAAAGACCAAAGTTAATTTTTCTTATCTAACTAGCTCTTGAATTTTTTTTGCCTCTTGGAGCTTTTTGTAAACCAGGTCTTCACTTCCAGGAGACCAACAAATTAAAAGATTAAGCTCACCTGCGTAGATATAAACTTCACTAAATATTTTTCCAGAAGAAACCATGATGTCAGAAATTAATTTATCAGGATTAATATCACCCATCACAGTGTATTTCTTATTAAAGGAATCACTTGAAAAAATCAAAAATGGCTTCGTAAAAAATCTATTTTTAATATGGAGGGAAGTATAAGCATCTCTTAATTTGATGACCACTTTAATCTTTTGATCAAGGGATATTATTGAGGCGTACTCATCATCAAAGCTAGGGTTAATAAATTCAAACTTTATCCCCACCCGCTTGGCCCCAAAAACACTTCTTATCAACTCCGCCTTTGACGACTCCCACGCATTTTTAGAAATTTCTCTTCGTTTATAGTTAAAGAACATTACGTAGCTTATTAGGGCCAAAACAAATATGACAGAGGGGATGATTTGAATCATCATACCAGCATTCCCCTGAGGCTTAATTTTGGGGAAAAAAGTGATATTGAAAAATAAAATTGAGACGAAAAAAGCTGCTAGTAGTGGCCATCCCCATTTATAAAGAAACAATTGCCTACTCCCTTAAAATTACTCTACACTCCACTTCGGATCTTCAATAGTGTATATGGTGGTATCTTGATCATATCCTTGAGATATTTCACCATTTTCATTAGTTTCTGCTTTTGGGATAACAGCACTTTTTAATAATCCATTTACTTTGATTTTTGCACTTCCATGATAACCATCCGGCCATCCAGAAAGTCCACCGACAAAGACCATGCCGCTATCACTTTTAATTATAGCTCCATCTTTTTTATTGAAGGCAACTCCTGAAATAGTGACCTGTGTATTAACAAGTTTAGAGAGTTCTATTTTATTGTTATTCATTTTTCCTCCACCATCAATCACCTCACTTTTGTTGCAACCGGCACTTAAAAAAAAAAGTGAAAATTGTAGCCAACAAGACAGTAGGCACCAAGTGTCTATTCATAAATTAGAGTATAGCAGGATTTTGCCTCAAGTTAAAAATCACAAAAGGGTGATATTTGATGAAAATTAAAGGTTATTGATAGGCCTGTGCAAGGCCAGAGCTTACTTAGAGTACTCTAGCCTTACATTTCTTTGATTAATTTTAAGGTTTTTGTCATTTATCACTTTCTCACCGTACTCTTTGGGTACTTCAAGAAAGCTGAAGCGATTTTTGATATCAACATTTTGTATATCACCGGCTTTGATACCAGTTGCTTTTGAAAAATCATTTAAAAGAGAATTCATTTGAATGCCATCATCATTTCCAGCATTTAAAAAGAGTCTCACATTTCCAACTTTGGCAACATGTGATTGTCTTTCACGAGGGGAGTCAGACCTGCGATCATCTCTAGACCTACGGTCCCCACTGTCACCACGTCTACTATCGGATCTTCTATCTCCTCTATCTCCACGTCGTCCATCAAATCTTGATTCATTTCGATCACCATGTCTACGATCAGATCTTCTATCGCCGCCACGATCTCCACGTCTACTATCAGACCTTCGATCTCCACGTCGGCCATCAGATCTTCTATCACTTCTATCACTTCTATCATTTCTAGATCTTCTAGAAACATCTTCGTCAAGAGATCCAATATCATTGTATCTTTGTAAGTCTTTATTGAAACTTCTAGTAAACATAATTTTGAGAAGATCATCTTTTGTTAATTCTTTTAGATTTTCTTCAAATAGCTCAAAGGTTTGATCCATTTTGTAATCATCACCTTTTCCTACGACTGCCTCTATTACTGAGCTCATTCTCTCAAGTTCATTCTTAACTTTTGAAAGTTTTAGAACTTGAACTGTTGGAAGACGGCAATGCTCAATTTTTTGCTTAATATAGCTTTCTATTCTTCTAAGGTAACCTAAATCTCTAGGGTCAATTAAGGAAATTGCTTCACCCTTTTGTCCTGCTCGTCCTGTTCTTCCAATTCTATGAACATATGATTCGTTATCTTGTGGAACGCCATAGTTAATAACATGAGTAAGACAGGTAATATCGATTCCTCTAGAGGCAACATCAGTACAAACCATCATTTGAGATTTCTTTTCTTTAAACCTCTGAAGTGATGCATTTCTTTGGCTTTGTCCCATATCTCCATGGAGCATATCTACCTTATAACCACTTGAAAGTAGAAACTCTGCCAGCTCTTGTGTATCTTGGCGAGTCCTACAAAAAACAAGCCCATAAAAATCTGGCTCAATAGCAAGTATCCTGACAAGGGCTTCCCGGTGGTATCTTCTTTGTACTAGATAAAATTTTTGCTCTATATTTTCATTACTTAATGTTTTTCTTTGTACTTTAAATACTTCAGGGTCTTTGAATTTTCTACTTATCATATTTAAGATAGCGCCAGGCATAGTTGCAGAAAACATCCACCTTTTCACATTATCTTTAAATGCTTCCATGATTTTATCAACGTCTTCTTGAAAGCCCATATTGAGCATTTCATCAGCTTCATCGAGAATCAAATATTCACTATTTTCAAAGCGAAGTGTGCCCTGATTAATTAGATCCATCACCCTACCAGGAGTCCCGATAACGATTTGTGGTCTTTGTCTTTTAAGAAAGGTTTTTTGTCTTACGTAAGAGTCGCCTCCGTAAATAGCAACAGCTTTAATTCCAGTATATTTGGCGAGCTTTTCGACTTCACCGAAAACTTGTAGTGCCAACTCTCTGGTTGGAGCTAGAACTAGTGCTTGAACATTACCTGATGTGGGGTCTAGATTTTCAAGAAGAGGGATAACAAATGCTGCGGTTTTCCCTGTCCCCGTTTGTGCTTGCCCTACAAAATCTCTATCTCCACTCAAAAGCGCTGGTATAGCTTTCTCTTGAATTTCAGTAGGAGATTCATAGCCCAGGTCTTTGATGGCCTTCATAATATTTTCAGAAAGCCCAAGTTCAATAAAATCCACGTTAACTCCACTTTAAATTTATTACTATATGCGGCAAATTACCCTATTTAATATTCCTTGTATATGAGTAAAAGGTAATAATGTGGCAGGGGATTTTTTAATGCGCTGTACTGTTAAAAAGTTCAGACTCAATGAGTTTTTCCAGTCGAGAAAGCTTTAACAGCGCGTTTTTAGGTTCACTTAGGCCTTCTGCACAGGCGAGAGCTTTTTTCCTGAATAGCTCAGCTAATGAGTTTTTCCCGGAGGCCTTGAACAACCGTGAGAAGTCGAGGCTCCTTTTACTGCAAACTGGAAAGGTGAAATGATTTAAAAATTGCAGGTTGTAATTTTCCCTTAGAGCATAGGTGTTAATGACCTCCCAAGAGTTTTGTTTGTAAATACTTTTGAAATAACTCATGACAGTACTAGAGCTGGCCTGCTTCCCTACCTTTTTAGGATTAGACCAGGCCATGGTTTTTGAATAAAGCATAATATTAGAGGCCGCAGCTAGAGATGCTTGTGTAATTTTTAAAAATGGATAACCAGCTGGGTCATGAGCTGTATAAACTCCCCCCTGCTTTTCTTTTAGAAGAATGTAATGGTCACCACCCACTCTACCAGCTGGTGGCAGTAGCTCGGCAATTAAAGGGCCTACGACTGCTGGGTATGAGCTTACCTCTGAAGCCAGGGACTCTGAGTACTCGTATCCAAGAAAACCCAGTGCCTTTCTTATTCCGTCAGCTGGGTTTACATTTGATAAGTATAACTCTCCTCCAAATTCAAACGCCCCCAAGCCAACTCCTGTTAAAACTTCAATAAATCCAGAGCTAAATTTCTCACCAGTCTTTTGTTCAACCATCATCGAAAGGCTATCTGAATAGCAGTACCAAGCATTACCAATATACTGACTTTTTTGCTGCTCGAATTTTTGATAGAGACTAGACGTTTCAGAGGCACTTATTGAGAAAGTTAATAGAAGAAATAAGTAGGATAGGACTCGCAATTTTCACCTCACTACACGCTTTTATCCCAGAATCATGAAAATTGCGAGTGATGTACTAATAATGAATAAATTATAGGAACAATTAAAGAAGGCTTAGGTGATACAGGCCCATCCAGCCAACTTCAGGGTCAGAAATCCTTCCCTTAACAAGTTGGTCGATAAACTCTTCTTTGGACTTTGTGATCACCTCAATAAATTCATGCTCATCAGGACTTGGCTCCCCGATTTTTTGGCAATTTTTTGCAATAAAAGCGTAGCGATCAATTGTCGAGTAAGCACATTCTAAAACATTTGAAAGTTGAATTAATTCCCCTGGAAAGTAGCCCGTCTCTTCAAGCAATTCCCTTTTTGCAGCTTCAGGTGCTGACTCATTTCCATCAATGCCACCACCAGGAATTTCATCTAAAATCTGATCGGGACCAGGACGATATTGTCTGGCCAAAATAATTTCACCATTACAATCAAAAGCTAGAACAGCAACAGCACTTCCCTCTTTCTTGAGAGAGTAAATCTGCCTCTCTCCTGTAGGCAATTCAAACTCTACATCTTCTATACTTCTGTAAGGTGAGTGGGTATAGGTTTTCCTGCTCAAAACTTTCCATTTACTAATCATCGGAGCATTTTATAACAAAAAATTTATAAATCAATTAGTGACCCACGCCCTCTATGAAAATAGGGTTCAAATGTAAAGAGAGAGCACAGCAGAAATACTACCTTTTCTCCAACTTTTTTTGATTTAGGTGCAAGGCTCCCACACTTTTTTCTTACAATTGAGCTGAACCCTAGGAATATTAAAATACAATTGCTAGGGTTGGTTATGCGAAATTTCCTACTGCTTTTAGCACTTATTTTGTTAATTCAAACTGTCAGGGCATCAGTCATATTACTGTGACAATGAGGCGACTTTCTACAACATCTCCTTCAATTTTTTCGGCCAACAAACACTTCCATCTTTTCTTTGATGATTCTCCATTAAGGGAATTAGAATTCTTGGAGTTGCAATAGCGGTGCAATTGAGTGTGTGACAAAAATGAACTTCTCCATTTCCATCTCTATATCTAAGTCCACTTCTTCTCGCTTGCCAATCGTGTAGAGTACTACCGCTATGGCTCTCTCTATAACGATTTTCACTGGGAACCCACACTTCTATATCATTCATCCTAAATTTTCCTACTCCCATATCTCCTGTACAACATTCAACTACCCGGTAGGGAATTTCTAGCTCACACACTAATTCCTCTGCAATCTCTAACATCAATTGATGCCATTTTTCGCTCTCAGCAGGATCGTTTTTACAAAGTATGTACTGCTCAGTTTTGTTGAATTGGTGGACACGCATTAGCCCACCTACATCTCTACCTGAACTTCCTGCTTCGCTTCTAAAGCATGGACCATAGGCTCCATAGAAAATGGGTAGCTCACTTTCTTTTAATATTTCTCCAGAATGAAAACTATTTGTGACAATTTCACTAGTGCCAATGAGGTATTGATTCTCTTTTTCAAGATGATAGACTTGATCTTTCCCCTTAGGAAAATGTCCAGTTCCCAAAAATGCATCATCTCTTGCAAAGCTCACAACAGACATAATTTGAAAATTTCTTTTTGCCAATTTCTTTAAGGCCAAATTGTGTAAGGCCATCTCCACAAGGAGAAGCTCGCCCTTTAGTGTATAAGCTCTCTCTCCTGAAACCTTTACGGCCCTTTCAAATTCCGCCCACTGATTTTGTTCTACAATTTCACGATGATTTTTTAAATCAAAATTAAACTCTGGAGGCAATCCAACAATTCTAATCACTTCATTATCATCTTCACAGGTTCCAATGGGTGCTGTGGCCATAGGAATATTGGGAACAAGGTAGAGCATAAGTTGAAGTTTTTCTTCAAGACGCCTTAGCCTAGGCTCCATTTCCTTAATCTGTCCCCCAACCTTCTTACCTTTTTCGATTAGCTCGGCCCTTTTAGCTTTTTCACTTCTTGGTACGTCCTTAGCAATAGTATTTTTTAGAGTTTGTAATTTTTGAAGATCAGTTTTAGTTTGGCTCACTTGTGTATCAATATCCAGAAGCTGGTCCAAATTTAGCTCACACGCCTTGTCTTTGATGGCCTTGGCAACAATACCCTTGTTGTTTCGAATATATTTTATATCTAACATAGAATTTCTCCATTTCTTAAAATTTTAAATTGTTCAATTTTCTTGGAAATTATCATTGTGGCCTGACCCAATATCCAGTGGATGGGGCAAGCTATTTGGAGGAGAGGGAAAGCACACAAAGTCCGCCAAATCGGCTAACTGTCGTGTTTAATAAACTGAATGTTAGACATTTGTCCATTTCATCCCTCTTTAAAAACCAATATACCAAAAGTTGGTTTTTTTTCAATCCAAAACTTACCAAAAAAGATATACTCCAACGATAAAAGGAAACCATGTGTTCGAAATGCGCAATTTAGCAATATTACTGATAATTATTACCACATTTGGCTGTCAGAAATCGGCAAAAACTCCAGTTGAGGACCTCCCAGTACTTGCCTCTTTTTCAGCAATGGGTTGTGGACCTTACGGAGTTGAATACTTTGAGCAAATTGAGAAATTCATTAAAAAAGAGAAGTCGGCTAAAGGAAGCCTCTTTGCAGTCCATGTAGGAGATATAGTTGGTGGCAAACAAAGATCAATTTCGAAGGCATACTATGAAAAAATATCAGAATTGTTTAAAAAATATCCTGTGCCCTTTTTCTTTGTTCCAGGTGACAATGAGTGGAATGATTTAAAGAATCCAGAAAAAGGCTGGAAGAAATGGAATAAGTATTATTTGAATTTTTTCAAATCCTTTAAGCCAAGCTGGACGGTAAAAACTCAAGCAATTCGAGAGGAAAACTGGAGTTTTAAAATTGGTAAAGTTCTATTTTTAGGGTTCAACCTTGTTGGCGGTCGCATCCACGATCCTAAAGAGTGGCACGGAAGACATATCGACAATGTAAAATGGCTTAATGAGAATCTTCCAAGCTCGCAAGACGATACAAAGGCAGCTGTAATGTTTTTCCAAACTGCCCTACGCGGAGAACATTCAATATTCACCAAGGGACTTAGAAAGTTTGCGAGGAAGTACAAAAAACCAATTCTTCTTGTTCACGCCGATAAACACAAATGGATCCACGATAGGCCGCTGCCAGAGAAAAATATCATAAGAATTCAAATGGATAAATTAGGTCCCTATCCTCCCATCCAAGTTTCCGTCCTAGATACCGATAATCCCAGCCTTGCATTTAAAGTCGATAGAAGGCTAAAGTGGCTAAAATAGCTCCCACATTTTAATTTACAATCACTTCCATATTCATAAAAAGAGCGGGACTTTCATCAATTCCTGAAAATTGATCGGAGGAAATCTCCATAAGCTCATCACCAAACATCTTCTGAACGCTCGTTTTTAAGGTAATCTGTGGAAGTTTCCCAACAACCTCTCCAGCGCGCATCATGAAACCAGCTTGAACAGGTGTGGAGTAATCACCAGTATCAGTGAAGTCTCCTCCTGCTGCTATTTCAACAATAAGACACTCAGGAAGGGACTTTAAAATATCAGTGCACGACTGCTCACCTGGACCAATGATAATTTTATTAAAACCAAGTGATACGCCTGAGTTGTAGGCCCTTTGCCCATTGCCCGTAGAAGCAGAGTCATATTTACTGGCATTCCGAAGGTCACATATAAGATTTTTCATCACTCCATTTTCAACAAGACCCAGGCTTGGGTTATCCCTGACGAATCCTTCACCATCAAATAGGCCCATGGCATTTTTCTCTGGATCATAGCTCACATCAAAAATACTGAGTTTTTCATTTAAAATTTTATTTCCCAAACATCCCTTATAGAGACCAATATTTTTTTGATAAGTATCAATTCGAAAACTCTCAAGGAGTTTTCCATAAATACTGCTTTGCTCAACAAAAACTACTGGATATTCTCCATTTTTGACGTCTGCTACACTAGTGAATTTCTTTAGAAAGGGAACATAGCTATCCAACTCATTTCCCAACTCAAATTTTCCAATATTTCCTGCTCCAAAATACCCATCCATAATGCTGGCTGAGCTCTTATGCTTGTAAATAAAGTACCAATCAAACTCATCAAAAGTGAGCTCTTGAGAGATCTCATCACCAATTTGTTGAGATTTAGATATTCTCGAAAGATTGGCCTTGCCTGAAAATATAAACTCTGGAAAAAGTTTCTTTAACTTTTCTTTTTGCTCTTTATAGCTCTCGTAAAAATCTTTTTCAGCATCACTGCTTTCCGTAATTACAGATTTACTAACTGACCGAGCTGTCCCAAGGTCATAAGAATAGGGCATACCTGCCTCAGTATTGGAAATCGCTTGCTCGAAAAGCTTCTCGCTTTCAATGTCTCCCACAAAAGAGGACGAAAATACCTTCCCATCTTTAAATACTCTAGCACCAGATTTTAAAATATTTTTATTTCTAATGGAAGTGATCTCATTACCAGCCACTTCAATGGATAATTCTTTTTTTCTAACTCTAATTATATCTCTCATTACCAGACCTTTAGCTAACCATCATTTTACTTATTAATACTTTTGAACCACCAAAGCCTACAAGCAGTGGGTGTTGCTCCATTTTCCCGCAACCTCCAAAAGAGCTACTTAAAAGCTCAAAGTCAGTTGTACACCCCTCTATTAAACCTAGTGTTTCAAAAACCGAGCCTGAAAGAACCGAGGCCTTAACTGGCTCAGCAATTTTTCCATCTCTAATCATATAACTTTTAATTGGTGCTATAGTAAATGTGCTCAAACCTGATCCATGCCTAAAGTCTTTTACATAAATCCCTTTTTTTACACTCTTAATCAATTCGTCCAAACTTTTTTTGCCTGTTTCAACATAGGTATTTGTCATCCTTACAATAGGTTCAAACTCAAAGTTTATAGACCTACCATTTCCTGTAGGGGCTTCATTAAAAACTGAAGATGTGTACTGAGAGTGTAACCTTCCGGCTAAGATCCCATCTTTTATTAGATAAGTTTTTTGAGTCGGAAAACCCTCATCATCGATTGGGCAGTAGCCACTTGTTCCTTTTTCGGCTCCATAATCTACAATTGATAGGTTTTCATGAGCAATTTTGCTACCTATCTTCCAGTCCTCGGTTGCCTTGTCATCTCCTAGCATAAAGTCAGCTTCAGATTTATGGCCAAAGGATTCATGAGCAAAAACACCTACAACACTACTCTCCATTACAACAGGGTAACTACCTGCTTCGACAGTGGATGCCTCTAAAAAATCGTGCCCCTCAATAATCTCGCTCTTAAAATGTGCACTCTTTTCTGCTAGGGTCTCAAAACTATCTGAGTAGGACTTCACTGAGTCATCAAACCTTTTATCACCATCTAAAATGCTATAACTTATCACGCTGCCACACTGGTTAAAGTCATAAGTGAAACTAACGTCTGTAGAAGATTTAAAGTATTTCATCTTAAAGTGATCTACGTAACGAACAAAGACCCCCTCAAGCTTTTCAAATGATTTGACCATTTCAAAATACGATCTACAAAATTCTATTTTTTTAGAAATAGGAACCTTTCTCACATCTTTTTCTGAATACTCTAGTATCGTGTTTACGCTGGCTTCGGTGTTATAAGGCACAAGATTTTCATTCTGAGAGGTAATCCCGAAATGATCAGCTTGAGCTATAAGTGAGTTTATTTCTCTATCGAGTGAAAATATATCGGTGGTTGAGCCGTAATACCACATCCCCTGACTATACACTCTTATAAATGCTCCGAGACTAGGTTTAACCTCGCAGTTGACCAGCTCGTAGTCATCAAAAACAATGGTAGTGTTTGTGGTGTCCTCAATGCGAACATCACAATATTCACACTGAATTTTTTTTAAATCTAACTCGTTTAAGTAATCTTCAATTTCCATGGTATCCTCCATCAGGCTTCCCTGAGATCAATCACTTATGATAGTTGAACTGACCCTAAAAAATCAATCAACTAGATTGGTAGGGATTAGAATTAATTTCATAGTCACTTGGTTAAATCATGGTGCGGCCAACCTGGTTTATTTTAAGTAAAAAAAAGCCCCCAATTAATTGGGGGCTTATATTCAAAAACAAAAAAAATTAAGAATATTATTTACAGCTTCTAGAGACAAGTAAATCTGCTTCCAGATCACCATCGAATTTTACGCTATCAAGAAGTGGATATTCCATTTTCATTTTGTCTGGATTCCATTTTGCGTTTTTCATATCAACAATAACAAGCTCAACTCCAGTGAATTCTAATGCCACTGTGTCGATGAATTTTGTGACTTTAACCTTTCCAGCTCTCTCTTCTTGATCTGGGTGAAGAGTATAAACTTTTAAGTTACACCCATCTTTTGAATGAATTAGTGAAAAGGATGGAAATGGAGTCTGTCCTTTTGAAAGGTCATAAGTTTTACCAGCTTCAATTCCTTGACATGCATAAGGCATAGTTTTTTCACAAAATCCTAGGGTCACCACTGAATAAGATTTTTTTGCATCGGCCGTGCACTTATCACCTGGCTTTTTTCCACATTTTGGATTTTCAATATCATCAATATTGAAGTCCATTGTTGATCCAACTACATTGATTAGGGTAGTTGTTCCCATGGGGGACTTGAGTGCCCACTTTGTAACAAGTTTAGGTGTAGCTAGTTTTCCAGAAACTTTTTTAAGATTAAAATGTCCCTTGGTATCACTTGAAAAGGCAGGTAATGCCATCATTGTGCAGAGTAATAAAATTGCGATTCTCATTATTAAACCTCCATTAAATTTAGATTGGCATGAATTTAGAATGAGTTCAGTGGATAAGTCAAAGAATGAGTGGGGCGAGCAAGAACGCATCGCCCCGCAAAAATATTCTTTATAATAGATTCAATGCGTCTTTATAACTCAAATTCTGCTTAACTAGTTGTTCTGACTTACTACCCACAGTCGCCATGGCCTTTTTGAAATAGCTCCTGGTGATGTAGAGGTCTTTTCCTATCCAAGAATCATCAAGATAAGCCATTTGTTTGGCCATAGAGATCGCCTCAATGATATCAGCGCCACTTAGCCTTTCGGAAAGCCCTGCAAGCCAATCAGTGGTAACTCCGGCTTCCCATGCCACCCCTTTAGTTGCATAGCGAGTAAAAAACTTTTTCCGGATACCGTGAGCTGGGTAGCCATAGAAAAAATGAACCCCAAGTCTTCCAGATCTTAAAAGGGCACCATCTAGATCTTTCTCTTTATTAGTGGTTCCAATAACAAGCACACCATTTGACTCAGCAACTCCATCCATTTCGTTTAAAAACTCATTGAGGATTGAAGCCTTGAAAGTCGACTTGTTTCCACTAGAGTTTCCTCCCAACTTTCTCTTTTTAATTCCCAGAAGATCAATATCTTCCATAAAGATAATAGAAGGTGAAAGATTTCTAGCAGCTGAAAAGAGTGCTTTAACAGTAGAGATATCAGTTAAATGCCTGGCAGTTACAGTGATTAGAGTCGATTTCTTTTTGAGATCATTATGTAAAATTTGTGAAATCAAAATTTGACCTAAAAATGACTTTCCAGTTCCCGGAGGCCCAGCAAGAACAACTCCTCTTTTTAATTTTATTCCATACTTACTAAGTGCAGGCAGGTTTTTAATAAAATTAGAAGTAGAGTTCATACTCTTAATTTTTAATTCTGGATCTAAAATCAAATCATCCCAAGTGTATTTATAGTTCCCGACATTTTCTAGAAAACGATAAGTCCAAATCCAGCCCATTTTCACTCGGTGAATAACAGCATTTTTGTAAATATTCTTGGTGGTGAGATAATTAAAGACATCACTCATAAATTCTTTGGCATACTTAAAATCTTTTTCTGCATAATAGATTCCTACACCATACTCTACATCGTTAAATGGAGATATTCTGTAAGGTGTAGCTATAAGCTTAATAGTACGCCCACCGAATTTCTTAGAAATGAAATAATACCCTTGTTTGAGGACATATTTTCTATCTCCAAAATTATTGGTCTCTATATGGTCTGTTGGGAAGGCAACCCTATTATTGTAATTGTCAAAGTTTGCCATCTCCTTAACAACCCAACCATTCACAGGATTTGTGATGTAATCATCGAGGGCAAATTGGGCCAGTCGGTAAAAATTCTTATAGGCTTTTTCTTTTAAATAAAGCCTTTCTTGTAGAGGCTCTCCAAGCCAATAGCTGAAAGCATCAATTTTGTTTAAAAATTTGTCACTGTCCGCATCACCAAAAGCAGCAAACGAAGACACAAATGTTAAAAGTAATAATATTTTTTTCATTGTTTACTCCTTTTAATTAAAGCCTGTGGCTCTTTTTAAATTTAATGGCTTCGGTTATAGTTTCATTAGAGAGCTCTACTTTATTTGTCCCTCTATCAACTTTTCCCTCTCTATAAGCTTTCTCAATGGCAAGATCAACGAGCTCCTTAATATCTGCTCCAGTCATCCCTTCAAGTTTATTAGCAAGCTTATAAAAATCAACACCGTCTACTTTTGATTTTCCAGAAAAAAGCTCTAATAGCTTCACTCTTTCTTCAATCATAGGAAGGCCAACTTCATAATGAAAACCGAGACGCTTAGATCTTGTAAGAGCTGGATCAATAAGCTCGAAATAGTTGGTAGTACCAATTGTTAATACACCTTCAAGTTTTTCGAGACCACTGAGTTGTTGCATTAACTCATTTTTTACGTCTGCTCTATCCGTTCTATCTGTACCAGCAATCAAATCGACATCTTCAAAGAAAACAACTGTTGGACTAAGGTGTCTGGCAATTTGATAAATATTTCTAACATCAGTCACACGCGACACGTGCCTAGCAGAAACGTGAATATAGGTGATTTTATTTTTATAAGATTTTTTAAAGATATTTGAAATAATGACCTTTCCGATAAAACTCTTACCTGTTCCAGGAGGGCCGTAAAAAAGCACGCCTCTATTCATTGGAAGACCGTGTTTTTTCCAAGTATCTCTGTCGTATCTATTAATAAATCCATCAACACTTTTAACAATTTTGCTCTTGGCTTTGGCATCGAAGATAAAATCATTCCATGAAAATCTTAAATCATCCACGCCTTGATAAAATCCAACAGTGCCGTTGTACTCAAGAACTTTTCCTTTATAGATTGAGTCAGCTTTTAGGTTTTTATCTAAGTCTTGTCTCAACATATGAGAGTATAATTGCCCCTCTTTAGTCGTTTTGTAGTAAACTCTGAGGCTGTTTCCAGAATTGAGCCAAACCACCATTCTTGAGTTAAGATTTTTATTCTTATGCTGTATAAAGTAATAAGCTGCCACCACTCTATTTTCTGTGACTTTGGGTGCCTGATTAATTTGTTGAATAGTTCCAGTCTTTGGCCATGGAACATATTGATTGTACCTTCTGTCCCAAGTATAGTTCATTACCTTTTCTACTAACCAATTGTCTTTTTTCCCCAACAAATTCTGAAGACCTACCGAAGCTCCATTATTGTAAATAGTAGAGTAACCATAGCTTGTTGTTGAGTAGTAATTTTTTAATGTCATCCAAGTTTTTTTTGCCTGGTTGTAATCTGTAAAATCGATACTTTGTGAATACAGCGGGACGGACAATACCAATAAGAGTATGGCCGTTAATTTTTTAAACATACTATCTCCTTAATTAATTATATTCTTCCTAATAAGTAATCTTTTCTCTTTTTCTCTGGAAATTTTTCTATTGCATATCGAAGCATGGTTCTTGGCATTTTTTGATAGTGTTTTTTAAGAAACATTTCTTCTTTTTTAATATCCCTATTTCCAATTTCTCGAAGCATCCATCCCACGCCCTTGTGGATCAGATCCTCTGAGTCATCAAGTAACACTTCTCCAATATTCAAAGCATCACGGTATTTTTTTTCTCGAATAAAATGTAGTGTTGATAAAATAGAAACCCTTCTCTTCCAAAGGTTTTTGGAGCTGGCCCACTTGTAAAGAATTGCTTTATCTTTATTAAGTAGAAAACGTCCCACAATTTGAGGGGCACTACTATCGACGAGGTCCCAGTTATTAACATTGTTTAAATTTTTAACATAAAAGTGGTAAATCGATTTCTGCTCTTTATCTGAAGCCTGGTCAAACTTCAAAACCAATATAAATAGGCCCACAAGCCTTTGCTCGTGATACTTTGAATCAAGCAATTTTTGGATTTCTGGCAGTGATAGATTTCGAGAAGATCTTGCTATTTTTCTGCTTTCTGGAACTTTGATACCCAAGAACTTGTCGCCATGGCCATATTCACCAGGAGCCGTTTTGAAATACCTGGATAAAAAGAGTGCTTTATCCTTATCTTCTAGTTTTTTTAAACTAGATTTCACCTGCGCAGCACTCAATTTGATTTGATCACCCATCCATTGGCCTCAATATAATCTGTCATAGATATAAAATTGGGATCATTCTATTAACGAGCGCTTTACTTGGTCAATCGCTTCTGGAAAAACAATGGTCAAAGTTAAGACAATGAAAGGAATCTCTGCCGAGAAGCGAAAGACTCCCTCTAGAAATAGTCTCAATAGAGACTAAGTAGGCCCTATTTTAGAAAAAACCATCTTCTTTAATAGAGATATACTTTTCGCTGTTAAATTTCATGTCTTTTTTAATATGAGGAAATTTATTAAAAAATCTTCTTTCCCCTAACTTGAATAGATCAACATCGTGATTGTAACAAAGATATAGCTGCATAGTTGTTCCACCGAAGTAGCTATAGATAGTGTTTAAAATCCTTCGATCTGTTCCCACTTTTTCTCTTTTAGTTAATTTACATACATCACACATATTCCCGTCCCCTTGTCTTCAATAACTAGAAGAATAGGCCAAAATTTTAGGCCTCCTAAAAAAATCTGTAGAGGTTACTGGAATATCGATTAGTTATCATTTAGAAAAAATAAAATTTGTTTAACATATGCGCCCAAATTTGTTGGCAAATTGGCGACTAGCCTTTTGGATCTTTATGCTCCCCTGGATTAACGAACTTTAAAAACGAGTTTATCATGTGCTCAAATATAGAGTCCTTATTTTCTACTTTATAGACTTCATCTTCGTGATAAGAGCTTTTCTCCATTTCTGATATCTCATTTTCGAGATTTCCTAAATCCAATTCTTTCAATACTAAAGATTCAATCTTTTTAAAGGCACTCTTTTCAACCTCTGAAAAATGACCATCTAAATGTGCAATAACTCTCAGCTGACTTAGGACAAATGCACGGTCCCTCTTATCCTCAATGACAGAGAACAAATGGTGCATATCTGGATTGCTATTTATGTCTTTTTCAATGGTTTGTTTTTGATCGCTTGAAAAAGGTAATGATTCCATTCTTGAGCGAACCCAAGCGAGCTCTTCTGCCGTAACATTTTGATCTAAGAATATGGCGGAAAAAATAGCTCTCCACATATTGAATTTACTATCGTCCCATGACTTTTCCAAAATACTTGCCACAACCTATCCCTTTTTTAAGCTTTATAGGTATTATACAAATTATATGAAAAAATACATTATCAAACTGGGTCACTGGTCACGTGAGTATAAAAGTGTGTCTTCATAGTAGGCTAAAACACTACACTTTTCACAACATGTTTGGTTTTCAGATCAACTTCTAACACTCTATACTCTTTTTTATCGTGCTGGTCTGTATAGGTGATTAAAACCTTGTGCGGACCAGAGGTTTCGAAAAGCAGTATATATCTGCCTGACTCACTAGAAGTAAAAAATTTCTCATTGTGATAGTACTTTCTACCCACCACTTCAACTTGCACGCTTAAAGCTCTGCCTTCTTGGTCAATTGCGTGGACTTCTAGTTTGGGAAGATCATGGTAGTGATTTAGATAGGCCCAAAATCCAGGCATAAAACCATCCATTACAACCTTGCTGTAGTGGTACGAAATGCCCGTGTGGTAAAAGGGTCCTTCAACTAAAAGGGCCATGGTGCCATTTTTAAAATAATGCCAATCCTGATCTGTTCCAGAAACTGGGTAAATATTTTTTCTGACTATATATTTAGGCTTACTTTTTCTTTGGGTTTTAGATGCTGCTGCCATCTTCTGGGCAAATTGTTTAGGAAGCTCAGGAATTGGGTTAGTTGCTTCGGGAATTGTATAGGGAACTAAGATTGATGTGGCAACTGTATGAAAAGAAATTGAGAGCGTAAAAACTTTTTTGATTGAAAGATTCATCACTGCTTGTATTTCAGGCTCAGAAGCCGGTGTAGGTCCCATATACCGCGCACTTTCAGGGTTACTACTGGTGTACTTTCCCTCAATCCCCCACATAAAAGGGTAGTTGCGATTAATATCTACGCCCTCTTTAGTATTCCAAACTCCGGACTCACTATTCATTCTTCCATTCTTTCTTCCAGAGTATTTACTTCGATGCCAATAATTTTCACTGCCATCTGGATTTACTAGTGGCACGATCCAAAAATCAAATTGATCTAAGTACATTGAATTTTCTTCACTTAAAAGCTCAGAAATAATTTTGAAACAATACTCCGTACTCAAAAGCTCTAAGGCGTGATGAGCACAATTTAAAAAAACAGTTGGCCTAAATTTAGTTGAGTCTGCAAAATTTGTTATTTGAAGAGCAAAAATATCTTTTTTTCTATGAGTCTTTCCAATGGAAAATAGGCGGGCCTTAGTGGGGTTGTTTCTACTTGTAGACTTCAGTAGCCCCTCAACGATCAAATAACTCTTATAACCCAAAAACATATTGGGCCGCTCTTCACTCAAATCTTTGCAAGCTTCCATGAACTTGCCCTTGTTTTCATATCCATAGGAGATTTTTGAAAACTCGAGTTCATCACAACTCTGAGAAAGATTTTCAGTGTCCACCTCAACGATTTGAGAAAATGCACTCTGGAATAGCAAAAAGGTAAGTATAACTATGTAATTTTTCATATCCGCCCCAGCTTATTTCAACATACAACGCAGACTGTCATCGGGGACCAAAATTGTCAACTTCAAGCTCCCAAAAATGGTTCGCCCAATGTGCGCGAACATACTTAATGAAATATTAACAGGGCTAGAACCCCGAAATACCTTAAAATAGAAGCAGAGAGTTTCACACATCGAGAACTATGAAAATTCTACTGACCATTTTATTTATTATATTTATGACAAAGCTTGAGGCAAATACCAGTTGCGTGGCCCATAGGGGAAATAGTGAATACTTTTTCCAAAACAGCTTGAGCTCATTGAAGTCAGCTTATGAAATAGGAAGTGATGGTATTGAGTTTGATGTAGTTCACACCCAAGATGATAAAGGTATTGTCTTTCATGACAAAACCCTTCACAGACTTGCAAAAGATAAGCCCTCTAGAGATTGTCCTCGTAGAAAACTCATCAAGCACCTCAGCTTAAAAGAGATTAAAGAAAACTGTCTGCTAAAAAACGATGAAGAAATTCCCACACTTGATGAAGTTCTCACCTACTTCATCTATAAAGACGTGACTCTTTTTATTGAATTTAAAGATGTGCCTTCTTTTAGTACTGTTACATTAATCTCTGAACACCTTACCTATAACCCGGCAAAGTATTTAAGGCTTATATCTTTTAAAAAGAAGGCCCTGGAATATGCCCAACAGGTTCCTAGACTAAAAAAAGTCAAAGCCTTAAGGCTCTATCATCACTGGTGCCCCAAGATTAAAAAATCTAGTTACGGTGCAGACATAAAGTGGTTTAAAGGAATTCTCAAAAAACTTGCAAAACTTAAGAATGTTGAAACATCAGTTTATACAATTAATTCACCTAAAAAAATGCAGAAGTTGATAGATGAAGGTGTTGATTATATTACAACTGATGACCCCCAGGCCTGCCTCAAGCTGACCAAACCTTAACTTCTGCGCAGCAACAACAATCACTATAGTATAGACAAAGACAAGAAAAACAGGCACAGATCTATTTCAACCATCTATTGAAAGGGTCATTCTAATGAAGATTATTTCACTCATTTTTTCCTTACTTATCACTGTTAATGCATTTAGCTCTTGGAGCAGTAAGTGCACGGACTACGACTCCCCTATAGATTGGTCTTACTGTCTTCACACCAATGATACAGGCAATAGTGACCAACTCCTTTATCACTTCCACGGAAAAGGTGGCAGCGAGATGACTTGGGCTGAAAAAGATTTTTTTGCTGAAGATGTTCGAAAGGCCTGGGATAAAAATAAAGTCAATCCTCCAAAAGTTGTAAGTATATCTCTCGGAACAGTTTGGGTTTTGGCCAAAAAAAATGGAAGCCCTTATAGTGGACTTTTTGAACTCATGGCAGGCAAGATTATTCCACTTATAGAAAAAACTGAACGTCTTGCTCCTTCCAAAAGACTTTTAGTAGGCAATTCAATGGGGGGTCTCAATGCAAGTGCAATGCTTTTAAACCTTCCAAGACTGTTTTCAAAAGTTGCGCTCGTTTGCCCAGCGATTTCTCCGCTGACCCCTGAATCTTCAAGTGCGGACGTCGACAAATACATTTTAGATACTGGAGCTTCCAGAGACCGCGCAGAACTTCTTGTGCAGCTAACAAAATTATTTACCCCAACCCTTTCCGACTGGAAAACCAATTCACCACTAGTGCAAGGTCCAAAACTTTTAACAAAGAACTCAAGTGAGTTATATATTTCATGCGGAGATAAAGATGAGTATGGTTTTTACAACTACGCTAAAGAGTTTTACAACATCTCCGTAAAAAGAGGTGTCAAAGGCTCATGGCATCCAATAGCTGGCGGTCTCCATTGTGCGGTAAATACAGAATCTCTAGCAAAATTTCTAATCGTAAAATGAATATGATAAAAACCTCACTATTATTACTTTTAAGTATTTCTAACTTGTACGCAGACGTCGCTACTAAAGAGGGATTTTTCAAGTATACGAATACGACCTACTCTTCACAAAAAAAGCACTTTGCTTTTACTTACACCGGGTATGGGTGCAGTAGTGTGCCAAATACTTTGTGTGTTTATGGCAAATATAAAAGAGGGACCCCGTTAATCCTTCTAAACAAAGAGCATAACTCATTTTGTCGAGCAGTAACGGGCGGTGCCTTTAAATTCAAAGACCAGTTTTCAAATTTCAGGGCAACCAAGCTTGAAAAAATCCATGGATGCGAGAACCCAAGCTCTTATTTTGTAGCGTTTGTAGGTCTTGATGATGTCAGATTTAAGAATATTAAATTATCAAGATTTAAGGGTTCAGGTTTGAGAAAGCTTCACAAAAAAATTCAAGCTGAAAACCAGCTAAATAAACTTTTTAGTAAATCAGTCACCGTTAAAAAAGAGATTGAAGGAAATAAAATACCCTATCACACAGGTGATTTTTCAAGGCTCAGACCAGTAGGTCTATATTCAAAAGAAATAGATGAAATAAAATTCATACAATATCAACTTACTGAAAAAGTAAGAAAGATTGATTACATAGATGGCCCACTTTTTGTCTATTTAAAGAAACCTAAGGCGGTCTACAACTTGGGAGATGTGTGCAATAGAAAGTTCAATACATTTGTACTTGATGGACAGATCTTTTTCTACAATCAAACCTATTGTTGTGAATGCGGTTATGTGCGCTCTGAGCTCTTCAACTTTACCGATGGAGAATTCTCTTCAGTACTAAAGAATAATAATTGGTCTGACCGCAAGTTATATTAATCAACAAATTGAATCGCCACAAAATCTAGGCTCGAATTCCACAATAGTTTTTATTTAAATAAATCCCTAAACACCTTAAATTGCGGTACTTAGCAAATTCTCTACGTTGGTTTTAATAAATATGGCTAAAATTATAAGCCTAGGGGGTCTTGCTATGAAAGAACGCACACAAACTAGTTTTGATAAGCTTGTTTCAAAACAAGATAAAAAAATCCAGAAGTCACCGCTCGACAATTCTTTTTTACCTACCATCAAAAAAGAGCTTAACTTTTATGGCAAGATCTCCCTATTCTCAATTTATGGAATCATTTGCTTTGGCTTTGGACTGTTATTTTGGAAAAAAAATGCACCTACAGGTGAAGAAATAGCCAATGCCATTAGACAGCAAACCAGTAAACACAAATATAGTAATAACAACTCTATGATCCAAAGCTTGATTGTAAGTAACCACGATTTGAGTACTAAGATTAGAAATGATTTAAGAAAAACTCTCATCGATCAAAGTGATCATATTCGTGCCAAAGATCAAGTTATTATAGATTTAAGAAATCAAATTGGCGACTTAAAATTAATGGTTGAGACGAGTAGGCCAAAAAGTGAGCAAAAAGTAGGCTATAGCTGGAAAAACCTTCAGGTCCTTCGTTTCGAGCAAACGCAACAAGTTAGTAAACTCGTGAAAAATCAAAAAAGAGCACGTGGTGCATTTTTAAGCATACACGATATGAATAATCAAAACTCCCAGCAAAAATGGGATGACTTTAACTCCAAACAAGAACTAGATAAGTATCAACTCGAAGCGCAGCATCAAGAAGAACGCAACAAATTTAGAAAAGAAAAGTACCGCGTCATCAGCAACTAACGAATTCACAATCCACACTATTCACACTATGGTGTGTGCATGAATATTCTCTTACTAGAACCATTTTCAACTGGCTCCCATAAGTACTTTTGTGAGTCCCTAGTTAACTATTCAACTCATGAAATAGATCTTTTAGAAATGCCTGGGAAGAATTGGAAATGGCGAATGCATGGGGGAGCAGTTGAACTTAGTAGACAGTTTCTGGATAGTCAAAAAGAGTATGATTTAATTCTAGCTTCAGATATGTGTGACCTAGGACTATTCATTTCACTTGGCAGAGAGAAATTTTCAAAGAGCACAAAGTTTGCAACCTATTTTCATGAAAGCCAGTTTTCCTATCCATGGTCAGATCAAGACCATGTACCTCGCCAAAATAGAGACCTGCATTTTTCTTTTATCAATTATACAAATGCACTTGTGTCTGATTTTAATATTTTCAATTCAAAATTTCACTTTGATTCCTTTTTTAAGGACCTCGAAGCATTTCTCAGGAAAATGCCCGATTTCAAAGGTGTTGGCACTATTTCTAGCATTAGGAAAAAGTCCTTTGTGCTGGAGGTAGGTATTGACCCTCGTTTTAAGTCAAATCCAAAGTCTGACACCGATGAATCAGACGTTTTAAAAATACTTTGGAACCACAGATGGGAGTATGACAAAAATCCTGAAGATTTTTTTAAAGTACTCTTCAAAATTAAAGACCAAGGCCTTCCCTTTGAGTTAATTACCTTGGGCTATAATAGTGGCAGAATCCCAGAAATTTTCCCGCAGGCCAAAGAAAAATTAGCAGATGAAATTATCCAGTGGGGGCCAGTTGCCACAATAGAAGAATACCTTCACTGGCTTAGCCGTGCCGACATACTCCCTGTCACATCTCTTCACGACTATTTTGGCATTAGTACAGTTGAAGCCGTCTTATCTGGAGCCAAGCCAATACTCCCTAAGAGAATGAACTATCCCTATCTCGTTAAGAAAGAACACCACTCACAATACCTGTACGACAATTTGGAAGATCTTGAACAAAAAATCACACAAGCGATTAAAGATAAAAACCGGGGGCAGGCCAAACTAGAGCACTTCCATACGAATGATCTATTCTGGCCTGATATAATCAAAAAATACGACGAACTCTTCAGTCAACATGATCTTTAAGTGATCACTTGGAGCGAGTAATAGCTCACCCTCACTAACAATTGTAGCTATATCTTTCATAATTATTTTCCTTATTAACGGACTAGTGGGCCCGGATAAAACAAACCAATAATATCTATTTAAATGTAGGGTAATTAATGCTGAAACCCCTAGGGGGTGGTGGTAGAAGCGTGAATGAACGAGTGTCGTATTTCTTTCATCATTTGCTCAAGGTAGCATACCCAGAAAAAAAGTCAATATCACAATTATTAAGTTAGAAAATTTTAGATTCCAAGAACTTGAAGACGATAGAGGAGTCGTAACAAATATTACGGAGAAAGTTATGAGAATGCTCTTTTTCTTTTCAACAATTTTTTTATTTCTAGTGGTTTATGCGATGTCTAGGTACTGGCAACCAGCAGCGCTCTCCTTCATCCTCTTTGTTCCCATCATTTTAATTGGATTACATGATGTCTTTCAAAAGAAGCATGCAATACTTAGAAATTTTCCTGTAGTTGGGCACTTCAGATATATTCTTGAAATGATCCGACCAGAAATCCAGCAGTATTTCATCGAAACTTCTAATTCAGGTAAGCCATTTAGTAAGGAAGAGCGCTCCATTGTATACCAAAGAGCGAAGAATGTGACAGACACTCTTCCCTTTGGAACTCAAAAAGAAATATACGTCGAGGGATACGAATGGATTTCTCATTCTATGAATCCAACAGAAATTCCCCATACGCCCCCAAGAGTACTAATAGGAAATGAGCTCACTTCCAAACCATATAGTGCTAGCCTATTGAATATTTCAGCGATGAGCTTTGGCTCTCTTAGTAAAAATGCCGTTTTGGCATTAAATAAAGGCGCCCTAAAAGGGGGGTTTTCTCACAACACTGGTGAAGGCTCCATTTCTCCACATCATCTTGAACATGGAGGTGATCTAGTTTGGCAAGTTGGGACAGGATACTTCGGATGCAGAGACAAGAACGGTAATTTCGACAAAGTCAGCTTCGCTGAAAGGGCAACGCTTGAAAATGTAAAAATGATTGAAATTAAAATTTCTCAAGGGGCGAAACCTGGGCATGGAGGTATCCTTCCAGGAGAAAAAGTTACGGAGGAAATTGCTGACATCAGACTTGTAGAGGCTGGTAAGGATGTTATCTCCCCATCAGCTCACACTGCCTTTAAAACACCAATTGAGCTTATGCATTTCATACAAAACCTCAGAGAGTTATCAGGTGGAAAGCCTGTCGGTTTCAAAGTATGTATTGGAAAGAAATCAGATTTCTTTGCTGTTTGCAAAGCGATGATGGAAACAAAAATTTATCCAGACTTCATCACAGTTGATGGTGGGGAAGGTGGAACTGGGGCTGCTCCATTAGAGTTTACCAACAGAATCGGCGCCCCCTTAAATGATGGTCTTGTTTTTGCTCACAACACACTTGTAGGATGTGGACTCCGAGATAAAATGAAAATCATTGCAAGTGCTAGAGTCATTACTGGATTTGCACTTATTAAAAGAATGGCCCTTGGCGCTGACCTATGTAACTCAGCAAGGGGAATGATGTTTGCACTTGGTTGCATTCAGGCCCTGAGGTGTAATAGTAACCACTGCCCAGCAGGCATTGCCACCCAAGATCCAGGTTTAATGTTTGGACTTGATATTGATGACAAGGCTGAAAGAATCTACAACTTTCACAAACTAACCCTTGAAAGTTTTCTTCATGTACTAAGTGCTGCTGGTTTTGAGGGACCTGAACATATTCGTCCTTGGCATATTAATCGAAGAGTAAGTGATGTAAAGGTTCTAAACTTTTATGATATTTACAACTTTCTGGAAGTTGGCCAATTAAATGAAGGAATTATTCCTGAAAGCTGGGAAAGAGCTTGGACGAGTTCCAAGGCGAGTGAGTTTAAAGTTGGATGATTTCGCATCGCAGATTGTGAAAACACTAAAGTTTGCTAACTCATAGTAATGAAAAAACTTTCAACTCTTTTCGTTACTATTTTACTTTATTTGATATCAGGCATTTGTAGCTCACAAACCCCTGCCCCAGATTCCCAGGAAATGCGTGAAAAGAAGTGGATCAAAGAGCAAATAGAACAACACCACAAGCAAATGGATAAGCTATTCAATCAATTTGATAATGGTTCAGATGACCCATTTTTTGGAATGGATGGAATAAGGCAGCGGTTTAAAAAATTCTTTGACAGTCAAAATGACCCCTTTAGCGATCCCTTTTTTAAAGGTAGTCAATTTGGTAACTCACTTAGAGGCCCTAAAATAACAAAAAAAGAGAATGAAAAATTCTCTGTAATACAAATTGATACTACTAACTTAAATAAAAATCACCTTGAAATAAATATTAAAGATAGAATGGTCACAATAAAAGGAGAGCTCATCTCTTCAGGAAAAGGCAGGCGAGCTGTATCAAAATTTTCGCGTAGTTATAGTATCCCTAGAGGTGTTGATGAAAAAGACGTTTCCATTGAAGAAAAAGGTAATTTAATCATCATAAGAATACCAGTGATAAGCCCCCGAAAACCCCTTGGGACAAAGCAGACAACCCCAGCAAAAAAGAAAACCCAACCATCTCAAAAATTTGAAATTTAAAAATTTTATCCTGAGGTCTTGACAGTCTAATTCTAATGAAGATGATATTAGTATCTAGGTTATAACCAGGCGCTTTCTGCGGCGCTGAAACGAATAGTAAGTTGCGGGGATATAATGATTGAAGTAAGCAATCTTTCTAAAAATTTTGGTAATATTAAAGCTGTTGATGATGTCTCGTTTAATGTCAATATCGGTGAGGTTTTGGGATTTCTAGGTCCAAATGGTGCCGGCAAATCTACAACAATGAAAATTATTACTTGTTTTTTAAAACCAAGTGATGGAGATGTTAAAGTTGCTGGGCACTCTATTCATGAGGATCCCATCTCCGTGAAAAGAAAAATTGGTTATATGCCAGAAAATGCTCCTCTATACGAAGATATGACTGTGGTAGAATTTCTACAATTTGTTTGTGAAATGAGAAATATTGATTTAGAGAGAAGACCAAGCTCAATTGATGGTGTTATCACAAAGTGTCATCTTGAAAATGTTAAAAACCAAAGCATTGAGACTCTTTCTAAGGGATTTAAAAGAAGAGTTTCAATGGCACAAGCACTTATCCATGACCCCGAAGTTCTAATTCTTGATGAACCCACTGATGGCCTGGACCCCAACCAAAAACATGATGTGAGGGCCTTGATAAAAGAATTAAGTAACTCAAAGTGTATCATTCTCTCCACACATATTCTTGAAGAAGTGGAAGCAGTATGTACAAGGGCCATAATAATTTCTTCTGGGAAAAAATTATTTGATGGCACACCTTCAGAGCTCAGTGAGAAATCAGCAGACCGAAAGGTCGATGACGTTTTTAGAGCTATTACAACAAGCCTTGATGTTGAAGGAGTAACACTATGATGCATCATACAACAAAGGCCATAATTAAAAGAGAATTAAAAAGCTACTTTACCACCCCACTTGGCTATGTATTCACAGTGATTTTTTTATTTGCCATTGGGTATGTAACTTTTGAGCCAGGTAGAGGAAGTTTTTTTGTGATGAGACAGGCAGACCTGTCCTCATTTTTTAGATATATTCCTTGGTTATTTATCTTTCTTATTCCTTCAACTGCCATGAGACTTTGGGCAGAGGAGAGAAAGAGTGGGACAATTGAATTTTTGCTGACTCTACCAGTTACAGTTCCACAGGCAGTTCTAGGTAAATTTATTGCTGCTTGGATATTCATTGCCCTTGCTCTACTTGGCACCATGCCAATAGTATTCACAGTGGCTTACTTAGGTAAACCCGACTACGGAGTGATCTTTTTAGGATACTTTGCTTCTCTACTTCTAGCAGGAAGCTTTTTAGCAGTTGGTACTTTCTTCTCCGCAATAACAAAGAATCAAGTTGTTAGTTTTATTCTTTCTGTAGTGTTTTGCTACATTTTTCTAATGGCAGGCTCTCCTCCTATTCTAGAAACACTATCAACGCTATTTCCCAAATACATGGTTTCCCTATTTGAAGAGTTAAGCATCCTAAATCATTTTGAATCTATGGGCAGGGGTGTTGTTAGATTAAGCGATCTTTGGTTTTTTGGGGCCATGATTGTCGGTTGGGTATATGCCAGCATGAGCTTACTTGATTATAAAAAAGCAAACTAATAAGGAGTCGTGATGAAAGGAAAAAAAGAAGAATTGCTCATCATAGTACTTAGCGCACTATCAATGGTCTTTTTAATTCATATTGGTTCAACAATTGGGAAAAAATTCCAATTGGATTTCACACAAGAAAACCTCTACACCTTATCTGATGGAAGTGTATCCATTTTAAAAAAGTTAAATGCGCCCATTAAGCTAAAATTCTTCTATTCAAAAACTGCAGCCAATAAAGGGTCTGAGGGTATTCGAGGCTTTAATAACTATGCTCAGTATGTTGAAAAACTTCTCAAACAATATGTGGCAAATTCAGGAGGTAATCTAACTCTAGAGATTATTGATCCCAGACCAGATACTGAAAATGAAGAAAATGCTGTGGCTTACGGGCTTAAAAAATTCTATATAACACAAACAGAGAGCTATATATTTGGGTTAGTAGCAATAAGTGAAACTGGAACTGAAAAGACAATTGAATTTTTTGATCCAAATAAACAAGAAACGGTTGAATATGACATAACGAAAATGATTTATACTGTAACTGACCCAAAGAAGAAAACTATTGGTATTTTATCATCGCTTCCGATTATCAAAGAAGAAACAAGTCCATACATGGCGCAAATGATGAGAATGCAGGGGAAAAAACCTGAGGAGTCCTGGATTTTCATTAAATTTTTACGAGAATTTTACAATCTAAAAGAAATTAAGCCTGATACAGCTGAAATTAAAAGTATTGATACTCTCCTCGTTGTTCACCCTAAAAACTTTTCTGAGAAAACTAGATTTGCAATTGATCAATTTGTTATTGGCGGAGGAAATCTTCTCTTACTAGTAGATCCAAGTGCCACTGTAGACCGTATCGCTCGCCAAGGAGATTCCAATAGCTCAAATTTGAAGAAACTAATGAGCATGTGGGGACTTGAGTTAGTAGAAGGCCAATTTGCGGGAGATAAATACCTCTCGGGCATAGGCGCTACAAGGCCAGGTGTTCCACCTAGCCGCCTGCTCCCTCTTGTAACATGTGATCAGCGTTGCACTGATGGACTTGGAGACTCAATCTCATCAGGACTAAAACAACTCACATTAATCTACCCAGGAGTACTTAAATTTATACCACTTGCAGGTGTTAAAGGTAGTCCTGTTTTAACAACTACAGATAAGGGAAATGCATATAGCGCAGGTCCGCGAGAGCTAATGAACCCAGCTGGATTATGGAATAAATTTTCCGAAGGAAGCAGCAAAGTCCCAATGGGTTACAAGGTGATTGGTAAATATAAAACAGCTTTTCCAGGTGGAATAAGTGTTGAAGAAGTTGTTGCTGCAAAAAGTGATAAGGAAAAGCCAACAAAACATCGAAAAATATTACCTGCTACTGCTGAATCACTAGTTGAATCAGCAGTCGTTGTTATTGCTGACGTCGATTTTATTCATGACCAATTTGCCTTTAAAAAAACAATGTTCGGAGTTCAAATTGCAAATAATAACTCAAATTTAGTTCTCAACGCCCTTGAAGCCCTCAGTGGATCAAAAGATCTGATAGCTGTTCGCTCGAAAGGTAAATTCAATAGAAACTTTACAGTAATTGATAAAATAGAGTTTGAATCAGAGCAAAAGACATCTAGTAAAACTGGCGAAATAAATGGCAGTATTAGAAAGTTTCAAAATGAAATTAATCAGCTGGGAAGAATGGCGAAAGGTGGCAACATTGCACTTATTCAAAGTGAAAGTGTTAGGAAAAAGAGAGAGCTAACAAAGAAAGTAGCTTCATTAAAAAGAGAATTAAGAAGCGTAAAAAGAGATGGACGCGAAAAAGTAGAAAATATTGGGAAGCGATTACAATATATTAACACTCTACTTGTTCCAGTCATGGTTTTGCTTTTTGGTTTCTTCTACAATAAAAGAAGAAAGAAATTAACAGCAGCACACTAGGAGAGCTAATATGAGCAAAAGGGTCAAAGCACTAGGGGCCACTACTTTTTTGTTATTTGTGATTTCAATCACAACATTTTACTTAGAAAATCATCGTCAGACAGATATTCTCATTGGGAGTTACTTTCTGACAGGGTTTGATATTGATAAAATTAGCAAATTTACAATTCATGGAAAAGATCAGAAAACCTTAGTGTTTCAAAGACAAGGTTCTGGATTTACTTTGTCCAATTATCACCACTACCCCGCTGATAACGAAAAGATTAATGATATCCTCTTTAAAATTTCAAATCTAAAGATCAAGGAAAAAGAAGACCTATCTGAGAAGAAAAATAGCGATTATCAGTTAGCTGAAAATGGATATTCATCTAAGCTTGAATTTCATGGTAATCAGGGTCAACTTTTTCTCACCTTCTTTATTGGGAAATATAAAAATAAGGTAGGCTCATATATTCGAAAACTTGGCGATGAAAATATTTTTGTGGCCAGTGAAAATATCTACATCAATCCTGATAAAAACCAATACATCAATACACAATTGGTACAACTGATTAAAGAAGATATTAATCAAGTCGATGTTTCCTCTAAGCAACTAGTAATAGTCAAAAGAAATGACAAAAAAGAATTTGAAATTGAAGGGATCGACCAGGCAAAAGTTCAAGGCAACAAAGTAACTAGTTTCATCAGTGATATATTAAAACCACAAATTCAAAACTTCTATCCTCTTGGAGACACAGCTCTTAACAAAGTTAGATTTGATAAATCGTTCAAGGTTGCGCTCAATAATAATTTAATTTATTCATTTCGGTTGGGGGAAGAATCAGATAAGTATTTCTTGCAGGCCCAAGCATCTGTTGATGAAGTTAGGAGTCAATTCGTCATAGGTAAAGATGATGACAAGGAAAAATTGCAAAATGTTGAAAAAGTGATGAAGTCTCAGGGAATCGCCCAATCCTTTAATATTAGGCACGGAAAATGGGTCTACGAAATCACTAAAAATCAGTACCATAATCTAACTCGCGATAGGACATTTTTCCTTAACCAAGAAAAAAAATAATCTCTAACTCTTTGTAACTACCTTTAGGCCCAATAGATTTTGTTGGGCCTAAATATGTAAAATATTCAGCCATCGATTTCTATCAGTGGAAATTTAGCGTACAATAGTAGATGTGCAAGAGTGGGTCTGACAGCCGGTTTCAGGTTCTAGTATATGTCGAGTGATGATCATGAAATTTCTAATATCCCTCAAATGAGAGATGTCCAAAAGCAGGCTAGTATTTTGGATCTCATCCATACTTCTAAGAAAGTTGGTGCCTACTTTACCCTTTGGCAAAGCCCTAATGATGAAAAAATAAGCAGGCAAGTTCACTTATTAAAAATCAAAGAATACGACAATGTCATGGAGTTCGAACCCATTGATAAATCTCTTTGCTTTAACTCAGCTCTTCCAATCTTTTTCTATACCTCTTACAAAACCTTAATATTCAAGTCCCGAATTAAGTTTAATTCACACTTTAAGCTGGCCATAGATATTCCTAATTCGGCCATGGCAATTGAGCTTAGAAACAATAAGCGTCTGATGTTGGGAAAGAATTTCTTTGAGCGTAAATTCGTAAATTTTGAAAAAGTTGGGAGTAATCCATCAAACCAGCCAGTCATCAAAAGGCAGATCATCGACATTAGTGAATACGGCATGGCAATCAAAGCAGACACTAGGGAAAACTTAAAATACTACGTTCAAGACAAAGTTTTTATCAATGAAATCGCAGAAAAACATATCCCAGAAGGCCTCTATGGAAAAATTGCTTATCTTAAGCGAGTTCCAAAAGAGGGAAAAATCAAAGCACATCTTAGAATTGGTATAAAATTTGATCAAGCACTAAATTTAGATTACATCAGCTAAATGAGTTTTGAGCTTGTCTTTGATATTGTCCGGTAAAACGACCGACTTATTTTTACCGTAATCAAAATGAATCATTACAGCACTACCCTTTGCTACCATTTTTTCATCTTGAAAAGCTGTATGCCCAATAGTGAAAGATGAATTACCAATGGCGGTAACTGTAGTTTTGACGAGCACGTCTTTGCCGTAAAAAATCTGACCAATAAAATCAACTGTAATACTAGCAAGAATCAATCTCCACTTACTGATATCTAAATTCGGAGTAAAAAATTCAAATATTGGCCTTCTGGCCGTTTCAAACCAAATGGGCAAAACAGTATTATTCAGGTGGCCAAGGGCATCCGTCTCAGAAAATCTAGGCTCAAAGTGTAGTTCAAACATATTTAGTTTATAGCAAATTTTCCCTAAGGAAATTATATGCATAGCGTTGTAAAATATGACTAATATGATTAAATTGCTATTCACTTGGACCATCATTTTCCTAAGTTTTGGTTTCCCCTCAAAAGTAATGGGGAAATCTGATAACAATGAAATTGATGTAAAAAGCACAAAAGAAAAATTTGAAAATGAAGTAAAAGGGCTTGAGTCCCTGCTGAAAGAGTCCAACGGTCAAAAACGAAAAATTGCTGAGTATATGCTGAGCTTTAGTGAGCAAGTGGCCTCAGTTCTATCTTCAGATGATCCTACCGCTTTCAAACTTTTCAAGGAAAATATCCTCGAAGCTGAAGAACAAATCAATGAATGGATCAATGGCAATGAAGAGTTGAAAAAGAAAATTAATGAGCTAATCATTGTTAATGAACAAGTTAAAGAAAATCTTGCACAATTTAATAAAAAGAAAAATAGTGAAATAGGCGATCTATATAAATTCCATAAAAGAAAAGCCCCTCTTTTGAAAAAGATCAAGGGTAACCTGGAAGTTCATAATAAAGTACTCTTAGACTTCCAGGCGAAAGTGAATAAATGGAAAGAATTTGTAAGCAATAAGGCCAAAGAAAAAGTAAATAAAAATCTTCTCAAATGGGACTACTCTGATGGAGTTAAACCATTTCTAAATATCCCTCAGGAAGTAAAAGATCTAAAATCCCAATTAACCCTCAAGGAAGGGATTAAAGACATTGACAATTTTATAAATAAAAACAAAGTACAAATAATCTTTTCTCAACTAGCTGCATTTCTTATTTTTTCATTTATCCTCTACCTTCTATATAAAGGTGGTGCTTACCTGCGCGATATCTTTGAGAATAAGCAGTTAAATGCAATTATTAATTCTGTGATTAATTCCCGCATACTTGTCTCTATTTCTATTGCCTTTTTTTCACTTAGTTTACTTCTTGGGAAAATCACAAAAAATATACCTTCCCTTTTAGAGTTCGTCATAGTTTCAGTGGCCTTATCAACATTTATTTTCTGGCTTGGAATCAATATCAACGTGGCATTCATTTCAAACTTTCAAGATGATAAAAAAGAAATGGACCAAATCCCTTTCTTACAAGTATTCTTTATTTTCCTTCTTACAAATTTAAAGCTTGCTGAATCAATTTTACATATAAATAGTGAGCTTCTCGTTCTCGCAAGCTCTCTTCTAATGATTATCACTTTTACATTTATGATAAAGACATTCAGACGTTTTAATATTTTCGAAGAGAAAAGAAAGAGTGTTCGACTTATTAATATTGGTAAAACTGTCCAGATTTTCATTCAAATCGTTTTGGGAGTTTTTGTTCTCGCAGCAGTATTTGAAATTGCTGGATTCAAAACATTGGGTCATACCCTACAAGTAATTTTAGTAGGAAATCTTATAACTCTTGGATCAATATGGGTGATTAATACTTTCCTGGTAGAAATTGTTTATATTGTAGGTAAAAAGCTCAAAGGACTCACATTTTTTAAGTATAAAAATACAGACGATATTGGAATCTTCGCTAGAAAGGCCATTGGTATTTTTTTACTAGTAACATCATTCTATCTAATTGTGGAATCATGGGCCCAAAATATTTTCTTTCGATCTGAAATTTGGGATATGAAAGTCTTTTCAGTTGGAAACTATACGCTAGTAGTTAGTCAAATTATAAAACTTATAGCCTCTTTTTATATATTCAAAGGCATTTATGTACTACTAAAAGTTCTCTTCAATAGTTTTAGCGAAGAAGTATTTAAAATACCAAAGAGAGATTCAGCAAAATTTTTAAGTATTTCAAAGTATAGCCTAATTTTGGCAACTACCTTTGTTTGTACCTCTATTTTAGGGGTTACCTATAAGAATCTTATTTTTATCACCGGTGCTCTAGGCGTTGGTATTGGTTTTGGTCTCCAAAATATTGTTAACAATTTTATTAGCGGTGTTATTTTAATCTTTGAGCAGCCTATTCGAATCGGAGATTTGATTGAAGTTGAAGGTGAGCTGGCAATTGTCTCAAATATTGGAATTCGATCTACCATTGTAAGTACACTAGAAAACTCTGCCGTCATTATTCCCAACTCACTAATTCTTTCAAATCAGCTTACCAATTGGACTCTCAATGATAATTTCATACGTCTTACAACTCAAGTTGGTGTGGCCTACGGAAGCGATACCACGAAAGTGACTCAAATTCTTTTGGATGTAGTAAAAGCCGATATTGATATATTGAAATCCCCCACTCCTCAGGTGTGGTTTGATCAATTTGGAGATAGTAGTCTAAATTTTGTTATAAAGTACTGGATAGATAAACCAACTAAGAAATTTATTATCCAAAGTAATATCATGCATAGAATAAATGAATCCCTTAAGGATAATGGAATTGTAATACCTTTTCCTCAAAGAGATATTCACATCAAAACTGAAGGTGAAATAGCTTCCTAGTCTCTTTCCTCAGGCGCGGTCCAACTCTCAAAAAATAGCTTTGAATTTAGGGAACGGTGCATTTGCTCCTCAGTTATATAGCCGGCCATTTTCATATTTTTAATGATTGCTGTAATCCTCTCATTGGCAAAAGGTGAAAGCTCTTTTTGCCTATAGGAATATGAATACTTTTTAGGACTTGGTAAAAGCATTGCTATAAAGGCACTCTCTTTAATTGTTAAGTCCCTTGGATCTTTTTGAAAGTAATAAATGCTCGCTGGCTGAATTCCGTATAAGCTGGCGCCGTACTCAATAATATTGAGGTAGTACTCAAGAATACGTTTTTTCCCCCAAACCCGCTCAAGGTATAAGGAGGCAACCAACTCTTTTACTTTTCGATATAGGCTTCTCTCACTTCCAACAAATAGATTTTTAGCAAGCTGTTGGGTGATAGTCGAAGCACCTCTTTTTAATTTACCTGTGGATAAAAATCTCATAATCACCTTACCCAGTTGCACCGTATCTATTCCGCTGTGTTGGTAAAAGGCCCAATCTTCACTGACGATAATCGCTCCCACCAAAAATTTGGATATCGAGGATAGATTTGACCAGTTTTTCGGCCTATTATGACTTCCGTGATAGCTGGCCTTTCCGGTTTCCTTATCAACTGCCACTTCATAATATCTCCAGCTGGAATCATTGATGACATTTATGGGGATAATAGATAAAATTATGGTGGCAAGTAAAACGAGGGCAGCCACAATATGAGTAGTTTTCTTTCGCACCGTTCAATCGTTCCTCTTAAAATTTTCTGTCTTTGTGCAGTTCTTTTTCTTACCTCACAAAATTCTTTTAGTAAAAATGAATTCAAACTGACTATGTCGCCAATAAATTATCAAAAGACATTAGCTTTCTTTAAAAAAAGCTATAAAGTTAAAACAATCAATCAGAGCAATTACTACTACGATACAAAAGATCTATTTCTTAAAAAAAATGGCACTAGCTTTAGAGTTCGTATTAAAGGCAACAAGGCAATTGTGGGACTTAAGGAATCTCTTGGTGGCACAAGCGGGCGTATGAGAAAAGAAAAAAAAGATGGATTGTTCAATCGGAACGAATATTACTGCACCTTTACCGATGGAATGGTTACCGCCAATAAAATTTTGGCCCAAAAAATTTCTCTTTTTAAAATTCCCTATGAAAAATGCAAGGTCAACGAGGGAACTACTATCCATCCAATTTTGGCCTTAAAACGCCTTCTAAAAAAATACACAAAAAGAATTACTTACCGAAATATCAACAAGAGAGTAATTACTGTTAGCAAGCTAAAGCTTCTTGGTGGTAACCAGACGGTAAGATCGGTTGTTTCCGTCATATTAGGGGGCGTAGATTACAACCTTGAATTGGATCGAACGACCTTTCCAATGAATTACTTGAGCTTTGAGCTAGAAATGGAAGTTCCATCAAATATAACTAAAGACAGAGTTATCATTCAAAGAGAGCTAGAAAACTACCTTAAAAATATTGTTAAAGTAAAATACTTCAGCTCAGCCTATTCTAAATCTAGTTTGCTTTTTAAAGTTCTCAGGAAAGAAGACATCCCTCTACTTCTAAAGAATCACTTTCTCTACAAATAAAGAATATGCCCTAGAGCGAAGAAATATAATTCGCGAGATTTGTAAAATCTTCTGCGCTAAGAGTCTCCAAGTAAGGATCCATTTTTTCGTTAACTCTCTGCTTTGATTTAAATTTATTTAAAGTAGCTTCTATATACCAGCTATAAAGTCCACCAATTCGAGGAGCAAGTTGTTCAACGTCACCTAACCCTTCCTCACCATGACAAATCATGCAACTGCCTTTTCCAAAATAAATTTTCTCTCCCAAGGCAATAGACTCGGCACCACTTGAAACTTTAACGACCTCAGTGTGATGCTCCACATGTCCGCCACTTTTATCAAATGCCATCATTTGCTGGTGTAAATTCTTGTTGGCACCCATGTCATGATAGTGATGTTTATTACTGGACAGGCTTAGAGCGACTACTACCGCTACGCAGAAACTGATAAAAACCACTAGCCTTATTGCAGACATAAACTCTCCGGGAAATTGTTATATTAAAAAATATAGGCCACTAACCCAGATTTGTAAAAATTTTCCTGATAGCCATCATGATCTTGGGGAAAAATACTGATTTAATCTCTCTATGGCCTCATCTGCACAAGACACAACCTCTACATATTCCAAGTGAATGGGTTTCATAAAGCCAAGCTTGCTGACGGATTTAATATGCTCTAAAAAGTGGTCATAAAATCCATTGGTGTTAACCAAAAATATGGGCTTGTTATGTAGGCCCAACTGTTTCCAAGTGACTACTTCACACAATTCATCCAAAGTTCCAAACCCTCCAGACAAAGCAAGAAAAGCATCTGACATACAATACATTTTATCTTTTCGTTGATGCATATTATCCGTTACATGAAGTACATCAAGCCCATCGTGTGCAACCTCAAGATCAGAAATGTGCTCAGGAATAATCCCTTCGACCTCACCGCCTGCTCTCAAACAACCATTGGCAATAGCGCCCATGCAACCAATACTAGCACCACCATAAATCAATTTAATATTGGAGGTGGCAAGGTGTTTACCAAGCGCAGAAGCCTGTTCACAAAATATCTTGTCTGTACCCTGTGATGATCCACAAAATACACATAATGATTTTTTCATCTATCCAAACCCCTTATAAGCTCAACACTAATTTTGCCTACGCTGCCTTTTTTAAAATAGATAAGCAACTCCTTATTTCCATCTCTACCTGTAATGGGAGACCAAATTAAATCTATCGCTTCCATCTCACACCCACCTGCCCAATCAAGAAAGCTTGTAAGCTCAACGAGTAGGATTTCCTCATTTCGAACTAGTCCATTTTTTGTAAGATTTTTGGGACCAACTTCAAATTGGGGCTTATACAAAGCAATAATCTCTCCAGACTCACCCACTAGTTCAAAAATTTTCTCTAATACCAGCCTTAGAGAAATAAAGCTGACATCTACAACGGCCACATCTGCAGACTCTGAAAGCTGTGCCCCATAACGAATATTGACTCCCTCCATATTGATCACTCTGGGATCACTCAATAATACGGGGCTAAGCTGATCCTTGCCCACGTCGATGGCGTAAACCTTACTAGCACCGGACTCTAAACAAACTTGGGTGAAACCCCCAGTAGAAGCACCAATATCGCAGACAATTTTGCCAGAGAAATCCATAGAAAAGCAACTCCTTGCAGCAAGAAGTTTTTGTGCTCCTCTTCCCACCCAGTTATCATTTTGGGTTATATGGATCTCATCAGCATCTGACACAAGGGAAGCGGCCTTCGACATAACCACCCCATTAACACTGACTTTACCAGATTTAATGAGATCTTTTGCTTTAGATCTTGAGTTGATGCCATGGTGTTCAACTAAGCAAAGGTCGAGCCTTTTATTATCCCAACTCATGTGAATTTAAAGAATTTCAGGCGTAATAGAAATCTCTACAGTGGCGCCTATAAGGTCAAAGGATGAAAATACAGTGGTGACACCAAGAGGGAGAATTAATTTCTTACTGACGACCAACTCTTTTTTTCCGTAATTCATTAGATAAATATTTGCGAAACACATAACTGCAGAGGGTAGATCCCCTTCACCTATTATTTCTTCAGCTTTTTCAATTTCAATGGAGACTTCATCGCTTAAGTTGACGACCTCCACTCCCCCCGACTCCAGGGTGACACTACGATGAATCTCTTTGTTCATCGTTAACTGCTCCATTACCTTGGTCTTTTTGATAACATTGACATCTAATTTTACGTTGGAAAAACAGAGCGCTGGAAGGAACATAAAAAAAACGAAAAGAAATCTCATTTCCTAATTGCTCCCATGTTCTAAAAAAAGTATTTATTCCAATTGATATTATAGTAATAATCCCTACTGAATGTAAAACTTAGATGATGAAACTTAAAAATACATGGTTAAAATTTTTCTCGCTTTCCATTGGAGGATTATATATCGCCTTCATTTTTTATATTTGTCTCACCCCAACTCCTCCACAAACAGAAATTGAAATTCCTTTTTTAGATAAAATTGCTCACTTTCTTATGTATTTTGGTTTGATCATTTGGTTTGGCCAAATTTTTTGCACAAAATGGATGAGGTGGTGGTTTATATCCTTTTTTTCTATGGGTGTTCTAGTGGAGAATTTGCAAAAATTGGGAGGAGTTAGAAGTTTTGAGTATGAAGATATGATTTCAAATGCCATTGGGCTGACACTTGGTCTTTTTATAGTAAAATCTCCTCTGGGAGAGCTTTTGAGCAAATTTGAGGATTCTATTACACATGACTGAGAAAGTTGAATTAGATGCAGTTATTATCGGAGGTGGCGTAATAGGTCTTGCCACTGCCTTTAAGCTGGCCCAAAAATTTCCAGAGCTTGATATTGCGATCCTTGAAAGTGGCCCCTACTTTGGAGATCAAACAACTGGTCGCAATAGTGGTGTATTACACGCAGGCATCTACTATCCAAAGAATTCCTTGAAAAATAGATTCTGCCTCACAGGCCTTGAAGCCTGGTACGATTTTGCCTCCAAATACAAAATCCCCCATCTTAGGTGTGGCAAATACATAGTCGCAGGGGAAAGTAGCGAAGACCACTTGCTAGACTCACTATTTGAAAAAGCGACAGATGCCGGAGCTCGCGATTTACGGTTTGCCGAAAACTCTGAAATAGAAACTCTTTCTAGTCAAGTTCACATATCAAAAGCTATTTTTTCACCTCACACAGGTGTGATTGATGTAGCACAGGCCATGAAAACTCTTTTAAAGTTGACCGAGTCTCATGGCGTGAGCGCGATGAAAAATCACCATGTGAGGAGCATTGAAAAATCGGATAGTGGGTTTTTGCTAAGTTTAGAAAACCTTGAAATCAGTACAAAACTTTGCTTTAACTGTGCAGGGCTGCGTGGCATTGATCTCAGAAAAACTCTATCCCTCACCAACCTAGAAAATCTGTTTGTGAAGGGTGTGTACCTTACCACAAACCAAAAGCTAGGCTACAAAAGCCTTCTCTATCCAATGCCACTAGAAAAACTCAAGGGACTGGGTGTACATGCCACCATTGAGCCAGATGGGAAGATTAAGTTTGGACCCAATGCTTTTGAGGTGGATCAAATTAACTACAATATTGAAGACAAGGACTACTTTGAGCTTATGAATAGTGTGAAATTCTTCTTCAAGGGTGTAGATGAGAGCAGATGTCACCCTGATTTCTCAGGAATTAGACCTAAAATTCTAGATAACGGGGCCCTGCATCCAGACTTTTGGGTTAAAACTCCTGCTGATTTAAATATTGAGGGCTATTTTGAATGTTGTGGAATCGAGTCCCCTGGTCTCACCAGTGCTTTTTCTATCGCAGACTATTTGGTAGATTCAATCAATGTGTAGGATAACCAAAAATGCTTAGAGAACATCAATTCTCCCTCAATCTGTTTCAAAAAGTACTAGACGGTGCTCTTGTTCTCATATGTTGGGTTTTGGCCTTCTACATCAGGTTCAACCTAATGCCTGGCGGCCAAGCCTCCATGGGCTGGATTTATCTTAAGCTTTCGTTCCCACTCATTTTTGTGACTCTTTATTTTTTATCGAAAAATGGTCTCTACCGCTCTCAAAGATTTAGCACCAGAATGTCGGAAATTGCAGCCGTCATTAAGGCCAATGGCCTCACTTTTATTTGCTTTATTCTCCTGCTCTATCTAGTTTTTCCCGCTAAGTTTTCTAGAATCACGCTTGCAGTCTATTACATTCTCTCAACTGTAGTTTTGATCGCGTTCAGATTGATGGTCAGAAATTTTCTGAGATCTCTTAGAAGTAAGGGGAAAAATTTAAGACATCTTTTATTTGTAGGAAATGGAGAACAGTTCCTTGGTTATATTGAAACTATTCGAAAGTACAAAGATGCTGGAATAAATATTATTGGATGGATTGATTCTGGGGGACTATCCGATAAATTTAAAATCACTGATTTAAATATGAGTGTCGGTGATGCCCGTGAAAAATACAATCCTGATTTTATTGTTATGGGCTATCCCGCAGGAGAACAAAAAAAGGCCCAACATATTATTACCAAAGTTTATAATGACGTCACAAATATTCAAATTCTTCCCGATATCTCAAATATTTATATCGGACATGACATCTCGAATTTTGCCGGCATTCCCATTATTACGATCAATAGCCCAACACTGAATATCTTAGATCTTATTTTAAAAAGAGTCCTCGATTTATTCGGAGCCTTGGTGGGACTAATAATCCTCTCCCCCTTTCTCCTTCTAGTGTCTGCTCTGGTAAAGCTCACCTCAAAGGGTCCTATATTTTATGGCCAAGAAAGAATCACACTGAGTGGAAAGCCTTTCACCATGTGGAAGTTCAGATCTATGAATATAGGTGCTGAAAGTCAATCGGGAGCTGTGTGGGCAGTCAAAGACGATCCCAGAAGAACAAAGTTTGGAACATTTTTAAGATCGAGCTCAATTGATGAACTCCCACAACTGTGGAATGTCCTCATCGGTGATATGTCACTAGTAGGACCCAGACCTGAAAGACCAATATTTGTCGATCAATTTAGACATGAGATTCCCGCCTATATGTTAAGACACAAAATGAGAGCTGGAATTACCGGCTGGGCGCAAGTCAATGGGCTTAGGGGTGATACTAGTCTTGAAAAGAGAATTGAGTTTGATATTTATTATATTAAACATTGGTCTTTTTGGATGGATATCAAAATTTTATTTATGACGATTTGGACTGGGTTTATTAATAAAAATGCGTATTAAAATTCTGGTTTCAGGAATCAGGTTTCTGGCTTCGGAGATCGGGTTTCTGGGTTCAGGGGTCTAAATAAAGTATGTGCCTAGTTCGTAGCTTTCGCCTGCGATTAAGAAAATAAAAAAATTCTGGCTTCGGGGATCGGGTTTCTGGCTTCAGAGATCTGAATAGAGTATGTGCCTAGTTCGTAGCTTTCGTTACGATTAAGTAAACAAAAAAATGAAATATTTTTTTATTGACTGAATCTTCACTGCAGCTGGTTGGGGGGAAGAATTGCCTTCAGGCAATTCTTGGTTAACTAAAGGAGATTGTATGAAGGGGAAGTTTAGAGTGCTTGAGTTGGCAATTGAGTTTCATAGGGAAAGTCAGGAGCTTCGGATGAAGGCTTATTTAAAAAGTCAGTTGGAGAGAGCGAGTTCTAGTGTTGCTTTGAATCTTAGTGAAGGTAATGCTAGGCAAGCGACTAAAGATCGCAGGAGATTCTTTGTTATTGCTTATTCATCACTGAAGGAGGCGGAGACGGCTTTGAAGTTAGCGGGTGTTGATTCTCAAAGATTGTTCTCTCTTGCAGATCATCTTGGGGGATCGATTAATAAATTGATAAGAAAGTGCGCTTAGTGCCATTTTTCAGGGTTTCGGGAAGCAGGTTTCAGATGCCTGAAGCCCGATCCCTGAATCCTGATACCTGAATTTTCATTTGAGCTTTAAAACTCAACTTCACCGGAATATATAAAATCGACTTTTCCACAAAGCCATACATTTTTAAAGTCATTATCAAAAAGAACTTTTAGCTGACCACCTAGGACTTCAAAGAGAACTTCTCTTCTCATAGAATATTTTTTAAATAGTGCGTAGGCCACAGCAACTGCTCCTGTTCCGCAGGCCAGGGTTTCAGCTTCAACTCCTCTTTCAAATGTTCTGAGTCTGACTTTTTTTTCATTTAATATTTCGAAGAAATTCACATTTGTTCCACATTCAAATAGGGAATCTTTTCTAATGGCAGCACCTTTAGTTTCTACTGGGAATTTTTTTAAATCGATCACTGGAAAAACAGCGTGAGGTGCGCCGGTATTTATATAAAGTCCAAACTGGTAGTCACTGTACTTTGAAAGATCATATCTTCCCTCATCATAAAGCTCGGGCATTTTCAACTCAACATAATCACCATCAACCTTAGATTGGTAAACACTATTATAAGTTTGAAAACTGTACTCTCCCCTACTCTCAGTTGATAGGGCCTGGTGAGCAAAATAGCTAATCACTCTCCCACCGTTTCCACACATCTCTGCTTCTTTGCCATCATCAGCATTAAAGTATCTCATGCGAAAATCACAGGTCTTACTTTTTTCAAAAAGCACAACTCCATCGGCGCCAATTCCAAGGCGTCTTTTGCAAAGCCGTTTAAAAAGCTCAGCATTTTCTGCGCTTATGTGCCCATCTCGATTATCAAATAAAATAAAATCGTTACCTGTACCTGAGAATTTATAAAATTTTTCTGACAATTTACTTGTCCTTTTTAAGTCGAAAATAATTAAGTGTGTGAGTAATCGAATCCTCAAGAGTCATCTGTGGATTAAAACCCAGCACTTCTTTTGCTTTACTAGAATCCCCTACTAATTGGGGAGGGTCCCCTGCTCTTCTGCCCATTAATTCAACGGGCAGATCTGAGCCTGAAACTTTTTTAAAAGTATCGACTACTTCTTTAACTGAGTAGCCAGTAGATGATCCCAAGTTGAAATCAAAAAAACCATGATTTTCATTTAAGTAGTTGGCCCCATCAAAGTGGGTTTTCACCAAATCATTTACATGAATATAATCTCGGATGCATGTTCCATCTGGGGTTGGATAATCAGTGCCAAAAATTTTAAAGGTGCTCTCGCCTCCTTCCAAATAAGATTTGCAAAGATTGGGGATCAAGTGAGTTTCAGGATCGTGATTTTCTCCGATTTTTCCATCTGGAGAGCATCCAGCAGCATTAAAATAGCGAAAGATCACAAAATCCATCAGCTTCTTTTCACCCAGATCTCTCATAGCGAGTTCCAAAAGCTTCTTGGTATTGCCATAAGTATTGATAGGATTTTGAGCATTTTTCTCTGAGATTTTCTCCGTATCAGGTACCCCAAAAGTGGCGCAAGTTGAGCTAAAAACAAATTTTTTCACACCGGCCTGGTGACATGACTCAAGCAGCATCAAAGTTTTGATCAAATTTTCTCTATAATATAAAAATGGGTCCGCTTCACCCTCGGGTACAAGTGCTCTAGCGGAAAAGTGAAATACACAGCTGGCCTTGATATTCTTCAGTAAGGCGCATAGCTCCTCGCCAGCTCCAATATCTATATGATGGAATGTGCCATAAGAATGAGTGGGTTTGCTGGGGGAAGTTGAGTAATTATCGATGATATGAACATTTTCTCCTCTTTCGTGAAGAAATCTACACATATGAGAGCCAATGTAACCATTGCCTCCGCTTACAACATAAACATCACTTCCCATAACCTTGCTCCGTGGCATATTTTTGAATCATATAATAGCATAGTGTCGTTACTCATAAAGTAAAAGTATTTCAGCTATCCGCAAATGAGCTGGAGGTTGGCCTCGGGAAACAAGGCCTAAAAATTCATTCTAACTATTGACTATATCGAAGCCATATCGGAATATCACAGCTCATTTTGAAAAGGGACTATAGCTCAGTTGGTTAGAGCCCCCGGCTCATAACCGGGTGGTCCAGTGTTCAAGTCACTGTAGTCCCACCACGTCCTACTCGATAGGAACGTAAAAGCGCCAGGCAAATGTCTGGCGTTTTTTTTAGGTACGCTTTTTATATTTAGGTACGGTACCTTTTGGAAAAATTAGGAGTTATTAATCATGAATTCAGTAATCTCTATAAGTGGGTAACCCACATCATAGGTTGTTATTCCTAGTGCTATTAGTGAAATGGATGGAAGGAAAATATCGAGGACTGAGCCACTGCCAAATTATGAGCGCTATAACTAAAGAAAATCAGACAGTTTTAATTTCGTATTTCAATTGGTTTTTCACTTTAATTACCTAGAACATTGACTTGATTACTTCCAAATCATTTTCTCCAGCAAAAGTTGTATCAGCAGACATTCTGGCTGAGAATTGCCTCAAGATATCTTTAACCAAATTCTTAATTTTGAAGTTCGCCCCCTCAGACAGAGACTCAAGTTGGCGCATATGAAGTTCATCAAAAAATTCTATATAAATTAATTTTTCAGGTTTTTCAGCTAGCTTGCTTTCGATGTGATCTACAAGGTCAAACCAACTCAAACGTCTATATTTTCTAATCGTTTCCATATTACTCATTGTAGTGGATAAAATTTAGTTTATTTTTTTATATCTCCAGATTTTACTAGAGAGTATTTTGCTAAAATAGGTCCAAGGGTTTCGTATACTATGGTGGCCCCTAAAATAACATTGATGACAAGGCCAGCCTCACTGGCATAGTCAGCTCTGTGAGAAAGAGAGAGAGCTAACCCAAGAGCAACACCAGCTTGCGGGAAAAGACAAAGCCCTAACCACTTAGCTGAATTTCTAGGAGTTCCCCCGCGTAATACCCCCCAATATGAACCAAAGTATTTTCCAAACGACCTTGCAATAATATAGACCAATATCAGCCCCAAATTGCTAGAAAAAACGCTGGGATCAAAGTGAAGCCCTGCAAAGATAAAAAAGATAATGAATACAAACTCTTCTATGTGTTTGATAGGTCCTATTAAATTCTTTGTCTCCTGGTTTGAGGTAATCTGAGTGGCAAAACCAAGAGATATACAAGCAAGTATTGAAGACATCCCCAGCAAACTCGCTGCTGCCGTACAAGCAAGTACAAAGGAGATAAATACAGGAAATCGAAGTTCCGCTTTTTTAAAGAATCGACTAAAAAGGCCGGCAATACACCCCAAACATCCACCCAACACGATTGATCCAAGAATATGGTGAAGACTTGGATACAGCTTTTCAAAGGTTGATCCAACATTTGTTAAATTGGTAAGAATTTCAAAAATCATAACACCAAAGACGTCATCGAGAATGACAATCCCTAGCAGTAAAGAAGTGATAGCGCCCTTAGCTCCGTACTCTTCAATAACCGCCATCGTTCCTGCAGGAGCTGTCGTTGCGGCAATCGCTCCCAGCGCAACTGCAAGTTTTAACTTGTTTGGGTAATCAAATAAATATCCAAAAATATAAATGGTAAGTCCCACACTTATGACTGCAAGAAAAACTTGTCCTAAAGTTCCATATATAAGACTCGTTTTTTTAGCTTGCAAAAATTTCCAATCGATCTTCAATCCAATAAGAAAAGCGATAACTCCAAGAGCAATTTCAGTAATATTTTCACTGAGGGCGAGATAGGGAAACTTAAAAAATTTGCCAAGTAAGTGAGGTGAAGTCAAAATTCCTATCACTATATAAGAAGTCGCCCTAGGAACACCAAAACGATCGATGACGATGGCCACGCCAAAAGCTAGGATAATGAGAATCGATAAAATAAGTAGTTCTATCATAATTAAATCTGTGTAAGACACTATCTAATCACACTACCAAGTTAAGTACAATTAATACTGCAGGCGTTCATATGATAGAGAAAAATTCTCTCTTATAGGTTGTCTCTAAGACACTTTTTTAAATCATAAGATTCAACTACATCTGCACAATCTTCAATAAATACCTTTGTAGTTCTTTGAGTATAGTGATTCCAAACTCTAAATTGATATGACGAAGAATCAGTCCCAATGTTGATACCAGTATCATCAGAGTAGAGCTCACCCGCTATTTCATAAATTTCTTCCCAAGAAAGATCAGGGCACTTGGCTTCAATCTCATCTTTCAAAAGGCCCTTTGCTTTTGAGTGGTGAATTGGCTTGGTCTCTGGTTTTCTACAGCTCATATAAGGAGTCCAGTGACATGTTTTATCATTAATTTTTTTAAACTCACTTTCAATGTATGATGCCATTTTTTCGCTATCATCACATACATCTACCTTACCATTTTTATCAACGGCGACTGCAACACCAATTGAATTCGCCACCAAACTTGTAAGAGACACAATTTTTACTACGCTTTCTTTTTTCATCCTAACTCTCCCTTTAAAAATTATTTTTCTTCAATTGATAATTTAAATACTGTTTTCAAAACCAACATATCTTTTTCAACATTTCCTTTGATAAGATATCTATTTAAAAGACCAAAGCTTTTAATAGCGTAACCTTTGTCTTTCAAAACTTTTAAAATATATGATTTACCGGTTCTTCCGTTACCGTCGTGAAATGGATGGAGGGCCACGAAGCGCATCCAAAACTTAGCACATGCCAGAGCTGTTTGATCTAAGCCAGTAGCAAGGAAGACCTCATTATCAAAATCGATTATGACATCTCCAATTTGATAGTAAACTTGAAGTGGAGTAGCGAACTTAACCTCTAGCCCGTCTCTAGCTATGCAGTTAACTTCTACATTTCTCAGGCCCTGAACTCCCTCAAAAGATCTAATTCTTGAGTTAAGAAGGCTGAGTTCATTAATTTTTTGAATACTCTGCTGTGACACTAAATATCCCCTCAATCTCTAAATATGTGAAAGGTATATATAGGGGAACTCACAATTGAAACCACAAATTGATTCAATGTTCCAAAATGCCCCGATTTATCCTATTTCAGGCATGTAAGTGATAAAAATTTCATGTTTCAATGCTGAAGAATCTGTGGATTTTAAAGTAAGGGTGACTAGATGAAGGCACCCTCAGTTAGAAAAATTATTGCTTTTTACAAATATCTGCTTCAATGGAAAATTGCTCAGAGCCTGCTTCACTTACAACAGTAAAATCCACAGTAAATGAACTTCCGCTAAATGTAGTTTCAATATAGTCTAGATAGTAATCACCATTTGAATCAGTGTTGTAGACAACTTCCTCTACAATCGTTTTTGCAGCTTTTAAACTTCCTGTATAACAAATATTTGTTGGAGCGAATTCCTCATAAACAAATGCAAGATTTTCTGCATCGTAACCATGCTCCATTTCTATGACTACTTGATTGCCCTTAATAGCACTTTTGTCTACAGACTCAGTACTTACAAGCTCGATGATGGCCTCATCAGAATAAGTTAAAACAACAGTGTTCTCACTCGCTTGTGCATTTGATAGTATTTGAATAAATAAAAAGCTCACTACTGCCAAAGTAATATTTCTCATCACCATAATCCCTTTTTTGAGTTTGAATCCAGCTCTAACAATCACTGCCTCTAAAGTCTTATGATTCACAGGGGTGTGAACTTTTTCTATGCCTTGTTAACTTTGCGCATTACAATCTACGCAAAGCGTATGGGAAGTTTTTTCATCTCCTTTGAAATTTCAAACACTTTTCATTAAATCTTTATGAATCATATCCTGGGGGGGATTTTGTGCTTAAATCATTTTTGGTCATGTGGTTGTGCCTATATTCAGTTTCTGTCAGTGCTTCACTGACAAGTGGCTCAGAGTATTCTATTAAGTTCATCACAAAAAATGGTATATCGACCGCTGAGTTTCCTGGCATCAGTGCCTTTAGGGAGGGCACTTATATTTCTATAATTGTCGATAAACCTAGAGAGTCGATTTTCATAGGCCTTCAGGGTAATTGGAATGGGGGAAAAATTCCCACAACCCTAAAAGATGGCAGGGAAACCTTCTTGGAGGAGGAGTATTACTTGGCAGCGATGAAAGATATCTATTAAGGACAAGAACTAGAGGTATAAATGGTGTGAGAATTGAAAGATCAAGCGAAGTACTCTTTTTAAGAGATGCCGTAATATCCAATAGAATGAATCCCATCAGAAATAAAAATGGATATTTGGGGCCCAAAAAAGCAGTAGAGTTAGGAGAAATTTTATCAGATACCTTCGGACTTGAGCTAAGGCTTCATTTAACAATAGAAACTAACTACAAAAACGATGACGTACTTATCAAAGAGCTGAAGCAGCTGGCCTCTAGAAGGCAAAAATCTCAATCTCTCCCCGCCCGTGAAAGATTTTTCCACCATATCATCCCAGCAGGTCCTAGATTTGTGAGAAAGAGCGCGGGCCCGAGTGCTTGCGCTACAGTGTTACAACTTGCAGATTTAGCCACTCCTTAAGCACCCTGCACAGCGAATCAACTAGTTATTTCAAGATCTTTCAATATATCAAAGCTCATATTTTGACATGGCCATTTAACTTTTGGACAATGGTCTCCAAATCAAACTGGAGACGAAAATGAAATGGATTTCATCATTTTTGCTTATACTGATAATTCTTACAAGCTCAGCTTTTGCATCAAGTAGAACCATTGTCTTTGCCCATGGTATGGGAGTTCCTACCGGAATTTACTCACTCAATAAAAGATTAACTAAATTTTTTAAAAGCGAAGGTTACAGGCTTCTAATAGCCAAGATACCTGCACAGGGCACTATTGAAAAAAGAGCGGCCAAACTTAATAAAGAGATTAGAAGGCTCGTACCATTTGGGAATTTTCATCTTATTGGCCATAGTATGGGTGGACTCGATGCAAGGCTTGCACTCAACAAAGGCACCTTTGCAAAAAGATGCCTAAGCTTAACAACTATGGCAACACCACACTTGGGCTCAAAGGTTGCCGACTATGTAGCAGAACTTTCAGATGGAAAGAAAAAAATTCCCGCGTTGTTAATATTAATGATTAACAAAATTTTCGGTGGAAAAATTGAAAATATAAGAAATCTTACGACCACATACATGAGAGATAAATTCAACTTTCAAGTGAGTAACCTTCCCCGTGTTGATTACTACAGCACCGGCTACTTTATAGAAACTCCAGTGATGAAAAGTACCCCTATCCCTTGGGCCTGGCTCACACATAAAATTAATGTAGATGCAGGTGATAAACACAATGACGGTCTTGTTTCCACTGATCGTGCCAAATGGGGAACTTATCTTGGATCATTTCCAGGAGACCACTGGGCACAAACAGCACCTATCCCCTACAAGGGGAAAATTATCTACAAAGATGTTTTTAAGAAAGTTATTGATAATTTGAAAAGTAATTATCCTTAGGGCGTGTCTTCAAAAACAGAATCGATAAAACCTTTTATTTTTGTTTTAAATATATCTTTTGAAAAACACTCAGCGCGATCAAAAAGAATTTTTCTCTCAAAATCTTTTTGATCGTACTCTCTGACTGCCTCTATGAGAGATTCCACTGTGGGCTCATTAAAAAATTTTGCGACATTATCATTTAAGGTCTCGAGAACACCACCAGCACGATAGGCTATAAGAGGTGTACCTGCAGCTAGTACCTCAAGTGGTGTTATGCCAAAGTCTTCTACTCCTGGAAAAATAAATCCCTTGGCGCGCGCCATTAAACTGACAATCTCTTCTCTGGAAATTCTCCCAAGAAATTCAATATTAGACTTGGCCATTTTTTTTAGTTTGTCTTCATCTTGACCAGAACCCACAATTTTTAATTTTTTCCCTAGAATATTAAAAGCACCCACTGCTAAATCAATTTTTTTATTGGGAGCAAAGGCGCCTACACTTAAGTAAAAATCTTCTCTTTCGGGAGGACTTTTTTGAACTTCTCTAAATGAATCTAGATCTACAAAGGGATTAATAACAGTCGCAGGTCTGTGATAAAAAAATTCAATTCTTTTTTTTACAAATTCAGAGTTAGAAATAAAGTGATCAACATTTTGGTTGGAAATATAGTCCCATGTTTGCAAATAGGGACGACATATATGCCCGCTCGCTCTCACGATAGGATTTGTGCCCTTACCAAAATAATTTCCAAATTGGTCATATATATATCTCATTGGGCTATGAATATAGCTTATATGTTTTGATCCAGAGGGTTTGAGTAGACCCTTGATTACACAGTGGCTGCTACTAAGTACTAAATCGGCATCTTCGACTATTTTCATCCTCCCTATGGCGGATGGAAAAAGGGGAAGAAACTTTCTGTAGTTTTCAAAGATTCCGGGTATATTTTGAAGAAAGGAAGTTCTAATTTCCCTATTTTCAATGGCCGGGGATAGCTTTCCCTTGTCGTAAATGAGTGTATAAAGAGGGGCATCTGGAAACATTTCGCAAAATGCCTCTAAAATCCATTCCCCTCCCCTAAAACCGGTTAACCAGTCATGAAGAAGTACTACTTTCATGCATAGAGTCTATCAAATCCGCATTGCCTATTAAAGCCAATTGTGACATTTTTATAACCTCTGGAGAATCATCATGATTGAAGTATTTCGCTCGCTAAAAGAAGTTATGGCACTAGAAAATAAAATCAAAAGACATATGGATGTTATTGATGAAGAGAAAAAGAGAATTTCCTTTATAGAAAACCAAAGAAAATTAAAACAAGATAAGTTAGAAGAGCAAAATAAATTGACCTCTTCAGTAAGAGCAAAATCTACAAGTGATGAAAACGAACTTGAAAAAATTGACTCCCAAATTGAAAGAGTTAAACAAAGAATCCCACTTTTAAAAACTGACACCCAAATAAAAGCGACTGAACAAGAAGCTGCTAGTCTCGATGAAAAAAAAGACCAACTAGAAACAACGCTTCTGGAAGAAATTGAACAGCTTGAACAACTCAGTGATAGCATAAAAGAGCATGAAAATTTTCTAAAGGGATCTATCCAAACACTTGCTGATATAAATAAAGAAGTTGATGAAAAAACTGCCAAAGAAAATAAGGAAATTAATAACCTTCAAACAAGAGTGAGTGCTCTACTAGAAGATATCCCCTTACAATACCGGAATAAATACCACGATGTTAATAAGAGATACTTATTCAACAATCCTTTAACCTCAGAAGAAAATGGCATTTGCGAAATATGCCAAATGCAAATTACATCCCTTCAACACATGGCCATTGAGAAAATGGCAACTTTTGAAGCCTGTTCAGGCTGCAACCGAATTTTCCTTCCCCATAAAGTCGCCCACAACCTATGACGGTTGTGAAAATGTATCACTTGGTGGAATGATTTCTCTTTCGCCCCTACTGGAATCCCGATTACTTTTATAGTTCTTGTACTTCCTAAGTAAATCAAAATAAATGTAGCAAAGACAAGGCACAAAAATTAGCGTTAAGGCCGTAGAAAAAATAAGACCGTAGGCAAAACTTAAGGCCATCGGTTTTAAAAATGGGTCCCCACCCGGCGAGTGAGCAATGGGAAGAAGACCTGCAACTGTGGTGAAAGTCGTAAGGATAACGGGTCTAAACCTAGACTTAGCAGCCTGTCTAATAGCTTCTTTTACATTATCTAGTTCTGCCATTTTTATATTTATAAAATTAACGAGAACAATTGAATCATTAACAACAACTCCCACGAGTCCAATGACACCAAGTAATGCCATGAAACTGATGGCCTTTCCCATAACAAAGAAGGTTATGACAACACCTATTAATCCAAGGGGAATAGCAGACATAATGATCAATGGCTGGATGAGACTAGTAAACATGGCAACTAAAATGGTAAAAATGATAAAAAGAGCAATGATTGCGGCCCTAGAAAGTCTCATCATAGATTCCTGAGTATCTTTATTTTCACCACCAAACTCGAAGTTTAATTTTGGGTATTGTAATAATAGATTTGTCACATATGGCTTCATAGTTTTAGCTGCTCCCACTGGAGTCGTAATGCTTTTATTTAACTCAGCTGTTATAGAGATTGTTCTCTTTCGATTAAATCTTCGTATTACAAATGCTCCAGGTTTTTCACTAGCGGTAGCAACTTTTGAAAGCTTTATTCTTCTGCCTTGATTATTTAAAACATAGATCTGATCCAGCGACTCGAGACTGCTTTTGGCCTGGTCATTAACTTGGACGACAATATCTATATCCTCATCGCTTTCTCTAATCTGTGTAACCTCATCTTCTGAAAAGGCCATACGAAGCTCCAATGCCACTTTTCTTGCTGTTAAGCCAAGCCTTAGAGCTTCTGATTCATTGATTGAATATACTATTTGCTTTTTGCCTTCTTCATAATCTACTTCGGTACTGACCACTCCTTCAACAGAAGAAAGCTTCTCTTCAATGGTTCTCGCTACCGATTTCATAAGATTTAAGTCTTCACCCCTGAGCTGGATATCCACAGGCTTGCCTTTAGGTGGTCCCCCTTGCGCTTTTTTCGTCAGCACTTCAAACCCCTCTAAAACCCCTTTAGTTTTAGAAATAAGATCAGCTACGATTTCATCTGTCCCTCTATTTCTCATATCAGGTGAAGTTAAATAAATGGAAAATGTTCCATAGTGAGTTCCAGAGCGATTTCCATGATCTCCTCTTAAAAGTCCAACTTGTGATCTCAGTCCTTCAAACTCATCTTTTGTAACATTTTTAAGAATGATTTTTTCCGCACTTTTCATGGCTTCATCTGTAACCCTAAGAGGTGTTCCCACAGGTCCTTTCAAGTGCATAAAAACTATCCGGACATCATCTCCCGGAAATAATTCAAACTTCATCTGCTTCGCCAAAAGAAGGGATCCCACAAACATAATAAGAAAGAAGCTCACTACTGATTTTGGAAACTTCAAAGCAAAATTCAAACTCATAGAATAAGATTTTGACAGTGGTTCGTACCATCTTTTCTTATTCTTTTTCACTTTTTTAACTTTTACAAATTCAGCTAAGTGAGAAGGAAGAATAAAGAAACATTCAAACCAAGAGGCCAGTAAACAAATGATAACAACAGCTGGGACAGGCCATAAAAACTTGCCCATTATGCCGCCCATAAATAAGAGGGCCCCAAATGCTGCAATTGTCGTTAAAACCGTGGCCAAAACTGGTTTTTGAGTTTGCACAGCGGCCTTAATAGCAGCCTCTTTAGGCTTCATTCCCGCTTCAATATATTGATAGAATTGTTCAGCAACAATTATGGAATCATCAACTAACATCCCCAAAACAAGTATCAGTCCAAACATGGAGATAAGATTTATATTCATTCCCACCATGTCCATCGCGGAAAAGGAAACCAAGAAAGCCAGTGGTGCTCCCAATGAGGTTACTAGAGAGGTCCTGAAATTTAAAAAGAGCATCAAGCAAAGAAAAACAAGAAATATCCCTTGCATGCCATTTTTTGTTAAAACTCCAAGTCTTCTTTTTACATAAAAACTTAAATCATCCATTAGTGTGTAAGAGAAATCACTATATCTCTCTTCTTTAAAGAATTCCTCAATAACGCGCTTCACTTTTTTTGTGGATCTAATATTATCGGCAGACTCTTTTTTTCTTATATTTAAAATGACTGCTGGTTTTCCAGAAGCCCGCTCCAGCACACTCGACTCTTTAAGTTGCTCTTCAACTATCGCCACATCAGAGACCCTGACCTTAAAGCCCATGGAGTTTGACCTAATAATGACCTCTTCGACATCCTTAGCATCAACAAACTCAGATATGGTCCTGACCATAATGTCTTCGGCACCAAGCTTGATATTACCGGCCGATAAATTTATGTTTCGAGATTTAATGGCCCCTGCTACTTCAGACATTGTTAGGTCATAGGAATTCAATTTCTCTAAATCAACTGCCACTTTAATAATTTTTTCTCTATCACCACTTAAATCAACAAGAGCAATATCTTGTATATCTTCAATTGAATTTTGAAGGCTCTTTGCCACTCTCCGACGATCCCATACCTCGCCACCTGTGACTGCTACTTTTATAATTGATCGTCTGGTATTTTTAATATTGGTAACAGTAGGTTTTTCAACTTCATCCGGGAGATCACTCACTGTGTCTATAGCATTTTTTATATCGTCCAGTACCAACTGAGTGTCTGCATCAGCTTCTAGAGTGCCATAAAGAATTGATCTGCCCTCTGCTGAAATAGCATTTAGCTCTTTTAAACCTTCTGTCCCTTTAATGGCCCTCTCAAGAGGTATAGTCACAAGTTTTTCTACATCCTCACTACTTGAACCAGGATAACTTGCACTGACAATGACAACTCCAAAATCCACATTGGGAAACATATCTTTTTGCAGCATGAAAGCAGAAAATGCTCCCGCAACTAAAATGGCGACTGAGACAAGATTGACTAGAAGGGAGCGCTCAACGCAAAACTTAATTAATTTTTCCATATTGTTTTTTCCCAATACATTAAAAATTCAACTAAATTATTAGAGTAATAAACTTTCTTGGCCTGGAGTATTTCCCATTTGGCGAGATGGGCCGCAAAGGATTTTTCAGTACTAATCAAATCCTCTTCAGCTCGAATGACTCGGTCTAAGTCTGCTCTACCAAGATTGTACAGCCGATTAGTTTCTGACAGAGCTTTTTTACTAAGAAACCTTCTGGTTTCAGCTGACTTAACATTTTTTCTCACCTGACCAAGCTCCAGCTTAAGACTCTCAAAAGCAATTTTAATTGATTTCTTTGCTTTGCCCAAGTTTGATCCAGCCTGCTGTTTTTCTAAGACCACTTCAGACTTCTGAACATTTGCGGATTCATTACCAAGTGGGTAAGAAACAGTTAAGCCAACTGACCACTCTCTATTTTTCCCGCCAAGCTTTCCGGTATTAAAAGAATCGGAAAAACTTTTATCGTAATCGTTAGTTTGATAGCTTGTGGCAAGAGATACTGTTGGCCAGTAATCAAGCCTAACCTCATTTTCCTTTTCATTTAAGTAGGACAACTTCTGCTCAAGAGATTTAATTTCAATATGCTGATCCAACTTGGCCGCAACACTTGATTCAAGTAAATTGTTACTATCTAGGACAAATTCCTTAATTTCAGAATCTGTGATACTTCGATTAACTGACTCAGAAAGAGTTCCAAGAGATGAGTAAAAATCTTTCCTTGCTTCCTCGTAACTTTCCAGTTGAAACTGCTGAGATATTTGAGATTGATAGAGGTCTACTTTTTCTTTTAGACCATCGTTCACCTTTCTCTGAACATCTTTTTGGCGCCTTTTTGATCTCTGATATGCCATCTGTTGTAGATTAATAATCGTTTTATTCAACCTAGCTGACACATAGGCACTATAAAAAGTTAAAAGAGCTTTTTGATCTACAAGATCAAGTGCCGACTTATTATAAGTTTCACTTAATCTGGCCATTTCCATTTGCTTATTAAATTCCCTTCCAAAAAAATTCTTGCCTAGGTCTTGTGAAACACTAAGCGTTTGGGAAAAGACATAGGGCTTTTTGGGAAGAGTTCCAATAGTAGCTGCTGGCCACTTGCTTCTATTATATTTTGTTAGAGCGTTTGTCAGACTCAAACTAGTTCCAAAACCAAAGGACTTTGAGACACCTAGGCTTGAATAGGTGTAATCAGTTTCAAGTGGACTGGTATTAGAAGTTGAAGTCTCAAGCCTGCTTGAGTTCTCACTTAAACTCCCGTCAATGGACCAAGACTTAGTTGCACTCAAAGCAGCTTGTTCGAGCTCTGCAATCTTGCTTGAGTAAAAGTTTTCTTTAATAGAGCTATTTTCTTTCAAAAATTCCCCGATTAAAGATGCCGAGTAGACAGAAGTGACGCTGCAACTATAGATAATCACTAAAAAATACACTTTACTCATATGATATTCCTCACAAAAATTTGCCAAAAATATACCAATTTTTTCACCAGATGATGACCGCAAAATGTAAACAGTAAAACCCTTTAAAATCAAATGGTTAGATTATATTGTGGTGTCTATTCGTGAACCACCAATGAAAAAGTTACAAGAATTTAGTAAATGACTGTGTCTTACGCACTGCGCTATGTACAATCACTCAGTCTACTACTCACCAAATATGAAGTTTAACGGAGTTCGAAGTCTGCCTTTGAGGGTTCGATTTATGTATCTGTGGAGGATATTAAAATGAAGCACAAATTTTTTAAACTACTTATGATTATGGCCATGGCCCCATCGGCATTGGCATCACACAGAGACAGTGTCATTTCAGGCTTTGAAGGCCCCGCTGATCCACCTGCCAACGTGCAAGGAACAATTTGTAGAGAATATATTAATGATGGTGATGAACATAGCGCCACTGTATGTAACTCTGGAGTTGCCTCAGCTGATAAATTGGCCCAAAAATATGCAAAAGCAGCCGGTGGCTACTTAGGTTGCATCATTGGTTACTCTGATGGAATTCAAAATGGTTATGATAGAGGTGATGGAATTTCTCAAGGTATGCTTCAACAAGCAACCGCTGAATACGCTCATGCAGAATTTACGACAGCTATATCAAGAGCTGGCGATAAGGCCATAAGAGAAGGTAGAACTGAATCAGCCTCTCAAATTATAAGTGGCTATAGGTCTGTTCTTGGACTCAATCCTTCGCTTCAAGAAAAAAATTAAGAGATGAAGTTAAGGTTTATAAGTACCCTCGAATTACATTTTCAGGCTTTGACGGTGGATATGCCAACGACATTGATCAAAAAGTGGTTACAGATGTAGACTTCTCTGATGTTTATAGAGCTAGATGGGTTAAATCATCAGACTCTTTTGATGAAAAATTAATGGCCCACTACCTTTATAAAGAAGAAAGAAAAGAAGGTGCTCAAATTTGTAAAATTGCTAATTCAGTATTTGAAGGACATGGTTTTCCAACACTTACATTTTGGGACTACTGGAGAGCTGAAGAACAAATCGATTTTGCAAAATATGGTTGGAATAACGCCGATTGGGCGTGGAAAATCTTTGACCGTGTTGAAAATAATATGGATGAGTTTGAAAACTATATGGGTATTGCCGCAAATTATAAAAGGCATTACACAGAAGAATACATTGTGGCAGAAGCCACTTACGAGCTAGATGAAAGACTCAAACTAGATCAATTCGAAAATCCCATTCCTGTAATGGTTACTAATCCAGATGGAACCCAGTCTCAACAAGTTGATGGACAAGGCCGACTGGTATTTGAAAAAGAAACTTACATGAAAGAAAAAACCCCTACAATCATGGGATCACGACCAGCCACAAGAGATCTCACTGGAGCGGAAGTAAGAGAATACAAGGCCATCTACAGAAGAGGATTCAAGGAATCATACCAAAGACATTGGGCAAAAGCTTATGCTCAAAATGAATTTGATACTCAAAAAGCAGTTATGACTGCAGTCGGTGATCGAGTCGGCTACGAGGTAGGCCAAAAAGCTGGTGATCAATTGGCAAGAAGACAAGCTTACAATGCTCAATACAAAGCAATTTCTGCCAGAGAATATGGTAAGGTGGCTAAGCTTAAGTACGAAAAAAGCTTTGATACATTAATCGAAATTTTTGAAAATAATGCTGTTGTTGAACTAGATCAAGCAACCTTTTCCGGCTCTACAGATGATTCAATCTGGAGAAATGGTGAAGGAATCTTTGTAAGTTTTGATATTACAAACTTAGGTGAAAGAGGCGGTGATTTATCTCTGGCCCTTTCCCAAACAAATGATATTGAAGCCGGAAATCCTTTTGTTTTTAGACCAAATGCACTTAGTAGATTTTCTGCTGATTCTGATCAACTAGGAATTATTTCTGAAGGACATTTGGCAGGAAGTACTGCTCAAATTAGAATGCATCTAAATAATCCAGGGGATCTTGGATCCTCCATTGGAGCAGAGCTCAACCAAACAAAAAATGAACCTATTGAAATAACAGATTATGCTGAATTAGAATCGGTTAATGGTTCAGTTGATATGCTTTCGGGAACAGTAACAGTTAATATTGACGTTCATAATCCAGCGATAGATTATGAGCATCTCTTCAAAACTGATGTGGTAGTATCACTTGATGGCGTTAATAAAAGCAAAAAGAAACCCATCCCTGCTGTAAAGCCTGAAAGAACTGCTGAGCATGCAATTACAATAAGTGGTTTTGATACAATGGATCTTATCGAAAGAGGATCTCTCACAGGTACTGTAAAAACTTATGTTGCCGGAAAACTTGCCGACCAAAAGAAATTTACCGCTGATCTTGAAGGTAATGAAAAAGAAAACTTTGTTGCTTATTTCAAAGCACTGATTGATCAAGGTACTGAGAAGGCTAGAATTAAAGAAGTTATCAAAAAGTTAGATGGATTTCTTAAGCGAGATCTTCATTTTACAAGTAGTAGCAATAAAATCAAATGGAATAAACCCCAAAAGGTTCAGCGCTCTATTGTTGGAAAGATTATTACTCAGTATCGTCATGACCTAGATAGCCTAAATGCTAAAGAGAAGAAATTCTACTTAGACCTGGCTAACACTATGGCCTTACATGTTCAAACTAAAGGCAAGTACAGAGTAAGGGCAGGACTTTTCTTTCCCAAGAAAAAATTCTTAAAACAACTTGCAATTTTTGGTGGAAGTGACTTTCTTGTAGATGTTAAACACCATAAAAATAGATAAGATTTCTAACTCCTAAATTGAATACGGCCACTCTCACGAGTGGCCTTTTTTATTGGGAATTGGTCTAATTACCTGATATTACAACAAGCAAGTTGAAATCTAGCCATTAAAATTATTCTCACTTTCTTGCCATATTCCTTCTCTTTATATAATTAACATCACAGGTATTGAGCAGTTGAGACTATCGTCGGTCACCCTATTTACTAGGATGACGGGAGGAAAGTCCGGACTCCACAAGGCAGCCTAGCGGGTAACGCCCGTCCACCGTAAGGTGAGGACAAGTGCAACAGAAAGTATGTACAGGTTATGCTGTAGTGAAACCAGGTAAACTCTAGGCGGAGCAAGCTCAAATAGGCCAGCGATTAAGGGGAGCCTCTCCAAGTTGGCGGGTTGAGTGCATGAGGTTAAAGGCAACTTTAATCCTAGATAAATGATAGTCCTCGACAGGATCCGGCTTACACGACTGCTCAATACCTTTTTTCCAAAAAAATCCTGAATTTATTCCAAGGAACACTGTTTCATTCTCATGAAATTCAAAATCTCTGATAGGTTTAGAAAAATAATTGAACTGGGGGGTTCTTCTATGAAAGCAGCAGTACTGCTGATTAGCGCTTTGATTTCATTTTCTAGTTTTTCAATTACTCTTGGCCATAAGATTGAATACAATGAGGCTCCTGCAGTTGGACAATTGCTCATTGGGAATGGGACATGCACAGCTACAGTTATTTCAGAAAGGGCAATTTTAACAGCTTCTCACTGCTATGACGATTCCGTTAGAACAGCAAAGATAACAGGCTCCAGCCATCTCAGCCTATTTTTTCTCCCAGCAGTTCGTGAATTTTATCGAGTCGTTCATGTTTATAGGAATGTAGATCATACAGCTGATATGGCGATTGCAATTCTAGACCGAGAAGTTCCTGGAAATATTAAACCACTAAAAATTTATGCGAAAAAATTTGCACCTACCGAGTCTACCGAAATCAAAATTATGGGATTCGGATATAATGGAGAGATCGAATACCCAGGAATTGCCAGCGACCAACTCAACACAATTGTGAACCTAACTTTGGGATTTGAATCTTGGGATCAATTTAAAATGCTCGAAATGGCCCGGCTAGAATTTTTTGAAATGAGTGAGCCTTCACCCATTACGGGAAAAAGAGAAATCATATTAAGTAGCCTTGATGGCTCTCACCCCTGCGCTGGTGATAGCGGAGCAGCTCTTCTTGTTGAAAATGCAGGGGAGCTTCAAATTGTTGGGGTTCAAAGCCGGATAAATTTTGATAGAATTATGACAGAAAAAGAAGAGGTTTGCCTTGGAGGCGTTCAAACCGTCGGCATGAGTATTTATGAAAACCTTGATTGGATAAAAAAGATCATTCACCAGAGTAAATGAGAAATCTCTTATACTTAGTGGACAATATTTTATGAGACGATCACGTAGCATTGAGATATAATTTCGCTCAAAACCATTTCCCAGGTGTGCTGAGATGAGATATTTTATATTTGCTGCAACTTTTCTTTTATCAATACAACTTCTTCATGCTGAAGATATTTGTAAGTACCGATTAACAAAAATTGTTATTGAAGAAATGCCAAGCTGGGCCATCGACCTTCAAAATAGAAATATTCCTGAAGTAGTACTTCCCCTAAATACAATTATTTCAAATCTCGACGATATTTTTTATGCAGGGAAAAGAGATCAGATAATTTGTGGGATATTAAAAGATGCCAAAAGTTACCAAGAAATTTGGACAAAAGTAGAAAAGGATACAGTTCTTCCCCCTATTCCTTTCACTCCAATTAACATTATCGCAGCGGGCTTAAATGAAAGTGGCCACATAAAAGAAAGTGGTGCAAAAGCTGGAAAAACATTGCTCTTTCCCAAGTCTCTCAAAGTAACTAGCGCCTACGCAGATATTCCTTACAAAAAAGAAATGCTTCTAGACTATGAATCTGAAATAGCTTTTGTAGTTTCAAAGAGAATTTCTTCAGCCGATCAAATCAATGAAAAAAATCTTAAAGACTTTATTGCAGGAGTTATGGTGGCCAACGATATTACTGATCGGCTTCCCATTATTAAAAATCAAAAAAACTCTTTTACCATGGCAAAAAGTAAACCTGGATTTCTTCCCTTGGGACCTTTTTTTATTCCTAGCTCTAGCTTAAAATGGGTTGGTGGTAAAGACCCAAGCTATGTGCAAAAACTAAGAGTCAATAAAGATGAACGCCAATCTGGACATACTGCCAATAGAATTAAGAGTGTGTTAGAGATTATCAAGTTAGCACTAAAGAGAAAAGACGAGCTATGGCCAATAAAAGATGGGGAGTCAATTCCTTTACTTAAAGGAGGAATGTTTCATCCTGGTGATATCATCCTAACAGGCACTATTTCAGGCGTTGCACTCAAGGCTCCAACAAGTTGGGAGAAATTTAAACTACTTCTAAAAGGTGCCCTTCACTTTAGAGGACCCACCTCTCAATTTATTGCTGAACAATACGAAAGTCCAAGATACTTGAAACCAGGTGATACCGTTTTTAATTTTATAGAGCGTCTTGGTGTCCAAATCAATAAAGTTAAATAACTTTCTTCATGGCCTTGATACTTGCTGTAGAAAAATTCGATTTTTCTAAGTCTGAACCTTTATAGATAAAACTATCTTTAGAAAAATTCTTTAAAAATTCTTTTTCACTGATGGCAATAACCAAGTTGGTTATTTTATATTTTGTAATACTCGTTTTATAAGAAGTAGCATCCTTAAAAAGGGACGGTTTAGCAGATAATACTGGATATTGAGTCAATTTCTTATCTTCTGAGCTAATGATAAAAGTAGGAATTTCAAATTGTCCTGAAAGCCACTGCTTAGCATCTTTTTTGTAACCCAAAACTTTGCCATTCTTTTTCACAATAATTCGCGCCAAAGTGAGTTCAAAATTCTTAGAGTTAATTTTTTTAGCTAACTCTTTTGGAAATCGTAAAGGATCACCTGAATTAAATGAAAAACAGTCATCACTCATTGGACACAATTCGCAAGATACCTTTTTAGATCTGCAGTAAACTCTTCCAAGATCCATCAAAGCTTCATTGAGTCCCCTAAAACCACTTTTAAATTCTTTGAGTATTTCTTTTCTATCAAATTGGTCTCTAATCTCCCTTTGGAGCTTAGGCCCTTTGAGCTCACCTATCCCATAAATTCTTGAAAGCACCCTTTCAAGATTTGCATCAACTGCCAGGGCCCTTTGGTTTTGTCCGATAGAAATTAAAGCACTCGAAGTATAGGGTCCAATGCCTCCAATTTCTACTAATTCATCAATTTTCTTAGGAATCACCCCAGAATGTTTATCCTCAATTTCAATACAGGCCCGCCTTAAATTTTTTGCTCGTCTATAATATCCTAAACCTTTCCAGTTAATAAGAATTTCTTCCTCACTGGAAGCTGCTAAATCAGACAAGCTTGGATAAATACTTATAAATCTATCAAAATGATTGACCACAGTCCCAACAGTTGTTTGCTGAAGCATAATCTCTGAAACGAATGTTTTATAAAGTGATCTGTTCACTCTCCACGGAAGGTGTGAATAGTTAGATTTGGACCAGCTGATTAATTTTTTAAACATTCACTATTTCTACAATCAAAACTCTACTCAGTCTAGTGTTGCACTAGGATCTGGGTCTTGCTCTGGCCCTTGATCTTCAACCTTACCTGCTATATCTCGCGGTGCTTTAGATGAATCAAATTCTTCCTCTACCACCCCTAGCACATATTCTCTCATGGCCCGCCGTCCATAGAGAGAGCTCCTTGAACAAAAAGTATCATTGGTAAATCCACTCATAAAGATTTCTAAAACCCTTGCCTCTTCAACACTTGGATTAATAGTCTTTGCCCGAAGCATTAACTTACCCCAGTATTTTTTTGCTTCCTCACTTGGGTTTTGGACTCTCATAAGATGAGTTTTATCTTCTTTTGCATCTTTATTTGCTAAAAAACAGGAGTACCCGCACCGCCGATAGCAACAGCAATAAGGGGAATAGGTGAGCCTGTAAATGCGGTGACTACTGCAGCTCCAACACCCACGCCTAGTGCCACCCCAGTCCCAATGGCAATCGTTTTAACTTTGTGAAGTGCCTTTGCCCTTTTACTATATTTTTCAAAACAATTAAGAGCCTCATCTTTTTTTGCAAAGGCTGAGAGATTAAAAAGAAATAAGAATATTAGACTTGTAGAAAAAAACCTCATTTACACATCGCCCATGCTTGAGGAACGGACTTAAGAAGTTCAGCAGTTGTTTTACTCTCATGAATAGTGGCAGCCATTTCTCTCAAAAATTCTATAAATTCTTCTGAGGCCTCATTAATATCTGTAATAAAGAGAAGGTTCTTGGCCTGTGAGTTTCGAAGCCACCTCATCATTCTTTTTTGGTCATTCATCCCCTTGGCCATGCAGGTAGCATCGAGACCTGAAACTCTTTTAAATGAAGTATCAAATACAAAGACATCCATATTTGCACCACACTTTTCTTTTATCCTATTAACATATGTCCTTCTTTTGCAAGACCTTCCATCGAGAGACGATGGATCAAGCTCTCTAAAGGAAGTGCTTATATCAATCCAAACCTCTAACTTAGAAAAGCTTTTTTTGATATTTTTAGCTTGCCCACAAAACATATCAAAATAATAATTTTTATCACAACTGATCATGTCGGTATCAACTGAAGATACATACTTGTTATTTTTTTTCTGTTTTTTCTCTATCTTAATTTCTTTTTTAAGGTTTTTATTGGGATTAGGATACAAACCTATATTTGGATCAAAGCATTGGTCACCATAAGGGATACAAACATTTTGTGCCAACTTCTCACTGTAAACAGGCTCATCACCATTGAAATGCTTCTCAAGTAATCCCATTTCATCAGGCATTAAAAACCACACTTCAATATGCTTAGGAATTGCAAAACTAGAAAAGCTAACAATAGAGCAGGTTATAAGCACAAAAAATTTCAATAAATGCATTGTGCAATTTTTAGAATTCCACACCCTTTTGCCTAAAATATCTAAATAGTGAATTACCAACATCAACAACTAAATCCTTTCCTTCTACATCCAGTTCAAGAAAATCACTTAGGTAAGCCTTTTGCCTTGGAGTAAGTCTTTCCAGCTTATCCCTTAGAGTAGTTGGATTATTTCTAGCTCCATCATCGGCCCTAAAGGGAATGCTTCTGGTCTTCCCACCAATTTTCACCTTGGCGGTTGTAGTTCGTTCAGCAGTTCCAAGCGAAGAGAAGACATCATTAAACTCATCTTCCTCCTCTTCATTATCGGAAGATGGAGGTGGTTCCATAGGACCATCTTTATAGAACTGAATGAGTCTTTTAAATTGCTCGGTGGAATCCTCTTCGATGAAATCAATAATCTCGTGCAACGGAATATTTAACCTTGCAACAATCTTTGCAATGAATTGCTCGTCGAGTTCCCTGGTTTTCCTGTTCAAAAAGCGCGACATGGTGGAAATTCCCACCCCAACCAAATTGGCCAAGTCCTTTTGTGAAAGGGCTCCTCGTACTTGCATATACTTACGAATTACACCTAGAAAATCGTCTAAATAATCTCTATTGAAGCGAACCATGTTAACCTCCTGAATTGCTTGTCGGAACGAAATTATATTTCTTGATGCAATTTATTTTCTTGACGCAATGGGTCAGACTTGCTATTCTGGGATTGTTGACACGCAGCCTAGGAGGCCACAAGTGAAAAGTACAACACTCAAGCACTTCTCAACTCAACCCCTAGTAAAGCCACACGAGGTCTACATGACCGTTCAATGTGAAGCTCTAAGTGATTGTATTCTTAAGGGAAAGATTATTTCCGGTTCCCTCCTCTCTCGCACAACTTTTTCGCGGGTGACTTTCGAAGGCTGCGTGTTCTTCGCCTCTGAAATAGAAGGATGTGAATTTGCAGGATGCAACTTTGTAAATTGTGAAATCCAATTTACTAACATCCAAGGATCTACTTTTGAAGCATGCAATTTTGAAAATTGCGATTGGGAATTATCAGAAGTTAAAAATTGCAATTTCTCAAGTACTGGAATGGATTCCACTACTACTATTACCCTAGGAAAGGGAACAAACAGCATGGAAGCCTGCTTTATCGGCAACGGAATTGCTCAAGCAGCATAATCAACCAAGATGGTTGCGGGCTGGAAGCCCAGGGCAAGAAGCCCTTTGGTCATGGAGACCAGCAAGGATGAAGAGAATTGAGCAGGAAGCTCACCCAAGGATGAACAAAATTGAGCAAGAAGCTCACCAAGGATGAACAAAATTAAGCAAGAAGCTCACCAAGGATGAAGAGAATTGAGCAGGAAGCTCAGCCAAGGATGAAGAAAATTGAGCAGGAGGCTCACCCGCATGCGGGCACTAAATAATGAAAAAGATTAAAAATATACCCGGAACAAGGACACCGCAAACTACTCAACCTACCTCAAGGAGTGGACTTCCGGATTCAAATCAATCACGCGAGGTGGGTAACATATCTAAAACCTGATTAAGTGCAAGGATGTGCTCAGGTCTGATCAAACCCTGGAGAATTTCTCTACGGTCTTAAAGCCCTCGGTTATGCCGGGGTTTTCCTTTGATTTCGACTAAACAAATTTTATTTAGATATCATGCTGACTTAATTCACATCCTGCCACTGGATTTCAACGCATCTGCAACATAAATGAGTGTAATTATTACTCTCTCACCAGCAATTCGTTTAAGTTTTAGATTCCTTATGAAATAAGCAAAAAACAACAAATAAAGAAGACTAATTGGGAGCCAACTACTTGAACAAGCTTTGCCGACTATCTCTTTTATGGACCTTGCTCATATTTTCAATTGGAGCAAAGGCCACAATCCCATTGTTTACTGAGGTCGAAAACGAGCTCTCCTACTGGAGCGAGCAGATTTGCAAGCAAGATTCATTTCCAGCAAATGTGGAGTGGATTAAATACCATGTAGCAGACCCCGTTCCGCAGTACCAAGTTGAGAGATTCTTCACATACCTTGAAAAGCTCAATAACCTAGTCACGAAAGAGGTCAATAAACCTATTGAAAAGAGGCTTTTACCCAGTACAGAATTTCTCTCCTACATTCAGGGCAATATTGATTATGAGGATTACAAATTTGCCTATGAGACTGGAATCGAAACCTTTATCGATCTTCCTCAAACCCTAGGTGAACAACTAGATATTATTTTAGGACATTTAATTGAAGTCTATGGTCCCAGCCAATTTTCGTTGGCCATTAGCCAAGTTTCAGAGCTTGTCACTTTAAGGGGGACTTCAACTAACCACAGAAAGTATGTGGCGGTAATGAATTACTATGAGCTATTAGAAAGAGGGATCAAATGTCTTAGTAAACAAGATATTCGCTATGATCAGTTTTATTTTATTCGAGGCGCAAGCAGATTAAACTTATTTAAAATCAACATATACCCAGATGCCCTTACAGATGATCTCAGAAATACACTCTCTGTGGAGCCTAGAATAAAGATAAGTACCAAAAGTAGTGACGGTTCCACAGAAAACCAAATGATAGGAAAAATCAAAATAGGAACGGCCTCAATTCATAGGGCCGAGACTTTCGGTTACCTTTCACAATACGGATCATTTTCATATGAAGCTGCACTTCTGATGCTACATAAAAAAATTATGGACCGAAGAAAACAAAGAGGTGAATACGTAACCTATGCAGGGGAGTACACTGAAAAAAGAGATCTTTATAATTACAATATGGCCAAGTACGACCAAAAATTAACACTACGGCTCGTAAAAAGAGGATATCTCTCCCAACTATTAATTCACTCCTATGTTTTTAAACTTCTCCATCGAAACCCGGCAACTAAAAGAGTCATGCTTCCTGTAAACGGTTGCTACAATGATTATATTCAAAAACAAGAAGGTTTTTTAGGATTTAAATTTAAGAAACAAAGACCTGCCCACCCAGGAAAACTTCTTACCCTTGAATCCCTTGCTAATGATTTAACAGAATTTTCCATAGAGAAAAGAAAAACCGGTAATCAAAATGATTCCAATGAAAATGATATTTTAGGTGAGAAGACCTGGGAAATTAGAAAGAGATACCACTCTGATATAGTTGCAACTGCTTACAAAATGCACCAGCTTAAAAACTATATTAAAAAGGCCAATAAGTTGTGGTGGTGGATCTTTGCAACCCGGCAATGCATAAACCCTTCAGAAACCCCATCTAGAGATGATATTTGCGCCACAGTCTATGAACAAAGAAAGATTGCTCTTGATAAGCTAAAAGCCGATATCGAACTTTTAAAAGAATCCCTCTCCCTTGCTGGCTCAATTTATCCAGAGCTCACAATTAAAAACCATGCAGAAGTTGAACTATACAACCAGCTCGTTAACTACGAGCTAAGTGAATATACTATTGACTACACTAAGTTTACTGAAAGTAAGCTACTCACAAAAGGTTTAGCTGAATCTGAAATTCATAGAATTGAAGAAAATGGTGAAAAAATCTATCAATACTATAGTGTGGAACACTTCGTCCCATCACACAAACTCAAACAAATAGAAGACACACTGACAAAAGCCATCCGTACTAATCAAAGACAAATGTCAGTTGTTTGTTCAATGAGCTCGCTTAAGGAACTCAAAAAACTCACATCAAGTACAATGGTCTACTACAATAGAGTTGATCCAGAAATTAAATCTTATATCCAAAATAATCTTAAGGATCTGAGCAAATACCAAAAGAAAGCTTTAATGAAGAGAATTGATAACGCTTTTGAAGGTGCAGTTTCTGCAAAACAGAAATCAGACAAAACCAAAGAAGGCGCATACGCAGTAGGAGTTTTGGCCGGCTCAGCTGTATTAATTGGAGGGACACTATTTTTTGCACCTCCCGCTGCACTTGTGGCACTTGCAGGTATTGCACTAGCTGGAAGTGAATCATATTATTACTTCAAGCATATTGTGCCTAAATATGAATACGCCAAAAGAGAATACCAAGCTTCAAACTCACTTGATTTGAGGCATATATTTCACGATATAGATGCAACCTATATGGATAAATTGCTATCGGACCCAGTTCCTCTAGGAAGCCATGATCGGTATGCCGAAATGGTGAAAGAGCATAAGTGGGAGAAAGCTTTTTATTACGGAGGCCTTGCCATTGATGTTTTTGTTCCAGGCCTCAAGGGCGGAACAAAGGCCTTTGCAAAAACAGTAAAGGCAGCAAGGTACTCAATGCTTTTACTGAGATCCACCAGACTTGGGAGCAGGGTCTACAAGACAGCAAGAATCTCACTCAGCGGACAAAAATGGATCTCACTAAGACGCTTTTGGATTGCTTCAGGTATATCCTCAATTGCCCTTATGAAAGGGCACACAAGTGAAGAAGATTCGAAAAAGGCATATTACGCCACTTCTGCACATATGCTCGATAATTTTCCCATCGAAGATTGGATAAAATATAAAATGAAATTTTTAGAGCCGATTGTAAAGACAAATGGATTTGCATATTTATTCGAAAAAGATGAAGCATACGAAATTCAAAAGTATTCTGAAATGAACAGTGCACAATTTAGAGAGAAATTACAAAGTATCATGAGGGAATTCCAAACCCAGGCAGGAATTAATTACACGATTAAGTCTCAAAGTGGACAAGTGCAAGTAATTTCTTATGATGACCTCATTGTAACAGAAACGAATATTAGGGGAGAGAATGACTAAATTTCTACGGGCCATGATATTATGCATGTGTTGCTCACTATTCTTTTCCAATGTCTATGCGACTCCGGTGTCAGCATTAAGACATCTTGATGAAGTTGTATCTGCATTTAAGCATGTAGATAATGTCGATAGTTTTTCTGAATTTTTAAAAGTGGGAAGAAGATCGGGCAGAATAGTCAATTTGCCAGAGCATATTGAAACTTTTGCTGATCTTGCTAGATACATAGACGATATTGCTGAAACCGGCTCAGATGCTCCAAAAGTCAAACAAGCAAAAAAAATGCTCGAAGAAATTGCCATAGAAATGGGAGAAAACCCAAATGCATGGAGAAAAATGGTTAGCTCACGGGCCATTGAAAGACAACTTGCACGCTCGAGCGAAGTTCTCGCCGAAGCTTCAGACACTTCAAGAAGTAATAGATGGGGAAGGAAAAAAGGTAGAGGAGCAAGACCTGCTGCTGATGTGGCCAGGAGAGCTCTTTCTTCACCAGAAGATTCTATTATTACTAAATTTTTAGATGCTGCAACTGATGGCTCTCTTTCAAGAAGAGGACTAGTAGTTACCCCCAATACAAAATTTTCAAAAGAAGTGTTAAGCTCCATGCTAGATTTGGCTGCACGCCAAAGATATACCATAGAAGAAACACTGGAAGCTTTTACCAACCCAGGAAAACTAAAACTTCTCATTCAAAAAGGATTTGAGGCCAAAAGGGTCAGAATCCTAAAAGCAGCTGGCGATATTCCCCATGGAAATCCCCACAGGGCAACTCTTCTTGCTAAGCTAGATGAACTTGCATCGGCGGAGTCTGCAGCTCTGAGAAGAGTTGACGAATTTCTTCCAAGCTCCCCTGATAAACTGGCGGAAGAATTTGGAAGTGGCCTTTCTGCTCTCAGGAAAAAAATGGGTCTTGAAAAGCGTGGAGCAAGAAGAGTACTCGGAAGGGCCGGCCAAAAAGTTGTCCACAGCGTTTTAAGAGTTGATAGAAGAGCTGCTGAGATTATAACTGAACTCGTTGAGGGAACTCAAAAGAGAATGGTTCAAAGCTTACAAGGGCGAAAACTTGTAACTCGGGCAGTAGATGGAAGTCTTGAAACAGTTGAGCTTACAGAAAGTAATATTAAGAAAATAGTAAAAACTCTTGAAGGTGCAGAAGATGCACAGCTAGATAAGTTTTTAAGAATGACTGATGCTGACTTAGGAGGTCTTCCTCTTGCCAAAAGACTTGAGTATCTATCAAGCGTAGAAGATCTTATCACTGAGTATCGCCATGGCATGCAGCAAACATTCGAAACACCTATTGATGAATTAGTTCAATATTCTAAAAATCTAAAAAGAACGCTTGAAGAGATGAGCTCACTTAGGTCAGCTTCAAGTCACAGCATCGCTCCCTCACAAGTTGATGAGTTATTTGATGGAAGTGGAAGGTGGGCCGGTTATCTTCACCAAATGCAAAGAAGATCAGAAGTGGTTGATGAAATCAGTGGAGCTATTTTTTCTCCTTCAAAGCTAACTTCAAAAGTCATGCGCCAAAAGCACGTCTCAAGAATAATCGAAAATAATTGGATATTAAGAGAGCTCTATGAACCATTAGAGTCTGCAGCGAGTAGGGTTGATGATGTTGGTGTAATATACGACGACACTGTAGCCGTTTTAAAAAATGGTGTACTTGAAAATCCAGGATCCTATGGCGACATTGTGAGAAAGTTTGGAAGCCAGCTTTCTTTGCGCGAACTAAAGGCCCTTAAAACTCAGCAGTACTCACTCGCAGGAATGAGAAGATCTGCAATCGACATGGTACATCCAGAGACTCTTGCAAATGGAGTCAGAAGATTTAGACTAAAATCTGTGGATGTTTTAATACTCGGAACGGCTTTTAGCTTTATTGGATACTTTACAAAACTATATTTCATCAATCCCAACGCCGCTAGCCTGGTTGAAATTATTGTCGACTACAAAAAGAAATTCTTTGGAATGGAAGCAGAAACTTTTGAGCTGGCCATGATGGTTGATATGAATGACAGGATTGTTCGTGATATTATTTCAAATGGTCAACATAAACTAGATGAAAGAGTTTCTGATATCGATCTATTAACAACAGAAATTCGTGATCTTAAAATGAGTTTGATTCCACTTAAAACAGAAAAAGCCAAAATTTACCTTGCCTCTCCTGAAGTTAAAAAAATTGTTGAAAGCGGTAGTGGTGAAGCCGGAGAGCTTAGTGAATTAGTCTTTATAATTGATGATATTGACAGGCAACTTGCAGCGAGAGAAAAACTCCTTCAAGAAAAATCTGATATTATGTATGCAGAGCTTGCTGGTATCGGATCATACTTTCATCAATACTCCGAATATTGGTCCAAATATGCTCAATACCTTGCTACTAAAGGTCTTATTGCTATAAAAGTAGACCTCAACCAAAGTACAGGCGTCTATAAATCCATAAGACTTGAATACAGTGTCGACTACCAAGAAGAGCCCATCATCTATAATTACGATGTTGAATTGCACAAAAGATTTATAAGCCTTTTGGAAATAAATAATGATTTCTCAATGGGGATCGTCAGAACAAAATTAAATTGGGCAGTTTTAATTTCAGAAATGGATCCAAGTATTTCAGACAAGGATCTAATAAAGCAGCTCACTATTCGATATGACCAATAAGTATCATCCAAATTTAAGTGATATATCTACCGATGGTGCATCGTATGTTATTTTCCCGATGCTAATTCCATCGACACCACTAATAAGATAATTTTTGATGTTTTCCAGGTTTATTCCACCTGAAACTTCAAAAGTCATAGAATCTCTTTTTAGGGAGATCGCTTCAGAGACTTGTTCAGGGGAAAAGTTATCGAGCATAACATGCTTCACTCCAAGAGATATGGCCTCTTCAAGTTCACTGGTATTATGAATCTCTACAACAATAGAATTATAAAAAGAGCCCATCTTGTTAAAAAATTCAAGAGCGTCTTTTAAACTTCCAAAAAAGCTTTTGTGATTATCTTTGATCATCCAGGTATCAGTCTGCCCCATTCGATGATTATATCCACCTCCAACTCTCACAGCATATTTTTCTAGAAATCTCAGACCTGGTGTCGTTTTTCTAGTATCGAGAATTTTGATTCCAGAGGCCTCGGCAATTTTCACAAATTTATTAGTGTATGTAGAAACAGATGAAGATCTTTGAAGTAAGTTAAGAGCAAGTCTTTCACCTGAGAGCGCCACATTGAATGGAAGCTCAAACTCGATCATTTCATTTTCACTTTTTGAAATTTTTCGTCCTTCCCAGTCGGAAGCATCGACGATTGAAAAATTTTCTCCTATAAGTTCTGAGAAAACTGATTCGACAAAGGGAAGCCCCGAGAGAATTAGATCATCCTTCAATTTAAGTTGGCATTTCACATTTCGAGTTGGAAGAGATTGGTTGTAGAAAATATTTCTCGAGAAATCATCTTCTTCAAAAAATTTGTTAACCACTTGTCTCAACGAGAGATTCTTCATATGACACCTCTAGGTAAAAAAAGCTCTAAGATTTCGCTCTTCTTGTTTGTGCTTAGTGTTATCTCACTACTCTATCTGAAAGGCTTTCAAAACTATAGCTACACCTATTCAAAAAACTATAGAGCAAAACTAAATTACCCTATCAAATCGTGGATTTCACCAAAAAAAAACCAAAATCACGCTTTTTATTACGCAGTGATAACTGGAAAAAAGAGATATTTGGCCCGAGAGCTTAGATCAAAAGTTCGCCTTCTAGGCCTTTCCCATATTTTTACCCCTTCAGGGCTACATGTAGGCTCTCTTCTATCAATTTTATCTCCGCTCAAATGGTTTAAAATCCCCAAAAGAGGGCTTATTGAGTTGCTTTTCCTAACTTTTGTTTGGCTTTTTTCTCACTTTCTATTCAGGGCCAATGCGGCCAAAAGAATATGTATCCTCTATAGCATTTTTCGATTTCCTCCCCTCAAGTCCCTTAGCTTATCTCACGTCTTGGCCCTCAGCTTTTTATTAGACCTTCTCCTCGGTGGATTTGTAAGCTCTCCTTTTAGTTTCTTTCTAAGCCTTTTATTTATCGCCATTATTTTCTATTCCATTGATACTCGTTCGAACCGTGGAGATTTAGCTCTACGTTTTTTTTCAGCTCAATACTTTGTAGCCTTTATTTTTAATGGTGAGACCTCTTGGCTGAATATTTTATTTACTCCACTACTTACGGTACTTTTCACACTGGTATTTCCCTGTGTAACGCTTATGAAAGTTCTAGGCTGGAATGAGGGCTTTAATTATTTATTGTCACTCAATATTAAAGTGATCGAGGAAAGTTTTGATTATGCTCAATCTTTTGGACGAACAAGTCCTGCGCTTACTACATCGCTCTTATTATTATTCGTTTCATTTAGGAGATTCACATATAAAAAAAAGATATTGGTGGTTTTGTGCTGGCTAATGATTCAACCAGCACAAATTCACCATAAAATTGATAGAATTAAGTTTAGAAGTTATCCAAAAGTAATTAAGCCGACTTTATTTCGACCTTAAATTTACCTTTTAGTAATTCAAAAGTTTTTTCTTCTCTGATGGCATATTTTAAATTTTTCAAAATATTTGGATCACTTGAGTATTGTTCTTTTACTTGCTCAACAGTTAACCCAGCATGAGTACTAATTTCAGCTACTTTATCATCGACGTCTTGCTCACTAACCTCTAGTGAAAACTCATTTCCAAGTTTATCTAAAATTAAGCCCGATCTAACCTGAAAAATTGCTTTTTGAGTAATATCATCACTCCACTTTGTGAAGTAGTCCTTAACCATTTGATCAGTAAAGCCTTGCTGTCTTAAATTTTGATCAAAGTCTCTTTGAACAGCTTGTTCTTGTTGTGCAATCATCGCACTAGGAACATCAAAACTATTATCTTCAACAAATTTATTCAAAATCTCTTGGTGAAGTTTTTCTTTAGTCGCCCTATCTTTTTGAAAAGTAATTTGTTCTTCGTTTTTAGTTTCAAAATCTTTAACAGACTCAAACCCAAATTCTTTTGCAAGCTCATCCGTTAATTCAGGTGTTTTCTTTTCTTTGATTTCGAGTAGTTCGGTCTCAAAAGTTACCTTTGCACTCTTTAATGACTCTTCATGATAATCTTCTGGGAAAGTTAACACTATATCTTTCTTATCCCCAGCTTTCATACCAACCATTCCATCTTCAAAACCAGGAATAAATTGATTTGATCCAATTTCAAGAAGATGCTCTTCACCTTTCATATTTTCAGGTCTCTCACCATCTTCTTTCACACCTTGAAAGTTACAAACTGCAGTCAGTCCAACTTCTAAGGCACGGTCTTTATCAGTAACTTCAGTCATTTCTGACTTAGATCCAAGATATCGACCTTTAAGCTCATCGAGGTCACTTTGCTGAAATCCAGGGTTGTCCTGAGTAAAGCTGTATCCGCTATAATCTTTTATTTCAAAGCTAGGAAATGTTTCAACTGTAGCCTCAAAGCTAACTTTTTTATCTTCAAATTTTGTGTTGGCAAACTTTGGATAACCAACAGCTTTGAGATCCTCTTCTTTAATAGCATCAAAAAATTGAGCAGAAATAAATTCATGAAGGGCTTCATTTTCGACTTGAGGTCCATATAATTTTTGAACAATATTAAGTGGGGCCTTACCTTTTCTAAATCCTTTAAGGCTCACTTCTTTTTGCTTTTTCTTAAGTGTGGAGTTGATTTCCTCTGAAAGATCTACAGAGTCAAAATTAAATAGAAGTTTCTTGGTACATCCATTAATGGACTCAACAGTATAGCTCATCTAACTTATCCTTTTTTATATGTATTTTAATACCAACTGCAATAATTAATTACGGGAGATTGGATGTCAGTTTTGCCAAGATTACATTTTTGTGAGGAAGAAAAACCGCAGGTGTGCCCAAGGGCACATCGAGGATTTTTCGACTGAACAAAAATGTAAGATTGGTGAAAGTGGCATCCAAGATCCTGTAATTAATTTTTGTAGTTGGTATAACGTGCATTGGTAGCTCTCAGAGCACAAAAAGTCAATACCATGCGGGGCGCAATCCAGGGTCAATTTCAGTTTTTTTAGTATTCGACGTGGTTTAGATACAACCCACAAGCAGGTGCAACAGCTGAGAGCTTTTTATCCATTTTTTGACTCAATGCTTTTTCAAGATCAGAAGTAGTGATTTTTTTGGAGCCAACGGCCAGAACAGCTCCCGCCATAAGCCTCACCATCTGTTTTAAAAAGCCTGAACCTCTTACCTCAATTTTGTAAAATACGACCCCATATGGCTCAGAGGTGTGCTGAGAAAGGCCCATTTTAAAGATCTCTCTGACAGTTGAATTAACCGGAGTTCCTGTGCAAAAAAAGTTCACAAAATCATGCTTGCCAATAAAACACTGACAGGCCTTTTCCATCAATCCGGTGTCCAACTGATAGGATGTATTGTGCATCAAATCTTTTAGAAGGGGGTTCGCTGTCTCAAGATTTGTAAATAGGTAGTGGTAATCTTTGGAAAGAGCACTGTGAATAGGGTGGAAAGTCTCATCACAGCAATTTGTTTCAAGGATCCTGATATCTGTTGGAAGTAGTGAGTTTAATGCCTTAGTAAGAGAATTCGGCTCAATTTGAAGTGGTATTTGCATTCTAAATACTTGCCCATTTGCATGAACACCTGCATCAGTTCTCCCAGACCCCACTGATTTCACATCATCTGACTTACATATCTGTGTAAGAGCTTTATTAATTTCACCTTGGATTGTTTTTTCACTTTTTTGAATCTGCCAACCACTGTAGGCAGATCCCTTGTAGCAAACTTTTGCTTTATAGATATTCATTTAGAAAAACTCAAATGTCATACCGCCACCAAAACTTGTACCTGAAACACTTGAGCCAGCTTCTTTAAAATTAGAATAATTTTGATACCTAATTCCAAAAGTTAAATAATTTTTTGTAATATCATAATCAGAAAGCATAAGGTGTCCAAAACGTGAAAGTACTTTGTTTAAATTAAAGCCCATATTTCCTTCAAAAAAGAATCCTGGACTCATCTGTGTTAGTGATTTTCTCTTATCTGATTTTTCTAGATCAGTTCTATGCTGAATAATCCCTAAAACTGAAGGACCGGCCATCGCTCCAAATTTAACCCAAGAGTTAAAGTGAACCTCTGCAACTGCTGCTATATCTAATGGAATAGTCCATAAGTAAAAGTAAGCATCACTCAACTCTCCACCAGGGAAAACTCCTTTACCACGATTGTATCCAACCCCAGTTCCAAGCCCCCACCCAAGATAGAGTTTATCTCGATATAAAAAGCGACTATAATTTATTTTTAGTGCAGGTGCTATATCCGAGCGGCTTGTCTCGTAAGCAGATCTTCCTCCTGCCCTAAAAATTGTATTAAATCCACCTGCCTTACTTTTATAGGTATAATCATCAGCATAGAACATTAGTGAAAAATTCTTATTTCCAATTTTGGTGGCCTTATCAATAATTTCCTTATTACTAACTTTTAGGTAATGGTCTTTATCAGCAAATTCTCCAGGAAGCTTCTGTTCAATGGACTTAACTTCATCCTCGTTCGTAATCTTTGGAGAAAAATTTCTTTGTTCAGTTCCAACATGCGATTTTGAGTAATAGTCTTCCTTAACCTCTGCTCCATCTAATAGACCTTCCGACTCTTCAACTATAAAAGCTGAGTCTTCCTCCTTGGAATCAACATCTTTTTCCAATTGATCGATATAATCTTCGGGTAGCTGATCACCTAAATATTGATCAGAAAAACACTGAACTGGATTAAGAAGAAAAATAAAAAATAAGGTGCATGAAAATAAATTACGCATGATCTTCCTCATTTTTCCAATTAAAGACATCTTGAAATTTCGATTTATGGGTTAAGTAATAAAGGATTGAGCCGAATACATAAACTGTAATGATAACTGCTATCATTATTTCTTCATATACTAAGATTAAGGCCAGCAAACACATAATAAAAAACAGGGTTTGCTTTTTATGTTTCTGTACCCAATCAGATTTTTTAAATGAAGGAAAAGGAATATTGGTAACCATTAATATTGCATACAAAAAGATATACCCAAGGCCCAAGTAATTGAACTTTAAAATAAATTCAAATTCAACAGATAGTAGTGTCAGCCCAATAATACCAAGAGCTGCTGTGGGTATGGGTAAACCTTGAAAATAGTTACTATTCACCTTTTCAATATTTGCATTAAACCTAGCAAGCCTTAAAGCTCCACATAACAAGAACAGAAAAGTTAGAACCATTCCAAGTCTTCCAAATCCTGTCAAAAATCGATAATAAAATAGTAGTGCAGGCGCCATCCCAAACGAGATAAGATCACTCATAGAATCAAACTGTTCGCCAAAAGCACTTTCAGTTCCAGTAAGCCTTGCAACCCTTCCATCCACCATATCAAAAATGGCACCCAATAAAAGAAAGTAGCTTCCTTTTTGAAACTCTCCTTTCATGGTCAACATGATACAAATAAACCCACACGCCATATTCAAGGCAGTAAAGGTATTAGGTAAAAAATATGAAATTCTTTTGCTGTCTGTCATTACACTTCTATCCCTGCTCTAGTTTTTAGGCCCGCTAAAAAAGTCTGCGAATTATCGACACTCGACCCACTTTCTATTATGACATCATATTCTGGCATTAAGTACATCAGAAGCGTTCCACCCAATGGGAATTGACCGAAATTTGCTCCCATCTTTCCTCTATCTCCCGAACTTACCCACAATCTCGGACTTCCACCCATGTGGCATTTGACCATTTGAAGGCCCACGAGATTACCGTTTCTTCCTGTTAGTTTTACCAATATTCCTTTAAATTTAGTCAGCTGTTCACTGGCTGCCTTGAACTCATTATAGCGGTAAAAAGACTTTCCCTTTGTTTCGATTATTTCAGCGACTTCACAATTAAAGGGTAGGTTGAGCCCAGATTCGACTCCTATAGGTATCCTCATCTGAACTTCAGTAAGATTGTCTCCAAATATTGGATGATTAACCCCGGCCCTTACTCCTGAAATTTGTCCATTTATGGGTGATAGGAGTGTTACCTCCTCTCTTTTTAAAAGTTCTTTATAGACTGAGCGGTTCTTCCTAAAAAGGAAAAACATGAGGGCCCATGACAGTAAAACAACAAGTCCGAGTGCTACTGACGCAAATAGCCAGGTCATCATAACTGAGACGAAGGCCATAAAAAAATAGTCTAAACCTAGATAATTTCGAAACATATCTTTTGAATTTATCACAAAATTGATGGAAACCTAAGAGCGCCAAGCGCATGAAAACTAATAAATCAGTGACTTCTTAAAATCTTTGTCTGCTGCTCTGTAGTACAAGATGGGTTTATTTACTGTCTTTTCTACCAAGGTAGTAAAAAAAGAGCTGCAATCATCATCTAATAGACTATCAATGTCGCAAATCTCATCAGCTTCCAACTCAAACTTCGCACCATGAGTAAAAAGAGGTGGTCTCCCCCTTTCCACATAAAAAAGTGATAATTCATTTTCAGCACAAATACCGGACACACACTCTCCGCCATCTTTCCAATAAGAGTAGAAAATCTCACCCTTGAAGGCCTTCGAAAGCCACATGCCACTATTTGGATGGTAAAACTTTGCAAGATCCATTTGGTGGTAGGAGTATTTTTGTATTCCCTGCCAATCAAGTAGTTCGGAAATAAGCGTGCTCACTCTTAATCCAGTGTATGATCCGGGACCAGAAACATAAATAACTCCTGAAAGTGAATCTAGTTTACAACTATTTTTTGTGAGCAATTGATTAATTGTAGTATGAATGGCACTTGCTGATTTTGTTGAGTCCAAGTGCCTTGTCTCAACCCATTTACAGGAGCTATCCAGGAGCCCCACAGTGAGTAAATATGTTGAATCAATGAACAAGTAAGACATGAGCTCTTTTAAAAGAAAACTCTATATATGTCATTAGCAAAAGCTGCGAAAATTAACAGCAAAATCATTGAAAGGCCAAATTGCTGAGCTATTTCCATCTTTCTTCTAGACAGCGGGCCTCTATTAAATATCTCTATAAAAATAAAAAAGATGTGCCCACCATCGAGTACCGGAATAGGAAAGAGATTAATGACACCTAAATTGACAGAGATCAGGGCCATTAGATTAAAAAAGTAGGATAAACTCACATAGAATGAGTCAGCAGCAGCTTTTCCAATAGCAATTGGTCCGCCTAAATTTTTCAATGAGGCTGATCCCGTTATTAATTTTTTAAAGCTCGATACGGTTTTTATGATGGAGTCCCAAGTCCTGCCAAAGGCCAGATAAAAACTCTCGAAAAATCCTTTTGAACCAGAATTAACTAATTTCGGGGGAACATACTTCACTGAGCTGTAAACGCCCATGGCCTTTACCTTTCTCCCAGCAACTTCTCTTACCTCAGGAGTTAGATCAACATTTTTCAAAACCCCATCGCTATAATAGCTAATATTTATACTCTCATGGTCTTTTAGGTCCTGAAGCTTAGTTCTAAGATCAGAAAACCCAAAAAGAGGCTTTCCGCCCATCCCAACGATAATCTCATCTTTTTTCAAATTTGATTTTTCAGCTGGAGACTCAGTAACGATGCTTTTAATTTGCAGGTCAGCAGGAAAGAGCTGGTTGTCGAAAAAATATTGATAGAACTGAACGTCAGAAACTTCTGGCCTGGAAAAATGTAACTCTTTTGCGAAGTTAACAGTAGGAGCATCATCCCCATTCATTTCAGTTACGGGATAAACGAAGAATGACTTCACAGAGCTTGCTGCCAACTCTTCAATTGAGTTCTCCCAGTTCAGCTCTCCCTTCTTATTAGTCACCACAAAGTAGCGACTGTCTTTACTAACAAAAAGCGGTCTTCGGAAAACCCTTTCAAGCTCTGAAAATTCTTTAGAAAAAATCTTAAATGGAATTCCTATGGCGAAGAGGTGGCTTCCACCATCTCTTTTGACTGTGATTGATTTAATTATTTCATCTTCACCCTGCATCGGGAAATCTAAAATTGAATTAACATTTGTACCGTTAACTTTGATTATATGGTCTGCAGTTCTAAATCCTTGTTTGTGAAAATAAGACTGCTCTGAAATATATCCAAATTTTGCATTGGGAACTTTTTCACCAGTCATAAGTAGAGCAGCAAATAAAAAATAGGTGAAAACAAAATTTGCTAAAGGTCCTCCAAACACAATCCAAAATCGTGCCCACTTCCCTTTGTGATTAAAAGCATATTTTTTATCTTCTTCTGAAATCTTTTCTTTTCCGTAAGGGTCTTCCCCAAACATTTTCACATACCCACCTAGCGGGAAAAGAGAAAAGGCATATTCAGTCTCGCCAATTTTTTTCTTAAAAAGTTTCGGTCCAAAGCCAAGTGAAAAAACTTCTACCCTTACTCCAAAAAGTCTTGCAAACAGAAAATGCCCTAATTCGTGAAAGAAAATAATGGGACATAAGAAAACAATAAAAATAATAAACTTCTCAATCATGGCGATTCCATTTTAGTAATAAAAGTAACTTAACGTGATAGCAAAAAACGGTGAAACGAATAAAATGCTATCTAACCTATCATACACGCCACCATGGCCAGGAATCAAAGAAGAACTATCTTTCAAATTAAATTGTCTCTTAAGCTTAGATTGGACTAAATCACCCAGTTGGGAGATCGCAGCAAGAGCTGCAATAGCGAAGCAAAATGGTACGGTTACTGGCTTAATTAGAAAGTGCCAGGCCGGCGCCGCCAGAAGTGTGGCAAAAAATATTCCACCAAAAAAACCTTCGATCGTCTTATTGGGACTCACTGTTGGCATTAGCTTGTGCTTGCCAAAATTTTTGCCCACGATCCATGCCCCAGAATCCATTCCTCCGGTAATTAAAATTAGAACCGCAAAAAGGGATTTAAATTTTTGGTAATGAAATAAGCTACTAAGCCCCATAAAGAAAACTAAGCTAAATAGTCCTGCAAAAAGAGGAATTTTATCGGACATATACTCGAAAAATGAGCTCTCTTTTTTATCTCTGAGTAGAAAAAATAGTAAGAGAATATCAATAAATAGGGCCAAATTAATCAAAATACCAGATAGGTCGGGTGCTTTATCCATGAAATTCAGGTAAATATAAGGCGCAGAAAAAGTCGCTTGCGCCAGCACATACTGCACGTGAATTCGTGGCTTCCTAAAAAAATTAACAAAGAGCTCGTCTACTACTAAGAAACCAAAGATAAAAACTAAGCCTAAGCTCACTTTTTCACCCTGAAGAAGACAGGCAATAACTATTGCAACGATAACAATGGCTGAAACAACTCTCTTCACTGTATTAGACATAAGGCATTTACTCTTGCTTAGTTTGGGAAATGTGATTTTGGTGCTCTTTGGCCAGCTTTTTAGACAATTCAAAACTGTCAGTTGAGCTAACTGCTCCAAACCTTCTTTCTCGATTGGAAAAACCATTAATAATTTCTTTAAACTCTTGTGTTGAAAAATCAGGCCACTTGGTTGGCGTAAAAAAAAGCTCTGCATATGCAGTTTGCCAGAGCAAAAAATTAGAAATCCTATGATCTCCACCAGTCCTGATTAGAAAATCGACATCACCTAAATCTGGATACTCCATGTGAGATGACAGAATCTCTTCTGTTAAAGTTTCACCTGGGTGATCCTGATTAAAGCGATTAACGGCTTCGACTATTTCTTTTCTGCCTCCATAGTTGAATGCAAAAGTTAGCTTTAGTCCTGTATTAGATTTAGTGTCATTAATAAGTCCCGATATTAAAGATTTAGTATCCTCAGGAAGATTAGTAATGGATCCTATTATTCTAAATTGAATGCCATTTTTTGTTATGCGCTCTCTTTCTCTAATAACAAATTTTTTCAGTAGTTTGAAAAGTGTTCTGACTTCAAAACCTGGTCGATTCCAGTTTTCGGTAGAAAATGCAAAGAGTGTTAGACACTCAATCCCAAGGTTTTCAGCTTCCTCTACAATATCCGGTACTCTAAATGAGCCCCTAGTATGCCCCCAGACTCTTGGACGAAGACGACCTTGGGCCCATCGTCCATTTCCATCCATTATAATTGCAACATGTCTTGGAGTCATAAATACACTAAACTGTTAAAAGCTCATCCTCTTTAAGTTTTACTGTTTCATCTACTCTCTTTATATAGCCATCAGTAAAATCTTGAATTTCTTTTTGGAGTTTTTTTGAATCATCCTCAGAGATCGACTTACCTTTTTCAGCTTTTTTTACTTTTTCGTTTTGATCTCTTCTAAGATTTCTAATTTGAACTTTTGTATCTTCGCCCATTTTTTTCACATGCTTAACAAGATCTTTTCTCTTTTCTTCTGTCAAAGCTGGAAAGGGTATTCTTATAAGATTCCCATCATTAGAAGGAGTCAAACCAAGGTTTGCCCCCAGGATAGCTTTTTCAATTTCTGAGATTAAATTTTTATCAAAAGGCTGTATTTGTAAAAGTCTTGCTTCTGGAGTGCTTATTTGTCCAACTTGCTTAACTGGAGTTGGATTTCCATAGTAATCCACACTTACACCATCAAGGACATTTGCAGATGCTCTTCCAGTTCTAACTTTGGTGAGTTGTTGCCTAAGTCCATTAATTGCACTATCGCTTGAATCATCCATTTCAGATTTAATTTCATCAATCATATCTACCTCATTTTTTTTTGGTAACTAGTGTGCCTATTTTTTCGCCTGAAGTGACTTTTAAAATATTTCCATTTGTATTTAAATCAAAAACAATTATATCAATTTCATTATCCATACACAGTGTAACTGCCGTGGAGTCCATTACCTTTATGCCTTTATTTAATACTTCTATATAATTTAGCTCATCAAATTTTATGGCACCACTATTTGTCATGGGATCTTTATCGTAGATTCCATCTACTTTAGTGGCCTTCAAGATAACGTCAGCATCTATTTCATTTGCCCTGAGAGCTGCTGCAGTATCTGTGGTAAAGTAAGGATTACCAGTCCCTGCTGCAAAAATGACCACTCTTCCTTTTTCAAGGTGTCTCATGGCCCTTCTTCTAATGTACGGTTCAGCGATTTCAGCCATTTCGATAGCTGACATAACTCTTGTAAAAACGCCTTTTCTTTCAAGTGCATCTTGCAACGCAAGTGAGTTAATCACTGTGGCCAGCATGCCCATATGATCAGATGTTGTCCTATCCATCCCTCTTGTTGCACCTGCAACACCTCTGTGAATGTTGCCGCCACCAATGACGATGCCAACTTCCACACCTTTTTCCTGAATTTCTTGAACTTGAGCTGCTAGACTTTCAAGGATGGTTCCGCATACTCCACCACCTAAATCACCTGCCAAGGCTTCGCCTGACAGCTTTAATAGTATTCTCTTATATTTCATTCACCAGCCTTGTTCAAAAAAAAGGGGACCTTCTGGTCCCCTATTGGTCATAATTTAAGATTTTGTCATCTTGGCAACTTCTGTTGCTAGATCATCTTCCCGTTTCTCAATACCCTCACCGAGGTTGTATTTAACAAAACGTCTGATGCTAATTTTTTCACCAATTTTTAAAGTTAGCTCATTTAAAAGCTGCTCGATAGTCTGGTCAGGATCTTTAACAAATGGCTGCTCTAAAAGACAAACTTCTCTAGAAAGTTTTGCTAATTTTCCTTGTACGATTTTTGGAATCATTTTTTCAGGCTTACCTTGTTCAATTAACTGAGCAGTATAAATTTCAGCTTCTCTATTTTTAAAGCCTTCATCCATATCATCAGATCTAATGAATTTTGGGTCTGAAGCAGCAATGTGCATACAAATATCTTTTACAAATTGCTTAAAATCTTCGTTTTTAGCAACGAAGTCTGTTTCGCAATTAATTTCACACATAACGCCAATTCTACCACTATGAACATAGGTCCCAACGATTCCTTCAGCAGCAACACGACTTTGTTTTTTAGCAACAGCTGCTAGACCTTTTTTTCTTAAAAAATCTACCGCTTTTTCAAAGTCACCACTAGTTTCGCCAAGTGCTTTCTTGCAATCCATCATTCCAGCACCAGTTTGCTCTCTCAATTTTTTAACATCAGCTGCAGTAATACTCATATCTATTTCCTCATATCAGTCGTTCGTAAGTTAAATATCAAAAACTACTCTTTATCAGCAGCTTTTAAGTCGATATCTTTTTCATATTTTTGGAGGATTTCTGTTTCAAGATTAGAATCTCTTTTTGGAGCATCTTTATCTCCTCTAGTATTTTTAGATCCAGCACTTACAGAGCTCGCAAAATAGTCAGCAAATAACCCAATAGACTTAATCGCATCATCATTGCCAGGAACAACATAATCAATTCCAGTTGGATCACAATTTGTGTCAGTGATAGCTACAACAGGAATTCCAAGTTTTTTAGCCTCTAAAATAGCTGTTTTTTCAATGTTAGGATCAACGATAACAACTGCTCCAGGAACTTTTCTCATATCTTTGATTCCGCCAAGATCTCTCTCAAGCTTAATCACATCTTTATCAATTTTAGATTGCTCTTTTTTGGTCAATAAATTGAAGTCGCCATTTTCTTTCATTTTTTCAACTTTTCTAATTTTATCAATTGAAAGAGTAATGGTTTTAAAATTTGTTAGCATTCCACCTAGCCATCTGTGAGTTACGTGAAAAGCGCCACAGCTTTCGGCAGCTTTTTTTATAATTTCTGATGCTTGCCTCTTAGTGGCTACAAACAAAATGGGTTTTCCTTGTGAAGCCGTTCTTTTAAGAAAGTCATGTGCTTTTCTTGCAAGTGGAAGTGTCTGGCCTAAATCCAATACGTAAATCCCATTTCTCTCGCCAAATATGTACTTTTTCATTTTTGGGTTCCATCTGTGGGTTTGATGTCCAAAGTGAACACCTGCTTCAAGCATGTCTTTCATGTTTAAATCACTCATTTCTAATACTCCTAGTGATGGTTAGTCGAATCACCCTATCTATAGTTACCTACAGACCACCAATTATCAGGGTGAATGAACGTTAGTTTCCCCGGTGATGGGGGATATCCAAATAAGTGCTAAGGTGTAGCACACAGGGCAGAATTCATCAAGATTTTAGTCATTTCGGTAGTGGTATCACGGCCTGGAATTGGTTATCTGACGCACATCAAATTAAGAACAATTTAGATTGAACCCATAAGTACTTGTCTGGGTTTTGAACCTTGCTGTGGCCCAACAACTCCCTTACTTTCCATAAGCTCAATGAGGTTGGCCGCCCGATTATATCCAATTCGAAGTCTTCTTTGAAGCATCGAAGCACTTGCTGTTCTGTACTCGCACACAATTTTCACAGCATCTTTGTATAGCGGGTCCACGGCGGCACCATCCATATCTCGGTCTATGCCTCCACCGGGTCCGGCTTCTAGCTCTCCACCATTTTCAATAAATTCCATAGCATCCTGGTAATAATCCTGGGGAAGACTTATAAGCTTGGCCACAAGAGTTTCAATTTCATTTTCATCAACATAGGCAGAGTGGACTCTTTTCATCTCAATACCATGCTTATAAAGCATGTCGCCCCTACCTAGCAGCTTTTCTGCTCCCATGGAATTTAAGATAGTCCTGGAATCAATTGACGCAGTCACCCTAAAACTGACCCTAGTAGGAAAATTGGCCTTAATTAACCCCGTTATGACATCAACAGAAGGTCTTTGAGTGGCAATTATTAAATGGATACCACAAGCTCGAGCCTTTGCAGCAAGGCGGCATATATTTGTTTCAATGTCTTTTCCTTTCTTGGTTAGGACTAAATCTGCAAACTCATCCACAATGATCACAATGAAAGGGAGCTCTAAAGCGTTGCCTCTACCTTCATAAAGGTGCTTCACTTTCGCTATCACTTCTTCGTCGACCTCTTTAATTTTTTCATTATAACGTTCGAGGCTTCTCACTCCCAATTCTTTTAAAAGCGTATACCTTCTCTCCATTTCTTCAATGGCCCACAGTAGTGATAAAGAGGCCATGGAAGCTTCAGTAATGACTGGCAAAATAAGGTGAGGCAAGTCCGCATAGAGCGCAAGCTCAAGTTGTTTAGGATCAATAAGAATAAGTCTCAATTTATCTGGAGAATTTCTAACTAATAAAGAAACTAACAAGGTATTGATAAAGACAGATTTACCAGCGCCAGTGGCACCTGCAACAAGCATGTGTGGCATGGCAGGGAGATCAATAACAAAGGGATCCCCAAAAGCATCTTTTCCCATGGCAATAGGTAGCTTTAAATCACTACCTGTAAACTCTTCAACATCTAAAACTTCGTCTAGATAAATTATTTCCCTTGGGCTTCTCGGAATCTCGATCCCAATAGTGTGCTTTCCCTTCATAGGGTAAACCATCCTAATGGGAGTTCCTTTTAAGGCGAGTGAAAGATCTTCAGTAATCCTTGTAACCTTTGATACTTTTACACCTGCACCCAACTCAAGCTCAAAGGTATCAACAACAGGACCCTTTAAGATATTGATGATATTGCCTTCAATTCGAAAATCGGAGAGCTTGTCTTCAATCCTTTCAATAATTTCTTCAAAATATTTATTACTGGGACCAGAACTCTTACTGGTATGATCTTTTCTGCCAACACAGGCAATAAGATCACTTGGCTCAAATACTGGCGATGTGTTTTGGCTAGCAGTTTTTTTAGGTTTTAAAACAGTGTTTGTTTTTGGTTTCTCTTCTGGTTCAATTTTCGTGGTATCGAGATTTAAATTCGTACCAACATCTTTTTTTATTTCTTTTTTATCACGCTTTAATTTATCCCCAACAATATTTTGAAGTTTGGCGAATTTTTCACTTGGCTTTTCAATAGATATTTTCTTGTTAATCCCATTGCCTATATTTTCTCTGTAATGGTTCCAAGTGCCCCGAATTTTTTGCAAAGAACCTTGCAGTAGTACCAAAGTATCTTTCAGAGAAGACCTTAAGCCGAGAGCAAAACTAACTAGCGCTGAGATTATTAAAATAAAAACCAATCCCAAAGTAGAGACGTGTTTTGATAGGATTAATTGTAATCCCTCGCCTAAAAAGCCAGGAAAGAAAATCATAAATGCTGAAATAAATAATGTGCTTAAGGAAAAAACTACAAGAAAATCAAACCGAGACTCTTTTCTCGAAAATAAAAATGAATACAAAACTACAAGAGTTGCTAGAAGAGAAACCAACCAAGGTCCAGTGTATTGGCCAACAATCGCAAGTATAGAGGTCAAGTAGTAAGCAATAAAACCAGGATCAGAGTTTGCTGAATTTATTGTGTACAAATGATCTGGTAAGTTTTCGCTATAAAAAAAATAAATGAAACTTGTAATCGTGAGAAAGGAAAGGCTTATAAGTTGAAATCTAATGATTTTTAGCTGCATACCTATATTCTAATCTTTTAGATTTCCAGAGGCAACCAGTATAAATTAAAAAATCAAGCTACTTTTTGAGTGGTATTTTGAAATTTTGGTAAAATAATAACAAATTTGGTATTAGGGCTGTCACAATCAATGAAAAACTCTCCCCCATGATGATCAATTATAGTTTTTGAAATACTCATTCCAAGCCCAGTTCCTTCTCCAACACTTTTAGTTGTAAAGAATGGCTCAAATATTTTCGCACTGACATCTTCGGTTATTCCGCTGCCACTGTCTGTTACGGAAATATGAATGAACCCAGATTTATCGATAATCTCCAGCTTAACCCACTTATTATCTATTTCCTCAAGTGCATCAATTGAGTTAGTAATTAAATTTGTTAAAACTTGCCCCAAAAGTACTTGTTTGCATTCAACAATATGCTCTTCTTCCAAACCAATAATTTGGAAACTAATCGTTTTCAAGTGAAGGCGACTCATTACCAGACTGTGAACATCAGAAATAATTGTCTCCAGCTGAACTTTTTCAAATGGATCCATAGAGCCATCACGAGAAAGTGATTTTAACCCCCTAACGATTCTTGATATTCTATGAACAGACCCAATGCACTTATCGATTCTCTCTAGCGCCTTATCCTTTGAGAAGTCTCCATTCACTATTGCCTTTCTAATTTGCATTAGAAATCCCTTAATGATGGCCAAGGGATTATTAATTTCATGCCCCACTCCAGCGGCTAGCTCACCAACGCTTGCAAGCCTTGCAGAGTTCTCGCTCCTTTGCTTTTGCAAAATAATTTCTTGATTGGCCTTTTCAATATTCCTTTTTTGATGCCTAAGCCTTACGAATAAAAACCCAATACAAGCAAATATAGAAGGAAGACCAAAAGCTGCAAATATAAGAACTCTCTGACTCTTTACCACCCATAATATACTTTCTGAATTAAAGGGAAGTTCAAGCTCATTTATATCAAGTGCAACAAAAATAAAGGGAATGAACACCCCAATAAGAGTCCAAATAAATACAGGAAACAGAAGTTCGTTTGCTATCTTCTTCAAAATACCTCTCGGCCACTAAATTTCAGTAGAATTATCGGATAAGTTTCGACCAATATTTAAAGGAGATTTTAGAGAATTTAAGAATTTAAGAATTTAAGAATTTAAGGATTTAAGGATTAAAACCTGAGTACAAGCTGCGAGTATATAATATCTTTATTTTGCTCATTGGAAACATACGAAAAGCTTGAAAAAGTACTCTCTTCATAGGTTTTAAAGTACCCTAGCCGGATTTTTGCTAAGTATTTGTGAATATTGTAATTTAGATAAGCGTGATAGCCCTTACCTAAAGTTGTGTAAAATGATGTGGGATTAGGGGCCCTTAGTGCAGTAGGCATTAAACCGTGATTTTGCTTTAAATATTCAAGACCTAGGTTTATTTTTTCTAAAAATGTATAGCGACCACCTATCAGTACCCCAGTAGCTTCCTCATCATTAGAATAAATAAAGCCACCTAAATCAACCTCGGTTCCAACTCCAAACCCAGGAACACTGGAGTGGTCTTCAACCACAACAGCAGTTAAGCTGCCTCTTTTATCAAACCAGGATTTTTTGAATGTTGAATAAAAATCAAAGTTTGACCCAAAAGGTCTATTAAGTTCCATGTGGGCCACAAAAACATTTACTTGCGCTAAATCTCGCGAAGTTGAACCAATTTCATACACATTTCTATCCATAAAATAAGGACTACTTAAAGCCCCTCTAAAAGTGTCTGTTAATAAACCCCTCGCCTCTACAGACTTCATTCTAGAAAATTTCGCATGAAAACCTTGGAGAAAAAATTTGAAATCCTCAATAAAAGGAATTTTATGGGTCCCATACTCTAGAGTTAGAAAATAACCCCCACCCATTTCGGTAGCGTTATTTCGAAAAATTCTCTCGTTACCAGAAGAGGTTGGCGTGTAAAAATATTTAGTATCTTCATTTCCAAAAGGGCTAAAGATACCTCTTAAAACGAGCCTATCACTAAAATTAAATGTCTTATTAATCTTCCAAGTGATTGCAGCACCATCTAGAGGAACACTGTAGCTTAAAAGAGGGTAAGTACCCAATCTTTCATCACCAGACTGATATTCAGCGGGAGGTCCAAGCTGAGTTGGAAGCCTGCCCACAGAGATTTTCAACATATTCTTGAAGACAGAGTAGTCAAAATAAGCTTTTTCGACCCAAAGGTACGACCCTTTTAAGGAAGCCTGACCATCTTCCGTAACAACGCTTGGAATAACAAAGTTGTTATTCCAATTATAACCAGCACCAATAGTTGTATAAATTTGCCATCTTGGAAGAGGGCTTGCAAAAGATTTAAGTCTAAACTCTGTGATATAGCTTTGTTCAACATTTCGGTAAGGAGCTTGATTTGATCTATCAACTCTCTCCCACTGAACGACATTATCTAACTGACCACTTAAGTGAATTTTATCTCTTTGAGTATGTATTTCAACATCAAGCAATCGGCTCTCAATGTCGTCTAAGCGCTGACTCTCAGAGGCATGGCTGACTGAAAAAATAAGTAAAATTTTCGCAATGGCTGGTAACATCACTTATTCCCCAACAACCGTTCCACGGTTTTCACTCTCTAAATTAGTAAATAGCCCTACAATTTTTGAACAAGAGCTTTCCTTTTCTTTACACTGCGCCGTTAAGGCTTTTAAAAATTTATCTTCACATGGGTTAGAACCACTGTGCTTAGACTTAATTAGTAGTAAAAGAATTTTTTTTGATTTCATTGGTGAAAACTCACCACAGATATCTGTCATTCCCAGCACAAATTGTTGCGGAAACCCTGCGATTGAATCAACTGACAGTGTAGAAACCACTATGAATAATAGTAATAACTTTTTTATGTTCATTTATAATTTCCGTGTATTTAAGACATCATATAACTTTTATTTAGATTTACCATCTAAAAATTAACCGATAAAATAAATCAAGTTTAAATTAGCAATGAATAAGCTCTAAAATATATAACTTAAATTAAGTAAGTTTTTCTTAATAAGTTCCGAATTGAGAATACAGATAATTGATTTAAGAGGGTCATTAGTGTTGGAAATGAAAAAACCATCAGTATTAATAGTTGAAGATGAAGAGGATATAAGAGAGCTGATTATCATCATACTTGAGAGCTACTTTGACCTCGACTTTATTGAAGCTTCAAATTCCCAGGAGGGTATCTCTAGGCTTGAAGGCGGAGTTGAACCAACTATAATTTTTTGTGATTACAATATGCCTGGAGGTAATGGCGACCAGGTTTTCAAATTCAATAAAGATCATGCCAATGTTCCCTTCATTTTAATTTCAACTGACTCTCCAAGTGATCACCATGAACTCGCTGGCTTTTATGAAATAAATAAGGGAAACGAGTATATTGAAAAACCATTCGATTCTGAACGTATAGTTCAAAATATAGGCCAATTTTTATCAAATGAGCAAGTCGAGAAAATAGAGTTTCAAAGAATCTCTATTAACCGTGTTCAAAAATATAATCGCCAAAATGAAGCACTATATTTAAGGCTTAGTGAAAATAAATTTGTAAAGATAATAGATAAAGGTAGCCCTCTGTCAGATAGTGAGTTGCAAAAGTATCGTGATAAATCAGTAGAGTTCTTTTTTCTTGAAAAAGAGGCCCACAAAAGAATGTTGCAAGGCTCACTTAAGAAAATGATTAAAAAAATTGCTGGTGCCAACAACAAAAATGAATTAATTCAAATACAATTTGAGTCTGTTGTGGAAATTCAAAATGCAGTCAAATCTCTTGGCGTTGATGAAGTCTCAATTGAGCTAGCAGATAAAATCACAGAATCAGTGATGAATGAAGTGAGTCAAGTGAGTAAAATTGAAACTCTTGCAAAAGAGTTGAATGCCGATATTAACACCTATAAAAGTTCACTTGCTCATATTATCAATTATCTATCAGCAGGCTTTTGTGAACATTATGACTGCCCAAAAGAAGACACTGTTAAGACGCTCATCAAGGCATCAATTTTTTGCAATATTTCACTTGATGATGACGGACTTGCTTCATTTTGCCACCTCTCGAAAGATGTTTTAAGTTTACTGGAATTTGAAGACAGAAAGATAGTCAAAGATCATATCAAAAAATCAGTTAAAATTCTAAATGAGGGAGAAAACCAGATTAAAGACGTTTCAAAAATCATAGAATGTCATCATGAGAAACCAGATGGGAGTGGTCATCCCAAGGGCCTAAACTCTAGGTCCTTAACGCCAATCCAATGTGCTTTTATTCTAATACACGATTTTGCAGATGTGATAATCAGAGAAAAAAACCCTGATGACATAAGCGCTCTTAAAATCTTTGAAAAGCTAGGAGAAAAATACACTATTAACAACTTTGAACAACCTTACCTGGCGTTAAAAAAGGCCCTCGAGTAATCACAAAGTTTTTAAATATTCTAAAATTGCAAGCCTTTGATCTTTACTTAATTCTTTTCCCATATCATGTCCGGAGTTCCCCTTACCGAGGACTGCCGTATTCACATAGAATCTTTTTTTCCAATTACTTAATTTCTTGGGGATTTTTTTAACTTCATCAAATTTCTTCCCAATTTTAACTAAATCATACACACCATGATTCTTCCAAATATCAGGTCTTTCCTCTGGGAAAAGAACTCCATATAGAGTCGGCACTGATCCATTATGAAAATAAGGGCCCGTTGCCCAAACTCCATTGAGAGCAGGCGCTATAAAGCCTTTTCTTTCAACCCATAGATCAAGTTTTCCATAATCTCCAATCCAACTATTCTTAAAAACTTTTAAAAATTTATTTGATGGTGTTAATTTGAGCCTTGCTGAATCAGTACCAACTTTCTCATGATCAATAACTTTTTCTGGATATCTTTGAGAAGCACCATACTTTCCATGACATTTAGCACATGTCTTAATGAACAACTTCTCTCCCTTAATAGAAAGGGACGCATTTACAGTTCCTGGATACTTTGGAGGAGCAGGAAGTGATCTTATATAAGACAAAATATTGACAAATTTTCCATCCCAAGAGCGTATTAAATCGCCACTATTTTCAGGAGCAAGGGTAAGACCCATTAAACTTTTTTTATGTATTGGTGAATTTCCATCCCAATACATTCTCTTTTTTCTTTTTATATTCCACCAAGGTGGTACATCCTCATCAAAATTATAAATTCGCCCTACATTATTAATTATCAAACTTCTGTCTAGGTGCTTATTTCTAATCATCATATTATAAGCAACAATGCAGGCTGCATTATTGGCGCCCTTTACTCTTCCAAAGGGATAACAAGGAGTGACCTTCAAAGAAGCTGCTGCTGCAATTTTTCCTACTCTAAGTTTCATGGTATCTTCTACAAAGCTTGAAATATCTACTTCAGAGTTTGGCTGACCTATAAATGGTTTGCCGTTAATATTACCAGCGTGACATAGAAAACAATTTGGGCTCCAAATCTCTTTTCCCTTCTTAGTCCTCCGTACAAACTGCATGGGAGCATCCCCGTTATCATAAGATGCTTCCATGAATCCATATCTAGCTAAATTTACTTTTTTAATTCCCTCTGGAGATTTTGAAAGATAATCAATCAAATCACGCCGTGACATAACTTTAAGATTCAGACCGTGCGAAATGCTTTGGTCAATTAAGTCTTTTAAATCTTCTTTATCCCAAGTGGTGAATAGTTTGAGGTATTCTGCTTTGGATAGTGTGAGGAGTGGGAACCTTTGAAAGGGAGTTTCAACAATATCCCTTAATCCAGGATGGGCATAGCTAGCTGCATATCCCGTTGAAAATCCAAAAGCTAGAAATAATATTGTGAGACCAACAATAATCTTCATTTATATACCCTTTGTAACATCCCCTAAATACTAGTGCCCTTTTACCTGGCATGCCAAATAGAAAAGATATAGGTGTTAGAAAAAGTTAACTACCCTGGAAAATGAAAAGTATCTAAACCTTTTAATTTTATTAACTTAAAAGCCGAGAAGACTGTTAACAACGGAACAATACCAATGAAATCAAAGTTAGCACCAAAACTATTCCTTCAACTTGCTGTAAGTATAGTTGTGCTAATTACATTGATAGAAGTGACTCTTTTGTATTTTTCCTACAAAAAAAGAGAGTCTGACTTAAACTTTCTCAATCACGATATAGTTGAAAGAGTTTACAAAAATTCTTCTATCAAAATTGATCCTCCTTTTAGTCAAGCATATATTAAAAAAGACCTCTACAAATTTTCAAAAAATGTTACGTGGCTAACAATACTGATAATTGCATTCGTTTCAGCAGGAACACTTTTGATTTTTCAATTAATTGCGGGGAAGTACATTGCTAAGCTTATTTACTTAAATAATAATTCTGAGAAGAATGGTGAAATTCGCTATAAAGAAGAGGAAATTCCAAATAATGAAATCGGGGATTTAATCAAAAGTCGAGAGTTACTACTAGATACAATTGAAGACTATCAAGCAAATATTCAACAAAAACTAAGTGAAGCTAAATCAAGGCTCGAGCAATCTGCAAAAATGAATATGATTGGAGAGCTTTCATCTTCAATAGCACACGATATTAACAATCCACTAACAACAATATCAATACACCTTGCAACTATTGAAAAAAGGGTTAATAAAAACCATATAGACTTAGAAACACTCAATAATTCAATCAGTAAAAGTAGGCTTGCACTCGATCGAATCATCAAGCTAGTAAAAAGAATGAATTCATTTAATCGATCAGAGAAAAGAGAAGATGCTCATCTATGTTTAACTCAGATAGTTGATAATGCGATGGTTTTAATAGCCAATAAAGTCAACAAATTCAAAGCGGAAGTAGTACTGAGCTTTCCAAAAGACATTCCCCATGTCAGTGGTGACTCTACTTCTCTTGAACAAGTTATTATGAATCTAATCTCTAATACATGCGATGCTATGGAGAATTCAAAAGAAAGAAAAATTTATATCAAGGCCCACGCTGCTGAAGATGAAAATGTAATTTTATCAATAACTGATACAGGCGAAGGGATTAGTAGTGAAAATATTAAGCATTTATTCCAAGCATTCTTCACTACAAAAAAAGATGGCAATGGAACAGGCTTGGGACTATCAATTTGCAGACAAATAATTAATGATCACGATGGAATATTAGAAGTTAAATCTGAGCTCGGTATTGGGACGACTTTTTCAATTAATTTACCAAAGGCAAAAAAACAAGTAAATGCAGCCTAAGATGTTTGATCACCTTTACAGGGAAATAAAAACATCTTCCTTACTATCACACTCACCTTGATATCTTATATACGGTTTCTTTTTGTCGTGAACAATAGTGCATTTTTTAAGAGTAACTTTCAGCTCTTCTTCTTCAAAGTCAAGTTCAGTCTTATCTATTTTACAGCCAAATTTTTCATTAGAGGTTTTTAAACAACTATAGAGAAATACCTCTTCAGGATCAGAGTCTCTTTCAATTTCCCACACGCTTAAACTTGAAGTGGCAGACCTACGAGGCAAATACAACACCTCAGTCTTATTTAAAGTTAGATAGATTGCATCATCATAAAACTGGACGAAACTTCGGTTTTTAGGGGATGTACTATAGCCAAAATCATAGGGGCCATTAAAATGCTCTCCATCATCATAGCTCACAAACGCCATGACTTTAGAAGGTGCACTTCCTGCATAGGCTTTATAACCAATAATCAGAAGCGAGTGGTCATGTGAAAAAACATTTTGAATATTGAAGCGTTTAACATTGTTGTCAAAAATAAGCTCCCTGTCATTTCCATTCACTCTAAAAACTCTTTGATTTAAACCTAGTGAATGACTCCTTGGCTCGATTGTATAGTCAGCACTTGCCGTAAAACTTACAAGTGTGGCAGCGAGTGTGAACAGTAAAACGGTAGCGATTTTCATAAGATATAAATAAATCGAAATACACCTATATAGGAAGAGAAGTTATAAATTTTACCGAAGAAAAACCACCTAAATAACCCGACGCGCAATTTGGGTGCCAAAACGATACTCTCGCAAAAATCAACTGTTAGGTTACTTCGGATAATTAAAATTTAATTAAACAATATTAAATAGATAGCGCTATTCAAGAACAACTCGCAATGTCAGAAACCAAGACTTTCGCCCCCATGTGTTGATTTCATTTTGACCAATTGAAAAAATTTTCCCAAGGTGTTCCTAGAACTTGAAACATTTACATAAAGGAGCACTTATGAATTTAAATGTTTTTACAAAAATGATCATGACCTTTGTATTAGCAATGGGAATGTTGTCTTCTAACTTAGAAGCAAAAGGCAGAAAAGCGCGGCCAGGTAAAAGAGGCCCAAGTCACCGTCCCGCAAGACCTCACCGGCCTTCAAGACCTAGTCATCGTCCTGCAAGACCACGTCCATCAAGACCGAGTCACCGTCCTGCAAGACCTCACCGTCCTTCAAGACCACATCACCGTCCTGCAAGACCACACCGTCCTTCAAGACCACATCACCGTCCTGCAAGAACACACCGTCCTTCAAGACCACATCACCGTCCTGCAAGAAACCATCACCACAGAAAACATGTGAGAGGTCCATGGAGAAGAGTTGCACACTCAAGGCCAGGAAGACATCACAGAAATTTCAGAGTAATTGGTCATCACCATGCAAGATATGCAAGGCCTCATTACTACTGGAGAAATGTACCTAGACACCACTACTACAGAAGCTGGTTAATGTGGTCAGTAGACGTAAATATCTACGTCAATGGTTACTATGCTTTTAATAACTACCCTTACTATGTATTTAACGGTTACAGGCATCGTTACTCATCAGTAGATCTATGTGATTACGATCTAGTTGATAGCTACAGTGATACTATAGAGAAAACTTTTTACGGCCTTTCTTGTAAAAGAGCATATGACAAATGTGCCTTTGAAAGAACTATCTTTAACGAAAGTGAAAGAGACTACCGTTACTTTTGTGCAGAAAAATTTGACAACTCATACCTATAATTAATTTAACTTTGGGCCCAACTCTTGGGCCCAAAGCCCCTCTACTCTAACCAACTAAATTTATCTCCTTCTTTGTGTTGATCATAGTCATGCAATTTTTGTGAGCTTGGACTATAATCAGGTCTCTATATTAACTAGGAGCATAAAATGATAGCAAATGACCTCGAAATTTCTAAGTTAATGACTGCAGATATTTTCACATTAAATGAAAGTGATACCGTTGATATAGCCGAAGAGGTAATGGGATGGCGAACGATTAGGCATATACCCATTGTTGATGACGATCAAAGATTAGTAGGCCTCTTAACTCACAGGGATATTCTCAAGTGCTCAATTTCAATGATTGCTGGCATTTCCAAGGAAACCCAAAGAAAGCTCAATCACGTTATTAAAATAAAAGAAGTAATGAACACCGAACCTAGATCAATTCCTCAAAATACCTTAGTGAGAGATGCTGCAAAAATATTAGTCGAAAATAAATTTGGGTGCCTTCCCATTGTCGACGGAGAAAAACTTGTAGGTATTGTAACAGAAGCAGACTTCGTAAAAGCTTTTATTAAGGATTGATTTTTCTAGACCAGTGGAAAATTTGCTAAAACGCTCCCCAGCCCGCCTTGAATATTTTTAATTTCAACAAGGGAGCTCTTATTGAGCACTATGCATTTTGATCCTGGGAAAATTTTTAAAGAGTATTTAAAGGGAAGTTCTTCTACTAGTTCGTGTAACCCAACTATACAAAAATTTTCTACAAGAAGACTCTCGTAATTCCGTTGCAACTCCATCTTTCCATCTAGGAAAACAAAAGAAACCTTAGGTACATGACCTTTGTATATTAGCATTTCTTCTTTGCTGTAATGGTTCAACTCACCGAAGTCTTTGATTTTCTCTACTTCGATTTCTGTAAGGGATAAAATGTTGGCTTTTTTCTTCATGGGAGCCATTCTACCCAGAACGGCTCTTTAATACATGACGTATATCAGGCTTTAATATGAAAGTCGCGCAAACTCTAAGAGTTTTTCCTCATTTGTGATAATTATATTCTTACCTTCCTGAGTTACAACGCCCTCTTCCTTCAACTCTGAGATGCATCGAATAAGTGTTTCAGTAGCAGTGCCAATAAAGGAAGCCATCTCTTCCCTAGTTAGCTTCAACTGGATCTTCCAACCGATTTCAGTTTCAGTACCATGGCTTTCTTTTAAAAGTAAAAGAAGCTCGGCAACTCTCTCAAAAACACTTTTTTGTGAAATTGAAGCTACTTTTTTCTCACACGCCCCTAAATCCCTTCCAAGCTTTTCAATTAAGTGAGAAGCGACGCTAGGCTGGTTTTGGACAACTTTTAAAATATATTTCTTATCTAAAAAACACACAATTGTATCTTCGAGAGCAATAGCTGTGGCACTGTAAAACTGATTCGTAAAAATACTTCTGTGACCTAAAACATCACCATCAGTGGCAAGACGAACTATATTCTCTTTGCCATCTAGACCCATTTTCGTCACTTTGATATTTCCTTTACTGATACAGTAAAGTCCATAGGGAGGATTACCTTCAACGAATAAAGTCTGCCCTTTTTTATAAACATTAGTTATCTTGTGACAGCTGAGATCGTTCAGAGCTTCAGAATCAACACCACAGAAAATGCCCTCAGTTCGAGATGAACAATCATTGCAATGTTGAGGGATATCATGTTTTTTTGCCATGTTTTGCTCCTAGTACGTGCAGAATATCACTAAAATGGTCAAATTATATGATACAGATCATACTTTTGCCTCTAATATGTCTGTATTTTAAACTTCTAACCTATTCAAAATATGTATGTATGAAATTGCTAGACAAATATAACCAACAACTACCTCGATACACAAGCTTTCCTGCACATCCGCACTGGAATGGTTCTCCTACCACCGTACAGTGGATGAACCAGTTACAGGAGACATCTAGGGAAAACAATAACTTAGAGATATATATTCATATACCTTATTGTGAGAGCCTTTGTCGCTTCTGTGCCTGTAATAAAAAAATCACTAAAAATAAGGAGATTTCTAAAATTTATATAGATGCCTTACTTAAAGAATGGAAGCATTACACTGACCAAAACCTTGATTTTCAGACCACTGGTATACACCTTGGTGGGGGTACTCCCACATTTTTGTCTCCAGGGGAGCTAGATTTACTATTTACAGAACTTTCAAAAACCATGAAGTTTGCTCCCAAATTCAAAGGCTCTATTGAAATCGACCCCAGAGTTACAGTTCCAGGTCATCTAGAGGTTTTTGAAAAACATAATTTTAACCATATTTCACTCGGAATTCAGGACTTTGATTTAGCCGTCCAAGAAAATATTAGTCGAATTCAACCACTGGAATTAGTAGCAGATCTTGTTTCAAAAATTAGAAGCCGAGATGGCATTTTTTTAAATTTTGATTTAATCCACGGACTACCTGGACAAACACCAGAGACCATTCGAGACACATTCGATAAAGTCATTGACCTGGGCCCAGACACTATCGCCTACTACAGCTATGCTAGAGTTCCCTGGAAATCGAAGGCCCAGAGTCTACTCGAGAAATTAAAAATTCCTACAGGGGAAGAGAAGAAAGAATTATTTGATATTGGAAAACAAGCTCTTTTAGCAAATGGATTTAAGGAGTTGGGTTTTGATCACTTTGCTAAACCAGAATCTGAGCTATACAAATCTAAACAAAGTGGAACTCTCAAAAGAAATTTTATGGGCTATACGGTCAGCAATGCAGAGATGCTCATAGGCCTCGGTTGCTCATCTATCTCTTACTCAGGACTAGGCTATGTCCAAAATGAGAAAAACCCTGACACTTACATGGAACAAATCCAAAAAGGTGAAATGCCCTTCATTACAGGACATACTCACAGTGAACTAGATATAGAAATCTATAAAAACATTCAAGAATTGATGTGCAATGGGAGATCTGATCTCACTGAGACACTTAGTAAAATGAGCACTAATCTATCTGGAACAGTACTCGCAGAACTTAATGATATGAAAACTGACGGCATCCTAGACATAAACAATGGTGTTGTCGAAGTTAAAGAAATTGGCATCCCCTATGTCCGAAATATCTGTAAAGCATTAGATTACAACCTTAAGGATAAGAAGACGCCTAAAAATCAGTTTAGTAGCACAATCTAAAAAATTTATTGAAACTTATTTTATAGATTCTAAATAGGCACCCAAATCAGCCATCTGCTCTGGAGTAAGCTTTCTAACAAAAGGCAGCATTGGAGGGTTCTTTCTCTTCTTTGTTTTAAAAGCTATAAGTTGAGTCACAATGTACCAACTGTGCTGACCTGCTAACCTTGGAGCTTTTTGGCTTTTTTTACCTTCAGCTTTTTTACCATGACATGCAACGCACTTCTTAAATAGCTTTGCACCTTTTGCTGCGTCTTGCCCAAAAACGGGGAGGGCCATTGTAAATACTAGCATTCCTAAAATTAATTTCACCTAATCTTTCCTTTGAGAAATCATTACCAACACTGCTAAATATAATCAGAATATGAAAATAATGCTAACAAAATCCAACAGACACTGCAAAAAAAATGGTCCTAGAAATTCAGCTTTTAGTTGCTTGTAAATAGGTCATATCGCTAATTTTCACCATAAAATTATCGACTCTACTCGGTGACTTTCTGACTCTGACGGGCAAAAAAAGACTAGGCCCTGAGCTATTACATTGCGAAATACATTCCTAGCTATCCCAAAGCCATGCAGCCCCTCTAACTCCACTAGAGTCTCCGTACTTCGCCTTTAATAGTTTAGTTTGAAGTGAATCGGAAAATGCCCATCCCTCAATCAAGGAAGGCACATTTTTATACAACGAGGTTAAGTTGGAAAGGCCCCCCCCAAGAACAACTACATCTGGATCAACTATATTAATCATGTGGGCCAAAGCTTTAGCTAGCATAAGCTCATAGTTTTTCAGCACTCTCAAGCACACAACATCACCAGACTCTGCAAGATCAGCTAACACACTTGCTTCTATCTCTTTCCCGGCCAATTCAAAGTAACTTTTTTCAAGTGCAGGTCCGGAGAGGTAACTCTCTATGCAGTTTTTCTTTCCGCAGTAACATTGACGAACAGGACCGCTATCGCTCCAAGGAAGAGGATTATGTCCCCACTCCCCAGAGATGGAATTGCATCCAACGATAGCTTTTTTACCAATCACTAACCCTCCTCCAACACCAGTTCCAAGTATTACACCAAAAACGATATCTCCATCTTTAGCTGCTCCATCCACTGCTTCAGAAAGGGCAAAACAATTTGCATCATTTGCTATCCTTATGGGTTTTTTAATTGCCTGTTCGAGATCTTTATCGAAAGGCTTCCCAATAAGACATGTGGTATTGGCATTTTTTACAAGTCCTGTTGCTGGAGAAATAGTGCCTGGAATTCCAATGCCCACCGTAAATTCGACACCTATTTCTTTTGCACAAACTTCAACTAACTCTTGTATGGATTTAATAATTTCAAAATAATTACTTGAAGGTGTTTTAACCCTCTTCTTGAAAACCTCTACATTTTGTTGGTCAAATGCTCGTATTTCAATTTTAGTACCACCTAGGTCTATTCCTATTTTCATATGTCTCTCGTTCAGTAAACTAGCAAGTTATGAGGGTATCAAATTAAATTCATTAAAAACTATTTATATGGTTATAATACTGATGGGCATACTCATTTGGAATATAGAATATGATGAAAAACCTAGCACTTTTAACAATCTTTTTAACTCTTAGCCTAAGTGCTAAGAAGAGCGAAATAGTAGCAAGTGTAGGAAGTTACAATATCACCAATAAGATGGTGGCATTGCGTGAAAAAGTTGCTGAAATTTACTATCCAGATAAAAAGCAAAAAGTTGGATTAATTCAACTTATCAAAGCTTATACAACTGCCCAAATCCTAGAAAATGAGGGAGTGAAAATCACACAAAGTGATTTAAAGAAAGAAGCCAAAAGAATTGATGAAAATACAAAAAATACAAAGATTTTAAATCAAATTAAATCAATATTTGGAAAAAAGACCGAAAGCTACTACCAAGTATTCATACTGCCAAATCTTGCTAAAAGAGTCATTCAGCCTTTTGTTTTTAAAGCGGATAAAAAATTCGTGCAAAAAGGTTTTAAGAAGGCCGATAACTTTTTACAAAAATGCAGAACCAATCTTAAAAAATGCTCAACTTTTTACCATCATCCTGATTATAAAGTAGAGTTATTAAGATACTTTACACCTCTTGGTGAATTTTATAGCGAGAATGAAAAGCAGCAGTCAGTTGGAAGTGCCAGCGTGGCAGTAAATCCAAAGACAAGAGAAGAGAGGTTGGCCCAGGAAGAAGTTTTAAAGAAGCTGAATGCCAAAACCCAAAAGAAGAAAGCATTAAATTCAAGCATTTTAATCAAGTTAAAAAAACATGAATTGTATCCTACGATAATTGAGCTACCTAATATTTGGAGAATCCTCCAGTATCAAAAGAAAATTGGTCAGAATTATTATTTTCTATCCTACACCTTTAAAAAACCATCCTTTAGTGAGTGGTACCAAGAAAAAAAGAAAAAGGTCAAAATTAATAGATATATATAAAGAAGAAAACTTTTCTCTCCTAGTCCGGTATTCAAAAACTAAGATAAAATAGTATTGATAAAACAGTGGTTATAAAACTTATATGAAAAAATATCTTTTTGCCATTCTCATAGTATTGTCTTCGACCCTTTGGGGTTCAAGCATTGTGGTTGTAAGAAAGAGCAAAGCCTTAATCTATGCTGACTACAAGAAAAAGACTCCTATAGGCTATGTGAGAAGGGGCTTAATGCTCAGGGTTGGAGAAGTTCCTAGGAATATTGAAACCATGTACCCTGTTCTTGTTTCAGGAAGAATCGCTTATATACATATTGAAGATATCTATCTACCAGATGAAATAGAAGAGGCATCAAATAGAAAATATTATGTTAGCAGAACCTTGCATGATGCCTATGAAGTTAGAAGAATTGAGGATGGAAGCCTAATTTCAGCAAATATCGGCCCTTTTATGGCCGGGTCAGATATTCAAACTATTGCCCAGAATCTAGGTTCATCAAGCGCCAACAGTAAGCTAGGTTTAGATGTAGATGCTGGGTTAGAGTGGAGAATAGATAGACAGTATGGGTTTTATACAGGCATTAAATACATGCACATATCATATGAAAAAATAAATTTCACCACACTTGGGGCAAAAGCCGGTTTAGATTTTCATATTTATAATCAAATAAAATACTTCTTCAAATTCAATTTTTCTGCTTTTCTATCTGCCTATGGAAGATCCAAATACCGAACACCAGATAGTAATTGGAGTTCTACAAAAGGGACAACCTATGGCGTTGATACTAACTTTAGCTACAACCACAGTCTCGACAAAAACCTCGGTCTAAGATGGACCATAGGTTATCAACATTACCTTGTGAAAAAAATCGGTGGTAGTATACCTGGACAAAGTGATTTTAGTATTTCAGGTCCCTACGCGAGCCTTGGAGTTTACTGGGAGTTTTACTAACTCTTGGACAATATTTCTAATATTTACGATGTCATTATTATAGGAGCTGGAGCATCTGGATTAATGACAGCAACTATCGCTGCCAGGAGAGGATTAAACGTTCTTGTTCTCGAAAAAAATAAGTCTGCTGGTAAAAAGGTTTTAGTTTCCGGAGGAGGAAAGTGTAATTTCACAAATTTAAATGTTTCTTCAATTGATTTTCATTCGAGTAATCCACATTTTTGCAAGTCAGCCCTATCTCAATACACTCAATATGATTTTATAGACTGGGTCGAATCATTAGAAATTCCATACGAGGAGCGAACTCATGGACAACTCTTTACTCTGAAAGGTGCAAAAGATATTTTAAATTTGTTGATTTATGAATCAGCACAGGAAAATTACTCTATCAAATGCAATGAATCTATAAAAAGAGTTAAACGCGTTGGTGACATCTTTATCGTTGAAAATAGTAAAGGAGAGATTTACCAGTCCCACTCACTCGTAATCGCAACAGGAGGAATCAGCTTCCCTAAACTAGGAGCAAGTGATTTTGGATATAAGCTCGCTAAAAGCTTTGGCCATTCAATAACTCCTCTTACAGAGGCATTAGTTGCTTTAAAAATAAAAAAACCTAACTTTGGAAAGCTTTCAGGGATTTCAATAGAAGCTTCAAGCACCATTAATTCTCATACCTATACAGATGACCTGCTCTTCACACACCGTGGACTCTCGGGACCCTTAATGCTAAAAACATCTCTATTTTTAGATGAAAAAATGGAATTTACACTAAACTTAAGTCCGCACAAGGACCTAAGAGAAGAACTTAGTTCTAATCAAAACACACGCACCAATATCAAACCTCTGTTAAATAAATTCTTCCCAAAAAGGCTTTCTGAATTTCTCATTCAAAACTTTTGGAATGGAAGCGAAAAAATAGCAGAGTCAAAGTCAGAAAACCTTCAAAATTTTACAAATTGCATTCATTCCTTGGTGATAAAAGATTGCACAACTGAGGGATACGACAGAGCTGAAGTGACCAAAGGTGGGGTCAGCGTAGACGAAATAAGCTCAAAAACAATGGAAAGCAAAATTTGTCCAAGCCTTTTCTTCGTTGGTGAGGTTTGCGATGTCACAGGTAATCTTGGAGGCTATAATTTTCAATGGGCCTGGTCTTCGGGATATGTAGCAGGCTCTAATATTTCCAAAAAATAAAAATGGTGCTCACACACTATAAAGATGTGTGAGCACATATTTCTTAAGCTGCTTTTTTCTTATTCAATCTTTTATTTAAATCAACATAGGAATACTCATTTTCGCCGTTATAAATTTGACGAGGTCTACCAATCCTAGATTTTGGATCTTCATTCATTTCTTTCCAATGGGCAATCCATCCTGGCAATCTTCCGAGAGCAAACATTACAGTAAACATATTCACAGGAATATTGATGGCCGAGTATATTATTCCGCTGTAGAAATCAACATTGGGATAGAGTTTTCTGTCCACGAAATATTGATCATTGAGCGCTGAATGTTCAAGCTCTTTTGCAATATTTAAAAGAGGGTTATCAACTCCCATTTTTTCTAAAACTTTATCACATGCTCCTTTAATGATTTTTGCACGCGGATCAAAGTTTTTATAAACTCTGTGACCAAAACCCATCAATCTAAAACTGGAGTTTTTATCTTTAGCAAGATCAATGAATTTTTGAACATTCCCTCCATCGAGGTGAATTTGATTTAACATTTCCATAACGGCCTGATTCGCACCACCGTGCAGTGGACCCCAAAGAGCACTAATTCCACCTGAAATAGAGGCAAATAGATTGGCTTCAGAGGAACCAATTAATCTAACCGCAGAAGTACTACAGTTTTGTTCATGATCAGCATGCAAAATAAGAAGTAGATTAAGGGCCTCTACTACCTCTGAAGGCACTTCATATTTTTCGGATGGCACTGAAAACATCATATTTAAAAAGTTAGAGCAGTAATCTAAATCATTTCTTGGATATACCCTTGGCTGATTAATTGATGTTTTATATGAGTAGGAGGCTATAGTTGGAAGCATTCCTAATAACTTGATAATTACCTGATCTACGTCATGAGAATTCTTAGGATCTAAATATTCCTGATAAAATGTAGACATTGCGCTAATAGCAGAGCTTAGCACACCCATTGGATGAGCATCTCTTGGAAAAGCATCAAATAGCTTTGATAGATCTTCTTTAATTAATGTGTGGTGTTTTATTTCTGACTCCCAGGACAAAAGCTCCTGTTCAGTTGGTAAATTTCCATAAATAAGCAGGTAGGCGACTTCTATGAAAGAAGAATTTTTCGCTAAGTCCTCAATGGAAATCCCTCTATATCTAAGTATTCCTTTCTCACCATCTAAAAAAGTTATGGCACTAGTACCTGAAGAAGTATTGGCAAACCCATTATCAAGAGTGATTAAACCAGAGCTGCTTCTTAATTTCGAAATATCAATACCAACTTCACCTTCAGTTCCCTCTACAACAGGGCACTCCACTTCCTTGTCACCATAAATTATTTTTGCTGATTTGCTCATATCAACTCTCTCCCGTTTTTTAAATTTTTAGCACCCCCCTTCTATCGGTATTTCACAATAGATTCTTGAGCAAACACCTCAACTATCTCTGTCTTATCAATAATTTACAGCTATTCGTTAGGGCAGCTGTATAAATACAACTTAGTGTGTATTGGTCATAAAGAGTAAATAAATATTACCCTTCAAATCCATCTTAAAATGCAATATAGTTTTTCATACAATCAAAAAATTTAGACTGGAGGGGAACTTGTCCACTATATTACATCGCCTACAAAGCTGGGCCTCTGAAGAACCAAATTCTATTTCAATGAGATACAAAAAAAATGGACATTGGACAGACGTTACGGCCAAAGAATACCGTGACCATGTCTTTTACCTGGCCCTCTACCTAGAATCAATTGGGTTCACAAGCTCAGATACCAGCGCCATACTTTCTTACAATAAGCCTGAATGGGTCGAGATGGACTTAGCGCCTCTTTTGATTGGAGGAAAATCTGCAGGCCTTTATCCCAACGCAAGCTTTAAGGATGTTGATTATATTTTAAACCTTACAGAGGCGAAAGTTCTCGCCGTCCAAAATGAAGAATATTTTAACAAGCTAAAAGATGAAAATCAGAAGTTAAGTATCCCAGCGTCTTTAGAGAAAATCATTGTTTTTGAAGGAAGCAGTGACTTCTCTCCCCTTGCCATAAGCATTAAAGATGCGCTTGCTGAAGGAAAAAAGATCTCAGCAAACAAAGATATTACTGATTATCTGTCAAAACTAAATCCAAAAGATGGCGCCTTTATGATTTTCACTTCGGGAACGACAGGGAACCCCAAGGGAGCCATTTTAAGTCATGATAACCTAGTCTTTACTACAGATCTTTCAATTAAATTTTGGGAATTGCCTTTCAAACAAGGTAAGTGTTTTTCTTTTCTCCCTCTATGTCACATTGCCGAAAAAATGCAAAATGTGGGAGTAGGAGTCTGCAATCGATACACAATTAGCTACTGTTCAGGATTTGATTCAATAGCAGCCGAATTACCAGATGTAAGACCAACCGTACTATTATGCGTCCCCAGGCTCTGGGAAAAAATGATGGAAGGTGTGAATTCAAAAATCTCCCAAGCCACAGGCGTAAAAAAAGTACTTGCTGACTGGGCCTTTGCAGTAGGAAGTAGAGTGGCCCAGGCAAAATATGCGAAGAAAACACCGAACCCACTTGACCTAGTTCAACTACACTTCGCCAATAAACTAGTCCTTGGAAAAATTAAAGAAAAACTCGGACTCGACCTAGTTGAGATGGCTGCTTCCGGAGCTGCGGCACTTAACCCTGAGGTAGCAAAATTCTTTAGAATTCTGGGTATCGAAATTAGAGAAGTATTTGGCCAAACTGAATCCACAGGGGTTATTTGCATGACCCAAGTAGGAGAAGACTCACTCGGTACAGTAGGTAAGGCTGTCCCCGGCTTAGATTTCAAAATAGCAGATGATGGAGAAATCCTCAGTCGCGGAAGAAGTGTCTTTGTTGGATACCTAAAAAATGATGAGGCCACAAAAGAAGCTGTTGATAGCGAAGGATGGCTTCACACAGGAGACCTTGGCGTCGTTAACGATCGAGGCCTAGTGGTGATCAGAGGTAGAAAAAAAGAAATCATGAAAAGCTCTGGTGGAAAAATGGTGGCTCCTCTACCCATTGAAGAAAACCTCAAAATCAGCTCTATCATCAGTCAAGTTTGTATGGTGGGTGACGGTAAAAAATATTTCTCCGCACTAATCACTTTAAATGAAGACCTCGTTAATAAAATTGAAAGTGAAAAATTAGAGATTAAAGAAAGTGTCTTACAAGACAAAAATATTTTAAATCAAGTCTCCGAGTGCATCGACCAAGTCAACAAAAGCTTGGCAAACTACGAGCAAATTAAATATTTTAGAGTGCTCCCAAAAGAGTTCTCTGTTGAAAATGGTGAGATGACTCCAACACTAAAAATGAAACGTGCCATAATCGAAAAAAACTTTGAAAATGTAATCAACTCCATGTATTAACGCTTGTACGTGTCAATAGTTGCCTGTGGCAACTATTGATTCGTCGCTTGTCCATGTGAATGTCCCCGCAGTGATAACGGCGAAGCCAGCCAGGCCCCCAACTACTTGGCCAACCCCTTCTCAACCCAATCACTACAACCCATCTCTTCAATTAACCGTGCTCTAAATTTTCCAGAATGTGACAGCATACATTCAAGTACATCTGTCCAAATTGGATGCTCTTTATCTCCGGGAATTGTGCAATATTCATTTGGCACAATTTCAGGATAAAATCTGATCGCTTTGACATCATTCAAATGGTAGGTCATTTCTGCAAAAATTTCCTCCATATTTGATGATACACAAGCCACATCACAGTCAGATTTTCTTTGCTCCGCAATTTTAATTGCACATTGAGTGAGATTACTATTGGACATTTGTTGATTCATTAACTCTGTGTAGAATGCCTTCATCTCATCATTAAATTCACAATATTTTTTGTTGTCATTATCGTATGTATCATCAATGGAGCGCAATGCTCCAGCCCTTACTAAGGGAGTTTTTGTACTATCTCTTGAAAATTGTTCAGCCCAAACAAAGGAACAAATATGTCCGAACTCATGATAAATTGTAGAGTTTGTGGTATGCCACGCTCTTCCATCTTTTAAAACATACGGAGACAACTTTACCCAGAGATATGTATCAGCACTACCTTGCTTTTTAGTGCATTCATCATTTGCATCGATATCACTTGGTGGTTCACAAATATAAGCTTCAGCAGATCCAAATCTTGTTAAACAATCCGAATTGTCACCACAACAATAGCCTCCCACTTCTGCCTGGATAATTTTTGCCTTAGCAAGAAAAATCTCCTTTTCATCCTCACTTGCTAAAACGTAAGCAGGCTTATTAACCTCCTCCATAAAGCGTATTGAATGCTGAGGATAGCTCTCTTCGTACACATCTTCACTGCTATCACCACAAACATCAAGATCAGACCTCTTAGATTTATTAGAATCCCATTTGTTCCAAAAAAATTCACACATCTGCAAAGGCCTTCTTTTAGTAAATTGATATTCAAATGTCTCTAAGGGTCTCTGTTCAGCAAGATGGTACGTAAACGAAGAGCCAAATGAATCGATAGAGTAGCCAAAGACTTGATAACAAAGAAATTCTTTATCGCTTTGCTCCCCATCTTTAGCTCCGCAAGTAGGAGGAAGTAATGCCTTTAATAAATCTCTTTCGAATTTACCAAAGCTAGCAGTCAATCGCTGTTCTTCATTTTCAACCTGTTGAACTAAATTAAGAAACCTACCAGCATCTGCTGAATAAATGATAAAAAATGAATATAATGCGGTGGCGACCAACCCTAGTCTCATACCTAATTCATCGGAAAGTATTCACCATCAACAAAACTGACATCCTGATAAAAAGTGAATGAGGAAAAATATATAAGACTATTTTGATAGGACATTAAATATGTTCGAGAATATATACAAAAAGACCATTAGTTCCATTCCCCAACAGCTTGCTGTGAGAGACGACCCTAAGGGATTTCACCTCATGCTTGTATAGAACTTTATAGTCACTAATAAGACCCATTACATTGGTATTTTCACCCAGTGCTCTATTGGCCTGTCTCGAAACACTATCAAAAGTTAAAGAACGCATATTTGTCAGTTGATCAGCGAAGAGAATTCTCTGTGCTTTTGTTTCTGGATTTCGACTCCAACCACCTGAACCACAAATTCTAAATACCGGAACTAGATTTGTAATGGACCTCATTAATGACAAATTATATGTACAATTGCCCTGAACAACAAAATCAACATGGTATTTCTTTATAAGTTTTTCAAAGTAAGCCGTCTCAAATTGGTCTTTTCGCTTATCTTTTTGCTCACCATACCCAGATGCAAAACTAACTGTGAGAAGTAGACTCCATCCCAAACAAATAAAATATCTATTTTTATGGGAAACCTGCAACTTTTCAAAAACTAAGCCTACCCCCTCAATGATTAGAAAGATGATCATTGGAAGCAGCATCAACAAATGCCTTGTAGGACTCAAAGTCAATTTCTGGGCCAAAATAAAAATTGCCCAAGTCCCAAATGTAGCAGTGAACAAGAGGGCGTAAGAATTTTTTCTAATACTCTCAAACTTAAAAAATCGGTAGCAAGCTAATCCAATTAAAAAATAATAAAATAGAGAAATAACTATTTGAAGAGGATTGCTTTCCGGGAGAACACCCAAGTTACCATTTAAAACATGAAAGATATTAAGCACGAAAAATTTAAATGGATAAAATACCTTTGAAAAGAGACCTTCAACATTTGAGATATTAAATAAGAACTGTCCTTCATTACCCACATTCCAATTAACTCCTGCACTATGAAGATGAAGGTACTTAGTATAAACCCGGAAAAATATTGCACATAGAAAAAGCCCTGAAACAATATTAAACTTCAAAACGGTTTTTAGATCATTTGATTTTTCACTCATATCTTTATAAAAACTAGCCACCCAAAAAGCTGGCATGAATAATATACTTTGATATTGAAACCAGCACAGTGCTCCCAATACAATTCCTTGGAAACATGCCTTTTTTAGACTCAGTGAATGATTTTTTACCCTATCGTTAAATAGAAAAAGAATAATGAGTGCACATAGTAGCCCGACTGCATAAGATTCCATTTGAGCCGAATAAATAACACTCAACCAAGAAAAAGAGAGCATTGAGACAGAAACAAACGAATAGTAGAGCTCATCTTCATTAAAATATTTCCTCGTCACAAGAAAGAGCAGAAAAATTGATAAAATGCCAAAAACAAGAGAGGGAAATCTACCCCAGAATAAATTGTCCCTATAACTATTGTCTGAATTTAGAAAAAATGATGTGAAAAAAAATTGAGCGGGTGCATAAGTCCAGTGTAGCCCAATCCGTTTCTGCGCATACAAGGCATTATTTACTTCTGAAAATACTGATAAAAGCCCAACACTATCCAACCCACGGTAAATTTTAAACTTGGTACTACTATAAAGTGGATCACTTAAATTATTAATCTGTCTTACTTTTTCATCATGTTGATAATTCTTCGGCAAAATTGTAACAGCAACACCGATATCATCCACATGAGCAAAATGGATTTTTGCAAGAGAGTACCTATAGTAAGATGCAAGAGTGATAATACAAAAAATGAATATCGTGCCAAATTTCTTCAAGTTCCTACACCTTTTAGAGATAAGCAATTATACCTCCAGCATCAAAAGAGTCCAGCGGACTCTTTTGATGATGAGAGGCATGTGAAAGAGGAGGACTCCCCAGTCCTCCGGGAATCAAGCACCAAAACTCCCAACACCTCTAAACCCAGAATCCGAAAAAACTATACCCCCCAACACCGCAGTCCCTCCGTGCCACCAACTAAGAACCTTCCCTAAAAAAAACCAAAAAAAATAATTGGTGCACCTCCAGCAGCAAAAAAGTCCAGCGGACTATTTTGATGATGAGAGGTATGTGACTGAGGCAGACTCCCCAGTCTGCCGGGAATCAAGCAACAAAAACCGAGGACTTATTTCAAAAATTAACC
>JABIHA010000036.1 GCA_018649885.1 Bacteriovoracaceae bacterium
AGAAACAGTCGATATTGTTTACTAACAACGGACCGGAAAAATGCAAAAAAACAAGAATGGGGATATTCTCGAAGAAGTGGCCACCAGGGCCTTTCAAAGGGCAAGGTAGCCTAGATGATGGTTCTTAAGTTAGCAGCATTCTCTACTGGCAGCTTTTTGATATGATTAATCGATATTATGTTGAAAGAATAATTGTTGGTCACCGTACTTACTTGCCACAAATGGCTCTACGACAACGATTTCACCAAGCTCTTCTTTTTCAGCGCCTTCAGAACTTCTTGTATATACTTTGTAAAGAACCAAACCTTTATGAAATTTGCTTGAATCTGAAAGTCTTTGCCTTAGTCCATCATTAGCATCAAGTTTTTCAGTGGGCATTTGCGCCTCAGCTGTTGGTTCGAATACTAAAGAAAATGGAGACTTTGCAGTGCCCTTGGCAACTGGATTGCCATCTTTTTTTACCTTGGCCAAATCAGTAGTAGATTGAAGTGTTGGATCAGCGTGATCTGAACCTAATCTAACGAGTGTTTTTTTAAAAAAACCGGCCAAGAACTTCAAATCGGCACCTTTGGGAGCAGCAATTTTTGATTCAAATGAATTGGCGAAAAAGTTATAATTGTCCCCTTGTCCATCAAGAGAAAACATTGAAAATATATTTTGACTTTTCTTTCCATCTACCAATAATTTCAGTGCAAACCCTGGAGTATATGATGGTGGTAATTTAGCAAGTGAGACTCTAATTATAGCTGGAACACCTTGATCGTCATCACTCATTTTTTCAAATAAACCGGTGTAAGGTGAATCTTTCGTCACTCTAAAGCTGACACTAGCAACGGAGCCAAAAGTGTGAATCATTTTTACTTTTGGTCTTTTGAATTCATCATTTTCAAGTGTGAATGATTTTTTCAGATATCTAATATTGGTTAGCTTTAGTAGCTGAACTGCAATATTTGGACTTTTATGGCCTCTAAATTCTGCATCTGTGTATGGCACAGCACTTACATTTTCATACAACTCAGTTTGCTTATCAGTTGCTGGTTTCGCTTGGTAAGCTTTTGGCAATAAGGCCATGACTGAAAAACTTGTACATAATAGACAAGTTGTTAGTAACGATTTCTTGATACTCATTTCTTCTCCTAAGTAAATTCTATGATGCAAATTAGGTTCTGGAGCTTAAATTAACAAGCTAAAAAGGCAATCTATGGAAATCACTGAAAATTATACATAGATGTAAACATGGTTTCACAACTTGAGGACGACAAAATTTAAGTAATTATTTTTTGGAACTGTACCAAATTGCGGGGATGACAAAATCTCCTCTGTTTTTAATTCTTTCATTTATTGAGCTATTATTACACTGAGCTTCAAGCACTTTGGTAAACTTCTCTTTCGGCTTCTATAAACTGATCTGTGAAATTTGCAAAAAACGAATAGAAATCACAGGGTTCAAAGCTTCCGAGTTTTTTACAAAAAATGGGAATCCAGTTAGCTAGGTGGTTATTAAAAAATTGCTTTTGTCTCATAGTGCATATTTTTTCTCTTTCACTATCACCTTCTAAATTGGCCTTCAATTCCTCGTCTAGTAACAGGGTCATAAACTCAAGCTCGATGCTGATATGATCTGGTAATAATTCTGGCGTTGACTTTATGAGTCCAAAGCTTTGGTAATAATTTTCAACAGATGAAGTAACCTTGCCATAGAGTTGCCCATCTCCAGTAGGAGAATGTACTGACTCATAAGCGCTGATATGACTCCCAGGACCTATAAACAGCCTGGCAAACTCTACAGACAAGCTTTCAATGAAATCACCCTCAACTGAAAAATCAAGGCCTAAAGCACCGAAGATTTCTAAGTCTTTTAGAATTTCCAAGTCTTTAGAAATAAGTTCTCTTTCAAAAATCTTTGAAAGAAAAAAATAAAGATTTTTTCTCGATTTAATCTCTTCTAGTCTGCTATCTTTCATGTCGTCTTCTTCACAGTTACAACGGTATCCATTGTGGCCATTCCGCCACCAATAGGATCCCCTTTATTTGAAATAATCCAATTTGGTCTCACTCCAAAATCGCTCCACCACATCAAATTACTATCTTTATCAGTTTTTTCAAATTCTTTGTTAGAAGACTCGCCAGTAGTGGCCTTTTTGCCACTGGCATATCTTCCGTACTCCCAATGTCCAAAGTGGTGGGCAAGTGCAATGACTTGAGGGTGAACCCTGTGAGTAAGTTTAACTTTTGTAGAAATTTTTCCAAGATCAGATGCCACTTCGACAACCTCACCATCAAGTACACCAATTGACTTGGCAGTTTGAGGATGAATCCAAGCAGGTTCACTATGAGAAATCTCTGAAAGATATTTACAGTTTTGGGAGCGGCTATGAATTTGAGCGGCTACTTTAAAAGTGGTTAAGATAAACTTATTCCCTCCGATTTTGACTTCATCGTGCCCAGGAATTGGCATCCAAGCGGGAAGTTTCGGATATTTGCCACCACTTTTTTTAGCAAGTCCTTCATGAGAAATTGTGAATAGTCCTGATGATCTCCCTGTTTTAAGACTTCCTTTATCAGGAGGAAAACCGTGGTAGATAACTCCATCAATCATTTGGCCAACATAGTTTTTGCCCTGTTTGGCATCCCACTTTCCATCTTTTGATTTAGATTTGTCATAAACAAGGCCTGTATCTAGCTTTCCCCAATTAGACTTCATTTTTTTTGATAAAATCTTTTCGTGAGATAGGTATTTAGGCTTTGCCTTACGATCATGCCAAACACCATGCTTAACCATATATTCAAAGCCGCCAGCTTCTTTTACACCCTTAGTATTTTCACAGGCATCTTTTACAAACTCTTTTGCTGTTTTAAAGGGAAGCCAGCTTGCAATGGCATTACTTCCTTTTAAATTGGCCTTTTTATCAACGACTTTAGCTAAATCATAGACCACATCTTTAAAATCTCTAGCTTCTCCCATTGGGCTCACAATAGGTTGTCTAATGTAATACTCTGCGATTTGATCAGGTGAAACCATATCTTCCCAGTCCCAGCGCTCTAGGTAAGTTGCATCCGGAAGTAATATATCTGCAAAGACAGCAGATTCATCATAGGAAGTATTAATACAAACGGTATGAGGAATTATTGATTCATCAGCTAAAATTTTCTGAGACTCCTTCATATCCCCATTGGCAAATACAGGGGTGTAGCAGTACCACATATATATTGATGGTCTTCCCTTTTTTCCATCTCTGATCATCTCTAATACATTTTGACATGCACCGTGTGTTGGATAGAGATAGCCTTCCCCATTTGTAATTTTTAATTTTTTAGAGGCCTTTGGTTTTTTAAAGGTATTCTTCCATTTAGCAGATACGGCCCTGCAAGTTCCGCCTTTAACATCAATATTCCCACACAATGCCTGAAGGGTTAGAGAAATTCTCTCTCCCATAGTACCATTGTGATGAGAGGCAACTCCTCTATAGGTCATAATATTTGCAGGCCAAGTCTTTGCATAAAGTGTAGCAAGCTCAATTATTTTCTTACTAGGCACTCCACTTATTTTTTGCGCCCAATCAGGTGTATATCCATTTTTAGTAACATGCTCAGTTAACTCTTTTAAAGTTGTATTTGTATACTTGGCAATAAACTTCTGCCCTCTTTTAGGAGTTAGCTTGGAGTTTACGATGTGATAAATCATCGCAAGCATCACCGCTGAGTCTGTTCCAGGTTTAACTGGAATCCATTCTGTACTCTTAGCAGCAGTTTCAGAAAGTCTCACGTCAAAAGTGTACATTTTCACACCCTCAGAGAGGGATTTTGATAAGCGAGAGACAACTGGGATATGGTTTGTGTGTGCAGCCATAACATTGCTGCCAAAATTAATAATTAATTTGGTATTTTCAACATCCCATGAATCGTAATGTTTTCCCCAGACCATCTCCTGGCCCACCCACTTAGAACCCTCACAAATGGAGGTGTGTCCCATTATAGTTTTAGTTCCAAATGCAGGGAGAAAATAACTTTTTATTATTTTAGAAGAGCTTCCTTTCATTCTGCCGTAATGAAATGCAAGTTCTTCCTCTTTACCTTTTTTCTTTAATTCGGCCATCCAGCCACCCACTTCATCAAGGGCCTGGTCCCAGGTAATTCTCTTCCATTTACCTGCACCTCTCGCCCCTACCCTTTTCATAGGAAATAGAAGCCTGTCTGGATCGTAGCAGCAAATTGTTTCGCTAGCAAAGTCGAAACGTTATTGTTTCGATTTGATTGGCAAGTCCCCTCCGTTCCAATATGATTTTCCCATGAACGAAGCAACAGTTTTAAAAACTATTCTAGAAAATAAAAAAAAGAGAAACCCAAGCTACTCTCTTAGAAGTTTTGCACGTGACTTAAAAGTCTCCGCAACAGCGCTTTCCCAGGTGATGAATGGAAAAAGGTCATTTTCTAAGAAAAACTGTGAAAAGATTTTAAATAACCTCAATTTATCACCAATAGAAAAAGAGCGTTTCTTAAAAGGTAAAGCAGACCTAAAAACGCAAAAATTTTTGCAGATTGAAGATGACCAGTTTCAATTTATCTCTCACTGGTATTATGTTGCCGTACTTATGCAATTTCTAAAAAAAGAAAAACCAGGCCTGGCAAAAATTTCTAACAATTTAGGAATTGAAAAAAGCAAAGTATCGAATGCTATTAAAACACTTAAAAGACTAAAGCTCTTAATAGTAGATGGGAAAGGCCTAAAGCCCTGCACTGGAAATTTTAAAACTACAATTGATAATCCAAGCCGGGCAATTAAAAATCATCACAGAGAAAACCTTGAACTTGCTGCCTTTGCACTTGAAAATGTAAATGTAGAGGACAGAGAGATTAGCTCTATGACTCTAAATATTGATCCAGGTAAAATTGAAGAAGCGAAAAAACATATCGTCGACTTCAAAAGAAAGTTTTGTAAAAAAGTTGAAAAAGATGATGGAGATTTGACTTATACACTGTGTGTTCAGTTTTTTCCAACATCTCTAAAGGAGAAAAAATAGTGAGAATTTTTCTTTTATTAACTCTTACTTTAAATGCCTACGCTGGGTTTGAAGTTGGAAATGGGGGCGGGATATCTGAAAATAATATCCTAATGGCCTATAGGCAACTGGCGAAACCACTCAAATTCTGCTTAGACTTCAAACTCTGTTTTCTAAGTGATAGAGAAAACCAAGTTTTGAAAAAAATTTATGACACCCTTGAGATCGAATATGGAAATTCCCATCAAGTCGTTTTTAAAATGGAAAAGGAAATGCCCAAAGGCTTTTTCAGAGACAAATATGGCAACCCTCGTCTTGCAGTTACCTTTTCTCATACTGGAAGTACTATTTATTTTAATAGACAACTCCTCTATTTTTCTCCAGGTGGTAAAAAAAGAGATATAAGCATAGAAACGGCATTTTCCATTTTAATCCACGAATTAGGCCATCATCATGATGAGGCTGATCACACCTTTCTCAATGACCTTGGTAGTAAGGTGGTAAAATACTCTCTAGGCAAAAAATGGAGATTATCGCCTCCAAGCATTCCCATTTTTACGGAAATAGTTAATATTAAATTCGATAAAGGCAATGTATCTCAAGACTTAGTTTTTATACATGATCAGCTAAAATCTATCGATCTAACTGATAAAATCAAAAAAATCATGAAATGTGAAACCCCCAAAAACCAACTGCTAGGTTTTGAAGTATGGCAAGGATCTTGGATGCGTATTACAAAGGGTTTTCAAAAGATAAAGTTGAATCTAAGAAGTTTTTGCTACAGCAGGGAAGCCAGTATATTAAAAAAACGAGAAGGAGACACTATTCTAATTGGTATCAGTACTTCCTATCCAAATGAAAGCACTAAGCTTCAAATAACAAACTTAGATCTAAATTATATTGAATGCAAGGAAGACTTAGATAAGTGCCTTGATCACAGGATATATTATAACCTTAATAAATTGGGAGGAAATTTATGAAAAAATTATTAGTTTTACTTTGTTTTGTTTGTTTTAGTGGCCTAAGTTATGCTGAAGAGAGCGATCCTGTTGGCTTTAACATGGATGCTTTTTTGAAGGTTAATACTCCATGCCTTTCAGGCTTTTGCATGGATTTGAGCATGAATTCACCAATAAGCTTTAAATTACTTCATAGGTCTACGATTACTAGCGTAGAGGATAATGGAAAGGTTCGATACACAACGCTGACAGTCACTCATAGAGGCTTCTATTCCCAAGTTGTTGAAAAAGACGGACACCGCTATATTGGGATTGTTACTATTGAGAGACAAAAATTTATTGCTCCAGACATTTACAAAATGCCTCTTGAGAGCTTTACCCTAAGACTTGAGATTTTTAACGATAGTGGACGTGTAGCTGAGTTGAGTTCATATTTTTCAAAAGCAAGTGATGTTCCAAGTGTGACTTTAAAAAGTCCAGATATTGTTACCAGAACAGGAGCTGTATTTGCAACATTCAGTATTGGACCTGGCTCTGTTGTGAAGCCATTTCCCCTTCAAAATGTAGACTATCCCAATATCGAGCTGATAAGTGGGGAACTTGCAGAATAATTTCAAGTAAAATTCAAAGAGGAGCAGATAGCTCCTCTTTGCAATTTGGTTTATTTAGTTAGAGTTGGAAAATAATTACCAGGCCATGCTGAATTGTTTTTTTCTGTCTCACCGATATATTTAGTCACATCTGCTGGATAAACTAAACAATCATAGTCTTTTTGTACTTTATTAATTTTAATTTCACCTTTTCCTTCGCTAATAAAATCAAAGTGACCGGAAGCATCCGACCAACCAAGAATATCGTAGTTAGGACCGGCCTTTAGGCCATCAATTGCATCATAGAGATCAAATGAGCAGCTATCTGAGAAGTGAGCATTATCCCCTGCCATTCCACTATCAAGAATAAAGACAACTCCTCCCTCGTTAAGACCTAGGCCAGTCATTTCCTTAACCAAACCGGCGGCTCCTATGTGAGCGATTGTAAAAGCTATTGTCTCAGCAATCTTACTTGCCAAGATTTCATCTTCTTTTAAAATACTACTGACAAGTGAGCTCGGAACGCCCATCCCAATGAGTTCTAAAATATCAGAGCTTGTTCCAATAGAAATATTAGTAACTTCTGGATCGAGAGTGAAACTCAATGTAAGTCCTGAGGGAAGTTCGTCACCAACTGTGATTCCTGGTGGAATGTCTACTCCGTTCCAAAATGAGCTTGAACTTGAAACACTAAAAGAGCCAAATCCAATGAGTGAAAGGGTTCCTCCACCTTTTAATGTCTCGTGAACGAGTGAATTTACAATGGCCGGGAAAACTGATGATACTTGATCTTCTGTTAGGCCTACAGCTTTTGATACTTTCGCAACAATTTCTTGTTCCGTTTTTTCATCTAATATAGATAAGCTAAAACCATCCTTTGTGTGGCTTGAAATAACCTCAGAATCAAAGGTTCGATCTTCGACAAGCCCAAAGGCATTGGTAACCATAAGCATAACTAATAAACTAAAAACATTGATTTTGAAAACTTCCATGAAATCATCTCCTAAAAATAGTTGTGTAAATTACCTGATGTAGATTGCATCATTGGTGCCAAAGATTGAGTAACATTCTGATAGTTTAAGATTGAGAGGTGCTGATATTTGTTAATAATTCTTAAGATCTTTTACAATAGAGTATTGCGAATAAATCAAAAATGTTTAGAGCATAAGATCACTTGCGCGGCACAGTGCAGGTAACCCGAGCCCCTCTGAGAAAATTAGGATTGGAGTAACCACATAAATCATATAAAATGGAGCTTTAATTTTATGATGGTGTTCAGGAAAGCAGATGAAGCAGAGCAAGTGGTTTTTACCCGTTTTTTTTAGTCTAGTTGGAATAGTCGCATTTTTTTCTATCAAACACTTCAGTGATCAAAACGAAGAAGCAAAATTCAAAAAACAGCAGACTCAATATTCAATTAAAGTAAATCATCTTTTTCATGAACACTTTCAGGAAATTATTCTAGTCCAACAAAGAATGGCCAATAGATGGGCCAGGAAAAAAAGAGATTATACGAAAAATGAGTGGATGCTTGAAGCAATGGACTCAGTTAATGATTACCAGTCTTACCAGGCAATAGGATATAATGAAAAAGACTCAACAGTTAGGTGGATTTACCCCGAAATAAACAATAAAGTTGCTATTGGATACCAACTTTCCACAAACCCTATTCGAAACGAAGCGATACTACTTGCTCTCAAAACCCACAAAACTGCCATAACAAGAACTATTGATCTCAAACAAGGCGGTAAAGGTATCCTGATTATCACTCCCGTTTTCCGGGAAAGCTATCACCTTGGATTTGTTGTTGGAGTTTTCAAAATACAGAATTTAATCAATCTAATTCAAGACAATCGGTTCGTAATTGAGCTCTATGAATCAAATGACCTCGTTTTTAAGGGGAGTAAGAAAAGATCAAATTACCACCAGTCCCTCGCTTTTGAAGTGGTGAATACAAAATGGAAAGTTGGTATTTTCACAGCTCAAAGTCAGCTTACTCCAAGGCCTACCCAGCTGGTAATTTATTTCATCTTTGCATTTATTGTTTCTATCCTTCTTACAGCTCTTGTGCACTATTTTCTCCAACATCAAAATAATGTCACTGAGATAAAATCTATTTTTGATTCATTCCCCGATTTAATTTTTAAAATCAACGAAGATGGTCTAATCATCAACGATCACTCACATGAAGGTCTAGTGACCTCCTCCAATTCAGAATTATTAGTAGGTCAAAAAATACAATCGATTTTCCCAAATGAAATTAGAAGTCAATTTGACCAAGCACTTCAAAATACAAAAAATAATAGCTTTCAGGTTTTTTCATACCAGTTAAATGCTAATGGCCAAAACAAGTATTTTGAAGCCAGAATTATTAAATACCACAAGCAATCAATAATGCTCATTATTAGAGACACTACAGAGATAAACAAATTGGAGATTGAGCGAAAAAAAAGCGAGAAAGAGAAAGATATTTTGCTGCAAGAAGTTCACCATAGAGTCAAAAATAATCTCCAGACGATTATCTCGATCATAGATCTACAAGCAGCTAACCAAAAAGATCAATCTATTATAAATGACTATAAAAATTTAAAGAGCAGAGTCTTTGCGATCGCCTTAATACACAAATTGTTGTACCAATCACACGATATATCTAAAATAAAACTTTGTGATCTAATTAAACCGATTATTAATCATCCAAGCTCTCTTTATCAAATAGCTGAAAATGTAATAGAGGTTCAATGCATAGGTGATGAATACGCTATAGAGATAGAAGAGGCAATAAATTGCGGAATAATTGTAAATGAAGTACTTACAAACTCCCTAAAGCACGCCTTTGATAGCTTTGATGAGGCGAAAATTAAAATCACGATCTATTCCAATAAAAAACAATTTATAACTATTTCAGATAACGGATGCGGATTTGCCAAGGATAATGGTGATGATCCTGGAGCACAGCTGGGACTTACAATAATAGAGGGCCTATCAAAACAAATGAAGGCCAATTATTCATTTTCTGGTGATCAGGGCACCACTTTTAAAATGGAGTTTTACCCATGAACTACCCTTCAAGCACACTTATTGTTGAAGACAACCCAATTATCGCCCTCGGCTTTGAAAACCTTCTTGTCAGCTTTGGGATTGAAAATATTAATGTTGCAACATCTTTCGAAGAAGCTATATCACACCACGATATTTTTGAGTTGGCCTTGATAGATATAAATCTTGGTGGAGGAAATGACGGGTTTGAACTTGCAAAGCAGATTCAAAAGAAGGGGCCAAATACTAAAATCATTTTTATTACGGCCTATAAAGATCAAAAAATTATGAGTAGAGTCTCAGAGATAAAAAATGCTGTACTGCTGGAAAAACCTTTGCACGAAAATGAGCTCAAAGTGGCCCTTGAAACAAATCCGTAAAATTTGAATCCCCTCTAAGAGGCTGATCTCCGCTGAAATTTAGAGAATATTTGATCACATTTTAAAAATGTATCCAGAAATTTGATTGTTGGAAAAAAATTTTCCAGTTTTTACTGCCAAAAATATCCACATTTTTAACATTCTCATACAACCCGGACACAACTGACACCAATTCAGCTTAGTGAGGGATGCGTCAAGTAACAGTATATTGATCTTGAAGACCCAAAAAGACCCGTTCAAATTAACGTTTTGTCCAATTACCCAGTATTTAGAGTCGGATCCATTCTTGCTTATTAAAAGCGCAAGCAAAACATTGCCAATAGGAATGGCATATAAAATAAAAAAGTTTCGACTTTTTTGCAAAGGGGAATTCGATGAGAGAAGTAAATTTAATGTTAAGTGTATTGCTGTTATTAATCACAGGTGCAGCGGGTGCTGATGTCTTTGGGTGGGATCCAGACGATGTTGATCCAGGAGAAGTTACGCTGGGTACTCCAAGCCTCAGGGGAACTGGTTGTTCGGCTGGAACTACCGATGTGGCCATTAGCACAGACGGTACAGTTTTATCTGTTTTATTTGATGACTTTGTCGTTGAGGCCGGTGGGTCTATTGGCAGGACCATTGCCAGAAAAGGCTGTAGTATGGCGATTCCTGTTCACGTTCCACAGGGATACTCTGTTTCACTTATTACAATTGATTACCTAGGTTTTAATTCACTGCCTAGACGTGCCTCTGCAAAGCTTTCAGTTAGCCACTTTTTTGCTGGTAAAAGAGGACAACGTTTCACCAAAAATTTTCGCTCCGGAACAGAAGATGAGTACATGCTATCCACTGAATTTGTAAATGGACACAATGTTTGGTCTGCTTGTGGAAAAGATGTCATCTTGAGAACAAAGACATCTCTCATGCTTAGAAATAGCAATAGAAATATTGAAGCCATATCAACTGTTGACTCAGTAGATTTAACTTCAGGCCTAATGTACAAACTTTCTTGGAAAAGATGTAGATAATACTTGCGGGGCCATGTTGAAAGACAAGGCCCGCTATTTTTTAAGCGGCAAATTTTATATTTAAATGTTCTTCTAATTGGCATTTGATGGGATTGAGAATTTTTGAAACAGGACCTTGTTTAGATTCTGGATGTAATGCAAAATCAGTAGCAATTTTTGATACAAAGTCTATATCTTCAGTAAAAATAATTATTGGGGTTTCCATATTAATACTATAAAACTGCCTTTGGTTTTTTATATATTCTTCACCGTCAAAGCTAGAAGGAAGCATTGGGTCTATCACGACTAAAGAATAGACCTTTTCCTTGCACAGCTGAATCGCCTCATCTTTATGATAACAATGATGGATGGTGGCCCCAAATTCCCTTTCGAGAAGAAATTCTAAATCCTGGTGTACTCTTTCGTCTTCATCAATGATTAAAATCTCAATATTACTCATTAGGCTCTCCACTGATCCAAATACTGATCGGTAAACTCAGGTATTAAATTGAGCCAAATTTTGATGATTTTTATCTCTCAATGAAAACTATTTAAAGGATTCAATCACTACTGTTCCAATAGAAAATAGTAGCGCCAAGCTCGAAAACTTTGCTATTTCAAGCGCATTAACAGATTTAGACGACTTCACTCCGAAAGATATCCCCATAAACATCCCCACACTTAAACCAACTCCGTGGGCAATATTGGCGATAGGACCCATTAACCCAAATAAACAAAGAAAGTACCAGCCGACCATCATGTACACATCTTTTTGAGGAAGAGAATATTTGGCACTCTGGTTAAACCTCTTGTACATCCAAATATGACCAAGCAGAGCATAAACTACCCCGCTCATCCCCCCAAACATTGGGCCTTTGACAAAATATTGAGAAAGATTAGATAACACACCTGATAAGATCACAAGGATTGTAAAGTAACCACTTCCTTTTTCCGCCTCGATAATACTCCCAAGATCTTTTAACCAAAGTAGATTAAATAAAATGTGCATAAAATTAAAATGAATCAAAATAGGAGTAATAATCCTCCAGAATTCACCGCTTAATAATAAATCAAGCGTGCCCCCGGGCCCATTTGATATCATTAAAAAAAGATAAATATCATCATCTCCAAATTTCCAAAAAACAAAGATAAGAAGGCTTAGAGCTATCAATATTTTCGAGACAAAGCCCAGAGGAGTTCTTTGAATTTTTTTCCACTCTGGATCAATTTCCATAGGACGCTTTATTCCCATGACCATTTCATAATAGCCACGGGCCTTTGCAAATGATTCTCTGTCTTCGACATAGAGCTGAAATACATTCTCAGAAGCAACAAAGTGTTGACCACAGACGATCCCCTGCTTTGTCAACTCGTTGACCATTTCCTGGGCCATGACCTTATCTCGAATTTCTCCAAAAATGAACAAGGCGGATTACCTTTATTTAGAATTCTACGTTAACGAATTGCTGCGAGTCCTCTCCAAAAGTAATTTCCCACACATCTCCACTCCTCTTAACGAATCCATAAACTGAATCTTTAAGAGAAGATTGCTGATAGCTTACTTCTTTTAAGTTGCCTTTGACACAGTTTTTTCCTATCAGCTGAAGGTGAAATTTTTTCTGATCTATTTCATCTTTTGTGATGGGTGCTGGAACTAACTCTAACTGATGACAATCAAAAATTGACTTAGACTTTATCACCACACCTAAGTCATCACCAATCGAGAGCTCATCAATAGGTAAAATAAAAATATCTGATGCCATTGAGGTAGCAACAAAAGAGAAAAAACATAATAAGTATTTAGTCATATAAACTCGCTTTAGTAGTTCTTATATTGTCGATGATCAAGCATGCCTTATGCCACTAGAAAATTTTTCGAGGCCCAATGCACAATTCAAAAGACTTACGGCGCTAAATAAACTTCATTTTTTCTCACTTATTCACAAGTGCCTCATATGTTACAATTTCGTAAGTACTGCGCGAACCGGAGAATAGATTATAAGTACCAATGAGAATCCGTCAGATATAAACATGATTGATATCGTCCATCTCGATGATAGCAAGTTTATACTCAAGGCCTATCGTGGACGTCTTTCTCAATACGGGTATAACTGCCACTGCGTATTAACTGTTGAAGAGTGTTTTGAGAAGCTTCAAAGCGTAGATGCAAAGTGCGTCCTCATTGACTATGAAATGCCTGAGATGGAAGGCCCTGATGTGGCGAGGATGCTAAAGCTTGATAAAAGGTTCAGAAATATTCCCATCCTGATCCTTACTTCAAGTGAAAAAAGAGAGTCGCTACTAAAAGCAATCTATAGTGGGGCAGATGATTTTATCAACAAAGAAATAGATATCGAAATTTTGGCCTGCAAAATCAATGCTAGTATCAGACACACTGAGCTTCTTGAAAAAGCAGCTGAACTTGAAAGATTTGTCACTGCCAATGCCATGGTTACAACCTACTGCCATGAAATTAGAAATCCTTTAACGATAGCCCTGTGCATGCTGGGGCAAAAACATGAAAACTTTCTGCCCGCAAAATACAAGTCTACAAAAGATGCTCTGATCAGAATAAGTGAAGTCTTAAAGCGCCTCGAAAAAATTTCAACTGTAGAAATTAATTTCGAAAGCTATGATGAAGATTTGCAAATGGTCTCAATCAAAAAATAGTTTTGTCTTGAAAATTTAATACTATATTCATTTTTGCTGCCCCAAATGAGTTTTTGCAACGGAAAGTTCTTCCATCACAATTCATCCTAAGCTAAATCATTTAACTGCCCCATTAACATTTGCGAATAACCCTCCAGTTGATAAATAAATTGGAGAATATTATGAAAGCAATTCTTTTTATCTATGCCATTTTAATTATGGATTCACAGGCCGCTGCAGACATCAAACATCTTCGAGTAGTCTTTGATGAAAACCCATCAAATAGTGCAAAGATAATTTTCACCACTACTGGAAATTCAAATTCCAGCTATATCTATTTTGATGAAAATATGCAAAATGGTAGATTCGAAAAATACCAAGGAAAAGCTCAAGTATCTCAATTGACTAAATACAGAGGTTCAAGAGAATATGCCAACTCTGTAGAACTCACAAAGCTGAAGGCAAATACTAACTACTATTTCATTATCTCATTGGATGATGTTACTACAAAAGAATACTACTTTAGAACTGCACCTGGAAAAGGTGCCAGCTTTAAATTACTATTTGGTGGGGATAGCCGCTCAGACCGTGACAAGCGGCAGCATATGAACAAACTATTAAGAAATGTATTTGAAGAGCATGATGACATATACGCACTAGTGCACGGTGGTGATTACGTGGCCAATGGAAGAAGTTATCGGCAGTGGGAAAAGTGGCTTTCAGATTATCGCCTCACCACTAGATCGGATGGGCGTCTACTTCCCATCGTTCCAACAAGAGGAAATCATGAGACTTCTACTCAAATGTACAATGCCATATTCTCAACACCTGGAGGATCGGGAAATTATTTTCTTACAAGTTTTGGTGATCTAGCACTTCTTACTCTTAACACAGAAATTAATCACTCCGGAACACAAAGAAATTGGCTAGAAGCTAACCTAAACGAGGCTTCAAAAAACTACCTCTTTTTGGCCGCCAACTATCACAGGCCGGCCTTCCCAGCCGTGAAAACTCCAGGCAAGGCGCTTACTGCTTGGGTTCCACTTTTTGACAAATATGGCCTTGACATTGCTTTTGAGTCAGATGGGCACGCACTTAAAAGGACTCTTCCCATAAAAAATGGAGAGCATCATGAAAGAGGTACCATTTATGTGGGAGAAGGTGGGCTTGGAGTCCCATTGAGGTCACCTGTCCATGGAGAAAAATGGTATTTTCAAACGCCTGGTTACGTAGATGCAGTTCATCACATTCAACTTCTAGAGGTAAAACCAAGTGGGCTAAACTACACTGTGGTTGATGATCAGAACCGGATCTACGATAGTCTGCAAATCCATTCAAAAAATAGAAACAGAAATATCCATCACCTGACTGAAGCCAAATATTTAAAAAACTTAGGTACCAAAACCTGCATCGGATTTCAAAAAGGTGAGAGAAGTCCGGCATTTCACCAAGTATGCGAGAAGAAGTATGAGCAAGCAATTGAATTGATCAGTGGCGATAATGACCAGTTTCTTTTGAGAAATAAAGATATGAGATGTTTAGCAAAAAGTTTTTTCAGAGGATTTTACTTCGACAGGTGCTATTCCAAAAATGTTCAATCCTTTACACTCCAAAATCCACAAAGTGATATAAATGGCTTTAAGCTCACCCAGAATAGTCAGAAAAAATGTCTGGAGTTTGAGCAGAGTGGGCAAATCATTTCAGGAGCAAGAAGGTTTCATATCAAAATGAAAGGGTGCTCCAGTAAAGACTCACAGATCTTTAGTGTTTTTTGAATACTCAGTGTTCCAAAAATAACAACGTACACTTTCCATAAATATTTTCCTATTAGGTGCAACATCTATTTAACATTGCGCTAGACCAACAGCGTCCTTTCAGTTATTGATGTACCAATAACCATGGGAGAATCATGTTTAAATATTTGTTACCTTTATATTGCCTTATTGGGAGTGGACCAAGTTTCGCTGGGTGGACCCAGTCAGAGGTAGAGCATATAGCCAGCTACAAAAGCCCATTTAAAAATCCCTACATGGCCACAATCCATAATGGATGCAAAAGAAAAAAGCCTAAGTCGATAGATAACCTTTTAATAGAAGAACATGCAAAAATTGAAACCGAAGAATTTAAAAGTGGTTTTATCAATTACAGTAAGGCACTCCAAATAGATAGTGATGGAAACTTTCGTAAATCCCCTGTAGTGGTGTTCTTGCCTGGGATTTTCACTAATTATGATGATCTCTACGTTAAGAATCTTATCAATCACTTTGGAAGCACAGGCCATCACGTATTAACTTTTCCCAACCCCTTTGGGAGCTACTACCTTTTGGCAAAACCCAAACATACATTGCCAGATGTAGAGGCCCAGGCTGAGGTTCTTTATACACTCATAAGAAAAACTCTTCAAAGTTTGAAAGAAAAGGATTTATTATATCCTGGCCGTGTAAGATTATTTGGTGTTAGTCACGGTGCTTATTTATCAGCACTCATCGGAGCAAGAGACTTAGTCGATGAAAATCCTATCAAATTTTATGATACAGTACTCATTTCTCCTCCCGCACACATGGGAACGGCCATCAAAAGACTTGATCAAATGATGGATGAGACTGCTTCTAAGAAAAAGGTGAAAAGCTACCTATTGGGTTTTAAATTGTGCCAGTTTAAAAAAGAATCAAAAAGATATCTTTCATTTGAAAGAAAAAAGGCCCATAAAATAAAAGGGTTTGTGGCCCATTTCTTATTCAGAAACTGGCTTGTGGATGCTATTAGTGATTACGCAGATGATGAAATTCAGGTACGTGAACTTTTAGGGGGAAAGAGTAAAAGAGAAGCTCGTTTCCTAGGTGTAATTAAAGGATCTTTTCCAGATATTGCCGAGAGATTAAATCTTGAAGAGGCCCACATCAGATTTTGGCTTCAAATTGCTAAGGACTTAGGTTCAAATGCAATCAAAGTTCTCACTGCAAGAGATGACTTCTTAAATGACCCAGATGCCTGGGAAGGTGTTCCAGGGGCAATTGTCCTAGAGCACGGAGGTCACGGTGGTTTTATGGAAACAAAGTGGTTTAGAAAACTGCTAAACTTAAACTACATCTTACTTCCTAGTGAAGTTCAATCGTGGTAGTAACTCCGAAATGATCAGACAAGGGAGCCTTTCTGCCATTAGGCACAGGGATATCGTGCTTCGTAAACGTTAGGGATGAATCAGTGATCGTAAAACTTTTTTGGACAAACTTTCTCCCCACTTTCTCCCCGACCCATAAATAGTCGACTCTTTGCTCGGGATCATCTCGTGTATACTTACCTGTTCTTGCTAATAAATTGTCCAACCTATTTAATGTATATGATTGATTAGGATATTCAAACGCCCCTAAGGAATCAACCAGCCCCGTTTTTTTTATAAAGTAATCATATAACCTGGCATTGAATAAAAGAGTGTTAATCATTTTGTTTTTGGCATTTTTAAAATGGCCTGAAAAATTAAGGTCCCCTCCAACAAACACCAATTCATTGTTGCGTCGAAAATCAAGAAAAGATATCATTCCATCCAGCTGGTTTTGCCTTAAAAGTGTGGCCCTAAAGCTTGTTGGAGCCGTGAGGTGAGTATTGGCCAAAGTAAGCTCTCTTCCATTTACCCAAAGCCTGCACCAAAGAAGCCCTCTCTGAGTTGAGGATACCCATTCATGTGGCAACAAAATTGTGCGCTCTCCACCTGTTAAATTTTGATAGGTAGAAAACTGGCAAATGGGCCTTGAAAAGCTCTTTTTCTTTTTAATCAATATTTGAAGTCCATTTGCCCAAGTCAAATCACTATTTTTTTCAGCTAGTTCATAGCCGTAATCAGTGGCAAATTTCTGAACAGTAAGAAAATTTGGCTTCCCCCATAGCTCCTGGATAAAGATCATATCAGGAGTTTTTCTATTTTTATGAATCAAAAGCTTTTGGTAAAGCGCCTTTGCCCTTGCGCTGTAATAAGGCACACTAACATATCCCATAACAGTGTTAAGCATTCCCACATTTATTGTGGTGACTTTCAACTTGTACTTTAATTGATTTTTCTGAAATTTATGAGTTAGCTCAAGGTTTCTCTGATTTTGATTAGCTACCAAGAAGTCCCAGTTATCTGATTCATAACAATAAATATCACCACTTAAGAAAAATAAAACTAGTGATAATGTACACAGTATTTTCATCAAATTAGCTCCTTTTTCATAAATTGCTATCATAGAACTGGGGTCCCATTTCATTTGAAAACTTAAACTGTACTCTTTGAATGTTTATTTCAAGGTACAAAGCCCTATAAATTTTTTAGTAGAAGGGGTATTAAACTGGATACCATTGCGATGCGTCATTTCGTGTGATATGAAACACCCATACAAAATGTTCTGAGGAGGACAAAATGAAATCGTGCACTTGCCTGCTTTTATTAGCAGCTCTTCTGGCGTCACATGCCCACGCCAATATTTCACAACTGGGTGTAACTCTACTTAAATGCCAAGATAACGCCCCTGCTCTTATGGCCTATAAAAATATCGAAATTGGTGAGACAGGCGGTGATGAATATAAAATACTCGCTCGCCAGCTTAAAGCTGCTGCCAAATCTGCACCTATCAGGGTCGCCTATATAAGACAGATCACAGACGAATTTAAAAAAGCTTCTGTAGAAGTAGAAAGTCGCATCGTCTTCACTGACTCTGACATTGAAATATCCGATATTCGCTACCAATCTCAAATAGTTCCCAACTGTAAATTTAAGGCACTATCCGAGCAAGGCCCAAATGATCTTATATTGGTTAATAGAGGTCTATGGAATCAACTCTCAGCAAATTATAAAGCTGGTGCAATGGCCCAAATGGCCCTCACAAAAATTGCCCTTAAAAATGGTCATCCTCACGGTGAAAAAATAGAAAGCTTTGTGGCCGATCTAGCAGGGGAAAAATTTAAAGACCTTACAAGATTAGAGTTTATAAAATACGTGAAAGATCTTGATCTGCTACTAGATATTTCAGACATAGGTAGCGCAGGTCATGGATGCTCACTTGAATACGATCAAAAAATCAAAGGAAGAGAAGATGTCTATGCCGGAGCCTCTCTAGCAATAACAGCAATGGGCTCACCTGCGGCCATCGTAGGGCTAGGCTCTATGTGTGGAGATGAGTGCAGTGATACTTGGAGTAGACGTATTGAGGCAAATGATCCCAAGATGTATCAATTCTTAAAGCATGATGCCTACCTACTTATAGCTGGAGAAGGGGCATTGCTCTTAACCTATGGCGCTGATACCATCATTCACACACGTTTTATCAGAATGAAAAAATTGTTAGCAGAAGCTTCTGTTGGCGATACTAACGGAAAACGCATAAAGAGATTATTCAGGAAGCTAAGAAAAGCAGGCGTCGATTTAGAAATGGATTTTCTCATAGATACCATCAATGATCTCAACTATGGCCAAAAGGCCTTCTGTGATGGATCTTTAGTTGATTCTGAAAAAGAAAGAGAACTCGCAACAATGAGTGATTTTGTAAAATATCTTTCAAAATAATATGAAAAATGGTGTTTCCTGGATTCCAGTTTCTTAGGAACAAGATGAAATGAAACACTTTTTATCCAACCTATATGTAATTCTTACATTTGCTAATGTCTGATGGTTCAAAACAATGCTTTGTTCAGGTGATTAAGACAATCGTTAATGCCTAACCCCCAATGGAGCAAAAAATGAACCCCAGTTTCAAATTTATTCTTCCAGCTATAATCGCTGTACTTTCTATTAACACTGTATTTGCAAAGATTTATTCAGCAAATGAAGACCTATTCACAACTTATAGAAAAGATTTAACCACAAGAACTCTAAATGAAGATGGTTATTACAGCAAACGAGCTAAAACAGCTCAGGAAGTAGATCAAGAAAACTTAGCGCATATAAGTAAATTCATCGCAGAAGATGTAGACACAATGGAAGACAATGCCAAAATGAGAGCAAAGTTTTTGAACCCCGATGTTGGAATTGAAGTCATTACCACCTTAAATGGCCACCCAGTTGTTTCAATGTATCAATACGCTCAGTACGACCCAGAAAACCGTGGAATTGGTTTTTGTTTTGGCCGAGCAATGTTTGTAAATGTAGAACTGGCAATGAAAGGTTTTGACCGAGATAGTATCAAAAAGGCCTTTGTTGTTGGTAGCATGCAGACAGGAGACGGTAATAGTTGGGGATGGCACGTTACGACTATCGCTCAAAGTAAGAATGAAAAAGGCGAAGAAGTTTGGTTGGCACTAGATCCTATAACCACAAGAACTGGGTATGTTAAGAGAATACTGACAGTCACTGAGTGGTACAAAGAGATGTACAATAAATTCTCAACTGACAAAAAACTCAAAATTTATATTGCTGATGCTGGGAAGTTTGGCCCTAGCAGTGGGAAGTATCACGAAGAACACATAAAAGATGCTTTCTACAATGATTACTTCAATGACATGATGGATTGGTTTGGCCTAGAAAACGTCAAAGGCTCTTATGAAGATAAAATTCTAGAATACGACCCTACAAAAAAAGAAGAAGAAGCTAAAGAAGAAGAAGCTAAAGAAGAAGAATAATTTATATTAGGGGAAAGTAAATTAACTTTCCCCTAAAATACTCTCAAGGCCCGCTCTACAAACCAAAAAATCCCAATCCCAGATATTAGAGAAAGTATCCCCTTCTTTAAAAACAAATAGTCCAATTTAAAGTTAAGCCTTTTTATTCCAAATACCAGCAGTAAAATCAGTGATACAAATGCAAGCTGACCAGCTTCAACCCCAAAGTTAAAGGCCAGTGCTGTTTCAAGCTGAGTCGCTTTACTTACACTATACAAAAAGCTTGTAAACCCAAGACCGTGAATCACCCCAATTAAAATTGTGAGTATGATTTGGTAGGCATCATTTTTGTTAGGTGATTTCATATATTGAAAGTGGCAAATAAGAAAGATAGAGATACCCAGTGTAAAAAGAAGGCTTTGTTCCCCAAATGCCAAAATCGAAATTGTCGCAATGATCAGTGGGACATAAGCCCCCCAAGCCTTGGTGGTTTTACCTGTCAAAAAGAAATCATAACAAAGAAGACAAATACTTAAACCGATAAGTGACTCCACAGTCTGTGCTTGTGCTAAAACTAATCCTAATCTGGATAGGAACAAGGCCAAAAAATGACCTGCAGTAAATCCAGAAATCAAAATAAGAAGTTTTTTTCTCGATATGACGGTGAGGATCAGAGCAAAAATAAATATCAAATGATCAAGACCTTCAAAAATATGATTAAATCCTGCTTTAAAAAAATCGCTGATATGATTGGTCCTTGCTCCTTTAAGTTCAACTAGAGCGTGAATACTATTTTTGCTCAAAATAAATTCACTAAATTTGGGACCATTGAAGAAATGAAGGATATGAGTGTGATTAGGATTTAAGTCATAAAAGCCACTATTTGTGATTTTTAAATCCTCTGTGCCTTTTTTACAATGATAATCCCATGCAAGGTGCGCATACTGAGGGGAAGAGTTGGAGTATACAGGTGACTTACCCATGGTACATCCCTGCACCTTGATACTTGCTAAAAGGTAATCACTCAACTGGATATGTGAGCGGTGATTAAATTTTGCTAGCTTGTAAAGATTTTGAAGCTGACTTACTTTTATTGAAAAGCTGACGTCGAGCCTTTCCCCATTAAGCTTCCACACCGAGCTGGAGATGCTCTTTGTATGAGCAAATACTGAATTGCTAAAAAGCACAAAAAAAAGAGTTAATATTTTAAAATACATTTCGAGTTATTTGGCCTCGCTGCTTAAGTCTTGCAAGATAATCTTTCAAGCTTTGATCAATCCTATTTTTATTGTAACTAAACACAATATTTTCTTTTACTCTATCGTAAGCAAGCGGCTTTCCCGCTCTCTTTTCAGATAAGTATAGTAGGTAAACCTTGTTACCTAAGACAATAGGAGCAGAGATCTGTCCCTCCTCTAAGCTTTTTGCGACCTCCACAAGATCAGCTCCAATATATTGGCGAACTTTAGTTAACGGGAGTAATGCAAGAGGAAGATAAGAGCTTACCACTTGGCGGTTTTTCTTAGCACTTTCAAAGAAGTCCCCTGACTTTTTGGCACTTTCAATAAAATCAGCAGCACTAGCTAGAGTCGCTTCACGAGTAGTTTTTATTGGGAAGTGAATCGCCGAAAGCTTAATAAACATATCGCTTGAAAAAAGCTCCGGGTGGCCTTGATAGAAACTTTTTAAATCCTCTTCCTTTGGAAGACGGGCCATTTCATGACCTGCGACTGACTCTATCACCGAGCTAACAAGCTTGTTTCGAATGATAGGATCATTTCTAAAAATCTTTAACTCAAGAGCTTTTTGAATTAAAAGCTCTTCTTCAATTAATTTTTCTAGGGCCAAACTTCTTATTTCAGAATTTAGTTGATTTTTATTTGAAAGCGATAATAGTGAGAGCTTCTTGTTCAACTGCTCACTTGTAATAAAAGACTCCCCTACTTTCGCAGCATAGTTTTCTCTAGAGTCCAATCTTGATTTTAAGGCCGAAGCCAGAGCAAGGACCACTCCCAGAAAAGAAAAGATGGGAAGCAAAAAGGAAGTGCTAGACTTATTCACCCTCTCCTCCAAAGGCCACAAAAATAGGTGATGACCAGGCCCTCTCTCCAACATCTGCAAGGCAGTCATCGTCTGAATTAGATCCACCCTTTACTGTACAATGTTTAACCTTGATACAATTGCCTGAATCATCAAAAGTACAATTTAGGTTTTTCCCGTTAACGACCTTTCCTGATGCTTGATGAACGCGAGCATAATAAGTAGAATCCCTACTCATTGACTTAAAGCTTTCATCATTAAAAGTGAATTCGCATATTCCATCATTTGCAGGACAATCATAAGACTTCCAAGGATCCGTAATTAACTTCTCAACAGGCTCTCCCTGGTAAGATTGAGGTGTTATTTTAATAATTTCGATTTTCGTAATTTGCTCTCTTTCACTTGACGGGTTGTAGCACTCACCCTTGCACAACCTTTTTAATTTTTCAGGACCCATAGAGCTCACAGCATAATCAGGGCAGCCAGGTTTTTGTTTAAATGCACCTTGCGCCCTTACTTTAAATTGAGGGTTTGAGCTCATTTTCGTATCACTACCCATGTGCACCTGTTTCTCACCATTTATTAAATCAAACCACAACATTATCCTGGGACCTGACGTACCATAGACCTCTTTATTTTGAAGAGAGTCCCATATCTGACCTCTCGATCTCCCCTGAGAATGCACGGCCACAAGGCCACCAGTATAGAAAAATGAGCTCATCCTCTCTGTTTCAATATATTGAACTCTTTCGTATTTTGAAGATCCTGCATCAAAAGGAAGTGCATGGGGAAGTGGTTTTCTCTCTACTTTAGGAAGCCATTTTCTCGAGTCATCTTTTAGGACCCATCCCGCTTCAGTATTTCCCATTCTTCCAAACTCTTTGTAACCAGTACCAGGCCTTGCGAAATGGGAGTCACTTGAGGCTATAAAACCAAAGTTAAATCTTTTAACCTGCGTAGGATCTTCAAAATTTGAAATTGCTAGAGCATACTGAACCGAATTTCCTGGACGATAATTAAAGGCGGGCAAATAACAATCGGTGCATTGACCAGCAGCTAGCCAATCAGTAGGTGTCATTCCTGGAGTTGTGAGATGACCTGCATTTCCCACATCAACATAGGCCTGTCTGGCCTCGAGCTCTCTTTTATCACACACAGCTTTTGTAAGGCCTGCTTTTAAACATCTCTTTTTAATTACCAAACCTGCGTAGTGACAACTAGGCATATAATTTTTGGCAGGGGCCCCACAGCTTTGCTTACCATTTTTATCTACATTAACCGCTCTCCAAGGCCTATACTCTTCAGCATTACCATGACCTGAGAATACCTCAATCAAAAACTGTAGTTTGGGGTCATACCTTTTCCCTACTATTTGTTTATCAAAGCTAACTCCTCCTGGAGTATAGTTCCCCCAAACAGTGCCATGGGGTATCACCATTACTGGTAGATCCCACTGATGAAGTTTTTCAAAGAGTCCATCTGGGCCTTCTGTCGTTTCATTACATCCAACCGGTAGCTCCTTGACATGAACTCCTTCCTTACAAGCAATATTATCAAAGCGATCTTTATGAAATTTAGTAAAATCTAGGTAGTAACCTCGGTTTCCTCCAGGTGCCGCAATAGCAATGGCCATCCTCTTCCAAAAGTTAGCACCCAAATGGGCCTCTTCGGCCATAGAGCCTTTTACCGGCTTGGCCCCAATCGGTCTCCTCGGAACTTTGTCCCACTCATAATCTTTTAGGATGACATTTCTATGACCAAAGTGATTTCCTGGCTTACTTCCCGCTTGAGACCATTCCCATCCAAGAAAAGAAACCATGTCGGGGTTACTGGCATCCCCTGCCACTTCATTACACTGCTTGATCGCCTGTTGGGTTTCACGCCACTGCCAAGGGGTCAGACCTTCTGCATGATCATTTATGGACCAAAAATCTAGAGCAGAACAATATCTTGCGTAGTCACAAGCATCCGATGGAGGGTGGGCCCCTTCACCATTCATTATGGGAAGGCTTCCCATAAAAGCATCAAGTGAAAAGGTGGTATGAACATGGAAGTCTCCGAAGAGAATTTGCTTGCTGTTACCTACCGGTGGAGCATTGGATGGTCTTTTAATGGTCACTGGCGTTCCTCTGCCAATTTTATCACCAAACCAACCCAATCCAAGGCCTGTTAAGCAAACAACTAAGACTAGTATAAAACAAAGGACAACTGGTAATTTTTTTTTCATGAAAGCACCTGCTAAGTAGTAATGAGAGCTAAATTTTTTTGTTATTAGATATGATTGAATTAGATTAAAAAAATGTCGAGCACAAAAACCAATGGAGCACTAAAGACGCCCGCAACCAGGCGCGGTGCAGAGGGTTTTAATGGAATTTACTTGAAAGTGAATGCCATCGATATAAGAATACCGCTAGCTGAATAAGACATATTCCTAAAGATGGAAGGTAATTAATGAAAAAAACTGTAGTTGTTTTAGGTGCAAATCGAGGGATCGGACTAGAGCTTTGTAGAGAATACCTCGCTGACAGTGAAGTCATTGCTCTTTGCAGGAAAGCATCTGATGAACTAGAAAAACTTGATGTGAAAGTGATTGAAGGTTTCGATCTCGCTGATGACAATATTGGTGAAAAAATTTCCAGGGAACTTAAGGGGTATCAAATTGATATTTTTATCCACAATGCAGGAGTTATGATCTCAGATGATCTTGAAAAAATCGATTTTAATAATATAAGAAGACAATTTGAAATCAACACTATCGGGCCACTAAAAATTGGGAAGGCCTTAAGCACTATGCTTTCCAGTGGATCAAAAATAGCCTTTATCACCAGTAGAATGGGCTCTATTTCTGACAACACTTCTGGTGGACAATATGGATATCGCATCAGTAAAAGTGGACTCAATTCCATGGCAAAATCCTTAAGCCTCGATTTACAAAACAAAAATATTGCGGTTGGAGTATTCCATCCGGGTTATGTTCGCACCGACATGACTAGAGGGTCTGGTCTAATCAATGCTGATGAGTCAGCTCAGGGCCTAAAAAAAGTCATTGGGAATTTAGATCTAAAAACTACTGGGGGATTTTGGCATTCTAATGGAGAATGCCTTCCGTGGTAATTTTAAAACTCTATTTTGTAAATAAATGGACCGCGCTCTGCTACCCAAACAGCGTCTGACTTATCAACTGTTAGCCCGTCTTTAAGCCTACCAACTCCCTTAACATAGACGGCTGTTTCTGATACCGGGTCAAATAGGTAGACATTACCAGATGATAGAGAGCCAAAAACAATCTTTCCGTTAGAAAGTTTGGCCACAGGACCAAAACCTCTGTCTGAGCTGATTTGGTATTCCGTAACTTCTTTAGACTTTAGATCATAGCGAATAAGAGAATTTTTACTCCAAAGAGCTGACCAAAGCGCCTCTTTTGTAGAGACGAGAAATGCAGGACAACCACTGATGCTGAGTGAAATTTCAGAGTAGGTGTGCCCGCCTTTTCTATTTTTGGTAATATGACCAAATTTATTTGCATAACATTCTGTTACAAAGAGGTCTTCGCCTCCCTCTTGTTGAATCACATCAACCGGCCAAGAGCCCGAACTTGGAACTTTAAAAGCTTCCCAATCTTTCCCGGCTGGATCAAATCTCAGTACATTGTTATTTTTGTGATCAGTAAGCCAGATATAACCCTCTGTATCTTCAAAGGGAATAGCAGGTGATGAGTTATCGTAGGGAAGTTTGTACCTCTCATATTGATCTGTCAGGGGGTCATACATACCAAGTGTTTGTACAAAGTATTCGCCAAACCAAATTTTCCCAGAGGCATCGATGCCAATACCATCTGCCCCTTTACCAACTTCTTTGTGAAACCATTTTTTTGTAACCGGATCATACCTTGTTAAAAGAGCATTAGAGGGTTGGGTAAACCAAATATTGCCACTATCATCACTTTGAATTTGATCAGGAAAAGTTCCTTTAGGTATAGAAATTTTTTGCAGTACCCCAGTCTTTGAAAGAGTCGGATTTACAACTACAACTCTTTTAGGAGAAAGCTGTGATGCTTTTGGAAAGCTATGCCCTTGGCCTTCAACTCTTCTTTCTGCCAGCACTCCTTCAAGTAAAGTTAATGGAAGATTTTCTAGAGTACTATTGGGAAAAGTCAGAGGCTCTAAGTTTTTATAGGGAAGCTCCATTCCCATTGCCAAAAACTTTTCATCAAAATTGTAGATTTTAACAAAAGCGTTTGATACAACTTTTCCTCTATAGTAAATTCTGAATTCACTTTTTTCATCAGTTTTAGAAAATAATTTAATTTGATAATTTTGATTTAATCCACTTAGGGCAAAATCTTCAATCAAACTTTGGTGATCTATAAGAGAAGGAATATCGTAAACAAGCACTGTCCTTAAGCTATTTGGTGCCACTCTCTTTTTTAATTTGTATCCACGATACTCAAAAGTGGTTTCCTCAAACTTGTGCCCGCTTTTAAAGTGTCTGCGAAGTTCATGGGGTACACCCGGAATCTTTGCAAAAGTGCTGAGACTAAAACTGGCCAAAACCATGAACATTGCCATCTTCACTGAAATTCTCCTTGAAATTTGAATCAGTATTTTTATCACCATCAACATGAAGTTGAAAAAAGCGAATGAGGATGTCATAAATTATTTGATTCAACACTAAGACCAGCATCGTAATTTCAGCAAGTTAGAACCGTTGTCACATGGTCACCTTGAAATTAAACACCGTGTTATTTTTTCCAAAATACCCAATCCTACCTGATATTTAGCTATACTCGGCTTGAACAATTTTAGGGGTCATTTAATGAAAAGAGTATGGACCATTGCGATCGTAGCGCTTATATCAATTAACATTTCCCAAGCTGGGAAGCTTACAAAAAAGAATCTGCAAAAGCATGTTGGTTTCTTGGCCTCTGAAGAACTTCAAGGCCGATTCCCTCATTCGGAAGGCTCTCAGAAGGCCCGGGATTACATAACAAAATCCTTAATGGATTCTGGAATCACCGATATTTATATTCAACAAGGTAAACCCATAAGACCACTGCCCAGACATGGAGCTTTTCCAACATTTCCGGCCAATAATATAATCGCAAAGTACCCGGCCACTACTGCAACTGACAAATGTATAGTCTATTCTGCTCACTATGATCACGGTCACAAAAACCCCAAGAAATTCTTCCCAGGCGCCAATGACAACGCCTCTGGAGTAGCCGCCCTTTTAGAGCTAGGACGCCAACTTGTGGTAAATAAAATTCAAACTAACGCTAATATTTATCTTACCTTCCCAGATTTAGAAGAGCTCTACATCAACGGAAGCCCAAGCATGGTAAAGCACCTACTTGACAGTGAATGCAAAGAAATTATCCTCAACGTAAATTTGGACATTGTTGGTGGAGCCTTTTTTGCTGGAATGGAGGGACACTTACTTGAGCTTTCATCAGGACTCACAGCTGATCACTATCAATTTATCGATTCTGCAGATAAGCACGGCTTAAATATCCACTCAAGTAATATCTATTTAATTGAACCACTTGGAAACCTTGTACCAAGATCTGATTACAGCTCTTTTAGAGCTTCAGGTGTTCCCTTTATTTTTTATACAGCTGGGACCCCATGGTATTACCACACTCAGTATGACTCTATCGATAAGGTTGATTTCGATTTTCTACAAAATGTTGTTTTCAGGATTTATTCTCTTGCAAAAAACTATAGCGTCCATGCCCCAAGCTTGACTAACTTCAGCTACAACAACGATCAAACATTGAATCTTGCTAAGGACGCATCAAACTTTGCTGAAATTTTACAAATATATATTGATAATAGAGAACAAAATCACCTGACAGATCGACAAGTAAAGCGGTTCAGTAAATATATAAAAAAATTCAAGGATCCTGAGTTTAAGGCCACAAAACTAAAACTTCATAAGTCGGTTATTGATCTCATTATCAGTGTCAAATCAAGTGGGAAGTATTTTAGTAAATCATCCACTGGTACTAAATAATAAATTCAGGGTGGACTCAGGTACCTTATAAGTTGATAATAAAAGTGTGAAGAAACCAGAAGAAACCCATATTCTCGTCGTCGATGATGAGGAAGATCTGCGAACCTGCCTTGCCGAATACCTAGAGCTCGAAGGCTATATTGTAAAGCTTGCAAGCAATGGAAAGCAGGCGTTTGAGATAGTGAAACAAGGCGATATCGATATTATTCTATCTGATGTCAGAATGGCCGGAGGTGATGGTATCTCTCTACTTGAAAATGTCAGAAAGCTCTTCCCAGTCAAACCAGCACTTTATTTTATAACAGGATATGCAGAAATAACCTCTGAGGACGCTGTTAAGAAAGGTGCACAAATGATCTTCCACAAACCTGTTATAATCGATGAAATTATTAATGAATTTACTAGTTACTTAAAAGCAATATCCTAATCCAAAAGAAAGTGAGCTTATGAAAGATGTAAAAGTATCGGGCATAATGCATAGAGATTTAATTTCCTTATCTCCAGATGTCAGCATTCGAGATGCTATAGACATGATGGCCTCCCAACATATTGGCAGTATTTTCATTCAAGCTGGTGAATTGAAAGAATGCGGGATAATTACTGAAAGAGATGTCCTTAATATTGTCGCCAAGTCCATTGATCTGTCTGAGCCCGTAAGTACGGTGATGAGTAAAGATCTAATCTATGTTGGCCCCGAGGATAACTTATTAGAAGTTTTTACCATGATGATAGATAACCTTATTAGACATGCCCCCATTAAGGATGAAAATGACAAAGTAATTTCAATCTTATCACTAAGGGCCATCTGCCAAACTTTTCGCACTCACATCGCCTCAGGTGACTTCACCTAGAAACTAAGCTCTTTTTTTCCGCCATAATACGAGATACACAGACAAAAATAAAACTATCGAAGTGGGAAGTATCGATAGTGCAGGGAGTTTACTGAAGAAAACCAATCCAATAAGTGCAGTGATTGGAACCTGTAAGTAGGAGAAGATAAAAGTCTTTGATACATCTAACATCTCTAGAGATTTAAGATTGAGAAGATAAACCACAGCAGTAGAGAAGACCACTTCAAATAGCATTAATGAGACATTTTGTTTGCTGAGCAGTGTATATTCTATCAGTTCAGGAATATGCGAAAAAGATAGACTTGATAAAAAGATCCCACCAAAAAATAACATCCCTCCACTTACAACACTTGCAGGAATATATTGGTAGATATTTTTACTCCAAACCATTCCCGCTGAAAATAAAAAGACATTAATCATAATATAGATATCGCCTTTCAAGGCCCCATCAAAACTTGTGTCTCCACTACCAAATATATAAAAAATCAAAGTTGCATATCCCAGGATTAGACCAAGCACTTTTCGTGGGTTTCGCTCTTCGCCCAAAAAGGCCATTGCCATCATTGAGCTGACAAGAGGAATACTATTAGAAAAGAGTGCTGCGTGCATAGGAGTGCTTAATTTGAGTCCTTTCATGAAAAATATCTGGTTTAATCCAAAGCTCAATATCCCAATCAGCACAACCATCAAAAATTTACCATAGTTGTATCTAACTACAGAAAATAACTTTTTCCAGTTAAACGCTAAAATTAAAAATCCACCAATGATTCCCCTGACAGCAGCAAATGAAATGGGGTCAACATTTTCAATAATCCCTTTGGCCACCACATAGTGTGCGCTTAAAAAAAGCTGCACTAAAATACAGAAAATATAGGCAATCAAATTTCTATGAGTTGTCATTTTTAGAGCTTGCCAGAAGTTGTTTGTAGAATAATTTCTTTCTCTTTTCTAATAATTCATTTTCTTTAAAGATCAAGTGAAGCTCTGATTTTAAAACCTTCTCAGAGGCCTTTTTCAGCACTCCCCTTTTGATCTCATCACTGACACTAATAAGTGGCATCACACTATAGTAATTCCCGCATTGAAGTGTATCTTTCATGGACTTATGTGAATTGACTGAAGTTTGGATATGAATTTTTGAATATTGAGAGTTTTTATAGTGCATTTTTAAAAAGCTCATCAAAAGAGGATCGTCCTCTCTATAGGTGACAAACCGGGCACAACCGAGATCAAATTTCTCCTCATTTTTTCCCTTTGTTACCAAAACCGCATTTTCTTTCATCAGTCTATAGGCTCGCATATTCTCATGTGTTATGGCCTCGGTTACAATTCCAAAATCTAATTTCCCGGCCTTCACTTTCTCCACAATCTCAAACTCTTTTAAATAGCTCACTCTAAGAAGTATCTCTGGATATTTCTTTTGAAAGCTAAGGAAGTATTTCATCATCTTGTGCTGACCAACTTCGGCCAGGCAGCCAATGCTAATTTTCCCGCCCAAAGCGTCCACACGGCCTTGCAGCTCGCTATAAACACCCTTGACCCAGCTCATTTGAGTTGAAATCTCCGAGCGCAGCCTATCCCCCTCTTCAGTGAGGTAAACATTGTGCTTATCCCTAGAAAAAAGCGAAAGCCCCAAATCTTCCTCAAGCAGTCGAATCTGCCTTGAGACTGCTGGCTGAGCAATCCCCAGCACAACTGCAGTTTTCGAAAAGCTAAGATTGTCACATAGCACCAAAAAGCACTCAAGATATTTGAAATTCAAAGACATGGGACTCCTTATTATTAAAAATTTTTATAACAAAAATAAAAATTATGCATTTTATTTATAGTTAGCAAAAGGCTACAAATTGATCAATTAAAACTTGGAGAAATAATGAAATTAGCACTATTAGTACTTATCACAACAATTAGCATTAACAGCTGGGCCCAATTAATAGATTCAAGCATCTATAAAAAAATGCCCTACACAAACCTCTACGCTGGTAGTGGCGCCCTTGTTATGAATATTAACTACACTGCTGTAAAAAAAATCCGACTCGCACTTGAAAAAAGCACCGGGAGTATTCTAAAAAATAGAGGTGAGGCCCACATCACAGTCATCACCCCGCCTGAATTTCAAAACTCTCTCGGCCTTATTTTATCCTCAAAAGAAATTCATCAACTAGCAAAGAAGAGAATTCAAGATGCGAAATTTTCCGTCATCTGCATCGGTGAAGGAAAAGCACAAATAGGCGCCAAGTGGGAGAAAACATATTTCTTAGTTGTCGAGTCAAATGATCTTATCAATCTTAGGCATGAAATCTACAGTGAATATTTACAAAAAGGTGGAGACGCCAAGTTGTTTGATCCGGACCAGTACCACCCCCACATCACAATTGGATTTACAAAAAAAGATCTTCACCCACATCAAGGAGTGGTTAAAAATGTGACCAGCTGTAGAGATGACCAATAAGTAAACAGTGTGTTTCACTAACTTGAAACACTTTTGGTTACGGACCTAAAATTACTCAACACATTTTTATGAGCTCAGTTACAATAGTTTTACAGATTGCCGATCCCAACTCGAAAGAGTTGTGGTTGCCCAAAAATGAGGCCTAAAATGATCTCTCCAAGTGATCGTTTTGGGCCTTTTTTGTATTTAATGAAAGCTTAATAGTTGTATTTTTTACATTTGCCTCTTCGCATCTAAACGTATCTGCTAGGGTCACCTCTTAAATAAATAGGAGAGCCCCCAATGAAAAGAATTTGTTTTTTATTTTTAGCTATTTTATCTACTTCATCTTTTGCTTATATGGACGATCAATTCTTCTACGAGCGCGAGTACAACAGTAGAAATGAAGACACGACTATTTACTACTGTAAAACTAGAAAGATTGTAAATAATGGATGGATTTGGCCCGACCCAAAAGAAGCTTGGGTAGAGCAAACTGGAATTGCAGACAATGAAGGCTGTTACAAAAAGGCCCTTGAGCTTGCAAAAAATCCAGAGAATGAATCAAGTGTATATTACCAATGGAAAGTTAGGGCCCGAGGTTATGTCAATGCCAAAAGTTCTGCTACTTATAAATCTGGCGATAGAAGAGTTAGACCGGCTCCTAAAGTCAACGCAAGTGAAGTTTATTTCGAGGCCCATAAACCAAAGTTTTAATTTACGGTGAGTAGCCTCGGTTGAGATTACCTTAGGTTCCATACCGGAACCAAATGGCCAGTGCAACTTTCTCTTTATAGTAAACTTCAAAAGGTGCATGGAACACTTGTTTCATGCAATATTTGTTTCAAAATATCAACCTGTTCAAAATCTCGTAAAACTTGTTCATTTTTAAAATTAATTGAGGGATCATATCTATTTCCCTCAAAGACCAGATCTAGTGTGTTGAAGCAAGTGATCTCATCAACATATGTATCCCAAATCTTAGATATCCTCAATAGATTCCTGCGACCTGTCAAAAAACCTTGCCGTAAAAAATCGGATAAATTAGATCTTTTAAATTTCCCCGAACCTGCAACATAGTACTGAAAACCTAATCGTAAACAGGCGCTGAAGATGCAAATAACGCTACCCGTGTAACTGAAAATATTAAAAATAGAGGCCAAATAAGGATGACGAAATATCGCTAAAATGAAGTAAAGTGCCAACCATGGCAGCCTTACTTATGGCCTTGAATAGCACTAAACAAGACAATCTTATAATTTAAAATTGATATTCTTAAATCTTCTCAAAACTGTAATCCAGTTAATCAGCATGCTGCTTCTCCATCTTCTTTTATCATCGCCTCAGTGAAATACTTTGTGAATTATATATATTCTAAGAGACGACTCCATTAGAAAATATGGAGAAATTGTGGAAACTACTTTCCTTCGATCATTTTGAAAATCTTTCAAATCCACTGTTAAAAAAGAGTATTGCTACCTTTACTTTGTGATTCCAGTATTTCTCCATATATATCAGTTTGGTGAAATGGGATGATGCATACACAAAAAAACAAGGTGTTATATTTTTACAATCGCTTACTGGAGGAACAGGAATCGGGACAGGAGGAGCTGTCCGAGTTTATATTTTTGATCGTTCTTCAAACTCTTGGTATTACGAAACAGAGCTTACTCCAAGTGGAGTGGTCGCTGGAGACTCATTTGGTAACGCTGTCTCTGTTTCAGGACAGTCTGTCTTAGTAGGGGCGACCGGACAAGATACAGGTGGATCACTTAGAGGTGCTGCTTACATTTTTAACTGGGACCCTTCTAGTAATTCTTATTACCAAAAGGCCATGTTGCAAGCAGCGGATACTGACAGTGGTGATTACTTTGGAAATTCAGTGGCACTGGATGGAAACTTTGCGGCCATTGGATCATACAATCATGATTTACCCGCTTCCAATGCAGGAGCAGTTTATATTTTTGGATATAATTCCTACAGTGGTACTTGGGGAGAAGGAGGCAAAATTCAGCCAGGCGATATAGGCTCAGGTGATAAATTTGGAACATCTGTTGCTCTTTCAGGCAAAAGAGTCATAGCTGGAGCTCCTTATTATGATACTGCCAATACAAATGCAGGTGGGGCCTGGATTTATGTTTGGGACCCTTCAAGCAGTTCTTGGTATAGCGAACTGGTCATTTCTGGAGGAACGGCTTCTGAATTACTTGGAAGTTGGGTCGACATAGATGGTAATACTGCCGTAGTTGCAGCTCCTGGCTACAACTCTAGTACCGGAAAAGTACTTGTCTATATGTATGATCGTTCAGCAAATAACTGGAACTTAGATCAAACTCTCACAACAGATGATGGTATTGCCGGAGATCAATTTGGTTACTCAGTCAATGTTGACGGAAATATGATAATCGTAGGTACACCATATAACGATGATGAGGGAACAAATATTGGTAAGTCTTATGTTTTTCATCGAGATCCCGCAACAGGAAATTGGGAGCAAAAATTTAAAGTTTATCCCAACTCTGCACCTCTTACCCAAAATTTTGGCCATAGGGTATCTATATCAAATGGATCAGCGATAGTTGCCGCTCCTTATAGTGATGAAACAACTACCAACACAGGCTCTATTTTCACAATGAATTTCAATGAAGAGCTTGTAAGTGATTGGAGTGAAAAATCCTTCTCTTATGGCACTGGCGCCTCCGCAAAACATTTTGGCCAGGCAATGGACGTCCACAATGACACTGCCATTATCTCCGCTCCAGCAAATAATGGTGATATTGGCCAGGCCTTTATACAAAATTATGATCATGACGGTACAGGCTCGTGGGCCACAGATGCAACTTTATACGCCAGTGATGGGGCGAGTGGTGACTTCTTTGGATGGAGTGTTGCCATTCACGGTGACTGGGCAGCAGTGGGGGCTCCCAACACAGATCAATCCGGCAGCAACTCAGGCGCTGTTTACACTTTCAAATTTGACCCAAGTGGTAATTCCTGGACTCAGCAGACAAAATCTATTGCTAAAGACGGGCAGGCCAGCGACTACTATGGGCAATCTGTGGATATTCATGGAAATATGATGATTGTAGGTGCTCCTTCAGAAGATACTAATGCAAGTAATGCTGGAGCCGTATATTTTAAAATAGTTAATACTGTTGAAGGCGATACTCACTCCTTCGAGGATCAAAAGGTTAGTACTGGGACTGTAGAAACCAATCAATATTTTGGAAAATCAGTGGGAATCTATGAAACAACTGCGATTGTGGGCTCCCCTGGTTATGATGGAGGAGTAACTGATAGAGGTAGAGTAAGAATCCTACAACTAGACCCAAGCTCTAGCTCTTGGTATACCGAAGCCACACTTTATGCTTCAGATAATGCTACGGGCGATCAATTTGGCTACAGTGTAGACATTTCTTCAGGGATGGCAGTGATCGGTGCTCCTTTTAATGATGACGATGGTACTAATTCTGGCTCGGCTTATGTATATATGTTTGACCCCTCCTCAAATTCATGGAGTCAAGACGCTATTTTAAAATCTTCTGATGCAGCTTCATACGATTACTTCGGCTCTTCTGTGGCAATCGATGGTTGGACTATTGTAGTTGGTGCTTATGGAGATGGGGACGCCAAATCATCCACTGGCGGTGCCGCTTATGTTTTCCAATATAACTCTTACTCTAACACTTGGGTAGAAATTAAAAAGCTGGCTCCGAGTGTGGCACCTGAAACTGGCGAATCAAGAAACTGTGGTGGTGGTAGGGGCGACTATAGGAAGGCCGTGGCGGTTTCAGATCAACATATTATAATGGGATGTAAAGGTGAAAATGCTCAAGATGGGTCCGCCTGGTATTTCCATATGGATATTCCTGACAGGCCAACAGGGTTAGGGCTGTAAAAGGGTGTCAGGTACGTTACCTAGTGAATCTAGTCTGGCACCAATATGAAAAGACTCAAAAAAATTCACCCAAATTAGGCCGTCGAAGTTTGACCTGTCCGGCTACTATAGTGACTGTCGTATCCTTGACTACGGTGCCACCGATGAGAAGAATGGCAAGAAAAGTGACAAGTTTTTATCGAAACACCAATGCTTTTGAGCTTAGAGGATGGGGGAGTTGAAATGACCAACATTTTGACACCATTGAGTAAACAATAAAAAAAGTTCATGAAAAATAACCTTAACAATATCTCACCCTGCCGTTATCCTTGATTACGATGTCGCTGGGTTCTCCATTTATGGGCCTTATGGCCCTTTAAAAACAATAGATTTACTCCAAGCTAGTGACGGTGCAAACACATTTCTTGGGTTTGCACCTTTTTCACAATGATCCCTATCAGGGCTACTCGACATAGAGATGGGCCACTAACAATCTTCTCGTTTAATTTTTCAATTGTTTGGCAGCAATTTTTTTCTTATGCGAGTAGCGCTCTTTAGCATCCTACCCTGTGCTATATCTTTTCTTTGATCTTTTTTATTAATTTTATGGCCTTGGCAAGTCTCGGGAGATCGTGGCAAAGTTCTCCAGTTTGAAAATCATTAGCTACACTTTCCCTTATTTTCTCGGAACTGCTTCCTTCAGAAAGTACTAGAACTCTACCAGGACGAGTCCTTTTTAACCCTTGTGCTAGCAAAGCTTCACCATCACTTTTGTATTTCTTTACACAGCTTTCTATTGAAGGATCACAGATTTTATTTCTTAGGCGATGAAGATGTACTTTTTTGTAAATTTCTTTACAGCTAAACCTCACCTTTTCTAAATCCGTTAAGTCGACAATATTTTTCGTATTATTAATAACATATTTTTTAACTTTCCCTGGACCCATCAGACGAGGGTATTTTTGACAAAAATCACCACTATCAAAACCATATTGAATTATTTTAAATACTTTCTCAATTGACAGAGATGTCCTTCCTCGAATTTCATTTATTAAATGATTGGATTTTCGCTGTTTTCCCTTCCATAAGGCATCGAGGACCCTTTCCTCTTTGTTTTTAATAGGGAGGTACCCCACTAGTATGGTACTTAGACCTGTGAAAATCCCTGCAGCAGTTAATCCAGCTGTAGTAATCGCCGAGTTTTTTAGAGGTGTTCCTCCTGCTTCGACAACACCGGCAGCTGTGCCAATCACAACTCCCCCCGCTGCTGCAGCACCTACCCCTGTTAACCCTAAAGCGAATGTTATATTATTTCTTATACGTACCTTATTATTTCCAACTTTTTCATATAAATCCTCGCAGCTAGTTGTCCAGCCATCATCATCAGCATATAGGTTCGTTGTGATAAATATTGATAAAATTGATAATAAAAAGTACTTATAAAAAAACATTAGTATCTCCAAGTGAAAGTTTTAGGTTTATCAATTTGTTAATTTGAAGAAAAAAACAACAATTCAAACTACAGTGAGCTACTTAATCTCTTGTATTTAAGAGATTGAATTACTTGGTTAGAGCGTGGAGGTTTTCGAGGTTAAAAAGGAAAACCGGGTGACCAAGTAATGAGCGCCAACTTTTTCATAAGCTTCTCTATACATAGTGTTTATTTTTTAGTTGTAACAAAGCGAGGAAACAGAAGCAATGCACTGCGTCAATTCTATATATTCCTTAACCTTATAATAATAATACTCTGCTAAGTGACTGAAAAAACTGACTGCTTTGGAGTGGAAGACAAAAAAACTAGTGGATAAAGTAGGGGCGCATATATGGAAATTGCTTGAGTATTATAAAATAACCTACTTGCCCTACTCTGACCTGTTTTCAATCAAATATATAGTTTTGCTGCTGTTGGTGCTGAGTACACCTGCCATTAGTTCACGGTCCTCATTGTTCTATATATCACAAAAATATGATACTATCGAGAAGCCCTTTCAATTGCAAAAACCACTTATAAGGACAAAATCATTTCGATCGCTGTACAAACACATTTTTCGGGTTTGCACCTTACGCATTGATAATCGATGTGATGCCAAAACTTAGGATGACTGGCCACTTTGGAAAACCCCATGCTCTTTAAATACTTTAATGAACTTGACCCTGGAGACTCAAGCCAACTGTGACAAACAATGGCCCTTGCACCCATTTCTTTCATCATTTCAATAGACATAGAAGAAAGTGACTTTCCAATACCCCGACATTGGAAGCTAGGATCAATAAAAAGAGATTTAAAATAGGCCACCTTGGGTTTTTCCACATTCCATTTATCTGGTGTCACTGCTAAGGGCAAATCTAACCAGCAATTGGGAGCATAACTAAACCTAATCCCCACAATTTCTAAATCACAGATTGCCAAAAATGAGCAGTTCCTCCCACCTAGAATTGACCTACGGTAGATGTCACCAATATCATCAGTGGAGTAGTAGTTGTCTCCTATGGTGCGGTCACAAAAGCTCACTATCTTTTCTGCGCGTGACAAATCGAGTGGAATGTATTCGATATCACTCATAAGTTTATTGAGGGAATTTGTCTTTAATATTTTTGTAATTGAGAATATCACCACTAAAGAAGTCAACCTTAGCTATATCTCTCATCTTATGTTCAAGGCTAAGATTGTACAGGGGATCACTACTATTCACTCCATCACTTTCCAGTGCAGCTAGTGCTCTTTTGGTAATTTGCTCTTTAAAGGAGCGGTTATTTTTCAACATATCGTAATACAGACGCTCAAAACTATTTTCTAGTTTTTGCACTTCCTCTTTTTTGGCCTCTTCTCTTTTAACAAGCTCGGTGTTGATTCTTCCATCAACATCTTTTTTCTTTTTCTCTTCCGCCCTTATTGTCACAAATTGACGGTATCCCTCTGGAAGCTCAAGACTTCCCTCAATCATTGAACCTAAAATCGATCTTGCCAGCGCCTTAAATGATTTGGTTACTCGGTAGCCACACTTTAAAACCTGATACAAGGTGACATCAAGGCAAAACTCGCATGCAAGATAACTGGATTTTCCATAGAGGAAAGTATCTTTGTCTTTTTCCTTTTGATACTTAAAAGTAAACTCTCTTTTCATATTATCGATATCAAGTGGGGTTAGGTTGAGATTTTCCATCTCCTGGGCCCCATAATAAAACCACAAACTCTTTAAAAAAGGATCAGTGATACTTTCGTTGTCTTCAATTAAATGAGTATTTTTAAAAACAATTAATATATCCCAATCTGCCTTGGACTTACTTTTTTTAATTGTAAAATCAAAGCTATTAAGACCCTCTTGAATTCTTTTAAGATACTCGCCAATCTGACGGCGCCTTTTTGAACTTCCGGTTAGCCCTATAACTTGAGCCAGCTCTTCAAGTGGAAATATAAATTGGTCCCCAAATTTTTTCCTTTTAGAGTATAGGAAAATGAGAACTCGCCTTTGAGGGCCAGACTTTAAACTAAGGTAAGCATTTGAGCTGATAACAGAGACATACTCGTTGTAGAGATTTTTTACAATATAGCTATCAAACTCAATGAAAAAGACATCTTGAAAATTGGCAAAATCCATATCAGAGGTGCCTCTTCTAACTCTGCCCGATTTTAAAATGATCTTAGTATCTTCATTGATCAGCCCAACATCTCCAGTTTCTGCGTTGTAGGCAAAATTTTTGGTTTGAAGATTTTGGCTTTTAATCTTTTTGATGGCACGCGCAACTTTATTTCTTGAATTGGCAGAGAGGCCCAGCCTTCTACAAACTTCGGCGTGAGTATAATAGACGCGAAAGCCATTCATCCGCTCTTTAGAGTTCTTGTTGCGATCTCTTTGCTCCCAGGCCATGGTGAGAAGGACAAGCAGCACATCATTTTCAAAGGCCTGTAGAGGGCCTTCATTGGATTGTGTGGTTACTTCTAACATATAGACCGAACCATTATCATCTACGTTTCTAACAATGGCCGAGCTGGCCTCAGTCTTGTCGTAATCATCCGTTAGGTAGTACTTGAATGGAAGAGCAAGGCCCAGGTTTATCTCAACCTTAAAGCGATCGTCACGCTTACTGATGATCTCAAGATCATGATCGATTGTAATGAGAGAATCTGCTGCTGAAACTGGAGCGCCAGTTCCCAAAATCTCCGACATAGGACATTCTCCTAAATGTGGCTTTCTTTAATTATTTGCGATAAATACAAAATTGGCCACAAAAAAATCCCTATTAGTACCGCCCCCAACTCAAATTCCCTTCTAGTACCGGGCCGGACGAATATCCCTTATGGTACAGGCCAGTAATTTTATCCCTACAAGCACATGCCGTAGGCACCAATAAGTCCCTACGAGTACAGGCCCTCAATGCCAATAGTCCCTACTAGTACAGACCTCCACCTTAAAATATCCCTACAGGTACAGGCCTTCATCAAAAAAGTCCCTACTGGTACACACCTAGTAAAAGCCTGGCCAAGGCGCGGCCAAGGAAAGTCCCTACCAGTACATACCCTCTAGTCTCTTTCAGTAACTTATGGCCATCTTTCACAAAAAGTCCCTAATAGTACACCCCTGCTAGCTCAAAAATAGCTGAAGGTATGTACTATTAGGGACCAAGGCATGTACTCGTAGGGACCAAAGGCCCATAGGTGTACTAGTAGGGACTAAGGGGTGTACTCATAGGGATTTAGGGGTGTACTAGTGTGGACTTTTAGGGCAGGTGTGTACTCGTAGGGACATAGGGGTGTACTCATAGGGACTTTGCTATGTACTGGTAGGGACTTGGCCATGTACTGGTAGGGACCAAAAAAATTTCAACTAATTGATATTTCGAAAAATATCCCTATCAGTACACTCCGTAAGTATATAAGTAAGTAATATATATACTTACTTAAATAGCATGTACTCGTAGGGACAAAAATGATTCACCTCCGTGTGTGTATAGTGCAATTTTTGTCTCTAAAAGTATTTTGCGCCGAATTGAAAACAAATGTCAAAAATGAAATATCAATAAATTAAATACTTTGCACCGATAGCGGCTGAAATTTCGGTAATTTGACCTGTGGAAAGCATTGCATTGTAAATTGCGATTTCAAAAATATCCCCCATTACTTGTGCATCAGCAGAACCTTGATTCCCATGAATATCCCAAGCTGAAGTAAGAGATGAACTTGAACCTGTCTGGTAGTCTTCATTAACTCCATTTACATATGTGGCTACCTCAGTAGCGCTCCAGCTAAAGGCGAGTACATAAGCAGTGGAGCTGCTAATACTTGCAACACCTGTGGTTGGTCCAATACCACTTTTTAATAGTTGAAATGTAAATCCTGATGAATAGTTGAGTTGGGCGCGAAGGTAGTCAACCCCGTCACTGGAAGACATAACATCCAAAGTTGTCGTGGATAGACTTCCTGTTTTCAAAGCTATCAAGATAGTTCCTGAAGTAGAGGCATTAAAATCTGTTGTCAATATTGTGGTGCCATTAAATGTAATCCCTGGATAACCATTGAGTGTTGCACTAGAGTAATCCGGGTTATTGGTAGCTTCAGTAAATTTATTAGTACCGGCCAAGTTATTCCAACATTTCACTGGATTTGGGCTGGTTATGGATGCAAGAGAACAACCTGTATCTTGATACATCCCTTGATTATTTTCTGTAAAGAATGAGTGGATACAGCCAAGGCTTTGGTCGCAAATTTGCGTACCCTGGCCCTGATCTTGGTCCATATTGAAATCGGGGTGATCGCAATCAATGGTATAGGGAGTGGCATTGGAAAAGTGTCCACTCATGGCAACTGTCATGGGACTTTCTTCAATGTTGACTGATGTAGTCCCTAATTTATACATGGCAGACACTCCCCCACTGGCGGAAGCTAAATTTTGAAAAGTTGGACAGCCTCCAAAGTTGGAGGTGTCAGCACTTACAGCAACAAGGTGAAATTTGCGATCGCTCCCTTGGGAAACGGTCATTTGAAGTTGAGAATCATCACCCTTAAACCCAGCAAGCTTATCAAATCTCCAAATGACATCGTCGGAGGAGTCGACACAATTTCCCTGTCCATGATCGGGATTTCGGTACATTATTCCAAAGCAATTAAAATCACCTATTGAAGTAGGAGTTTGCCCGGGAGTGGCCACAAAATTGGCGATGTGATGTCCATCAGGATTCGCCCTTTGAATATTAAAGGTAATAGTTGATTCGTCTGAACCCGGATGGTTGCTGCACGAGGCACTTAAAAGTGAAACACTTAAAAAAAGAGCTAGTACTCCGATATATCTCATGATGGTTTCCTTATAATGAAAGGGTTTCTTGCATAAATTCTTTAAGGCCTTGCTCTGTTTGAAGTGATCTAAAATCAATTGTCTCGATTTTATCTTCAATTTTTTCGCAGAAAATTTGTAAAAGCAGTCTGAGAGCAGTGTTGTCGGTGATTCTTTTTATTTCACGATTCTCATTGGGAAGTAGTCTTTTGGCCCTAGAGATTTCTGCACAGAAGACTTTTAATAAATCGATATCTTCAGCTCTAAGTCTTGCACCCTTGGCCACAAACTTGTCGAAAGTTCTCTCAGGGTAAGATTTTTGATATTCCACCTCTGGGTGCTGAATTTCTCTTTTGACTACTTTGATTTTTTCTACCATCTTTTTGGGGCGCTCAGTGGCCACCAGCTTTTTAGGGGGTACCACTTTTTTTTCTTCTTGTTCTTTAACTCTTCTTCCAGTTGAAAAAAATCCTTCCATGACTTTATACCCCCGCTCTTATTTCAGTTTGTGTGTTATTAGACTTTGGTGGAACCGTATTAGTTTCTACGGTTTCGATTTCCATAATTCTTTCTAAGATTTCGTCCACAAGCATAATATATTCTTTGTGTCCCCTATCCGATGGTTTGGTGACATCGTAGATGGTTTTCCGGTCTCTGGGTAAAAAGGCAAATTTTGTTGAAATAGGTATGATGCTTTCATAGAAATGGATGCCGCTATCAACGGCTAAGTCCATCAACTCCCCTATTGCCTTTTTGGCCATTTTTGGTCTCTTATCCATGGAGGCGACAAAAAAGCCAAGTGGTTCTAGATATTCGTTTTGAAGTTTTTTGACTTTAAAAGCTGCGGTTATAGTGTCCCCGATTGATTCCATGGAAAGATCAGCTGTTTGAACGGGAATTAAAAAATAGTCACTGGCGATCAGAGCACTTACAGTTGTGATCCCAAGAGAAGGTGCATTGTCTATTAAGACAAAGTGCATAGATTCTAATTTTTTTGAGGCATCAATTAATTCTTTTAGTAGAGAAAAACCCTCAAGCCCAAGTTGGTTTAAGATGGCCTCAATATTATAGTTGGCCCCCCTCTTATCTTTTTTCTCGCTGGGAATAATATAGAGATTCTCGCGCGGGGTTTCATAAATCACTGAATCAATCTCTCCCCCATTGGCCATAAGGTCGCAGATTCCTGGTAGATTATTTTCTTCTTCCCACACTGGACCAAGTAAACATCTGGTGGCATTACTTTGGGTGGTATCAAAGTCGATGATACAAGTCTTGTAACCTAGGTCAGCAAGTCTAGCTGCAATATGGACTGTAGCTGTGGTCTTACCTATTCCACCCTTTTGTCCAGTAACAGAAATAATCCTTGGCATGCGTCCTCCTTGATAGTTTTAAAGTCTAAAACTGTCGACTTTAAAACTCTAAATTTTGAAAGTTTCTACTTGTAAAGATTATAGTAGCAAACTTTAAAAGTAGAAACTTTAAAGTTTGGAATTTTACAATTTATAACTTGAGAGTTTTGGACTATTTAGTTTTAAAGTGGTTACTTTTATAGTTTTAAGTTGGGAAGTTTGCGGTTTTGAACTTAGTACTTTTGAAGTGTTGAACTTGATAGTTGTAAAGTTTGAGAGTTGATAGTTTTAAACTTTGCAACTGTAATGATTCTAGGAGAGTATAGATCATTATTTGAAAATAGGGGACGGCGCGGGCCTTACGGCTTCTCCTTGGAGCCCCTCAAGTGAGTCAGATTATGAGTCTTGTTTTGACTTTTGCATTTTTAATTCATCGTACTTAAAAGTCTTCTGGAGCCAAATTAGTTTCAAATGGGTAGTTTTAAACTTAACAGTTATAAACTTTAAAACTGTTAATTAGTGCTTCCTTCTGGGCAGTTTTGGTTTTGTGTTAATATTGGAATGGATTCACCCTGGATTTTAGTTGTGTTCAGAAAGGCCAAAATGACTGATGAGTAGGGCAGATGGAAAGTTGTAAAAAACCAGGGGTATTAAAAGTTAAACCTATTACTAATACAAGGTTAAACCTTTTATTGGGAACTTCTATGCTCTATAATACGAATTATTTAGCATAAGTATTTTGACGCAAAATCACGGACAAAGTTGTTTCAAATTGGCCCAGATTGATTTGGTCCTTGCTGTGACCTGCACAGATTCAAGACGCCATATTCACCAATTTAAATTGATGTGACAGTGGGTAAGTCATTGGAACAAAACGGGGAATGTTCAAGCTGAAGATGACTAGTGAAGCTAATTTAGCTCACAAACTTTATAGGATGGATTGGTGAAGACGATTTTCTTGCAAACCTTTTCTCGAATGGCCTTTAGATAATCTGGACCCTTTTGGCGGTAAGGACGGTCTTGGGCCACTTGATATAGACTTAAAACAAGAAGTGCTGGAACTTCAGCCACAAGAAGCCAGGAGTCGTAAAAGAGTTCAACTTTTCTTATAGTTTGGGAGACTAAATAGGTCGAATTTAGAGTCAACCTATTCAGAAATGGCCTGCTGCTCTTCTAGCTTTGTTTGCATTATATCTTCATATGAATGAATGATTCTTGGTACTTGATCTAGAAATACTTTCTCTACCATTTCTGAAGCCTTTCTCTCTTGCCATTGAAGCGCATCAGGATTCATCCTAAGATGTCCCTCTACAAGCTTGGTCGTAGCAGTGAGCTTATAGTCTCCAGGGTTTGCCCCTGAGTTTGGATCAGTTGTACACATTATAACTTCGATTTTTTTCACTCTTCTAATCATGTGATGGGAAGATCCCATCATATCTAAAACTACCTTCAGTCCTTCGTCTAGCTGATCATCTCCACATTTACCTGTAACCGTCTCACTTATGGCCTCTAAATCAATATTGTGTTTACCAAATAGGGGAATAGAAATGTCTATTCTCATTTTAGGGTTACCGGCTGCTGAGTTATCTAAGGGTACAGTCTTGGCCCCTACCCCTGGTTGAACTTTTGCTTTAAAAGTTTTAAAAATGGCAGTGAAATCATCAAGTGTGGGGAAAATATCTTTTGGCTCAAGCCCTACTGGAATGGCCACCTCAAAATGGCTTGGATCTGAGAGATCGCCTTCAACAGCAAAGGCACTAAAACTAAGTAGTAATGGAATAAACAGCAAATTGCGCATAAGACTCCCTCATTTTTGTATACTTTTAAAAGAGCAAAATTTAGGCCAAAAGATCTAGGTTTGAGTCTCGTAATTCTAGGTGGTTAGCTTGCCTGGTTGTCTACAACATAGAGCAAGTGTCTAAATAAAATCACATCCTAGCGCCGTGATATTCAAGCGCATTTTTAATGCAAGTGGCCTTTCAGCACTGATGAATTGGTATCAACAGTCTTTAACAAAACTAGCATTGCAATTTCAGCTACAGGCTTTTAAGATTCGCGGCATAAAAAATTATTCACTAAAAACCCGGGTCGCTCATGAAAACTTTTTTCGTCGTAGTAGTATTACTTTCAAATTTTAATTCTGCATTTGGATCAAATGAAAAACTTATTGCTGAAATGATCAGTAAAGTTAACAAGTCCGAAATCGAACAAGTTATAAGTGAGCTTTCAGGTGAAAAAGAGGTACTTGGTGGGAAGTATATTTTGAGTCGCCAAATTGGACATCCTGGAAATGGTCTGGCGGCAAAGTATTTAGTGGATTCCTACGAAAAAATTCCAGGTCTTAAAGCTGGAATTCACAAATTTAATCCGCGTTTACTGGCAAAAATTACAGGCACGATGATTAAGGGCCTTTATATATCAAAGATGAATAGTGAAGAAAAAAAGATGGCGCTGGCAATAATCAAAGAGACAAAGGATTTTGCGACTAAATACAAAGATAGCAATTGGGATAATATTTACTCTATTCACAAGGGAGAGACAAAAGAGCATGTAATTTTAGCTTCTCATTACGACTCAGTTGTTCGAAGGGATAGTGCTGTTCATAAAAATCCCAAAAAAGGGATCAATAGAGATATTGAGCCTGTAAGAATTGGAAGCTTGTCTCCTGGAGCTGATGATAATGCCTCTGGTGTGGCAGCGACTATTATTGCCGCAAGGATACTTTCGAAATATAGATTTAAGTACAGCATTATGTTTTTAAATCTCAATGCTGAGGAATTAGGACTTGTTGGAAGCACGGCATTTGCTATGAAAGAGCTTATTAAATTTGGAAAAATCAAATCAGTGATCAATGCTGATATGATTGGTCATGATGCTAATGGTGATGGGGTGATGACAATTTCATCTGGAGAAAAAGAAGAGGGCCTTAAGGATATTGCTACTATTTCACATAAGAGCTTAAAAAAAGAAGCTGGGTATAATCTGAATCCTACATACGTATCTATTGAGCAAGACCTAGACGAGCCCCACGGTCCCTTTATTGCCTCTGATCATTTATCTTTTTATAATATGGGAGTTAAAAGGGCCATTATGTTTGGAGAGGGGGTTTATGACCACGGCCCCAAATTAAACCTTACCCAGATGAACCCGGCCTATCACTCGGTTGATGATGATGTCACAAATCTAAACTTTGATTATATTAACAATATTGTGAAACTCATTGTATCAACAGTGGCCAGAGAAGCAGTTGTTTTAGGGCGTAAGTAAAAGGTTTTAAGCCGAGTACATGGTATTCACCTTTCTGTCTTGTTTAGGAATTCGGTGTTTGTATTTGTACTTGGGATAACCAATCATTAAAGCGCCGTAAATTTTTCTCTTATTATCAAGCCCAAGCATTTTATTGATTTTTCTAGTTCTCATATTAGATGCTGTAACTAGAAATCCCACATGACAGGTTCCTAGGCCCAATGTTTGGGCCATAAGTTCGATATTACGAAGTGCAATAGCGCTATTTGTTTGTGCCAAATAATTTGCTTTAAGCCCATGAATGGCAATTACAGCAGGTGCATTTCGAAAAATCATACCTTCTTCTTCATTGTTTTCTCTTCTACGTACAATTAGCTTATGATATTTTTGATATTGATAAGTCAGTTTTGCACCAAATCTTTTAGACAAAAATTTCTGAATTAATCCTTTCCCTTTGAAAAATTTGACTCCTCCATGCCAAAGAGAGTCAACAACAACCAGCTCTAACTTTTTGAGAAAACTCTTATCATTTAAAACAATAAAGCCTTCTGTTTGTACATTTCCAGCTGAGCCAGCATGAGCTGCACATTCAATAAGTTGATTAATGGTTTCTTTTTCAACCTGTTTATCTTTGTATTTTCTGACAGACCTTCTAGAAAAGATGAGGTTTTGTAAATCGAGAGGTTTTATTTCAGGCTTAGAAATTTTAACAAAATCATCACAGGGTAGAGTGTCATGAGTGACAGCGCCTATAGGGCACATGGAAACACAGTGGCCACAGATGCAACAATGGTCGGCAAATCTCACCGTAACATCTTTTTTTTCTACTTCATCTACAGAGAATACATAGTCGGGACATATCTCGTAACAAATTGTACAGTTGATACAACTTTCTTTATCGATTTTGATCATGTTTGCTCCCCCCGGAATTGATGTAGTGTTCAATTTTATCTGGGTTCAAGAGTTGAGGGAATGAGATTTGAAATAATGACAGGCTAGTGTATAAAGTCTAGACACTTAGATAAAGTTTTCAAAATTCACGAGATCCTGCATATAAAAAGAAGTAGATCTTCACCTAGGGGAATCTGGAAGTAGTAGGTCTTCAAGAAAAAATGCGGAAAGTTGCGATCTTCCAGAGAGTTCTGCTTTTGAATAAATTGAAGTGGCTTGGGCCCTGGCCGTTTTCTCGGTTGTATTTCTAATCTCAGCAATTTCTTTAAGACTGAAACCTTTGAGTAATAGGAAGGCGACTTCTTTTTCTGATTTTGTAAGCAGCCATTTGCCTAATTGATTATCAATAGATTGACTTAATCCTTGCAGGTATTTTATGGAATGCTCTTTCCACAACTTTGACTCTTCTTGAAATTTTATGGAGACTTCTCTTTCATGTTTTAGTGTTTTTTTTAACTTAAAAGTTCCTTTCATTAGAAAGAATACACCTACTAGTGAGATTATTGCCACGGACCCCTCAACCGAGAGGTGCCACCAGGCGATGCCTTCATTTCTATCTGTGATTAAATCAACTATGGTCATGGCACTAATGGCCAATAATATAGTGGCCATAATGATTCTTTCTCTACTATTCATTCTGGTCTTTCCTTTTTAATCATCATCATGGTCGTCATCATGGTCTCGTTTTCTCGAAGAATGTCGTCCGCTTTGCGAGTGTTCATCTTCACCTAGTTCAATTGAAGAGCCAAAGAGATTTAGCTTTTGAGTGTCTCGCTCAAAATTATTGTTTAAATATATGCCAAACGAAGTAAATAGTCCGATAAAAACTATCGCAATAAATGGGTGGTTTGATGCTATCTCTTGCTGTCCATCAACTTCTTCTTTTTTTCCACTAGTCATCGCAAATGCTAAACCATCTTTGTGCTTAACTTGATGGAAAACCACTCCAACAATATGGGCAATAACGGTAAAGATGAATCCGTTGGCGCACAATTCGTGGACCTCTTCAAAAAAATGCTTATTTATACCTTTGCTCATTAAAATTCCAGTGGCGCCAAGACCGATGGTGAAAATGAACATCAAAATGGCTGCATAGCTAGAGGCCGGATTATGGCCCAAATCTCTCTTTGTTTTTGAGCTGAAAATTGATTTTAAATACTTAATTAGATCTGATGGATTTAATTTAAATGAAGAAAATCTGGCATATTTGCTGCCTACGAATCCCCAGATTCCTCTCAGGAATATGAGAAATACCATCATGATTCCGCTTAAAGAGTGGAGTGTATACCACTTGGAATCATCATCGATGGTGTTGGCGATGGTGAACGCCGCCACGAATAAAATAGCGAAAACCCAGTGAAAAACTCTGGTCGGTAAATCAAAAGCATTTTTTTTATTCATAGCACTTTCCCTTCTCACGATTAAGTTAAGTTCATTTTGGAGTATTTCAAAGTATTTTTCATGAGACATATGCCCAAGAAAGGCAATTTTTTAGCAATTTAGGGCATATGTCCATTATGAATTCACAAAAAAAATCCCATATTGAGAGTAGGAAAATACTTTCCTATGTAATGGAGCTACAAATGAAAAAAACATTATTTATTTTACTATCATTTTTATTGACCTGCACCGCCTTGGCCAAAAAGAATTGCACCAACCAGCCAGAACAAAATTGGATGAGAATCGAAGACTTTAAAAAAATGGCCATAAACCAGGGTTATACTATTAGGAAATTTAAACAACCTGGCTCTTGCTATGAAATCTATGGGAGAAACAAATCAGGTCAACGAGTTGAGGTTTATTTTAATCCTGTTGATGGAAGTGTCGTAAAATCAAAATTAGATGGGTAAGCTTCACCCTCAAAGGGTGTGGGGCTCATTGTACGACAACAAAAACTGGGGTTTTATCGGGGGGGGGGATAAATTAAACCCCAGTTTTGTCATTGTATTCAGCCTCTAAGCTAAGCTTATGGCCGTAATTTTCCGTACAGATAATTAATAAATTCTTTTTTTCTCATCAATGAGTTGTTGCTGCAAAACTTTGCCTCTTTGTCTAGGGAGGTAATCATATTTGCTACTTCTAAGCGAGTTCCAGTGTATCCTTTTTTGACAAGTTTTTTATAAACCTTTTCAAGATAGGAAGCTCTACGACTTTTACTTTTATTTGAAAAACTATTTGGTCGTCTACCATCAATGTAATCTAGCCGATTAATATATGTGTAATACATTTTTCTACTTTTAGAAATTTGTCTCAATTCAGATTGAATTCTATTTCGGTATTGCCCATCTTCATTATATCTATTATCTCGATATAGTGACTGTCCGTTTGAAATTGACCAAGAAGAATCAAGTAATGCAGCTACAAATTCGTAAGAATTTTCTTTGGTATAGTTCACGCTTCCCAAAATCCCCGCTGCAACTCCAATAGGTGCGGCAATAGGGAATAATACTGGCAAGGATGCCCCTACAGTTGCTACCATAAATGTGGGAACCAGAATCTTATTTTTTCTTTTGTGGTACTTTTTCAAACCTACTTGCCAATAAAAATCACTACATGAATCAACAAATCCCGGAGGAGTTAGTCCATATTCTTTCTCCATACATTGATACCATTTTCGGGAAAGTTTACTTCTTCGTGATTTTTTGAATTCGTCACATGGGAAATTTGATTTTTTTCTTTCGAAAACAAATGGGATATTTGGTTCAACTCTATTTGCATTAATGGTGAGATCATTTTCAAAATCAATCTCTGTAACTTCTTCCGAACAATTTTGGTAAGGATCATTTTCTGAGCAGTCTTTTGCAATCACAACAGTACTCAACATTAATAGCGAAAAAATTAAAAAAGTCTTAGATGCTAAATTCATTTTGTTAACCTCCGGTAAGTGTGCATATATTTTTATAAACTAATGACTAAAATATAAATAACTCAAATATTGCTTCTCTATCCCAACCGAGAGGAAGAACCAGTACTGGGATTTTTGCTTCAGCAAATGTTCCAAGTTCTGCTCCGATACCAAATTCAACTTCCTTACCCCACCCTGATCCTCTGTGAAAATGGTCTTGTGCTATAGCTGATCCTCCAAAAATAAAATGAACTGAGTGATGAAGTTCAACATCAAGCCTTCGCTTTTCTGTTCCGATCTGCTCGAGTCGAGGACGAAAATTTCCAAAAGTAATAGGAGTATCGTTTTCAGCAATAGGATTATCTTTTTGTCTTACAATTCCTACTGAGCCAACACCTAGTGACAATCCTACACCCAACCCCACACTTACAGATGCGTATTTCTTTAAGTTAACTCTACATTTCTCACCAAGAACTTCAGCACTGAAGCCAACGGGAATAATGCCCATGATTGGAAGAACACTCATGAGAGCAACGTTTGAAACAGAGGCCCTTACACCAACTGTATTGCAAACTGTATTGAAGTCATCAATACTTAAAAGATATCTATAAAATGATGAAACAAAGACATATTTTTCAGGGTTGGTATTATTTCTTGGGATTACAAACCATTTGTCTATATTTTCTTCTGGAGAATTATTGACGCTTGTCTCTCCATAATAGCTAAATAATTCAACTGCATGCTGTTTGAACTTCTTTAAATTTCCTTTAGCTTTTCGTGGTGTAGAGTGGATAGTTTTACGACATGTACTTAGAAGCTCTAATAGGTCGTTATAAGATTCTTTTTTTAAGCGTGTTTGATATAAAAAGAGTCCTGCAATATTTGCGACTATGTCCTTTTCCTCTTCAGTAGTAGACCTTAACGCGTATTTTGATGAACGAAAAGCTGAGTTAATCTTTTTCCGCCCAAAGTTTAGTGCGCATTTTAAATTCTTATAAATTAAATCATCGAGATTATATTGTTTTTCCATACATCGATACCATCTTTTTGAAACTTTTTTCCTTCGTTTGTTTTTGTATAAAAACTTATCACATGCAAATTTTGGTCTTGCGACTTCAGTTATAAATGCACCTGTAGGGCCTTCTAGCTTCCCAAGAATATTGACTTGTTCAAAGTCCACTTCAGAACTATTACTGACACAGTACTCGCCATCAACAATTGAATATCCTTCAGGGCAGTTAATTTCACCTGCCAAAGAAGTAAATGCTATAAGCATTAATAAGAAAATGAATACGACTTTCATGTGAGCTCCAGTTGTTAATTAGTACTCAGAAATTATATTCAAATATACTTATTGATAGTTGGGACAAATATTGGACGAATGGAAAGCTAAGTATTGAATTTAAGGTATACAAAGGTCTAGAGTCTAGGCTTCTGGCAGGTTATGTTGCCATTTAAATAAATTTAATTTGCTCTAGGTGAAGAGGTTTAGAGAGCTTCATCACTAGATTTCAGTCTATTAGTGATGCTTAAACTTTGAGCTACCAGGTTTTTCTATTATCACTCATAATCTTAGACGTAATTGCAGCTGTGTGGAAATACACTGTGGTATCGGGTGTTTCAAGGGAATGATCAGTTTGAAACGGATTGGGATGGGATTTCAAAAGATTTCATAAGCCTCCGCCGATAAATTAGTACTTAAATTTTAACAAAACGGGTGATGTGATGAAAATTCTCTTAATGCTAATTGGTGTGTTTTATTTTTCAGCGAACTCTGCTTCCGCAAGGTCTTTTGACATGGACCGATTCATTTCAAAATGTGATAGCGCTGAATCATTTACTCAAAGCTGTAGTGTCGACTTAACAAAGCTAAAGGCCGCACTTGATAAAGAAAAACCTGGATCAGGCGATGTAATCCTTAAGGGTAGAATGAAATTCTCAAATTCTCAAGTAAATGGGACTGAGGATGTGGTAATGTCTGCTCAAACCTTTGGCAAATTGTCTACTGGAATGAGTAATGAGGGTATGCAAATGACTTCTGCTGAACCCATTTTCGAAAATGTAAGAGGAGTGAAGTATAGGGAAAGTTTGTTAAGAAACTTAAGTCCTTTTTTGATGACCAAGGTATAGACGGAAAACAAGTAAGAGAAGGAAAATTACTTAAAGAGGGAGATTATGCTGGTGTGTGTGCCCTTTCTAGTAATGCGGAAAGTGAAGATTTTGATTCATCTGAATGTGAGTCAGGTGTTCAAAAAATGCACGAAAAGTTTTTAGAGCGTAGAGAAAAAATGAAAGGGAAAAGAGAAAAATTCCAGAAAAAAAGAGAAAAGTTTAAAAAGAGAGCTAACTCTGATGAAGACAATCAAGAGTTAGAAGATTCAGATGCTGAAGTGTCTGAATTTGATGAAGAGCTAGACGAAGATGTTGAAGACGAATTGTAAAACCAAACCAAACAAAAATTGAAAGAGGGGAGCTATATTAGGCTCCCTTTTTTATTTGGGATTTTTAAAACTGTAGAGGCAGGGAACTAGAATCAAAGTAATCACAGTGGAAAATAGAAGCCCCCAGCCCATTGTCAGCATCATCTCAGCTAACATGGAGTCGTAGCCGGCAATTCCGTAAGCAGTCGGTAAAATGGCAACAATTGTGGTAATGGTGGTGACGAGCACAGGTCTTAGTCTTGTGGAACAAATACTGGAGATATATTTTGACCAATCTCCCCCCGATTTCCCCTTTTCTAGTTTATCGAGCATTACGATTGAGTCATTGATGACAACTCCAATCATTCCCAGCGCTCCAATCACCGCAAAAAACCCGTATATGTTAATACCGTGTAAAATAAAGACAAGGCTGGCGCTGGCAAGGCCAAAAGGGATAATTGATAGCACAATAAGTGGAGTAGTTAGTGAATTAAACATCACCAGGAGAACAAAGTATATCAGAACGACAATGAGGACTAGTGAGCTTTTGAACTCACTTTTCGAGTTTCTTGAATCTTCAATTTCTCCAGAAAAGCTCAATATACTTGAAGGGTAGTCTTTATATATTTGGGGAAATAAATTTGTTTCCAAGTTTGATCCAATCTCTAGTGGAGTCAATGTGGGGGATTTAGAGAGATTGGCAAATACTTTTGCAGTTCTTTTAAAATTTAATCTGCTAATACTTGAAGGACGATTTGTTTCAATAATTGATATGAATTTATTCAATCTCAGTAGTCTTCCCGATTTGTTTTCTACTTTTAAATTCAAAAGGGCCTTTAGATTTACCTTGGCAGCATCGGGAACAGTTAGACGGACATCAACTTCTTCATCACCTTTATTAATTGTGTAGAGGATACTTCCCTCTACAAAAATTCTCAAAGCGCGCGCTACTTTTTTGGGGTCAATATTGTAAAGAACTAATTTCTTTTGATTAATTTTAAAGAGGTATTCTTTTTTATCAAGAGGCTTTTCAAGTTCTACGCCGTCAAGAGAGCTAATACTCTCAAGGTGATTTTTTACCTTCTGTAAAATATCATTTCTTGCAGTGTTATCATTTTCTTGAACTATAATTTCAATGGCCGATCTACTTCCTCTTCCAAACCATGATTTAAAAATTTTGATTTTTTTGTATCCAGTGAAGTTTTTGGTTTTCTCCTCCCATCCCTTTATGAGTGTCTTTAGATCAACCTCTCTTTTGTCAGCGGGTATCAGCTCTACTCTAATCCAACCCTCATTGTCTTTGACTTCTCCACCACGGCGATTTTGGCCAACTCTGGTTCTCACTGCAACCACTGAGTTAGTTTTGTCCTCTAGAAAGATATTCTCGATTTCTTCGAGCTTTTTAGCGGTATCAATTCTTGAGGGAGAGCCGGAAACGATGGCCTTGATAAAAACTTCTTTGGTTTCCTCTCTAGGGAACATTACAAATTTCATATTGCTCTTAAAAAGGTAGCCACAAATTGATAAAAAAGAGAAAAATGCTAAAAATACAATCCACTTCATGGAAATGGCCTTGCCAAGAAATCTTTCATAGAGATTTTCTACATTTGTAAACCAGTCAGTTTTTTTGATTTGTTTGTTTTGAATAAATGGCAGGTTTTGGCTCATATGCGAGGGGAGAATAAATATGGATTCAAGAAGACTACCTGCAAGCATTAACACTACCATTAAAGGGATATAGGAGACGAATTTTCCAAAATGACCTTCAAAATATAAAAGAGGGATAAATGCCACACAGGTGGTGATCATACTTGCCAAAATAGGGTGTATAACTTCAAGAGTACCGTCTATTGAAGCCTGGATTGGTGCTTTTCCCTCTTTTTTATGCCTGGTTATATTTTCAGCAATAATAATAGCATCATCAACTACAATTCCCATTACGATGATAATTCCAGCAAGGGTCATATTGTTAACAGTATACCCAACCAGGTGAGTGAGGATCAGTGTGAACGCCAAAGAAAAGGGGACTCCCATCGCCACCCAAAATCCACTTTTAAAATCAAGAAAGATGAATAGGACGATTAGAATGAAAATAAAACCGATCAGACCATTGGAGTAAATAATTGAAAGTCTGTTGGTAACGTCAAAGGATTCATCATCCATTAAGACAACGCTTAAATCAGAATCTGCATTTGTCTTTCTGAAACGTTCAACAAATTTCATCACAGCTTTTTTTGCCGAGAGAATATCCGTGGAGACACTCTTTTTAACATTTAAAATGACTGCTTCACGGCCTTGAACCTTGTTTATTCTTGCTGAGCTTCTAAATCCAGATTTGATGTGAGAAATTTGGGAGAGCGCAATCATAGGACCCGTATAAGTTCCTCTTAAAATAAGTTTGTCCAGCGCCTGGACACTATCAAGCTCATTAATGGCCGTAATTTTTGACTCGCCTGGATCTTTTAAAGAGCCGATGGGGACACGGATATGGTTGTCATTTATTTGGCCATAGATTTCTGAAATAGAGAGCTCAAGGGAGCTAAGCTTTTCAGGTAAAAGAAGAATTTGAAGCTCTGGCTCAAGGTAGCCAGATTTACTGATACTACTAATTTCCGGCAGCGAGAGTATCTGATTTTCAAATGTCAGGGCATATTTTTGTAACTCTGCTCTAGACTCATTATCCAGATATTTGTTCTTCTTATGAATGAGGGCAATGTCAATAATCGCCTTCTCTGTGGATTTAAATTGGCGGAAGCTTGGAATATCTCTTACTTCAGAAGGAAGGTTTGCACGAAGAGCTGCATCTTTTACATCCTGAATGACTTGTTTTTTGTCTGGGTAATCAGTGTCTAGGTAAATACGAAGAGAACTGCTCCCAAGTGTTGAGGTGCTGCTAATATCCTCAATTCCAGCAACGCCTTTTAACTCTTCTTCAATGGGCCTTGTGACAAAGAGCTCAACATCCTCTGCAGGTGCGCCGGGATAGCTTGTGCTGATTCTAATCCAGTCCATGGTGAAGTCAGGCATTTCTTCTTTTCCAACTTTATCCCAACTAAAAAGTGCAATAAGAATCAGTCCAATGAAAATGGAGTTCGATAAAAGGTGTCTGGAAATAAAAAACTTAACTAAAGATTGCACTTCATGATGTTAGCTAATAAGAATACATAGAAAAAGGTAAATTTTCCTGGAAGAGCGCCGCGGAAAAATGTTCATTGATGATGGACTGACAGTCAGCTAGCAAAATGATAAAGAAGACGTACTTAAAAAATCTAAATCAGGTAGTAAATAATGAAAGTTTGGCCAATTTTATTTGTTTTATTTTGCTCATGTGCCCATGAAGTATCAGTAAAGGTATCAAAGCTGGAAGGGGACGCTATTCAGCCTTTGGTGGTTTTAAAAAATGGCATGATTCACTTGAGTTATTTTAGTGGAGGAAATCTCTATTACAAAAACCAAGAAGAAAAAGGAAATTGGAGCAGTCCACTTCGCATCAATTCAGATTTAGGAGATGTGCCAAGGAATGGGGCGATCTCCCATCACGCCATGGCCGTTTCCGGTAATGGCACGGTTCATATTTCTTGGATTGATATGAAAAAAGGAAAGTACCTATATACAAAAAAAGATGCCGACCAAAAAAAGTTCTCTGAAAATTATTCTCCTCTAGAGAGTTATGAAGGAATTGAAGCTTCTCCGCTCTTAGTTGTGGATGCTGAAAACCATCCCCATCTCTACTGGCATGGGGGAGATTTAAGTGATGAAGGCAAGCGTAGTGTCTTTCATTTGAGCTCCAAAGATCAGGGTAAGTCTTTTGAATCAAAACCCGTTGAAGTAGGAGCAAGAGGTAAGGGAGCTTGTGCCTGCTGTGGAGCTTTCGCACATATTGATGGTGATGGCAAAACTCATATTTTATATCGTGCTGCCACTGATTCAAAGAATCGAGACATGACTTTGATAAACTCAAAAAGTTTACAAAATGGTTTTAAGGTAAAAAAAATTCACGCCTGGAAGTTAAATGCTTGCCCTGTTTCAACATGTCATATTGGGGGAGGGGAAAGCACTCCGCTATCATGGGAAACTGAAGGGGAAATATTTTTTGCACTCTCTGGACAACTTGAAAACGTGATAAAAGTACCTGGTAAACAACTTGTAAGAAGGAAAAACCCTTGGATCAGTCAATTTGAAAATCATCTTTTAATTCTTTGGGCCGAGGGAAATCATTGGAGTTCTGGGGGATTTTTACATTGGGTGCTTTATGATATCAATACTAAGAAGTTTGGTAAGTTTGACACTAGTACAAAAAAACTGCCTCAATACGGAAGGGCCTCATCAGTCGCTCAAAGTAATGGTGAATTTTTGATTTTTAGATGAGACTGAAAAAATGAAAAAGATAGCGTTTATTCTCCCCTATATACTTTGCATTGTCCTGATTCAAAAATTGGGATTAGTGGCAGGGTATTTTCAAAAGGAATTTCCTCGTTATCAGTATCAAAGAAAAACAAATATGTTCTTTCCTTGGTTTCCCAGATCTTAATTGTCGTAGTTTCTTGAAATATCAATGTGAATGGCATGGGTTAACATATTGAGTGAAATGAGAACAGGAAGTACAGAGAGCATAATCGTGCCCAGGGGCTGAGCACTTGAGTTTCTTATGGATTCCGCCCACAATACCCCACCAAAAATAGTACCGAAGACTAAAAGAGGAATGCCTAAAAGCATATAGACGGTGGCCATATTGAATTCAAGAATAAAATATTGCAAAAATAATCTTTTCACAAAACGGTGAAGCAATTTTAGTGTAAAGAGATTTAATGAATGAAAGACATTAAGTGATGAGTTTTGATGTTCATATTTTGCATCCATTGAAAAGTCTCGAACCTTGGCAGTTTGGTAGTTCAATTGGCAAAGCATATCAATTTCAAAAAAATAATCACTGCTTAATTTATTGAGGTTAAGATCCTTAAGAGCTCTGATGTGGATTGCCGTATAGCCATTAGTCGGGTCCATCACATTCCAGTAGCCAGATGCAAATTTAACCAAAAATGAAAGTCCACTATTTCCGATGAGCCTCGCTAGCGGCATCTCACTTAGAATCCTTTTTGAGGAGAATCGATTGCCTTTTACATAATCGCATTTTTTATTTTCCATCAGTTCAATAATACGTGGCAGGTAGCAGGGAGCCATTTGGCCATCGCCATCCATCTTGATTGTAATCGTGGCACCCTGCTCAAGCGCTTTTTTATAGCCAGTGGCCATAGCAGCTCCAACACCTCCATTTTTTTGATGAGATATTGTGGTGATTTTAGAATTCGTTTGGGCCAAATCAGAAATTTGCTCTAGTGAGTTTTCAGGGCAGCAGTCATCAACAACTATGATGTGGTCAATGAACTCTGGTATTGAAGTCACAACGGATCTGATGTGATCTTTCACTTTATAGCAAGGAATAACAATTGCGGTAGTTGTTTTCATTAGCTTCAAAATTTAACAAAAAAGCTAGCAGGATGGCAATACCACTGTGTGGACGCCTCAGTGGGTCATTGTCACCTTTGGCCCCTAACTGCTAGTCTAAACTAGATATGGAAGTAATAATTGGTAGTGGTAATTTAAAAGTTGCCTTTAATAAGAAGGGAGTTGCTGATAGGCTCAAAGGCTATCAGGCTCCCCCTAGTGAAGAAGTCCAGGAATTCTATCAGAATTTTTATGCAAGCTCTGAAGGACAGCTCTCTCCGCTTGCGAAGACCCGAAATATTCAATTTGAAAATATTTTTCAAAAGCTCTCGCCCTACCTGTCTCCTGTAGGAGTTATGGAATTGATTGATATTGGTGCAGGTCGGGGAGATTTTGTAAAATTTTTAAAGCAAAAACTCCAAGGAAGGCAAACCAATATCCATGGGGTTGAGCCGGCCTGTGCCCCTGAGGACTCAGGTGTTAAAAAATTAGCATTAGAACAAGTCTTCAGTGATTCATCACTTCCAAGTAAGTTTGATTTAGTCTTTTTATTGGATGTTTTTGAGCATTTTAATGATCCTCATGAAAAAATTAAGGTTTTGGCCCAAATGGTAAAACCTGGAGGACTAATTTGTTTAAAAGTTCCCAATAAAAATGGGCTTCTGTACCTTATTGCCAAGTACGGTTCGATTATATCTACTGCTCTTTCAAAAGGCCTTCTCTCTAGAATTTATCAGGTGAATTTTCCTCCTCCACATTTTTACTATTATGATAAAAATTCACTGGAGCAGGTTATAGCTCCAAATTTTGAAACAGTTGATACTTTTTATCTCTCGGAACTTCCAATAAGAGGGATAGTAAGCAGGGTTTGGGGAGTTTCGCCATTACTCAAAGCGGTGCTAATCCCCTGTGCTTTTATTTACACTCTTTTGGCCAGGCTCAGTTTTGCTGATGGACTAGTTATAGTTGCGAAAAAAACTACTTCGAAATAAATGCAATATCTGGATGAGAGGTCTGACCATCTTTTCCAAATATCCTTTTGATAAAACAAGTAAATTCACCCGAATTTTTATTCACGCTAACAAAGTACTGTGCATAGGGCGGAGAACAATTTCTAGCAGGCAGATAATCGGCTAAAATATCATCCATCCATTTATCAGTTTTGTGAATATAGATATAATCCATTTTCTTTATTAGTTTTACTACATCTGATCTCTGCTTTTTTTGCATCCAGATATTGTTACTTTTTTCTCCCCAGGACCACTCATGGTAGAGATTAAAGTATTTTCTTCCTCCGTACCAAGAGTAGAAATTAGTTTTGAGTTTTGCCTCGCCGTCACCTTCTTGATTAATGATAATGGCTTCAGGGGTTTTTCCCTCAGTCTTTGGAAGTACTGGGTACAAGGTGAGCATTTCAGTGGTCCATATACTGGGGCGATAGATAAGGCCTCTAAAATCGGGATACCAATAAACGATAAGAAGAGCTAGAGCGAGGAAGGCCTGCAAGGCCATTTTTTCACCTTTTGGAATCACCAAGTTTGTGTAAAGGTAGATTAAGATTTTTGCTATGAAGAAGATTCCGAGTAGCTTAAATGGCGAATAGGCGATGTGCATATACCTGGGGTGAGAGGCGAGGCCGTGGCCTTCGTGATCGCCAAAGGACATCATATACATCCAGTACAGTGCTAATGTATGTGTTACTAAATAAAAAACCATAAAAAGGTATTGTTTGTATTCTTTTTTAAATTTCCTTGCGTAGAAGATCGCTGCAATGGAGACCATGACATAGCAAAACCCAACAAATTTATATTTTTTAAAGTGATAGCTATCAAAAGTTCTAAAAGAGGTTTCTATCATCTTAAAAATTAAATAACCCCTTTCACTTACCCTTTGAGAGATTAAATCGAAATTTAATGTTTTTTTAAATGAGAAAAGAGCATTTAAATGAGCGGTTCGGTCATGCCAGATAGCATAGAAAATAATAAATGGAGCCCAAAATAAAATGAGTTTTAAAAAGCAGCTGGCTGGATTTTTTTTGAGATCATCCTTTAGAACCAAGAGTTGAGCAACGACAATGGGAAGGCATATGGGCATTACAGAGTGTTTGATCATATAGGCAAGACAGTAAGCTGAACCCATGAAAAACCAATGTTTTTTGGTAGACTCTTTATTCATTAATCCAAATAAAATGATGATAAGAGCGATAACAGACGCACTGAGTGGAGCTTCTACATAGGCATACATCGGTCTATAAATGTGTTCAGAGTCGATTAAAAAGTAAAAGGAGATGGCAAATAAGAACCCTTTAGTTGTGAAGGCCCCCCATTTCATAAAACGATCTCGGTAGTCCCATAGTAGCCCTGGGACAAACATTGAAAAGGCCATTGATCTAAATAGACCATCTTTTATTTGCAGCGGTTGAGTGAAGGCCGAGTCGAGGTAGCTTAAAAGTAGCGGCCACCCTGGTGTATAGTTGGTGAAGGTTCTTTCTAGAAAAGATTCGTTAGGAAGTATATTGTGAGCCAGGAGTTTTTTGGGAAAATAAAGCCAGTGGCTGAACTCATCCCAACTTGTTTCATAATAGGGATAGGGAGCGGTTATTCTAAAAGCAATAATTGAAAATAAGCAAAAATATGGTAGTGGATGCTTCAAAAGAAGTTTTAGGTGCTCCCTATCTTTTAAGCACATCGCCCAGCCCAATATGCTAAAAGCAAATATGATTTGTGCTGAGGTTCTTAATGTTAGGTTAAGAATATGACCAGAGAAAACAGTCATGAAGATAATGAAAAAAAATCCAAACAATAGTCTTTGCCCAAATTTTTCTTTTTCAAGCAACCAAGGTGAAAAGTAAAATGAGCAACCAATTGCTGAAAGTAAGAGTAAAATCATTGAAATCATGTGCTACCTCAAAAAAAACTGCCTATCTGCAGCTGATTTGATTTTTATAAAAATATACATCTGGGCCAAAACCAGTGATTGTTTTAATATGTTTAAATGAACTTAAATAGAGGCCCATTATTCTTTTGGCCGTTTTGTATTGTTTTCCACCTGCGTTTTTAAAGTGCATATTTGAGGGTGTCATTTCAGTTAGCAGGTATGAGATGATGCCATCATATTTTTCTGGGAAAAATTGCCATTCGTCTGCAATGAAGTATTCAAAACACTTCGTTGGTGGATAGGCAGGCGGAATTAACATGTGGGTCATCTGGTATTGTTTTCCACTTGCAGGAGAAGGATAGTAGCACCCATTTATAGAGCCTACTAAAGATCCCGCTGGTACATTTTTAGCTGTCCACTCTTTTGCCAGTATTCTTGAATCTGTTAGGTAGTCTCTTCTGAAGTCGTTAATAGTTTTAGTGGCGGGCAAAAGTAAAAGTAGAGCAAATGTTAAGGCGCGAAACTTGGGGGTTTGAATAAAATGTTTAATTTCTCCAATTCCTGAGTCGAGAAATGGAATGGCCCAAGGTAATACAATAATGATATTTCGAGTTAATACCTTTGGGTATTTTCCTATCATGATAAAAACTAAAATAGGAAAGGATAAGAGTATGGCGGTCCTTTTCCAGTTTTTTTTAAACTCTTTTATGATACCTAGTATTATCACAAGGCTAGAGGGTACACCCAGGCCAATAAGAAAAATTGCCATATAAAAAAGATAGCCGTTATCTGTACCATTGAAAGTCTCAGCACTATAGTTTTCTACACTCCATTTTAGGTGACTTAAAAAGAGTTCCCATTTTGGTAAGATCGCATCATTGAGAGCTAGAAATGCCATGAGAAACACAATCCCAGAGATGATGATTTTTTTGATATATTTTTTTTCAACTAGGAATATAGAAAGCGAGAATGGGAGGACAAGGCCTAGTCCACTCCATTTCGTTGAAGCACTTAGGGCAGCTCCAACAACCCAAAGCGCAGGGCCTAGATTAGATTCAGGTTTTTTTATAAAATGAATGGTTCCAATCACTGCTAAAAGTGAAGATGTGAAAAGATAGTGGTCTGGATAGAAAAAATGTCGGTGTCCCATTAAAAAGGGAGAAAAAAGAATGAAGAGGCAAACCTCATAAGAGCCTTTTTTAAAAGCAATAAATGATAGAGGAATAGATATGGAACCTAGCAGGGCAACCCATACAAATCGATTGAGAACCAGGAAGTCTTCGTAGTTATTTGGAAAATTTGAAAAAAGAGATGTGAGCCTTGCAAGCCATACAGGAAATTTGAAATTTAAGGCACCCGACAAGAAGACATTTACAAAAATGCTTCCTTTTTTAAACATATTAAAAGCAGGTGCAAGGTACATATCTTCATCACAGAAAGTGTAGGGAGGCATTTGCTGAAATACACCCTTAAAACGAAAGGCAATGAACAGAGTCATGGTTAAGAGAATGAAAAAAAGTTCATGACGTTTAATTTTAGAAAACACGAATAAATGATCTTTTGAAAATAGATTAGTTTTTCAAAAGATTAAGGTAAAAAAGAGCAAAAATCTATTAGAATGACAGGTTGGTCGTGGCGCGCCGAAGTCTTGGTTTTGCATTAACCCCTTGTGTATTCTTTTCAATTTTTCACCCCCAATTTCTAGGCAATGTAAGGTTGTGAGAGTTATTCATTGGTCATTGTCACTTGCGGGGGTCGACATGTTGCACTTATTAGTAATATCGGTATTTTTTGGCATTTTTTCGAGTAATATCCATGCTCAAGATAGTAGACCTCTCACTAGCATTCAAAGAGTTTTTAGTCCTGTACTTGATTTGAGATTTCACAAATTGGGCACTGAAAAAGTGGGCGAGTACCAAAACAAGTCTGGGGAAAAGCGGATTTATAGGGACGATCTTGAGGTTGCAGAAAAAAATGATTCAAAGAAAAAATCTCTCCTCCATATTGCTCACTTATCAGATTCTCATATTATTGACGAAGAAAGTCCTGCCAGGTTTTGGAGATCAGGGTTTGTTAATGGCACGGTTTTTCGTTATCAAGATGCCTATTCTACCCATGTGCTCGATGCCATGGTTGGCACTATTAACCAGTTAAACAGGCACGCTAAAAATAAGAAACTGGATTTTGCTGTGGTGACAGGGGACTTGATCGATAATTCGCAACGAAATGAGATGGAATGGTTTTTTCAGGTTATGGATGGAAAGGATGTGACTCCCAATAGTGGAGATCAAAGAGATAATCCACTGCCTTCCCAAGATAATCCCCATATTAAGTTTAAGGCCCAGGGCCTGGACATTCCCTATTTTATCACTCCTGGGAATCATGATTTGGCATATGATGGATTTATCACTGAGAAAAACCGCAGATTTTTTGGAGTTCCATCTCCTACTGCCACTAGGGCAAAATTTCAGGTGGCACCCAAATGTAGCCCCAGATATCCTATTCTTGCAGCTTGTACTCCATATAATCCACTACTACCCAGTGAGAAGGATCATTACTGGTCACTCAAAAAAAGGGCGATCGTGGGCGATAACAATAGAGAGAAAATATCGGCTGAAGATATCTACCGAATTAGTAGGGACTCAGATCCAATTAATGGGCATGGTTATGGCAATAAAGATGAAAAGCGAGATCATGGGCACTATAGTCGCCAGCCTGTCTCTCATATTCCGATTCAACTTATAAATATAGACACCTCTAAAGAGGGAACTCTCTCTGGTGTGATTACGAGAGATACAGTCAATAATTTTTTAATTCCCTGGCTTGATGAAACAACTAAAAAAGGAAATGAAAAATTGGTGATTCTTATGTCTCATCACCCTTTGTCTCATATCCTACCGGGGAGAGGGAAAAGATTATTCGAGAAAACTGTGAAAAAATATCCGAATATCTTTTTACATCTTGTGGGCCACGGGCATAAGCACGACGTTGTCTCCTATAAAGGAGATGAAGCTGGAAGTGGTTATTGGGAAATTCAAACGGCTTCTCTTATTGAATGGCCTCAGCAGGCAAGACTTGTGGAGGTGGCCCTAAGAGAAGATGGGGTTGGGGAAGTTATCACAACTGTAATTGATTATGGGGAATCAAACTCCATCGCCACTGACTCTAGAGCGCTGTCAATTTTGACTAAACAAATTCCAACAGCCCTCATTACCGCAGGAGACCGAGGTGACTTAGAAGATCGTAATCTAAACCTACCCTTTAAAATTCCACCTAATATTCTGAAACGATTAGTAAAAATACAATCTCAATTACCAGAGATAGAATCAAGTACCTATTAGGGGTTTTCTCACTCTAAGCCTTTAAATTTAAATAAAGTTGCAACTTTTTGGTCACTGGGCCGTAATATTTACATATCTTAGGATTTTGCTCACGTCTGCTGATTCAAATGAAATTTATTTAATTTAAACTCTAAAGGTATGAAGAGATGAACAATCTATTAAAGCAACTTCTTATGCTCATTTTATTATTAGCTTCGTTTTCTGTATTTTCAGAAGATGGCCTTGAAGATCAAGTAGATGAATTAGGAGGTGATCCTATTGAAGAAGCTGAGTTGGCGATATCCACTGAAGGGCTTAATGAAAACCTAGATGAGTTTATTGAATCAAAGGGAAAACTAAATTGGTGTCCATACAAAGACAATACAGCTTTTGAGATAAAAGGTGGATACAGTACTGCCATTTCTCTTGCCATTGGCGCCATTAGAAGTCCTGGGTGCCATGATGTAAGTAATGATTTGAGTCGCGCACTTAATGGAATAGGTAATATCATTTCCAATGAAACCTCAGAGCTAAAAGATCCTTACTTGACTGAAGACTACACCAACCAGACTCTTGTTGATATTCAACAAGCCGTAAATTCTGCTAACCAAAAACAATGTAAAGCATCCCCTGAACAGTTATTTAATGCCATAGGCGGACTGGCCTATGGTCTTTCTGTTGCTACGGGAGGAATTTCATTTGCGGTAGGGGCCACGTTTGATTTGCTAATAAGCTCAATTGAACTAGGAAAAACGATTAGAACAAATAAAATAGAGAGTGCATTTTTTGGAGGTAATCCTCAAAATTTAAAAGATAAGCTAAATGAGCTGATGCTATGTCAAAATTGGTACCTATACGACAAATTACAGTGTAGTGAGAATATTGGAAGCGGTATATTGGGTGAATCACTCCAAGAAGCTGAAGAAGCTCCAAGCTTTGAAGAAGATTTAACAAATGCTCTTCGTAATAACCAAAACTACAACGGCCAACTTGAGTATCATCATATTCTTGATAAATCGACGAAGCTGTCAAAGAAAATGTTGCTTAAAAAGGCCAAGCAGTCGCTTGAAAAAATGGTTGATAGGTTTGATGCTTGGGCTGATCCAAAATCTACACGTATTGATTTTCTTCCGCTTGATAAAGATGTTGAGTATCAAATTCATTTACATAGCCTGATACGTTATTGCTACAATGGCTATCCTATTATTCATTCTAATAAACAGAAAAAGAGAAAACAGGGTAGAAAGGGCAGAAGTTATGAAAATATTGACTATTCAAAAGAGTATGATGAAATTTGTGGCCCTTTAAGAGACTGTGTGGCCAAACTTGATCCAGATAGCACCTTCCTGCCTGGACCATCACTATATCCTCTGGACAAAAATAAAAAGGATTTCAGATGGAGTCAAAAGAATTTATGTGCAGGCATGGGACAAAGTTGGATGACAGAGAGTGAGGCCAATGAAAAAGACTTTCACTTTCGTATAAAAGGCGCCCTTGCGATTTCAAATTTTAATGGAAAGTCTTGTACTGCTCCTAATATAAAATTTTTGAGGACCCTGGATGCAAAGCCAGCAGAAGCACTTTCAGAGTAATTAATGCTAGGTTAATTTAATCCAGCAATTTGAAACACTCAATTTTCAATAGGATATAGATACCAGAGGATCGCTCTCGGGTACTAACATCCTATTGATATCCTTCCGAAAAGCGACTGCAAAGTATCTCTTGGGAGGGTTATATAAAAGAGAAGTTTATTCTCACCATTTTAATCATACTTACTTTTGTCAGTTGCAATGGAACTGGAAGTAAGGTTGATGACAATTTTCTTCAAACGGAAATTGAAGGTATTGCTTTTTCTGGCAGCATGACAGACTTTGGTTCACTTTTTAAAACAGAGGAAGTGTTAACAAAATCTCTTACCTTTCAAAATATTGGCACAACGGAATTAAAAAACTGCTTGGCCCCATCGCTAATTTCAGGTGACACGAGTTTGTTTACCATTAGTGCAGATTCTTGCGGTAGCTTCGATTTAAATAAAGGCGAGAGCTGCAACTTTGATGTTACCGCAGCTCCGGTGGGCGTAGGTACTTTTAGTGCAATGATTGGAAGAAGCTGTAATGGAACCATGGCCGTTACGACTGTCCAGGTAACTGGAGTTGGTTTGACTGTCACGGCCTTTTCTCCTGAATCTGGAGCGAGCTCAATTGACCCCCATTCAAATCTATTTGCCACATTTTCTCACGCTCTCAGTACTTTCACCGTTTCTGGAAGCAATATATCTCTACTAGACACTGGCACTGGAATAAATTTTCCAGCGGACTTAAGCTACAATAGCTCAAGTAAAATAGTGACCATTGATCCCAAGATACCCCTGCCTTCATCGCGTTCAATCACAATTACAATGGGGACAGGTTTTAAAACTGCACTTGGTACATCTCTTGAGTCTTCCACCAGTAATGTTTTCACCACAGGGGACGCGCAGGTTATAGCTCATGGCTATGCAACTACCTACAATACTCCTTCGCTTAAGGGGGCTTGCTCAACCACCTCTACAAATCTGACTGCCACATTGAATGGGGCGGCGGCAGGAGTGAATATTACCTACAACGATGTAGACTGTTCGGATGGAAACTTTGAGATCACGCCTAACTTAGCAATCGCTGGTAATGGTGCCCAAACAATTTCTATTAGCGTTGATAGTAGCAGTACTTCAAGCACTGCCACTACATCACTTACCATGACAAAGTGTGCTTCCTTTGCTGCCATTGGTGCCTTTGGAGCTTTCGATGGGGGAGATGGCTCTGTTGGGGATCCCTATTTGATTAGTACAAGGGAGCAACTAAACCAAGTCAAAAATGATGTGACCAAAGCTTTTAAGATGACTGCCGATGTGGATTTGTCTTGTTATTCTTTCGATCCTATAGGTACCAATGGTGGGCGTTTTTCTGGTGTTTTCGACGGAGCTGAGTACGCTGTCAATGGACTCTCATTTGAAAATAATAGTACCTCCACTATAGGACTATTTGGTTATATTGATGATGCCACAATTAAGAATTTAGATTTGACTAATGTCTTTACTGAGCAGGTGGGAACTCAACCCTATACATCAGGGTTAATTGGAAGGCATTTTAATGTTGGTGGTCCAGTAGTAGTAACGAATATTTTAGTTACAGGAAGACTAATTTCTGACTCAACCTCTGTTGGTTTATTAGTGAGTGCGGGTTCTGGATCTGGGCATAGTTATAGCAACCTTTGGGTTTCAGGGCACTCGTCCAGTACTGCCAATCCAGGTTCCACTGGTTTAGTATCTGGAGCTATGGCCAATTCAAGCTTTGATAATGTTTATATTCAAGGCGCTATGGAGGCTAATCGAAATTCTGCTGGAATCGCAGGTTATTCCGGTGGGGGCTTGGTTATCAAAAATGCCTTTTGCGACACCAATATTGATGGTGGTGAAGATAAAGCTGGGGCATGTTTAGGATATGCCCAAAATCCAACTCTATATAATGTTTATTCAAAAGGAGTTGTTATTGGTTCCAACTATGTAGGAGGAATCATAGGACTTGCCAATACACAACCATTTTTTCACAACGTTAGCTCTGACTCTAACGTGACTGTAAACACGGGTAACGGGGGAGGAATTGCTGGACATGTTGATGTGATAGGAATTGTTAGCCACAGTAAGGCCACAGGCAACGTAACAAACACAGGTTTGTGGGATAGATCTGGTGGAATTGCAGGGAAAATAAGTAATGTGGCCATGGTTTTAAATACCAAATCTACAGGAAATGTTTCAGGAGGAGATAATTGGAACGGGGGAATAGCGGGTATTTTTCTCAATGGGGTATTTGCAATTAATACCTATGCCACAGGTTCTATCACCTCCAATGATTTGAACGGCGGGATCCTTGGAAGGATTGGTGATGCTAAAAGCTATCTTCTAAATTCGCATTACTATGGAAGCTCAAGTCTTGTATCGACCCTCAATAGGGGAGGTGGATTAATGGGAATTAATGATGGAACTATTGAAAATAGTTATTTTCTCTCAGGCCTTTGCGAGTTGGGTAATGGGTGCGATGATACTGTTGGTGGAGTTGAGTATTCAGCCGCTCAAATGGCCGTTCAATCAAACTATACGAATTGGGATTTTTCTAGTGGTAGAAACTGGGTATTTAAGACCGGAGCAACTTATCCCACTCTCAGCTTTGAAGACTGCTCAAGCTACAGCTCTATTACTGCTGCTACAAGTTTTGCAGGAGGGGACGGAAGTGGAGGGGATCCCTTTCAGATAGCGACTTTGTCACAGCTTGCCTATGCAGCAACTCTACCTACTTCAAATTTTATTTTAACGGCGAATATTGATGCCTCCGGGTCTTGTTATTCTTGGACACCTTTTGGGACAAATGGAACTCCCTTCACAGGAGTTTTTGATGGAAATTCAAAGTCCATTCAAGGTCTCTATATTGCAAATGAATCTGTTGATTCAGGTTTTTTTGGATCCATTAACGGTGCTACTGTTAACAATTTAACTCTATATAATTTTGTTACTGGTATCAATAATGAGAGAGCGGGAAGCTTGGCAGGAGATGCAAATAACTCAACGATTACTAGTGTAATTAATTATGGTCATATTGTGAATGGAGCTAACGACACGGCAGGCTTGGTGGCCCTTGCACAAAATGGCACAGTCATCACATCTAGCACCAACTACGGTTATGTAGGCTCTAACTCAGATAGAGTGGGAGGCCTTGTTGGTCATTGCAATAACTGTACTATTACTAAATCGACCAATGCAGGTGGAGTCATAGGCAATGATGATGTTGGTGGAATTGTAGGTATGAGTTCTGCTGGCGCTACTTTAACAGACGTGAACAACCTTGGAAACGTCCATGGGGATACATCAGTCGCAGGCCTTGTTGGCAATTTATCGGCAGCAGCTGATACCGTTACCAATGGATTAAGCGTAGGGGTAGTCTATGGAAGAACAAGTTCAGCAAGTTTTGTGGCAGACAAAGATGCAGGAGCCACAATTACTGATAGCTTTTTTCTAGACACAGCTTGCGGAGTAGCTCCTCCGGTGGGTTGTCCTGAAGCCAGTACTGCCATAGGCCTTACTCAGGCAGATTTGATCTTGCTAGCGAGCTATCCAGGGGGATGGAATTTCACCACTATTTGGGAGATAAATAACGGTGTGAGTTATCCAAGTTTGCGATAAAAAAGAACTTATTTTTGGTGGAAAATATCCCTCTAATTACCTGTAAAAAATTCATAAAATGGACAGAAAATCTTAGTCTTTCTTAAGAACTTTAAATAATGATTCTCAATTGGCACTCATTAAGTTTATAGTCTCAAAAAAAATTAAACTACTTTGGGGAGTACGTTTGGGAACAGATTCAGCTGCAATCTTTAAGAAGTTTGGTCTAAAGGCTTTTCTTTTAGATAGATCAATCTATTTGGCTTCAAGATTACTTTTTTTCAAATCAATCGATTGGCTAACGCTTTCTCTTGATGACGTTGGAGAAGGCTACCTGGCAATACCAAAGGGGCATCAGGCTAAATTTTCAAATATTCAGGAAATGAAACACTTTGTTGGTAAGGAATATCAGCTAGAATATCAGTTTATCAAAGAGGCCTTCGCCAAAGGTGACATTCCTTATACTATTACAAAAGACTCAAGGCTGTGCTCTTATGGATGGTATGCAAAGGCACCAAATGAAATCTATCCAGGCATCAAATTCATCATCCCAGAGAGGCATATCTATATGTATAAGGGGTTTACCCATCCTGAACATAGAGGAATGAGACTCCATGCCATCAACATGGCGCGTGCCCTAAGAGAATTGAACAATAGCAGTGCTCACAGTTTTCTTTCCTTTGTTGAAACTCAAAATTTTGCAAGCCTGCGCTCTTGCTATCGCCTAGGCTACCAGAAGTCAGGGCGCTCAATTTTGTTTGAAATTTTGGGAAAGACCTTTGTTTTTTCAAGTGCCAAGGCGCGAGCTGCAAAGGTTGAGCTTATGACAAATACATATGAATCATTCGCGGGGTTTGCTGAAAAGATATAAGTTCAAATATCTCTAAGCAGAGTGTCAGTGAATTTGATGGCCAAACCAAATATTTTCTAAATAGAGTGTAAGTGAGTTGCCAAGCTTGATGGCCAGGTTCCTAGTGGTATCGGCACCTTCACAGGCTATATAGGCACCATTTTCAAGCTCTATAAGGTAGTTATCAAGTTTCTTACTTTCAACTTTTTGCTCTTCAAAGACAGCCTTCAATTGATCTCTTTCACCGCAGTAGTGAAGATGTTCAACTGAAATTTCTCTGCACTCAGCAATACCTTTTCTATTAATATAACTTGTCGTACAAAGGGCCTTTTTTTGAAAGTATCTTTTTTCACATTCAAGGTTAAGCTTGGCAAGCTCAGGGAGCTGTGAGAAATCATAGGTTGGGCCAAATGCTTTAACATCAAGATAATCACCTGCCCTCATGCGAGAACTTCCAACACTCTCATGTATTCTATGGGCCCTACAGCTAGCAGATAATCTTGAACCTTTTATGGAGGGATAGATATTTCCAGAAACATAAATTTGTTTAACAATAAATCCACCACCTTTGATAGGAAACTTGTGGTGATAAGCACGAATTGTTTCCGCCGAGGCGACCGAAAGAATATTGAGTAAAATAATTGCTAGATAAATGTGTCTCATGGAGAGCACATTAAGAGAGCATTAACGCTTTGCATAGAGTCATAGTAAAAATGATAGGGTTTTTAGTGTGCGCTTATAAGATTTATAAATGTCTCTTTTTTTGAGCTCCAACTCTCTGATTTTTTAAAGGATTCTCTTAAAGTCTCGCTAAAAAATGGGCCAGACTTTTCAATGCTCAAGCATTTTTGAACAAAACCATCAGCATCTGCCTCGATATTTATGGAGGATTTAAGTTCTTCAAGGTCCGGTAGAGCAGTGGCAACAACAGGCCTTCCAGTCATTATATATTCTTTAATTTTAAGTGGGTATATGGTCCTTGTCAGCGCATTGATTTTATAAGGCAGGATAAATATATGCCCATTTTCAATGACTTTAGGAAGCTCACTATAGGAGACATGGCCATGAAAGAAGATATTTTTCTGCCCTTTTAGATTATCTATATTGCAATTGACTGGCCCGTAAATGTGGATCTCTCCGTTGTCAGTTCTCTGTGCGATATTTTTTAAAATTTCTTGGTCACACCTCTCATCTATAATTCCGTAATAAATATAAATGGGCCTTTCATGACTCTTTGGTGGAGGGAGTTCAAAGTGAGCTGTGTCTACACCATGGGTAAACATATGAGTATTTGGGTTTTTTACTATGCGGGTTTGATACAAGTGCTTTGAAGTTGTCAAAACGATGTCAGCTTTTTTTATGAGTTCGTCTTCAAGTCCTGTAAGAAGTTTGCTGTCAACCAAAGGCCACAGCTTGAATTCGTCAACACAGTAGTAAATCGTTTTCTGAGCGCCAGCTAAATCTAAAAAATCACCTGTGTTAGGAATTGATGTGATAAGGGTAGTGTAGCTCGTTTGATTTCCAGTTGTTGCTTTTTTTATACTGCGTGCAACGCTTGCTTTGTTAAAAGCGCGGCAGATTTTCGAGCCAAAAAATGGAAGCATTAAGGGTCTGATGACCTTGATATTATCTGGTACTTGAAATCCTTCAATATTATTTTCTTTTGAAACAAAAAGCGAGCGAAGCTTTTGAAAACTTCTTTTGATGTCGTATAGATTAAGCTTAGGTGCTCGCAGGCCTACTGTTTCAACCCACAAAATTTGAGTATCATTTGAAAATTGATTCATCAAGTGCTCTAAGCAGTGTGCACGCCTGCCATAGTCTTCTCCAAAAACAATGAAACCATCGTGGTCCCTACTCATCTATCCGCCTTAATCCATAAACTACCAATTGATGTCTTCTTGAGAAATTGTATCAAGCCGCTGGCAGCAGCTGTATTCATCAAGACATAGTAGTAGGGTATATACAGCAGTTTTATTCTTTTACCTTTTAAATAGCTAATTCCGCCTATGGCAGCTAGTGTATACATAAAGGCCTGGCAGTAAAAAGCAAACTGGTAAATTGCAGCACCATTTTGGAATGCTAAGAAGGCACTAGATATGAAAAATAAGAAGAGATACAAAAACATAGTATATCTTAAAAATTTGTGGAAGAAAAAATGCAAAGAGAACTTGGAGTTTAGTGGATTGATAATCCAGGGGTACTGAGCAATAATTTGATAAGCTCCGCAAACCATTCTTCTTTTTACATTGTAATCATCTTTGAGTGTGACGCTAGCTTCTTCGTAAGTAATGGCATCTGTTTCATAAATAATGCGTTTGTCATTTTTTATTGTTTCAATAGTTAAAACCTGGTCATCATTAATAATGTCATCAGAAATACTAGGATACAGCTCTCTTCTTAGAGCAAAAATTTCTCCGTCTGCATTTGTTATTGAATAGGCATCAGATTGCGCCTTTTTCAAACGACTTTCAAGAGACCAAAAGAAATGATCCCCTAAAGAGGCTCCTCTTTTCGCATAGTTTTTTACAATATCTTTTCTACCGCAAACTCCTCCAATAGAAGAGTCGTGTAAGTTTTCTACAAGATGAATAATTGAATCATCACTAAAGTAGCTATTTGCATCTGAAAAAATGATGATCTCATTTGATGAATTGGCCACGGCCCTATTAAGAGCAGCTGTTTTTCCTCTTCGAAGTGGTGAGTGAAGAGATTTGACTCCCTTGGTTTCATAAGACTTTGCAATTTTTTCAGTTCCATCATTCGAACCATCACTGACTACAATGATTTCAATTTTGTCTTTTGGATAGTTTAAAGAAAGTGTGTTTAATATTTTTTCTTCGATAACGGCCTCTTCATTATAAGCTGCAACAATATAGCTTACACTTGGCCTGTGCCCTTTTTTCTTGTAGTGCTTTTTCTTTCCAAATGCTCCCATGGATAAAAGAGCGGGGTATCCAATATAGTGCATGAAAATAATAAGCAAACTCAATATAAAGATGAGGGTCATGATATCTCCTGACTGCTCCCAGAGGGGCCTTGTTTGAAAATATTTAAATTTTTCTTAATACTAATTTTGATGTCAATCATTTCAATATTTTGCTTGTAAGCATTTTTACTAAGTTCAGAAAAGTTTAGCGAGTGGTTTAGCATGGTATCAAGTAGCTGGTCTCTTTCGATGATAATAGCATTTCCACTGTGGAGGTCTAGTCCTCTGGCTCCGACTGAGGTCGTAATTATGGGAAGCTCGAAGTAGATATACTCATAATTTTTTACATTAGCACCACTACCACTCGTTACGAGGTTGAGTGCTTTATCGGCAGCGCATAGATAGGGGTAAACATCATCAACCCTCGAGGTGATGGTAAGAACTTCATCTTGGGAGCTTGCCTTTGATACACTACCGAGAACTACAATCTTGATGTTGTTTGCTTTGAGAACATGGAAGTTTTCCGTCACAAAACTCTTAATAAATTCAAGAGTCTCAATATTGGGACCAAAATAGCTCCCGCTGAAAATGTAAACATCGTCAATTTCACGAAAATCTAATTTTTTTCTAAACTCCTCTCTCAGAGAGGTCCTATCGTACTTGGCGAGTTCGCTAATATTTAATCCGTTAGGGATAATTGGACCGGGTAATTTCCTACCACACAATTTGGATAATGCTTCACGGTCACCTTCAGTGCAATAGATACTGGTGTCACAGGAATCAATTGCTTTACTTTCTACAATTTGAACCAATTTTTTAAAAACTCCACTGTCCCACAAATTAAATTCAGCATTGTGGGTATTGAGTATGAACTTCTTAGTGTGGTCGCTTTTTTGGGCGATTGGATAAAGATAAGGAAAATCTAGAATAATTGTTTGATGTGAGTCTATGAGATTTCTTAACTTCTTTGGAATTAAAAACTTCAGCACAAAACTTTGCCAAATAAAGGGGATGTGTAGCCTGTAGCATAAAAAGCAAATTAAACCCCAAACAGGGTTCATATATACGAATTCAGTGAGATTCAAGTTGGCACAGAATTTTGTGTCACCTTTTAACTTTAAGTAAGCATCCCTGCGGCCGGTAAGGCTGAAAATAGTTACTTCAAAACCACATTGTGTTAGGGACTCACAAATTGAGCTGCTTCTTTTTTGTCCTCCAGATTCAACTGGATAGATTTGAAGACCGGAGATAAATAGAATTTTGTTATCCAATTTGATATCTCCTTTTTAAAAAACTTACGATTGGTAATATACCTAAGAAATTAAGTATCACTGCTACTAAAATAGAAAATATCGATCCACCAATTACTAAGATGGTAAATCCATTTGAGATAGGAGCCGCCGTGACAATGAGTCTTGAAACGATTCCTGCGGTAATCACACTGGCAAAGGTGATACCCATCTCTCCCCATGGAAGCAGCTCCTTGAAATCGGTTTTAAAAAATCCCTTAGCATCTTTTAAAAGCATTAATGAATACATGATTGTGCAAACGAATTTTCCAATGAGGCAGAAATATATATTGCCCAAATAGGCTCCAATACTTACTGCAATAACACTTGAGAAAACATAGGTTCCGTATAAGGCTGCAAGCTTTTTGCCCTCATTAAAAACACGATATAGAACTTCTGCATTCATTGAGATTAAAATGAAATTAATAAGATAAAGTCTGAAAATCGGTGAGCTATTGAGATACTTTTTTGAAAAGATGAGTACAAAGAACTCATCTGCATAGAAGAAAAGAAATACCACCGGAATAATGAGGATTAGAAAAATTTTCGAGATGACATCTTTCCAAATCTTTAATGCATCTGAATGTATTCCTTTTTTGGTTAACATATCTACGGCCATTAAATCCAAGTAGGTATTGGCCATGGATGGAAGAAAAGGAATATCAAAGCAGCCAACACTATACATAGTAAATGTTCGAAGTGAAAAGAAAGAAGAAATAATCAATTTGTCATAGCTGAGGAAGGCTTCCGAAATTTTTGAAAACCCAATTGGAAGTCCATATCGAATTTGGGCCTTAAGTGTTGAAAAAATATGTTGATAGCTTCTCGTTAAATTCATCTGCTTAATCATATTCACATTAAATAGGATGAGTACTAGAAGTCGCAATGAGTAGAAACAGATAAGTCCCTGGATTACGATTTTGAGATCTTTGTAGAAGTAATACAATCCTACAATAATTATAGATTTACTTACCTCAGATACAATTTGCACGATCAAATTGAGTTTAATTTTATCAAGAACCATAAGGTAGTGTTCAAAATGTTGTGATGGCAGTGAGACCAAGACTAAGAAGAAAAATGATGGGTAAATATCTTTGATAGTTGGGTTATCTAGAAATGAAGATAGTTGGTCAGTAAAGAGAAAACCAATCCCCATTAATATTGCTACAGAGACAGTATTGAAAAACAGCACGTTAAGAGCATATATAGGGGTATCTTCAGGAGCCTGTTTCATGAAAAAGAAAAGGCCTTGATCAATTCCTAGCCCAAATACCTGGTAAGATAGAATCCAAATAAGCACTACCTGTTTGTAAGAGCCGTATTCCTCTACTAAGAGATATCTCGATAAGAAAATGGGTACGAAAAAAGTGAGTACAAAGCTAACCAGCTTTCCAGCTGAAAGAATAAGAGCTTTCTTATTTCTACTTTGGCTCACCAGCTTTTCAACCATGCTGATCCCTTCGAATTAGATTCCAATAAAAATAGGCTGGTGAGAAACGCCCTTTTTTATCGCAAACAAATTCATCATTAATATTAAATCTAGGGATCAGTCTATCTTCGTTTTGATCATTTTCAGTAAAGCTTTTGCACTCCGTAGAGAACTTATAGGAAAAATCAAAGCAGTTTACTGCTCTGATAGAAGCTTGGTCATACAGTCCTGCAGGAAAAGCAAAGGATTTAAGGTCCACGCCTGTAAATGTCTCTAGCTTCGAAATCGATTGGTTGATATCACTTAGAGTTTGATCGTGGTCCATATATGGTAGAAATTGATGTGAGGAAGTATGGCAACCGATATGAACATTATCGCCTACAACCTTTTCTAACTCATTCCAGCCAAAGCTTTGATCTATGTCAATGCCAACGTGCTTTTTCTTTAACTTGTCTAAAATATGACAGCTCATTTCTTCTCTGGTTACACCATCCAGTGATTTGAGCGTATTGTAATCAAGGTGAGAAAAGTTTTGATCAATGGTAAGCTCGGCATTTGGAAAATACTCAAAAAATGAGAAATTAAGAATTTGATATTCGCCCAACTCTAAGGCCGTATCCCAAATATCCCACCAGTATGGTTTAGGGTTTTCGAGAAAATTGGTGACAGGGAAGAGTGAATAGGGAATTTCCCGTTGGTCACAATAAGGTAATGCACGGTCAAGGATTGCCTTATAAGCATCATCAAAAGTGAGGTGAAAATCAAGGTCTCGTTTGGCCTTGAAATTATCTATTTCTTCGATGGCCACGATTTTGTCTCCGTGACCAGAAATGGTTTCAATAGTTGAAATAAAATTTTCATTACTTATGGATATGGCCTTCATTCCATGACTACTGCCATCTGTAACCCGATGAAACATTAAAATATATTTTCTAGGTGAGAAGTAGTTTTTTAAACCTAAGTACCATTTTAAAGGCCCAAGGAAGTAGAGAGCCTTAATAATGGTATCTACAATTGTATTACGCATCACTACCTCCTACTGACCTTGCCGAGAACTTCTTATTCAGGTTGATCGCTAACTCCCAAAGTCTTTTGTTTGATGAGACTACTTCGTAGAGTCGGTTTACTTCCTTTGTGAATTCAAACTTGTACCTTTCATCACCTTCAAGAAAGTCATATATAAATGAATCAAGACCAATAAATTCTTTAGCATGCCTTATGCATAAAAGGTGTAATAGAAGTCCAGGGGAAAGTTGATAATGGTCAGTGGAAATTCCACCTTGGTAGAAAAAAATACTATCCATGTCGTGGTAGTAGTAATGAAACCCTATAAGTTGGTTACCTTCCTTGAGTAAGGCGAAAACCCAATTTCTATTAATAGAGCGTTTTAAAAAAAGATGGTGAAAATTCTCAAATTCTTCTTCTGCAAAACCACCAACTACTTCTTTATCCTTAAACCGTGATTTCGCAAGTCTTGTAATATCTTCCCAAAGTGGTGATAATTTATCGAAGTCGTTCACCCACTGGATTGTTAGATCACTATTTTGATCATAGTTTTTTAATATTCTTTTGAATTTATTTCTTTTCTTGCCCTTGGTGAGAGAAAGAAAATCATCTATTCCACCTATCCTTTGAATTCGTGGACAAATAGTTCCATCATAGCTTGTAAAAGATAGCGAAAGGCCTTGTTCGCAATAGTCAAAATATTTTGCAAAGCTAGCGCTTAGCATCTTAAATCTAGTTAGTGACCACTTTGATTGATACTTTGATTTGAACGCTGTCCACACTGCCTTGTCTATTTTTCCCAGAAAGGCAGTGAGGTAGTTGGACCCAATACCTTCGTCACCAAGGAGTCGAAGTTCACTAACAGGGATAAAATAGCGGTGTGTTCTTAGAATATAAAACGGTAGAATCCCTACCGGACTATCTCCTTCATAGACTAGGTATATGAAAGGAGTTATCGTTTTATCTTGGAAATTGTCTAACCACGTTTTAATAAAATCGTATTGTTGAAACACACAAGTTTCAGGACCACCATCAAGTGAGCGCCAAAGACTTATTAAAATAGGATTGTCGATTTCAACTTTTTGAAAATTCAAGTAGACTCCTATTTTTAAGTGAGACAATGGTGAAAATCAATATTGTGAACAAGAAGAAATCTTTATTCCAAATTCCAATAAATTGAATACAAAATATGAATAGAAAAAATGGAAGCAGAAATTCCCTAGATGTTTGTCTTAACTGAATAAAGATTTGTTTAAAAGCATAGAGAAAAATAGTAATTCCAATAACTCCAGTTTCAGCAAGAAGCTTAAGTGGAGTGTTATGAATTGTGAGGGCCCCATTTTGTGATAAAAACATAGGGTAACCTGTTAATTGGAAAAAATATCCAGCAGACCGGTCAAATCCAACTCCCCAGATTGGATTTTTTGAAAATAAAATTAGACCTAACTCCCAAGTTTTAAATCGATCCATATTTGATTTATCAAAGATGTTTAGGAACCTCGATTGCAGGTCTTCACTAAGAAAGATGGGTGAGATGATTAAAAGAATAAATAAGACCAGCAAGACTGGTTTTTCAGTGATTTTTTTGCCAAACAATGCAATCAGGCCTATGAAGAGTCCAATGATCCCCATTCTCGACTGAGTCATAAAAAGACAGAGTATTAAAAATAAAGACTCAAAAATTGTAACTGGGGCTACGGCCTTTTGTCTTAGAGGACCGATGAAAAGAGTAATCAAGAAAATCATAGATAAGAAATTGGGGTCACCAATTCTAATACCAATCACAGGTCTTAAGTCAAAGGTTCGTACTTCACCAAGGACCAGGTACCTATAAATGAAAACCATTCCAAGGACTACTGCGGATACACGGAACACCTTTATCAAAAGATCTTTCCTTTGCTGGTTATTGAAAAAGAAGGTAAATAGTGGGATTAAAAGTATGGTTTTTGTATAAGTTTTAAATTCGCCCAGAGCAAGTAAATTAGAGCTCTCATTTGCTGGATATTGAAAATCAATGAGCATAAAAAATGAAATAACTAAAAAAAGTGCTCCATAGCCTTTAGTTATTGAAATAGGTAATTGTCGTACCATGCAAAACCAAATGCCAGCGAAAGAAAAAGACGAAACAAAGAAGAGAAGCTCAGGTTTTACAATTTGAAGGACCTTGAAGTGAATATGAATATTTGAGATACTTAAAAATAGGTGTGCCAGCAGGGAAGTGATGACTCCCTTTTCAAAAGTACTCGGTAAAAGTAGCTGCTGCGTTCGCATTTTATTCAAATTTCCTTTTTAAAAAAGGAACCCCTAAAAGTATGATTCCTATAGTGATCAAGCTGGCCAGTAAATGAATCAGTAAGTAGTTTGGATAGCTCGGAGTGCTACCTGCTGTTGCAGGTTTTAAAACTTCCGTTTGTGTTCTCGCAATGAGTTTGTGATAGCGGATTTTTTCAGCAAGTTGCCTGCTAACAGTATCTTTTGTTAGCCGTTTTTCAATTTCTATTAAACCTTTTTTTGATTTCTCTTGTGCTAACAGCTCAAGCTGTTCCATCAGTGAGACTAGGAGGTTAATTCCAAAGCTTTTGTCAGGAGTGAGAAAAGAAAGCTCGTAGCGATTATCGTCACCACCAGTGAAATCAATTTTTAAATTTCTTAGTATTTTTTCAGTCTCAGAGGCCTTCCCAAATTTCTTAAGGATCGCCTGAAAACGCACAAAAGATGTTAACCTGTGCTTGAGTTCAAGCCCGTCTCTCACCCATACCCAGCGGTTGTGTGCCATTTCATAAACTTCATCTATGACTGGCGGATCAAACCTTTTTAGAAGGACAGATGCCTCAACATTGAATCTCGGTTCAACGCTTTTTAGTCCAATGTAAACACCAGTATTGACCGCTATACAGGCGACTGCTGCTATCAACGCAATTTTTAAGTTCATTACCATTTCCAATTTTAGCTTCAGGCAAAACTAGTAAAATCATTGGGGACCTACTAGGTAGGCTGAAATATTTATAGGTAAAGTTTCCGGTGACGCAAGGCGTTGGGGTGGTAGGTATGTAAATTTTGTAACAGGCTTTACGAGGTGAGTTAGAAGGTCTAGATATTGGGCACACGAACATATTGCTTTTTTTTTGGGGAAAAAAGATGTTGGATAAAAACCAAGCTAATTGGGGAAAACGAGAGTCCACAAAACAAAACCTGAGAGGGTTGGGCTTTGAATCTCTTGATGAATTATTTCGAAATGATGAAGGAATCTCACTATACGACCCTTCAGTTATTGAAGATGTCAGCTACCTAGAACTCGAAGGAAAAAAATTAGAAAAAGACGCCTTGGTTAAGGTGGGCGAAGTGATCCAATTTTTGGCAAGCTTCACTCTTTTCTTTCTATTTTTACCAATTGGCATTTTGATCGCTCTCATAATGAAAATTAGCTCACCAAGTGAGCCCATCTTTTTTACGCAAAAAAGAGTTGGCAAAGGTGGAAAAGAATTCGATGTCATTAAATTTAGAACAATGATTGTGGGTGCTGAAAATAAGACTGGAGCGGTACTATCGTGGAATGGTGATCCCAGAATAACTCCACTTGGAAGCTTTCTTAGAAAATCACATTTAGACGAAATTCCACAATTAATAAATGTACTTAAATCCGAAATGAATCTGATTGGGCCTAGACCTGAAAGACCCGAGTTTACAAATAGTTACAATAAAAGTGTCTATGGATACAAGTACAGAGAGTTAGTAAAACCAGGCATAACAGGCCTTGCTCAAATTGCAGCTGAATATGATGCAATTGCAGAAAAAAAGATAGTTTACGATTTATATTATATCAGACATAGGAATTCTTTGGGACTTCTCTTAACGATTGCGCTGAGCACGGCCTTAAAAATGTTGGCCTACCGCTCTCACGCAAAAATTGTGAAGAAGGCCATGAGGGTAAGTTACGTATGAAAAATTTATTAATTACCATATTACTTTTAACATCGGCTTCAGCATTTAGTGTTGAAGTTATGATTTTTGGTGAACAAAATGACAAAGATCAGTGTCAAAATAGCTCTCCATATTTTCTTTATCCACACTTGAAAGATAGTGTAGATTTAGTTCTTAAGTTTTCGAGGGAAGACTTAAATGAGTTAGGGCAAATCAAATCAATTGGAGCCTATCAATTTTCGCAGAGAAAAAGTAAGATTAGAAAACTGCACTACGATACGAGCCCTCAATTTAAATGTATTAAAATGTGTGCTGAGGGAAGATTGTACAGGCTTACAATCCCCAACAATAAATTTAAAAGATCAAAAGAAGAAGTAACTCATCTTCAACTCAATCTACAAGTGAAGGGAGAACATGCAGATCAAACGAAATCCTTCTCCTTTGCCTTTGTTAAAGAAGGCCATGAAATATTAGTAGAAAAGCCTGATTTAACAACTTTAATTAGTGAAGAAGTATCAGTGGTTTCCGAATTGTACGACAACAGGCAATCAAATGAGATTTTAGAAATTACATATCAAGATTACGTAAGTGATAAATTAAAAAGAGAAGACAAAAGCTCAATGCAGATAAATTTTGCTGCTCAAATGGAGCAGGGGCAGCCGGTTAGCTTTATGCCAATGACAGCAGATTCCTTTGATTCAGCAGGTGGACAAGGAGGGCTTCTTAGTTACTTTAATCCTATTCCAAACACAAAGGATATTTTTTCCTTAGCAAATCCGCTGACTCAAGGGGTTGCGGTATCTCTTTTTGTCAATATTGGCCAATCTCATTCCACATCAATGGATTGGAAGAAAGCATTTTTCACAAAATCAAAATTTGTCTTACTTCAAGAAGAGTCAGGGCTCATTGTTGAAGTGCTAACTCTACTTCACTCAAAATTCTCTAAATATGGGGCCAATAAATGTGGCTTTCTTTCAGAGGTTGGTGAGATAGCAGTCATACAACACCTTACACATTACGAAATGATACTTGTAGAACCTGATGAACCTTTAAATATTAGTTTATAAAGTTGGAGAGAAAATGAAAACATTAACCCTATTTTTATTCTTAGTGACAATTTCGCAAAATGTTTTTGCTGAAATTGAAGTAGTTATTGATGCCGGTGTTGACGGACATGATGATGCACTTTGTGAATTTCCAAATGCCGTATTTAATCCAGACAAAAAGCAGAAAGTGAAATTTAAAATTCTTGGTGCTGAAAAAGGTGACAGTTTTGTAGTGACCTACTCTAGTAATGGATACAATGACATTAGCCTTGAAAAGTATAAAACATTTGAAACAAAGAAAGATTCATTTAAAGTTCCAGTTTATCCAGTAAATGATGATCTTCAATTTGCAGTAAATACTGTAATTGTTGTAAAAAAAGAAAGAGATGGGGAATTAGCAGAAACAGCATCAAAAGAATTTCGCGTTTATAAGAGATTAATCTTCCAAAAAACGAAAGATACTAGTCTTGATTGCTTTCAACGATTTAGAACTGAAAAGCTAACAGGACTAATCCATAATACTACTTCAACTGAAAGAGTCATCAATGTTTCAGAGCAAGTGACTAATTCAGTATATGAGACAAAGAGTAAATCAACATCATTTTTCTTACGTCTAAGTCTTATGAATTTAGTTGATATGGGGCCAACATTCAATTCGATGAAATCTGTGGCCAAAGGAACTGTAAAAACTGTCTCTAGAAACTTAACTACAAGAATTCAGCCAGGAGAGACAATTATCTTGGGTAAGCAACAAACACTTTTTAAAGACCACTACAATGTATATAGACCCAATCTTTGTGGGACACATGAAAATGTAGGAACTGGGGTTTTAAATTATTACAGAACTAATTACCCTGCTGTAGTTGTTGATCCAATGGCAGACAATCCATTTGGATCTCTAGGTGTAGGATACGATGACACGTTAAATACATGTGGTGTTGATGAGTTTGAAGGTGAAGAGATTATCTTTGACCTTGGTAATATTTAAAAGGAAAAGTAATGAGAGGTTTTTGGTTTTCACTATTACTTACGAGTAATGTGTTTGCTCTATCCGAAGGTTTTACGCCAGTGGCTAAAACCTTCAATGAAGCAGCTGATATTAAGGTTTCAGTCGACTTAAGTTCTGCAAATGGCGCCCATAAAATCAATTCAAAATTTTATGGCAGCCAGATTTCTAACTTTGTTCCCAATCCAAGCTCAAGTGTAATGAAGGGCCTTGGTCTGGGAATGATTCGTATTGGTGGAAACCTTTACGATGGGTTTAACTGGAAAAATGGATTCTTGTATATCCCCTTAGACGTTCCCAAAAAAAGTATCTCCTTTGAAGAATTTGCACGGTATTTCAAGGCCAATGATGTAGAGCCCATATTCCAAGTTAATTTTTTAGGAAGGGCGGTTCGAAAACGACTACCAGAAGACGAGACAACACCAAGTGGCTATGTACTTAGAGATTTTGCCGATGAGAGCTTTGCTGCTGATTTGGTGAAACATCTTAATGGCAGCTTAGGGCTAGGGGTAAAACATTTTTGCATGGGTAATGAACCTATGCAGTGGATGGACACTCATATTGAAACGTATCCCTTTGAAGAGCCTCTTACTGCTGACCAATATATTGATAAATATGTGAGTTACGCTCTTGCCATGAGGAAGGCGCAAGATGAAATAAGTGGAAATGCAAATGATATTAAACTATGGGGACCTGAAATCTCCATTAGCTATTATGATTGGCAGACAGGGAATATGACCAAAGATTGCGAATGGACCGATATCTGGGGACAGATTTCTTGTCACTATGGCAAAAATGATGAGTTTGATCAATTTCTTCCCTATATGTTTCATCGATTATCTGAAATTGAAAAAGACAAAAAGTTGAATCCAAGAGGTTACAAACTACTCGATTACGCTAGTTTTCACTACTATCCTAATTTTAGAACAGAAATTTCTGATGTGGACAGTATTATAACTCACGAAAATGGAAAACAGAAAATTCAACAAATTCTAGATCACACTCGTGTTCTTGATGATCCAGGATTTACAAATACAATTGATATTAGCTCATATCGAAATTTTTCTCCAAATATTCTGGGAAGAATGAGTAAGTGGATGAAACAGTATTATCCAGATGCTAAGCTTGCTCTTTCTGAGTTTGCAGTAGATTCATTTGATACAAGTTATGGCTACCACCCCATCATAAGACCACTTTATATGGCCGATATCATTGGAAGACTTGCAGGCGCTGGAGTTTCATTTTTTGGTAGAGCATTTCTAAACACCTATGATCCATATAAAATACCTTGGGTTTTAATTGAAAATGATAGAACGACTCCTCTTTACGATTTATATGCTCAGTTCACTCACAACTTTGTTGGTAGCATTTTGAATGTAGAGGTTGATTCAAATAAGTGGGTCAGTGTATATGCCTCTTTAAAAGGTGAAGATAAAAAGCAGATAACTGTTGTTGTCGTTAATAAGTCACCTGCATCACAAAGTGTCAGTATAAAGATAAAGGGTAGCAGTAAAGAACATCCAGCTGTAAATATAGATCAACCTGGTTGGTCAGTACGTTTTTATAAAATTCCAGCGAGAGGAAAGAAAATACAGCACACTACTTTTGGACCATCTGATCTAGGAATTGAAGCAGATCTGTTTTACCTGGATCATCTGTAATGAGAGTTCTAATAATAGTTTTGATTACTGTATTGAATTCATCGTATGGTGCTGCTCTTTCCAAATTAAAATCACAAAGATTTAACTTACCTCTAGTTGCTCATGGCAAATATGAGATTTATACTCTTAAAAAATTAACAGGTTTAGAGCGAGAAGGAAATTTCTTGAAGAGATTTTACGAAGTTTTAATCACTGACCGTAAAAACTTTGATGTTCATCTAAATAAAAAGCAACGAATTGTTCTCGATGAGCTTATTGTACGAGTAGGAATTTTAAAAGATGGTGGTTACAAAGAATCATTTGTTCGAAGCATTGAAAATGAAAAACACGAGCTTTTAATTCAAATTGTTGAACTTGCTAGACTACATGAGCTATTAGTTCATCACCTACCTTATTATATGGATAAAAGGCCAAGGCCAAATCACCCATTCTTCTATGGAAAGGGCCATGCCTATTGGAATGCTTTTTCACTGAGAATTCGTGCATCAAGGCCTTACGGGAAGGCGCTGAATTTAGTAGATTCGGATCAACCTATCGATCAAAGAGATCCAAGAAATTCAGTTTTCTGGAATAGAAGAAAGAAGGCTGAAGAGACATATCATTATGGTAAAAAAAGAGATGAGCTCTGTAGTAAAGAGCGAATTTATTTCTTCAAGGAAAGGAAAAATATTCCAGAGTATGGTGGGGGACGAAATCCAGGCGTAAAGCTATACACATATTTTGATGACCCCAAAAAAGGTCGTGACAAAGACAGTTATTCAGCAAAATTTGCTATGAAATATCAAAACTCCAAAGGGGCCCTTTTTCATAAACAGGAAGCTTATATTGAAACAGGTCTAAACGGTCTTTATAAGGCAATGGGTTACAATACTGATAAAGGATATTATTGCGATTCTATTGTAATGAGGTTTCATCCTAAGCTATTCAATTTGTCTGAGAGTAAGCTTATTCAACTCAATATTTTCGACTTAAGGCTTTATTATAAAAGCTTGATACTTGTTGATGGTAGTGAAGTAGCGTTTGAAGATGCTGTTGATGTCTATAGGTATATGGATCATTCAAAAATCAATAAAATCAATATTTATGGCTCTCCAGTAGAATCCTATGTGATTAAAGAACAATATGTGGGAAAAATTGAATTTATCCGCACATATGGAATATACCTCGAAAAGAGATCTAAAAAGTATACACGTGTTTTTAGCTGGAATAGAACGGGCCTTTCCCATCAAGACAGAAGAGAAATACGAGCACTTTTACTTATTGATAGTTGGTTTGGGAATGTGGATAATTTTGGATTCAACCTAAAAGTTGTCTTTAAAAATGTTTCTGACAAAACTAAGCCTAGGAAAATGTCTTTTGTTCTAGTTGACAGCGGTGACTCCCTTGCTCCACATGATCTTCAAGTTGATTATCTGATTGAGGGTGGATATTTACCACTAGAGCTTCGTGAAGCACTCAAGGCCTCAAAATTTGAGTTATTCAATGAATTGAGCGAACCCTATAAAAATCTTTCTGATATAGAGGTACAAATTAATCGTTTTGGTTGGAGTATCTTTGGTGATAGCTCAGAAAGCAAAACTCTAGGTAGTTTTGAATCAGAGGAAAAGGCCATCGAGAAAGTTCGAGATGATTTAATTTTATTTCGCTCCCTTAGGCTCGAAAAATTAACTCCGTATTTAACTATTGATGATCTGAAGTGGACCACTCGTTTGATTGCAGGCCTCACTGAAAAACAAATTCTTCATTCCTTTTCAACTTCTGGAATTGGATATGCTGGAGCTGTGCTTGTTACTGAAAAATTAATTTCACGAAGAGACCAATTGGTAAGGTATTTTGGACTTGATGGTGAGATACCACTACTTAGACCGGCGGGAGCTAATAAAGAATTGAATGTAAAAGGGGATGGCCATATTCGAATTGAGAAAAAATCGAAGAGCAAAAAAGTGTTGATACCCTCTTATGGTCACAGTGTTGAAAAGGGCACTTTTAAAACAGCGAAATGAAAATACTACACCTTGTTGAATATTTAGAGTTAGGCGGAATTGAAAGGCTACTTTCAACTTTTTCTGATTACGCAAATGATAAGGCAGTCTTTTTTGCCTATGAAATGGATGGTCCCAAAGGAATCTCTCTGGAGATGGCCCGTAAGGGAAGAAAAGTTTATTTTTATAAAAAACAGGCCGGTCATGATGGCTGCGTAGTAAAGAAACTTAAAAAAATTATCAAAGAAGAGAATATAAGTACTATTCATACTCATGATTTTGGACCTATGGAATATGCCCTACGTCTTAAATTACTATTTCCTAAAATACAGTTAGTTCATACTCAACATACGCTACACCATTTTTTATCCAACAAAAAATATACTTATTTTTTCCAGTTTGCTGCTCTATTTTACAAAAAGATAGTTTGCGTTAGTGAGAGCGTAAAAAAAGCACTTCAAAAAAAATTTGTCATTCCACTTCGAAACCTTGAAGTTATTTACAATGGAATTGCTCTTGAAAAATTTCCATGGAATGAGTCGGTTTATTTTTCTAATATATTGAGATTAGTTGGTGTCAGCCGAATTTCTGCTGAGAAAAACCTCGAACATACAATAAAGAGCCTCTATTACCTTAAGCAAAGAGGCATCGAGTTTGAGTACAGGCATATTGGTTCAGGTGAACAAGAATATGAGGAAAAAATAAAAAAATCTGTAACAGACTTAGGACTGGATCAAAATATAAAATTTTTAGGGCACCAGGAAAATGTGTCACCCTTCTTAGTTGATGCTCAGGTTTTTATTTCAAGTTCTTTTACTGAAGGGCATCCAATTTCTGTGGTTGAGGCACTGGCATCTGGCTTAACTTGTTTTTTGAGTGATATTGATCCTCATGCTATTTTTAAAAATAGTAACGTACATTATTTTTCACTTGAAAATGGATCAATGCTAGTTGATCTCCTCTCGGAATACACAGAAGATAGTGAAAAATATGGAGCCTCTCTTGCAAGAGGTAGAGATTTTATCAAAAATTATTTTTCAATTGAAACAACACTAGATGAATATATGAAAATTTATAGGTGAGTGTAATGAAAGAAGTCATGATCTCTATCGATGTTGAAGACTGGTTTTGCGTCAAAAATATGGCAAAATCAATTCCCTATGGTACTTGGGATCAGCATGAGCTTAGAATAAACCGCGGTTTAGATTTTATCTTAGCAGAGTTTAAAAAAAGAAAAATTCGTGGAACATTTTTTATGCTGGGATGGCTAGCAGACAAGTGTCCAGGAATTGTAGAAAAAATTGAAAGTGAAGGTCACGAAGTGGCAACTCATGGATATAATCACCAAACGATTGATACAATGGAGCAGCAAACTTTTAAGAATGATTTGCGCAAGTCTGTCGATGTAATAAACAACCAATTAAAATTCTCTAAAGTGGGCGGTTATCGTGCACCAAGCTTTTCTATTACAGAAAAAACTTGGTGGGCGCTAGATTGTTTAAAAGAGCTCGGTTTGAAATACGATTCTAGTATTTATCCAGTTTCTCATCCCGATTATGGCGTAAGAGACTTTGGCCGAGATATTAAAAATATTGAAGGTATTGTTGAAGTTCCTATGAATTATGCTGAAATACTTGGTCTTCGAATACCTATCTCTGGAGGAGGCTACTTTAGACTAATGCCTTACTTTATTTTTAAGCTTTTTTTAAAGGCCGCATTGAAAAAAAGGCATGTGGTTCTTTATTTTCATCCCTGGGAGTTTGACCCCGAGCAGCCAAGAGTGAAATTACCTCTTTTGAAGAGTTTTCGTCACTACGTAGGCCTCTCTAGTAACCGTTCTAAATTTATTAAATTACTCGATGATTTTAATTTTACGACTATGAGTGCTTATCTTTATAATGAAGAAATGCCATTATCTAGGTGATAATGGAGTCACAAAAGAGGATTCAATTTTTGACTAAATTCTTCACATTCTCACTTTTATCACTATTCATGGTCTCCTGCGTATGGGCAGGCTCAAGTATGAAATTAACTCTCGATGGGAAAGTTTTAAAAAATAAAAATGGTGAAACCGTTACCCTTCGAGGCGTTGCCATTGCAGATCCACAACACCTGGATTTAAAAACTTGGGATAGGCCTGGTGTTAACTCTGTTTCAAGGGTCAAAGAAATTATTTCGCTTTTAAAAGTGAATGTAATTCGACTGCCAATACTGCCGGAGTCAAGTGAGGGGACTGGTTTTTTAAATTCGCCAAAAGCCTACTTTAATAATCACCTGCTTCCTATTTTAGAATATTGTTTAACAAAGAAAATTTATGTGATTGTAGATCTTCACTATGTTGAAGATTTTACAAAAGTAAAAAAGAAGGCGCATAAATTTTGGAAGATTCTAGCACCAAAGCTTTCGGGCTTTCCCCATATTATTTATCAGGCATTTAATGAGGCCACAACTCCTCACAACTGGGAACAATATAAGGACCAAATTGCAAGACCAATAATTAAAATCATAAGAAAATCAAATCCAGAGGCAATTGTAATCGTGGGAAGTCCAAGATGGAACACACTCTCAGTTGAAGTAAATAATTCACCACTTGATGAAAAAGGGGTGCTGTATTCTGTTCATATATATCCAAATGAATGGAAGAGTGCGAATTTTAATACCAAATACTTACCACTACTCAAAAATCATCCTGTGATTTTAAGTGAGTGGGGGTTTAGTCAAAATCCAAAACTTGCTAAACTCTACGGAGACAAAGATAGCTATGCCTATCCGCTGTTAAAAGTTTTCGAAGAAAATGGTGGTCATCATGTGGCCTGGGTTTATGATTCTCTATGGGTACCGTCCCTTTTGGAAAAAAATCATGTGATGTCTCAGTCATTTGGCGAATTTTTCAAAAATTTTATCAACTCTAAAAAATAAAGTAGTTAAGACCTAAGCCGATTTCAAGGGAATCGTCTGGATGGGTGGTAAAAAGTTTGCGATTATCACGTGAGCGAATGAGTGAACTGTATTCGATATATGGTGAAATGGTGAAGTTTCCTCCACTAACAATATCCAAACTGATACTGGCGCCGACAGAGTCATCTCGGTTATTTGATTTGTGATAAAGGGACTCAAGCCAGCTTGCGTTCAGAGTTAAAGAAAGGCTTTCAGTGGCATCAAATCTAGCTCCAGAAGTGGATTTCAGCTCAAATATAGTGTCACCGTAGGTTATATCATCTCTTACTAGGTAGGAGTACCTACCCTTGAAAAAGGGAGTTACAAGACCAAATTCTCTGCTCTCTAATTTAAGCTCGTAACCTAACTCAGCTTGTTTTCTAGTCTCTTTCAGCATTTCTTTATGAGTGGCGGAAACAAGAATTATGGCCTGTTCTACTGAGATAGAATTTAGCTTACTTTTCACTCTGCCCTCTACTGCTATATTTTCTATTCCCGACAGATCTTTGCCGTGGGCAAGGTAGCGCTGAAAAATAGCTGGAGTAAATGCTAAACTGGTATTTTTTGACAAAAATGTCAGTGCTGTTGGATAGAGTGTGCTTTTTAGCCCATCAATTTTTTGATAGTAACTGCTTCCCCAAACCCAGTTTCTTTCACTAATAGTGGACCCATACAAATTAAGATGGATATTGGCCTCTGCTTTTGCAGTCAAACACGCCATGGTAAGTGCTACAATTAATTCTGTCTTTTTGAGCATAAGAAGTTTTACTTTTTCTGGCAGGCTTTAGCCAGATCAGCCTGTAAAAGTTACCTTGATTAGTGCTTATTTTTGAATAAACCTCGCTCCTAACTCCTCAAAATCAAAGGCCTGTTTTTTAGAAGATATTACACACCCCGATGACATATTGGAGCGTCTTGGTTAATTTTTGGTTATCGAAAAATCTAAAGGGGAATAAATTTGTCACACATGATGCTCATGACATCCATAGATGAAATCTTACGATCAGCACCTCAATGGAATAGTTTAAAAACTAGCCTTGATCTCCCAATGGGTGAGTTTGAGTGGCTTTTATCTTCTTTTGAAAATCTTTCATCAGGAAAAAAACCTTACCTAGAATATACTACAGAAGATGATAAAATAATGGCCTTGGCTCCACTGGTAAAAGCGCCAGGTTTTTTTTCACCGCTTGAGTTAATTGGCAGTGGTGAGCATGGTGAGCCCATTGATTTTTGTTACGCAAATTCTAAGGCACTCAGAGAGTTAGTAAGTGACCTCTCTAATAATAATAGGCCTCTTCTTTTAAACCGAGTCCCTTTGACTTCACCTCTTCATTCGGCCATAAAAAAATCATATAAAGGAAAAGGGATTGTCTATGTTAGCAAAGAGCAAACTTGTCCTTTTATCGAAATATCAAAAGAAGATCCACTTTCTTCAAGTTTAAAACGAGATCTCAGGCGTGCCCAAAGAAAGGCTGATGCCATGGGAGAAGTAGATTTTGAATTACATACTCCAGATAGTGAGAAAGAGTTTAACCCGCTATGGGATCAGTGTCTTGAAATAGAATCGGCAAACTGGAAAGGGGAGTGTGAAAGCTCACTAAAAAAGGATCAAATAATAGGATCTTTTTACAAAACCTTCGCTCTTAAAGCAGCTAAAAGTGGTTCACTTAAAATAGGATTACTCAAAATCTCTGGCAAGGCAGTGGCGATGCAAATCGCCCTCGAACGAGGAAAAAGATTTTGGCTTCTTAAAATTGGCTATAATGAAAATTACAGAAATTGTTCTCCTGGACAGATTCTGATGAACCATACTTTTCAATATGCATTTGATAAAAAACTGAGGTCTTACGAGTTTCTTGGGAACCCTTCTGCTTGGACTAAGAGGTGGACCAAAAATGAAAGAGATAATTTAAGAATAAAAGTTTATCCCTATTCTCTTAGAGGCATGGGACTTTTTGCAATTGATGGATTTAAATTTCTCGCTGGGAAGCTAAGAGATGCCAGGAACAAAAATGCTAAAAGCACTAAAAAATAAATTAAGACCCATTTACCACTTTCTTATTAATAAGGCTGCGGGAAAATATATTGCCGGCGAAACTCTTTTGCTTGCTCAAGGTGCAATTAATCGAAATGCAAATAATACTATAGGTTACTGGGATGGTGATGATGATAGTATTGAAACCATTGTTGATCAATACCTAGAATCTATTGAGGCCATAAAACACAATGAAAATGGATCCTATATTTCTATTAAAGTACCTTCAATTAAATACAACTATGAGTTGATGGACAAAATTATCCACAAGGCAGTTGAATGTGGTGTTGCAATTCATTTTGATTCACTTGACATAGATACTGCCGATAAAAACCTAGAAGTTGCCCTCTACTGTAAACAAGCGGGTGTAAAATCTGTTAGTATTTCACTTCCTGCCAGATGGGCCAGAAGTGAAAAGGATGCTATGTGGGCCAGCCGCAATGGTATTGTTTGCAGAGTTATTAAAGGCCAATGGGAAGATCCCAGCTATGTGGATATTGATACCAACAAGAATTTTCTTAGCTTAATCTCACTATTATCAAAGCAAGACATACTTGTTCGAGTTGCTACCCACGACTTTAAGCTTCTTAAAGATTCAATCGAAATATTGAAATCAAATTCAAAGTACGAAATAGAACTGCTCTATGGGCTTCCCTCTTATCAAATCATCAAATTTGCCGACCTTCGCCATGAGCCTATTAGAACCTATATCCCCTACGGTCATTCCTGGGTGCCCTATTGTTTAGAGAATTTAAAAGGCAATCCTCTCGTTATACTTAATATTTTGAGAGATTCATTTTTAAGCGCTATAAAAGCCTAATACCCCATCTAAGCGAGGGGTTGCTGGCATAAATCATCCTGATTTAAATGAGAAAAGATGATTATACTCCTCTGATGCTTGGGTAGTTGTATCGGGAATTTTGAAAATGTGAAATCCTGTGCTGGAAAGGGTTTTGAGCGTTACTGCCGAAAAAGGGATTTAGTGAGCGAAGTCTCTAATACTTGAGATATATTAAATTTTGCTTAAATACTTAAGGTTGGTTAGAGTCGTCCGATATACTTCATATAAACCTGGGACAAGAGAGTGAACAATGAAGACCATAATTTTTACAATAATGCTTGGATCTGTATTTTTAGGGCAGGCAGTAGCCTCTAACTATCGTCAATTTTACAAGATGACTTGTCCTAAAGGTTACAAACTTAAAGGAGAAAAAACTACTTTAAAAAAATCTAGTAAATTTTATTGCGAAAAAACATTAAAGGAAAATAAGGGACCTCCAGCAATATGTCAATTTCCAAAGGTTTGGGATAAGGGCCATGAGAATAGTTTTGGTGCGGATAAATGTAAGGACCCTTTAAAACCAAAGAAATTTAGTAAGAAAGGTTGTTTACTCGGTTTCAAAGTTAAGGTTGTAAAGAATTCTCAAGATCTTTGCTATTCTAAGCCCTACGACTATGTGAAGCCAAAACTCTCAAAAGTAAAGTATCCTTGATAAATAAGAAGATGGAGCTACTTGCCTAAAGTAATTCGACAGAGCCGTTTTGAGCGTTACTGCTGAAGAAGGGTTGAAATCAATATTTTATTTACGTAATTGGTATAACAAATTAAAAAAGACAAGCCGGCGCATTTAGCACCGGCCCAAAGTTGAGTAGAATTCTAAGTCGCCACTTAGAAGGCAGTCAGAGATAGAGTCGCGCCTATAACGAAATCGTCTCCAGCTGTTTTTGATATTGTTTCATCATCGTAAGACTTCATAAGAGTTGCATCAGCATAAAGCTCAATATTTGCATTTTTTGCAACATCGTAAGCTACACTTGGAATGAATTGCAGTGAATCAGATTGATCGTGCTTTCCTGGTGCTGCTTTTCCCACTCTATCAGTGTGCTTGTATTTGAACATTGTACCAGCTGACAATTTGTCAGTGATGGTAAAAGACGGAGTTAAATAAACTCTGAATTGGTTTTTTGAAGTTCCAACTGTGGCCTTTGTTCTATAGTACATATAGTACCTAAGAGTTGTATAAACACTTAGCCAGGAAGTTACTTTTCTTGAAAGAGAAAGGTTTGGAACTATAGCTCCATTCCAAGACAAGGCATCTCTGCTTTCATCACTTAATAGGTGAAAACTTCTAATGTCTGCGCTGAGACCAACACCGTGCTTATCTTCTGTAAGAATATTTTTTCTTTTGTATTTGAATTGAGTTGAGTCTGGCTGGAATTCATTATCATCGTCATTATTAACTGTATAAGTGACGGCTCCATATAACTCTAGGTAGTCAGATTTTGTTAAAGCGTAGCCAAAGGTACTTTCTAATACGTTTACGAAGCCTGTCGTTTCGTAAGCTCCTTTTTCCTGCTTTTTTTCACCTTTCATTTGTTCAGTCGTAGCATAAAATTTGAGATCTAAACTGTCCTTAAATGATGGGGCTGCAGTTGTAGAAGTTGCAGTCGCGGCAAATGCATTGATTGAGGTCGAGACAAGGGCAAGTGTAAATAAGTTTCTGATTAGCACAAATTGTTTTTTCATTCTTATTTTCCTATTTTAAATATTTGAAAGCTCGATAAAATTGATAAACTTTTACTGAGCTGAGGTAAAGGATGCGAAAAACTCAAAGTGAGCTAACTATCTAATTCTTACTGCAGATGTAAGAACTTTTCCAAAATTGGTGCAAAATTCATAGATTCACAATGTAAGAAGTGCAATTTTGACACTATCAAAATCATGGGCCCTATCAACAACACCATTATTTTATAGATATAAGGAGATATGCTCTAAAGCGTTTTTTGTCGGATATTGTGAGCTGGATTTCTTTTGATAAAAAAAGGCAGCAAGGATCCTTGCTGCCAATTGATTTAAACTATTTCATTCTTTTAATTTTTACGCTGTGATCATTTTCTGAATCTGTATCGTACTTAATTTCGTAGTTTTCAATTGTATTGAGTGCTTTGAAATTTAAGTAAGATTTTTGGCTGTAGCTACCTTTAGGGGTGAGCTTTACTGAGAATACTTCTTCTTCATCACCTGATAGTGAAGCTACTTTTTTAAATTTAATTTTCATGTCTTTTTGAGCTGTGTACTGAAAATCTTTTGTTCTGGCACAAACTTGAGTGTAGGTATATCTCTCTGGAACCCACTGTTGACCCCATCTAGCACAGACTCTTCTTTTTGGTCTTGGTTTGTGATATCCGCCGTGACCACCACCGTGTCCGCCACCGTGTCCACCGCCATGACCACCACCAACTGGAACGTAGCGATAGCGTCTACAAACTCTTCTATAGTATCCAGGGATAACCCTTCGTACTGTGTCCCAAGCAACACACTTGTTAACAAGGTAGTCGATTGAGAAGTTGAGTTTAACTTCTTTAGGTGTTGATGCTGTTCTTACAAGTTCAATAACTCCGTCGCCTGAGGCTTTAGAGATATTTCCGAGTGATCCGACACTGCTATCGAGGACAACAGTATTAGCTGAAGCAATGCTAGCTGTACTCACAAGTAAAAAGGTTAAAAATGCTTTTTTCATTGGGGGCTCCCATAGGTTTAGATTTGAAAGGTTTTTTTAGAAAGTGGTTAAACACTGACTACGAGGAATCTTTCACAGCGGTAATATCATGGCAAAGTAAACACAAAGTTTGAAAAGATTACTCAGTTACTTAATAGATTTGTGTAAGGGAAAAAGAGATGCGCGCCGCGTAGCTTCGCTACACAAGAAACACATTCCCTATGTAAATGGCCATAGTGACTCCAGGATGACCTTTCAAAGTTCTAGAGAACAGTACTCTTTCACTCCACTTTAGCAACTTCCTTATTAAACTAGGGAATAAAACGCTTGCAACAAATTTTATAGAGCTATTTTTATTCATATAATAATGATGAGTTACCGAGACTTCTCTTAGCGAGAGGTAATTTATTATTAGAACATCAATTCTTTTATTTTTTATATTTGTATCACTGTCAGTTTTTTCTGCTCCAGAGAGTTATTACAGTTCTAGATATGATAATAATGATGTAATTGCAGAGAGTAGTTCAGGTGCTGAACCACTGATAACATTTTCTCTAGGCGATGCAGTTTCTGCTCTGGAAGGTGTTAGCTCTGGCGAAAAGCCTCCGGGGATTTATTTTCTTCCTGCATTTGATAGCAATATCAACCCGAGTCCAAGTCCAAGACGTTTATACCAAGCACGGTCAGGTGGCGTAGGTGTTGGGGAGTATGAAACAAAAGTGGCAGCGGCAGCGAAAACAGAAGTGAGCGTTGATTTTGTTTTAACTTCCATTGATGAGAAAGCATCATCAAATTTTTATTTGCAAAAATCAATTGCTCATTGCCAAAGTTTTGTCGTTGCAGGTGAGCTGGGTTCAAGGCCCACGACAATGGGGGACTTTACCCAATGTATGGCACAGTCAGTGGCAAGTCCTCCAAAAGCTACCGAGTATGACCGAAAAGAGACAGAAGAGTTTTTAAGAGAAAAAGCAGAAATGCATGGTGGAATTTTAAAACGATATCTTAGAGGTCAAATGACGATCTCTCCCACTGTGGCCCAGCATTATATAGAAAAAGAATGTGAAAAACTATCCCCACAAAATGGTTTGGCCCCTAGAATGCGGGTGGCGAGAACGAGTCTTCCTACAATGACTGCCAGTGGAACTATAATATCAATGGGTGTGACCACACCACTCACTGATGTTGAAAAAGAAGAAGATTGTCTGTTCCGTGCCCAGGAATATAAAAAGTTTCATGGGCTTGCCAATAACAAGAGAGACTTAGAAAGAGATTTTGATCGTTACAAGGACTACGTCCTTGGTGATGTCATGGACCTTGATCCTAGTGATGGCATATCATTTGAGAGTAATGGAGACATTCAAGGAATCGTAACATCGCTTAGACCTGACTTGATGGACTACCCAGCACCGGGAAGACGTTACCGTGATGAGAGTGACATACCTTCTCAAGCAGCACTTGAAGACAATACTGAAGTTCACGATTCTTTTCTTAGGTGTCCTGATATTGATGCTCTACCAACAGGACATCAATACGGTGCATGCTTAGCACAGAGTATTGGATCTCCTTATCAATCTGTAGCTAGGATTTTAAATAATCAAACTGGCTCCAGGGAGATGCTATTTTGTAATACCTTGGCGCTAAATGGTATTACAGAATTTTATAAAAACTATATTATGATGTTTGGTAGCTCGCCAGTGTTAGCTGACATTGAAAGACTCAATGATGATTGTATTTGTCCAGAGGAAGAACGAGAATCTAGAGGGTGTGGTTGGTACACCGATGTATTTAATGATCTAGATGGACTCCCTACTGAGGATGCACATACTCAGTTTCAAAAGAATTACCATAGCTACCCGAGTGCACATCTTAAACGGGCGCTACTCCAGGCATTAAAAACTCCAAAAAAGGCATTACTGGATAATACTCAGCCTAAGATCACAGAAAAAAACTATGAACATAGACTTGGTTTTCCTCTTGCCAATACTCCTTATAAGCATCTTTCAACTTGGAGTTTAAAAGATATTGTTGATAAAGCATCTGAAATAGAAGATTTCAAAGTCTCTACTCTTGGCAGGGCCTGTCGCCTTGACAACTGGTCGGCTTCCACTGCAGGTGATGTAGTGGCTGGTGTAACTGGCGCAGCAGCCAGCGCCGGAGCATGGCTAGTATCAGATTCGGTTGATGAGGATGAAACAGATGAAGAAAGGGAAGTTCGAGAACTTGCTGAAAGACAGACACAAGAGAGTATTAGCTCAGCCTCAACCGCAGTGGGGGAAGGTATGGCTACCTCTTGGCGGCTTAAGTATGGCTATTGCCCAATACCGCACACTGAAATGGAAAGAATGAGTAAGTACTATACTGAGCTTCAAGGGGCGATTGCATTAAGAGAAAATGTATTTCCTGAGTACAACGCCCAAGTGGACTATATGGCCGAAGGTGAAAAAGTCATGAAGTCTAAAGAGTTTTCAGCCGGTGAGGGAAGAGAGTTTTTAAATTCTGTTTCTGAAAAGCTTGGTGAACAAATTGCTGGGGCAGGTATGAATCCACATGAGTGGGTGGGCTATGATTCTGATCTATTTGATGAAAGAGTGAAAGGACCCCTTTCTGAAATTTTTAACGAACCTGCTGTTCAAAAAATATATGCTGAAGGGATTGCGGGTTATCCTTCAATCCAAGAAGAAGCAGAAAAGAAAAAACAGAAGTGGACGCAGATTATTGCAGGAATGTGTAGTGCCAGAAACCCCTGGGACCCTTGTTACAAGCAAAAGCCAAATGCGACTATGAGTTGTGATAGAAATAAAGCTAAAGGTAAAATATCTTGTTTAACAGCAGGTAAAATGACTGGTCTTGTAAAGGCCACTGTTAAACACGGCAATCACTACTTTGATGGAATGGAAGAGTGCATGGCCTCAGCCGTTGGACTAAAGGGGATGGCCACAGGTATGGGGATGGGAGCTGCAGCTCTGGGGTGTCTGGCCATTGGTGTCGGCGGTGTCGCCTTAGCTGTGCCAACTGGTGGAGTTTCTTTTATGGGTGCTATGGGAATTGGTGGAGCCATGTGCGCGCCTCTTCTTTATTATGATTATACAGAGAAAGCCAAGGCCGGTACGGATCTTGCTTTTGTTAGGGCCTGCGTTCAAGCAGGATCTTGTAGCGCAGAGGATTTAACTACTGAAGGTAGTGCATATAATTCGGCAAGATTTTGGTTTCAATTTGCTGCCGTTGCCGAAATTGGTGGAGCAGCTGTAGATATAATTGGAGCGGGCATTGATGTGGCCAAGGTTATGAGACATTTTCCCAAGGCCATGAGAACTGTGAGGGCCCAGAGTGCTGTAGCAGGAGCACTTCCAAGCTTGAGAGGTGTCAAAACGTCAGAGGTCACCAAGGCTTGGGATGCTCTTGTGTTGGCAAGGGAAATGGAAGCCATAAAAAATGGGACACATTTAAGGCATATAAGTGATGAAGATTTAGAGAAAAATTTTATAGAATTTTTACAAACAATGCAAAGAGCTAATCCTGGAAATCCAGAAATGGCGACAGGGCTTTTAAATGATCAATATTTTAAAAGTATGATGAGTGTAATTGGAAAAATTGATCTAAATGATCTTCCAGCAGATGAGGCATTGAGGGTGAGGTATCTGGCCGAGGCATTTAATCTCTCTCCAGATGCTGCTAAATCTCTCGGCAAAAACCTTGATCTATTCATGGGAGATCTAGCTGACCCAATAGGTTTTCAAAAACTAATGGCCCTTGCCACAAAAGCTGATCCACAAGCAGCCGACCTTACTAAGCTAGATGAATTTTTTGACCCAGATGCAATTGCTCGCGCCATAGAAACCGATCCTCTTTTGGCCGGGAAGTCAGTAGATGAAGTCTTTGCGGAAAGAACTGTTGCGATGTTTATTAGAGGACAAAATGGTGATTTGGCAAGTCCCAAGTACTGGGATCATGTCTATGAATTGATATCAACTCCAGGTAAATCTCGAAGGGCCTACGATGAAATTGTCACCGCTTGTAAGGGCGGTTAGGCTCACACTCCTATTTTTCTTAATGATAAATTCTAATATTGAGGCAGGTATTTTACAGCACTGTGTGGCCCTTATGATGATAAAGGGAGAAGATCTTGTTGTGGCCCAAATGAAATCTCATGAATATGGGGTTCACGAGTTTACACTAGAAAGTGGTGAGAAAATAAAATTGGCCATGGGGGATAAGCTGGGTTCTGGATTTTTTGGAAGCGTTTATGACCTTGAAGCTGTTGATGGGCTTGTGCGTGAAGGTTTGATGGATACAGGGTTTGAAGTTGTCGCCAAAATGCCTCACAATGATAAATACCAAGAAGCCGTTAACTTGGCCGTTTATGCACACTCAGCAAACCCAGCTGAGGCCAAGCTCTATGATGACTTAGTCTCACTTCGTGCACCGGTATCAAGATCGGATCACTATCCAGCTGATTGGCCAGAAGATTTTATTCCAGTAGCTCCCATACTAAGAACACTCGATACGACAGAAGGGACAATTCTTTTAAAAGGAAAAGTCCCAGGTAAGTCTCTTAAAGATTTGGCAAAGCTTTATGGAGACACACTTCCTCCAGACATCGAAAAAGGATTAAAGGATATATTTTCTTGGGTAACAGCTGTAGATGAAAATGTACCCGGTGGGGCCAAGGCCAGACAAGCTCTGGCAGATGGTGGTGAGTTTAGTGGCAGTGGATTCTCTACTGATATCAGACCACCAAATTTAGTGTGGGTAGATGACCCTGTACTATTAAAGAATTTGGGATTAAAAGGACCTGTTTTTATGCTCTACGAATTCTCACAAGTGCCAGCAAATTTACACTGGTACGCCGGTAAAGGGTTTCCCAATTACCTAGAAGAGTTTAAAACCTATATGAGAGGCAGCATCAATTAAAAAAGTTAGCCCCAATTGGAGTAGTCAATTCTTTCGTTAAATAGAATTAAAACACCTCGGTCTAATGCTATTTTATAAAAAGTTTTTCTCAGCACATCGTCTTCAATATGGAGTTTGTCTATCCATTTATTGAAAATAGAAGCAATACTTGGATTCATGGTAGCAACAACGCCTTTTGTTGAATAACCATTAATTCTTATTTTGTAGTGCTCTGATGTGCCTGCAACTGCCAGGGCCAGGATTCGAAGGACTGTGTATTTGAGGCCAACAGGAAGTTTTACCTCAGAGTCAAAAAATTGAAGCATATTGTCTAAAAGAACTGCACATTTTCCATCCTCACAGCCATTCTCAATAATTTCTTTAACTTCATTCATAAGAAGGAAGAAGAAAGAGTTTTTCTTTAGCTCGTGATCACCCATTGTTTTTTGAAATAATTCAGATGATATGGTCTTGTGAAGGCCTAAGGATTTTAAAAGGCCTTTAAAAAATAAACTATAGTCCTTATTTTCAGTGTTTCTTGATTCTAGTAGGTTCTTCCAAATTCCGATTAGCCCCATTAGGCGATCAGCATTGAAGTCACTGGCTCTGCTAGTGTGTTCTTTTACATATTCACATATATAACTCGGGACTGTGATATTTTTTTCAAAACATAGATAGAGAAAATCAAGGTATAGTAAGAAAATTGTTTGAATTTCTAATTTTGAAGTTGAGGCGTCATCGCCCCACTCACATTTGCAGGTGTTGTGTGAGAACTGCTTAACATCATCTTGGGCCTCGTCTCCAAAAGTGTAGTGAAGGGATAGAAATAACCAAAAACAATTTAATCTAGATTTATTTATATGAATGTGGTTTTCCTCAGATTCTTCTTCTTCATGCGGTATATGCACAAGGGTCTGTTCAATGAATGTTACGATTTCATCATCTTTTTTGATGTCTTTGAATTTGTGTGTAAGCTTGCTGTATAAAATTGAAAAGCGGTGAAGCTCGTCTTTAGTAAAAGCTAAATGGGCAATTTGGTTTTGATGAAAAATTAAACTTCTTTGAAGATAAATCTCCCAATAGCTCGATTGAGGGAGTTCAAGACCTAAAAAGTCAGAAAGTTCTTTTAAAAACTTGGCCTCTTCATTCGTTATTTTTTTGTCGTGCTGATATTCGATTTGTACACCGAGGGAAAAGAGCATTCGCCTTTCTTTTTCAGTATATTCAACAGTTTTGAAAACAGGATCGTCATGAAGAGAGAGAATAGCATCGGAAATTCTCTCACATCCAGTGATATCAAGTTTCAAAAGCTCTCTTAATTCATGGAGGAATTTAATTTTCTCTAAATCATTTTTTGTATTGGAAATGCAAAAAATGTAGGCGATTTTATAAGCAGTATACTTCTCAGCTCCAGTTGAAAAAAAATTTGGTAAGCGGGAATCTAGGTCACTATCTAAATCAAGATTCTTTCTTATTCCTCCATCTGTCAGGCTGAGGCTCACTTTTCCAGCTGCTCTAGGGCTTTGATTTTCTTTCTTTAGACCTTTTAAATATTCTTCACTAATATTACGACTTGTATAGTGTTTCATTTCATTCGGGAGTTGCAATAAGCTCTCAAGAGAGCTAACAATCGTAGGATTTTGGGTCCAGCTAAATGGCATTGATTCGAGCATTTTTAAAACCGCAATTTTTTGTTCAAACCCAAAAGATGATTCACTGTTTATGCTACATCCAAGAGGGCAGTCTGGTATTACAAACAAGCTCTCTTTTGATCCTACCTCTTCCATTTGAACCTCTTCTTCTTGATAATTAGATCGTCTGCATTGTTTTGATCCATCATGCAGTTATCTATATGCACATCTTTTTCTCTCGTCACTTCAACTTGCTGAGGGAAATAGTGGTAGTTACTTAGTATTTTTTTCTTACTGCTTGAGTACATAGCAATTTTAAATCGGTATTCACCAATTAGGACATCTCCTCCATTGAAAGGGTTGGGACCTAGCGTGAATTTTTCAACTCTGTGGTTATAGTAATCTTTTTTATAAAATACAGATAAGGTTATTTTTCCAGGTTGGTTAAAAGAAATATCCCTTATTTCGATATTTTCAATTTTCTTTCGGTGGCCATAGGGTGGGCATTTGAACCTTGTATGTGAGGGGGCAACACTCGCGGCACGGTAATTAACTTGTAAGTTTGCCCTTTCCACTTCATTTGGCCTGATTTTAATTTTTCCCCTGTAACCTCGGTTTGTGAAAAGTGGAATATAAATGGTGCCCACTCGAGCGCGGTGTCCTTTGATAATTTTTTCAGTTTCGATTATCCATGAGTCTACATGGAATTCTTCAGCTAGTTTTTTGAGGTCATCTCTTTTGAGTCTTGGAATACGAAATTGAATAAATAATCCTCTGGAGATTTTTCGATTAAAGCCGCCCTTCAAGCTACTCCAGGGTTTTTCTTTGGCCTTGATAATTTCGGCGTTCTCTATAAAAACATTTGCAATGCCATCTTTAATTGTTACTTCACTGTGTTTTGCACACGAAGCGTATAGGCCCAATAAGAGCAGTAAACAGAAATTATCGAAATTTACAAAATTTAGGGCAGATTTTTTCATACTAATATAGTAGCTGGTAGTGCTATTAATTTGGGTTAATTTTTTTCCACTTCGGCGATATGCTGAGAATTATCATGAACAAGAATGCTCCGCGGCTACTGGGGCGGGTTTTGCGCTACTGTCCTAATCCGGTCTAAAATAGTGCATGGATATTAGTGAACAGGGACTCAAAGAGTTTCGAAAATTAAAAGGCCCCAGAATAAGTGAATTAGAGGCTGGGCCAATTCATTCTGACTCCACAGGTGATGAGACAGAGTACAAACAGGTTTTCCTTACAAAGAAATTTGATAAAAAGAGAAAAGATCAAATTCAGGTAGGTCACTTTATTGATGATTTTTTTGAAAAAGATCTCAGCATTCATGTTGATCCTGTGGCCCCTAGCTTCAAAAGTCATGGTCCGGGACGCCCCAAAAAGGCCAGTGAGGAAAAAGTACGTTTTGTAGGGATGAAGCTATCGCCCAAGTATATTGCTATTTTAAAAAAATTTACATTTGGTAAGGGAGTAGGCTCAAAGGTTCGATTTTTGATCGATAAGTATGAAGACTATACGCTTAGGGAACAAAAGCAGGTAGCAGTGGTAAAAACTCAAATTGGTAGTCTTGACTTTGAAATTAAAAAGTACTCTTCAAGGTTTAAAAAAGCTGAAAAATTCGAAACCAATCAACTACTGCTTGATGATATTTATAAGAAATCCTCAGAGATAAGACTTCTCATATCCCTACTCCACATTGAGATCTCCCAGTATTCAGATTTTCTATCTAACTGCGAGATGAAAACCCTAGAGTTTGCTATGGGGTTTGCACCAAATGAGAGCGTTCTTTGAAGAGCATCGATTCGCGTTTAAAAAGATCAGTGGCGAACTCACAAGGTGGCCATGACCGAGAAAAAATTTATTATGGCTTTCTTGCCAATTATAGGTCAGTGCATACAAGGTCTGCTTATCAAAGGGACTTAAAAGAGTTTCTGGCATTTTTAAGAGATAACTTTTCAGCTCAAAATGAATTTACATGCTCTCACTCTCATGTCGTTGCCTTCAAAGAGTATCTCTGCCAGAAAGGGCAGGGTAGTGTTAGTGGTTTTAGTCAATCAACTATAAATCGCAAGCTGTCATGCTTAGGGGCCTTCTACAGCTATCTTTTTGAACACGGATATGTTGAAGATATTCCTACAAAAAGAATTCGAAGATTTAAGATAAAAAAAGAAGTTAAAACCTCCGATCTATCTAATGATCAAGTTACCTCTCTTTTTGACTGTATTGACATCTCACATGGCCCAGGGCTCATGCACCGTGCAGTGCTGAGAGTATTATTTTCGACCGGGATGAGGCACTCTGAAGTTGTCAGTTTAAAATTCAAAAACTTTTGTTATGAAAACAAATTTAGCGTCATTAAATATATCGCCAAAGGTGGAGTTTCAATAGTGACTCCACTTAGCAGTAATGTACTTTCTGAATTGGGTGAATATTTTGATTGGTGTCAGAAAAATGGTTATAGTATGGCGCTTTCAGATTATATATTTAGGCCAACTAAGAACCCCAAAAACGGAAACCTCAATAAAAAATTAAAACCGAGCTCACTCAACTACATTATTAAAAAATATGCAAAACTATCTGGCGTGAAGGGTAGTATAAGTGTTCATAGTGCCAGGGCCACAGTTATTGGGAATCTTCTTGAGAGCGGAGTTTCCATTGATAAGGTAGCTGACTTTGTTGGGCATAAAGATATTTCTATGACTCGTTCTTATAATAAGAGGGTGACAAAACTCGCTGAATCAGCCGCATTCTTGGTTAATTATTCGGAGTGAAATCGGTCAATTTTACAAGTTGAGCCAGTTTACAGATGGATACAATAATACAACAACGCGGCGCGCCTTAGGTTTCTGGGGCAACCACGATATGAAGTACTACATGAAAACTACAGTCATATTTTTTGCTGCTTTAATGTCATTTGGCCTTTTTGCCCAAAATGCTGTGGTTACTAACTCTGTTTCGGAGCCTTTTTTTTGCAATCCAAAAATAAGTGATTCCCGGCTTTCTCCCTTTATTGAAAAATTGAAAGACTACACTCTTCGAAATAAAGGTAAGAAAGTTGCTAAATTGATCAGCTTTCCTATCTCCGTTGAATTTGAAAATGGTGATAAACAAGTCATAACAAATATGTCTTTTTTCACACTTTTTTTTAATCGTATTTTTACACAGAAGCTGCGAGCGCAGCTTCTCGAAGATAGTTTCAAACCCACTGGTTGTGATAAAGATAGAGTGATTTTTGGTAATGGAGCTATAAGCATCGCCCATAAATACGGGAAATTAAAAATTTCTACTATCAATACATTTTAGTTAATTCCATCCGCACATATTTTTGGCAAACCACCCTCCGAATGATTCGGTTTTAGACGTCCAACTCATTGAACTCAAACTATAAATTAATTAACCATCAAGGCTGACCTAGAGAGGCGGAACTCTCTATTATACAACCGGTGGCAAAACTACTTGGAATCAAAGTCCTGGCTTTGTCTTTACTTCAACTGATACCCATTTTAATGACGGTGGTTTTGTGCAAGACAAATACACTAATAATTCTCTAACTTGTTCTGATAAAGCAGGTGAAAAGGGACTCATTGCCTTTCCTATTATTAGAGACGGAGCAGTTTATAAAACGGGTTCAGTTTTTTCTACAGACGGATTACCGTGGTTCCTTTCAGCACACATCACTTCTGTTGTTGTGACTCAAAAAGATCAGACATCAAATACTGGTTTTGGATGACCACAGCAGCTTGGCCTTTTTAAAAAACTAACTTACAAATCCAAATCAGCGTGTTATACATCAACTCTTTTACCTACGAGTATATATTATGGCTTCTTATATTTTGATAAGACATTATATAAAGACTCTTCTGTAAATGGCTTTTTTATGTACCCATCTGCAATATTCCAAAGTTCCGCTCTCTTTTTTTCAGAGTAGTTAGTTGTCACACCACCAGTGACTATAAAAAAGCCTGTATCTCCGTTCGGAAGTTTTCTCGCCTTATTAATAAACTCTTCTCCTTGCATTCGCTGCATTTTCATATCGGTGCAAATATAATCATACCTTTTATTCTTAACCTTTTCCAAAGCCGTATCTCCATCATCAGCTTCATCAACTTCTAGGCCAAGATCTTCGAGAAGGTTTACTAAAAGCTCCCTAATTGCTTTCTCGTCATCAACTATTAGAGCAACTCCCTTAAGTTTACCATTATTTTGTTGCTGTTGCTGTTGCTGTTCAAAATCCGAGTCACTTTTAGAGGGCAGTGTAATTGAAAAAAGACTTCCTTCGTTTACAGTTGACTCAATACTTAGTTTTCCATTTAATTTTTTAGTGAGCTCATTTACAAGCCCTAATCCCATTCCTGTACCTTTACCAATTTCCTTTGTAGTAAAAAATGGATTTAGAATTTGATTCATATTATCATCAGAAATTCCACATCCATTATCTCTAACCGAAAATACCAATGAATTGCTTCCAATCTCTTCCAAGGAGAGATGAATTTCACGCTTGTCTTGCCCTTCGGTCGCATCCTTGGCATTGCTTATAAGGTTCATGACTATTTGTTGTAATTTTCCAAGACTTCCTCTTGTAAATAACTTTCGATCTGGATTTTCTCTAATAATTACTACACCCTCTTTTTCATATATCTCTGAAATTAAATTCACAGTTTGATCAATTGCCTCTCGCATAGAAATAACTTCATTGTGGTTCGTGTCAGATCTTGAGTAAGTTCTTAACCCATCAACAATTTTTCGTATTCTCTCATGTCCATGCTCAATCTTTTTTAGTTTGTCAAAGATACTTTCTTTTTCATAATTATCCTTTTTAAGCTCTTTTTTCATCAGTGCTATATTTCCAATACTGATGGTCAAAGGGTTATTAATCTCATGTCCCACTCCCGCAGCCATCTCACCAATGGATGCAAGCTTCGATTGGTGCACCATTTGCCTCTCAGTTTCTTTTCTATCAGTAATATTTACTCTTACTCCAGAGTAACCCGTAATTTTTTTATCCGAATCAAAAATTGGAAAAATTGTGGCCTGGACCCAGTATAAACTTCCATCCTTTGCCTTATTGCAAATTTCTCCCTTAAACGTTTCTCCTTGACGAATAGTATCCCAAAATCCCTTCCAAAAAACCTTCGAATGTATACCAGAACTAACTATATTATGAGATCGCCCAATAAGTTCTTGTCGTGAATATTTGGATAACTCACAAAAGGTATCATTGGCATAAGTAATAATACCTTTTGTGTCCGTTTTTGATACAAGCGCCGTAATATCAAGTAATTTTTTTTGCTTTATCAAGTCTTCTACTAATTGATGATTCTTAAATAATATTTTATTAATCAAAAAATAGTAAATAAACGGTGACGAAAAAATAGATAGTAGAAGTCCATCTAAAAATATTTCTACAATTGATGACTCTACTTCAAGAAAATGAAGTAATGCCATCACAAATACTTCTGCAATAAATATGATAATAATAATGGAGCTTAAAGCTTTAACTTTAGAAGAATTTAATTTATTAGCTGACATCCAGACAATAGTATAACAAGAACATCAGCAAATCAGTTGTTTTTAAGTAAATATGCTAAGATCACTCTTATAAATCATCTGACCTATTTCGTTGGTTATCGTAAATTCTAAGTTCAACACGGCCTTTGATGACTCATAAATACCATCATCGAGTGTAATTTTTCCTACTTCTCAATAGGTATATGCGAATGCATTTCAAAATTCAGCTCTACTGCAGGTAGAGGGCAAGTTTTTTAAACTTGATCAAAACATTTCATTAGAGAATGACCACGGCAGCCTGGCCTTTTTAAAAAACTAACTTACAAATCCAAATAGAGCTTATGATGCCAACTGTATCTGCAAAAAGACAGGCGGCAAGTGTATGTCTTGATTTTCTAATTTGGATACTTCCAAAGTAAACGGCAATGACATAAAAGGTCGTTTCTGTACTTCCCTGCATAGTACTGACAATTTGGCCTATGAGGGAGTCAACTCCGTATTGTTTCATAATATCAGCAGCTACAGCGTAACCACCTGAACCAGATAATGTTCGAATTAAGGCCATGGGAAGCACTTCACTTGGCACCCCAAAATAATTCATGACGGGGGATACATAATTTACAAATAAATCGATGGCACCAGAAGCTCTAAGCATTCCAACAGCAACTAATATGGCCACTAGAAATGGAATAATTTTAACAGCAACTTGAAACCCTTCTTTTCCTCCTGTCGCCACAGCATCGTATACATCAACTCTTTTTCCTACTCCGAAGAGCAAAATAACTGCGATCAAAATGAGAAGTGGCCAGTCATTAATTGCGCTTTTCAGGCTTCCTATCATCCCAATTATTTGGCCAGACTCATCAGCAGTGCCCGCTTTTAGAAAAAGGGCATATCCCAGTGAGCAGGCCAAACCTACAGCAAGAAGTGTTATAGTGAGTTTAAGCAGTCCAGAAGCTTTACCGTCTGTTGTATCATCAATGATTTTTTCAGCAGAAGTTGTGTCAACTTCTGCTGAAATTTCAAGGCCTTTACTTTGGTCAATTGAAGGTGCGCCTGGTTTAAAAAATTTGAGTTTTGATAAAAATGTTGAAATTAAAATTGCTGATAGGGTAGACAGTGTTGTGGCCACAAGAGTTGTAAAGAAAATCGAAGCTGGAGCAGTTGATCCCATACTTGCTCTTAAGGCAATAACTGTTGTGGGCAGAAGTGAGACGCTGGATGTATTGATAGCAAGGAATAAGGCCATGGCATTTGTCGCCTCACCTTTGTTTTTATTGAGCTTATCTAGCTCCATCATCGCCTTTAAACCAAAGGGAGTTGCCGCATTGGCAAGGCCTAACATATTTGAGGTCATATTGAGAATCATCATACTCATGGCAGGGTGTTCAGGTGGTACTTCAGGAAAAATTCGGCTCATAATTGGCCTAAGTACTCGGGCAATAACTTTTAAAAGTCCGCCTTTTTGAAGGATTTGCATCATACCGAGCCAAAATGCCATGACTCCAATAAGTCCAAGTGAGAGCTCAACTGCAGATTTTGCACTATCAACAGATGCCTTTGAGACAGCATCGAGGTTACCGGTGAGGGCCCCACAAATAATAGCGCCAAAAATCATGGCGATCCAAATTGCATTCATCATTTTTTTAATCCTTTATTTGAATGGAGAGGCTAGGTTAGAAGAGGGTTTACTGTCTATGTTGGTTGAAGAATTTTCAGGTTAGCATGAGCTTTGATTGTGAGCTGTGAAAAAGCAAAAAGCCTAGGAATATCCGCATCTTTAATGATAAATCGTTATTTTCTTCATTCCTCCCTGTTATCTCCTATAATATCAGCTAATTAGAGGTGGTAGCTTTTACCTTGTGTGTGGCCAATCCATGCATGGAGTTCTATCTTTTCCCATTAACTCAATTTTAGGGAACAACTATGCCTTCAGTATCAATTAAAGTCCCAGGCGGCAGTCGTATCACTATCCCACACTACCCTGTCGACATGGTAGGTGCGGGTGAACGGGCCAGCTCATTTACTAAAAGAAGCATCAAGAAAGAGTCCAAATTAGATGCCTTATATTTGGCCATTACCATGACAGACCTGACGACTCTTGAGGGTGCCGATACTCCCGGCAAAGTTAAGCAGCTATGTGGAAAGGCCATAAGCCCAGTACCAGCTCACTACCTACAAGAAATAAAAAGACTTGCTCCCGATAAAAAGATCAGACCCATCCCTTCAGTTGCCGCTATTTGCGTCTACCCAGAGATGGTTCCCATTGCAAGAAAATGCCTTGAGGGCTCTGGCGTAGAACTCGCTTCAGTGGCCACGGCCTTCCCAGCGGGACAGCTATCACTCGACTTAAAATTAAAAGATGTTGCTCGCGCCATCAAATTTGGAGCAACGGAAATAGACATGGTCATTGACCGTGGGGCCTTTCTTAGAGGTGACTATCAAAAAGTTTTTGATGAAATAGTCGCAGTAAAAGATATTTGTGAAGACCGCGCCCATTTAAAGGTGATCCTCGAAACAGGAGAGCTTAAAACACTAGATAACGTAAGATTTGCATCCACTATGGCCATGGAAGCAGGTGCTGATTTCATTAAAACTTCCACAGGAAAAGTCACTCCAGCAGCTACAATGCCAGTAACTCTCGTTATGCTTCAGGCAATTTGGGATTACTACCAGCAAACTGGAAAAAAAATCGGAATGAAACCGGCCGGTGGAATTAGAACCGCAAAACAGGCCGTTCACTACCTTGTGATGGTTAATGAAGTACTAGGAGCTGATTGGCTTCACCCAAAAATGTTTAGATTTGGGGCCAGCTCACTTCTCAATGACCTGCTCAGGCAAATATTTAAGCAGTACACCGGACAATACTACTATCAAGATATATTCTCATTGGATTAAATATAAGGACTATCAACATGACTAAGAAAAAGGCCCAAAAGAAAACTAAGGCCAAAAAATCGAAAGTTACAAAAAAGAAGAAGACGACCAAGAAGACTAGCTCCGTGAAAAAAACGGTGAAAGGCCTTGATTTTGTCTACGACCCGGCTCCTGAATCCAAAGCAGTTGTACATATTCAAAATAAGTATGACCACTTTATAGCTGGAAAATTTGTCGCTCCTAATAGTGGCAAATATATGAAGTCCATAAATCCTGCAACGGAAGAAGTTTTAACAAAACACGCTGTCGGTGATGAAAAAGATGTGGACCGCGCAGTTAAAGCTGCAAGAGTTGCCTATGAAGGTGTTTGGTCAAAAATGCCTGCAGAAGAACGGGGACGCTACCTCTACAGAATCGCCCGAATTTTACAAGAGCGCTCCAGAGAATTTGCCGTTGCCGAAACACTCGACGGTGGAAAACCCATTAAAGAATCAAGAGATGTAGATATCCCACTAGCAGCAGCTCATTTTTTCTATTATGCTGGCTGGGCCGATAAACTTGAGTACGCATTTCCAGGAAAAAGTGTTCGCTCCATCGGAGTTTGTGGACAAATTATTCCTTGGAACTTCCCTCTACTCATGGCCGCTTGGAAATTGGCCCCAGCACTTGCCGCCGGCAATTGCGTTGTGCTTAAGCCAGCTGAGCAAACCTCTTTAACTGCCATGCTCCTCGCAGAAGTATTACAAGAGGCTGAACTACCTGATGGAGTTGTCAATATTGTAACAGGTGAAGGCCCCACAGGCGCTGCTCTTGTTGCCCACCCTGATGTCAATAAAATTGCCTTTACTGGCTCAACTGATATTGGAAAATTAATTGCTAAAAATGTCGCCCACACTACAAAAAAGTTAACTCTTGAGCTGGGAGGCAAGTCGGCCAATATTGTTTATGAAGATGCGGCCATCGATCAAGCAGTTGAAGGCGTTGTTAACGGAATCTATTTTAATCAAGGCCACGTCTGCTGTGCAGGCTCAAGACTTTTATTAGAAGAGTCCATCGCAAAAGATTTTCTTAAAAAGCTCCAAAAAAGAATGAAAACCATTAGAGTTGGTGATCCACTGGATAAAAATACTGATCTTGGGGCCATTAACCATAAAGAACAATGGGAAAAAATTAAAACTCTTGTAGATCAAGGTAAAGAAGAAGGCGGAGATTTCTACCAAGCCGAATGTAAACTCCCTTCAAAGGGTTATTTCTTTTCACCTTGTTACTTTGCCAAACAAAGTGGCTCTAGCCTAATATCAAGGCTCGAAATATTTGGACCAGTTCTTTCTGTTTCTACTTTTAGAACCCCAGACGAGGCGATTACTAAGGCCAATGATACACCTTACGGCCTAGCGGCTGGCATCTGGTCTGAAAAAGGCTCTAAGATTCACAAGACTGCAAACGGTCTAAAAGCCGGTGTCATTTGGGCCAACACATACAATAAATTTGATCCCACCTCTCCATTTGGTGGATTCTTTGAATCAGGTTACGGTAGAGAAGGGGGGCTGCACGGTCTACTTCCTTACTTGGAGGTTAAATAATGAAAATTGAAAAAACTATAAAACTCTTTATTAATGGCCAGTTTGCACGATCTGAATCGGGCAGGACCTATCCAGTTAATGACAACTACGCCCGCGTTTGTCAGGCCTCAAAAAAAGATTTTCGAAACTCTGTAGACGCTGCTAAATCTGGCGAAAAATCATGGTCTTCAAAATCTGCTTATAATAGATCACAAATCATCTACCGAATGGCCGAAATGTGTGAAGGCAAAAGAGATCAATTTGTAAGCCTTTTCAAAACCACACTCAGCGCGTCCGACAAAAAAGCAAATGAAATGGTTGATGAAGGGATTTCAAGCTTTGTTTACTATGCTGGTTTTTGCGACAAATACTCTCAAACAATTGGCTCAGTGAATCCTGTTTCAGGACCCTTTCATAACTTTACGACTCCAGAGTCTGTAGGAGTGGTTGCACTTATAGATAGTGATGAATTTAATTTCGGTGCTACAGTCGATAGAATCTGCTCAATTTTAGTGGGCGGAAATTCTGTTATTGCACTACTGGGCCCAACTCTGCCTGCAGTTCTAGCTCCACTTTCAGAAGTCTTTGCCACCTCTGACCTGCCAGCTGGAGTTGTAAACCTTCTAACTGGACACCTGGAAGAGCTTGCAGAAGTCATAGCTTCCCACAGAGAAGTCAGATCAATTAGCTACCAAAATGAAAGTAAAAAATTCTATGAAACTGTCAGAGAAAAGTCAGTGGACAATATGAAGCGAATTGTCCCCAATCACAAGGAGCTTAAAAGCCTTGAGAATATTCTCTCTTTCGTTGAGTACAAAACAGTTTGGCACCCTATTGGCGTTTAGCTATTTAGAAACTTTTAACTCGATGGAATTAAAGTTAGAAAGCATATTTTTTCATCCTCTGACTGAGGAACTTCAACTTCACAATAAGAAGTCGCCCTAATCATACAGTTATGACCATTTGAGTTGATTTTATTTTCATATTTACACTTGTAACCATGAACAGTCACCCCATCTTTATCGGTTCCGGTGGCCTGCCCACTGTCAGATTGTCTAACAAGCTTACTACTATTATCACACTTATCAGTCCCTGAAATACTGCAATACCCTCTTTGGAAAGAACTTCCATCTGGGCAGTAGGATGTAACAGTAGCCATATCAGTTCCATCAAATAATCCACTGTTTGGAGAGAATGTACTTTTATAAATAAAAAATTTTACTTTTTCAGATGAAGAAGTAATTACCTTTAATGTTTTGCAAGTGTATTGTAATTTATAGGTTGCCCCGGAAGCATCCTTAAACAATGGTCCAGAGACATTGCTAGTACTCGCACTATCCCAATCATTGGTGTCTTTGATATTATCAGTTAAAGTGGTGGTCGAGGCTATGGTCATATCCTGAAATAGTGTTTCTGAAATCGTTCCTCCTTTAATCGTTCCATAATTGCTGAGATCACCCGTAATAGAGTTTGTGTATTGGGGGTCCTCACCATTTATATCAACTCCTTTTAATTTAATTTTTGTCAGCCACGACATAAGCATTGGGTCCTCACTAGCATACATTGGGTACTTTTTTGAATCGTGGAGATTAATTTTTCCATTAAATACCACGGGTGGGGGTAGTCCAAGAGAGCCTCTGATTGTCCCTCCATAGATTTCTCCCTCCCTATTATCTATAGAGCCATTATTAACGGTGGTTCCAAATAAATCCATGCCCTCACAGTGATTGTCAGCGTCCAGCGTGCCTCCAAAAACATCACATATTGCCCCTGTGGTGTCTCCTGAAGCAGAACAACTTGTCAGCTTTCCAGAGGTCACATCAAAAACAATGGGAACACTGATTTTTTTTGTTAGGGTATTACTTTTATCGACCTTGAAACTGGTCTCTATTTCAAAATCACCGTATGCAACCGTGGCACCATCAGTAAACTTAAGACCTAGGTTATAGTCATCAATAACAAGCTTGCCATAGCTATCACCTTTATTTAAATCTTGGCTCCCAACTTTTAGTGCTCCAATTGTTGCTGCTGAAACAGTATCATCATAGTCCCCTGAAAAAGAAACTTCGTTGGACCCACCATCTCTGATCTGCTCAAAAGTTGCATCACAAATTTCAGATTTTCTAAGAGAGCCCTGTAGTAAATTGTAGGTGGTTTGGGCCTCAGAATAACCTTTATTTCTCGCCTGACCTTTAGAAACATTGGAATTCATTTTCATAAACCCAATACCCATAATGCTCATCAAACCGATGGCCATCATGATTTCTACCATGGACATGCCTTTATCATTTAGAAGTAAAGACGAACTATTTTGCTCTTCTATATCCATCAAATTTTGCTCCCTAAAAATAAATTTTCTTTATTATACTCAAAATAAAAATTGAAGGGAGAATTTATCTATGGAGGTATTAATTATTTAGATAATTTCAGTCTATATAGTGGCAACCTAAGCTCTTTCTGTTTTTTGAGGCAGCGTAGATTATCAGTTGCGCCACTTCCACGGCCGATCTTAAGTTGAGTAAAGTTCTTGTTAGAGCGCTATTTGAGTAAAACTGTTTAACTTCAAAGTTGATCTCACTGATAAGTCTTTCGGCCCGTTTTATACGCTTGGTGGTCCTGATAAGGCCTGCGTAATTCCACATGGTCTTTCTGATTAAATCGAGATCTTGCTCCATCAATGCCGTATCTTCTTGCTGAGTTTCACCCTTCCACAGTTTAACTTCAGGCAGGTAATAGTCTTCACGAAATTCTAGGAGATTTGCCTTCGCCGTAAGCACTCCCATAGTGACACATTCTAAGAGAGATGTGGAGGCCAATCTATTGGCGCCATGAAGTCCAGTGCATGCGCATTCACCAATAGCGCAAAGACCCTTTATATTGGTACGGCCTTCCATATCAGTATGAATCCCTCCGCAGTGATAATGAGCTGCTGGAACGACAGGAATGGGGTCACTGCTAATATCGACACCTCTTTTAAGGCACTCCCGATAGATATTGGGAAAACGATTTTGAATAAACTCACTATCATGAGCAGTCATATCTAGATAAACGCTATTTCCACTGGAATCAATTAATTCGAAAGCAATTGCGCGTGCGACGATATCTCTTGGTGCGAGCGAGCCCAGTGGGTGAATTTTGTCCATAAAACGCTCACCTCTGGCATTAATCAGTACTCCACCTTCTCCTCTTAGGGCCTCTGAAATGAGAAGAGGATTAAAGCCGGGCTTAACAAAAACTGTTGGGTGAAACTGCAAATACTCCAAGTCCATAAGCCTTGCGCCCACTCGCTTGGCCATGGCAAGTCCATGCCCGAAAGCCTCCTTGCCATTAGTGGTATGGAGGAAAATTTGGCCAACTCCCCCTGTGGCGATGATCACATTTTGGGCCAGCACTGCATAGACTTGATTTTGTTCTAGATCGAAGACATAAGCTCCAATGCAAGTTAATGACTTGTAGCGATCAGCATAAGATTTAGAGTTGTGAGATAGTGTCATTAAATCAATGGCCATAGAATTATGACAAACAGTAATATTTGTAAGGCCTTCAATTTTTTTATAAATAGAGTCCATGATCGCCACCCCGGTGGCGTCTTTAGAATAAATAATCCGCGCTTCACTATGAGCGGCTTCTTTAACTTTTTTTAAACTGCCGTCAGTATCCCTATCAAAAGGAACCTCCGCCTTGGTTAGAAGAATTTCCTCGACAGCGCTTCCCCCAAATTTAGCAATGGTTTCAAGTGCCTCTGGATTGTGGGCGCCACAAGTGGCGACTTCAATATCTTTGATTAAAAGCTCTGGATCATGCCCTTCATTGTAAACCACGCCCCCTTGGGCCAAGTAGCTATTACTTGTTGTCTTATCTTCAGAGCTAGCGAGGACATAGACACTTTTCCCTGCATCCGCCATCTCCATAGCATAGGTAAGACCAGCAAGGCCGGCTCCAATAACGAGGGAATCAACTTTTATGGTTTTCATGGGCTTAACTCAAACATTTTATCGATTGCTCTTTTCGCCTTTAAACGAGTCGACTCCTCAACAAAGACTTCTTGATCTGCTCTGGGATTTTCAAATACCTGGATAATTTTATCTAGGCTATTTAGTTTCATATACTCACATAAGCGGCAGGCACCAATGAAGTTCTTTTCCTTCTCTTCAACTTCTAGTCGGCTAACGAGTCCACACTCAGTCAGCATCATAAAGTAAGGTGCCTCAGTTTTCCGGACGTAATCCATCATGGCCCCCGTGCTGCCAACAAAATCACTTTTTTTAGTCACATCAGTAAGACACTCTGGGTGAGAGACCACTTTTAAACCAGGATAACGGATTCTCTGCTCATCAATTTTGTTGTGATCAAATTGATCGTGCACAAAACAAGTTCCATCAGAACTTACAATCTCTTTATTTATGCCACGCTTTTTCATTTCAATGATAATATTGTCGGCCATCAAACGATCGGGGATAAAAATAATTTTTTCAGCATCGAGACTTTCAATAATTGAATAGACATTTGTAGAAGTGACACAAACATCTGATTCGGCCTTAACCTCTGCAGTGCTGTTAATATAACAAACCACGGGGCACCCTGGATGCTCCCGTTTTAACTCTTTGACTTGGTCTGCATTTATTGAGTCGGCCAGTGAACAAGCAGAGCCTCTATCGGGTACAAAAACTCTAGCTTTTGGGCTTACTATTTTTGCTGTCTCTGCCATAAAAACAACTCCTGCAAAAATAATCATAGAGGCCTTGGAATCTTTTGCGGCCAAAGACAGTGCATAGGAATCACTCTTAAAATCGGCAACTCCGTGAACAATTTCAGGTTCCACATAGGAATGGGCCAGTATCACAGCATCGTGCTCTTTTTTTAATCGATTGATTAGCAGTGTTTTCGGAGCAATTTTTTGACACTCTTCATAGGTCCACTTCCTTGAACTGTTGCAAGTAAGATTCATGAGTGATGAAAATAAGCGGTCTGCTTCGGCCTCTAGGGCCTCATTTGAAAAGTTTTCAGTGTGAATTTTATTGTGATCCGCGTCCATAAATACCCTTAATAAAGCCTATTCTTATCATAAAGTTTTTAAAAATTCACCTCATGATGCTCCCCCTAATGCTGATCATGTTGCCACATATACAAGCTTTGCTAGTATAATAACAATTCGAAACCACTTAAGAGGTAAATATGTCTAGGAAAACCAGTTATGAGTACGATTTTGTCATCGTAGGAAGCGGCTTTGGCGGCAGTGTCTCAGCAATGAGATTGGCCCAAAAAGGTTATAGGGTTGCCATCGTAGAGCAAGGTGTTGACTACAAAAATACTGATTTTCCCAAGACAAATTGGAATGTAAAAAAATACCTATGGGCTCCGGTGCTGCGATGCTTCGGGATCATGCGAATTACTCTCTTAAATAAAGTGATGGTTTTAAGAGGTGTTGGAGTAGGGGGCGGAAGTTTAGTATACGCCAACACTTTAATGCAACCAGAAGAACATATTTTCAAATCCAACTTTTGGCCCGCAGGAAAAGATTGGAACAAAGAGCTTGGACCTTTTTTTGATTTGGCCAAAAAAATGTTGGGAGTAGTAGATAATGAAATTATGGAAGACGGTGAGCTAGCACTAAAAGCAGTGGGTGAAAAAATGGGCTGTGCTGACACTTTTCACGCTACAAAAGTAGGTGTCTATTTCAACACCCCCGGAAAACTTCAACAAGACCCCTTCTTTGGTGGAGATGGCCCCGATCGTGAAGGCTGTGATCTTTGTGGAGGATGTATGGTTGGCTGCCCAACTGGTGCTAAAAATACACTCGACAAAAACTACCTTTGGTTTGCAAAAAAATGGGGAGCTAAAATATTCTCTGAAACTTGTGTTGAAAAAATCACTCCCGAAGGTGAGGGCTACACAATTACCACAAAAAACTCAACCTCTTGGTTACCCTGGAAGGGACCAACTTTTAAGGCCAAAAAAGTGATCTTTTCAGCTGGAGTGCTGGGAACAATGGATCTTCTTTTAAAAAATAAATATGTTCATAGAACTCTTCCTCAAATCTCTGACAAATTAGGCCACGTAGTCAGGACAAATGGAGAAAGCCTACTGGGGGCAACCTCATTTAAAGAAGAAATTGACATGTCTAAAGGGATTGCTATCGGTGCGGCCATCCACCCAGATGAGCATACTAAAATAGAGGCCGTGCGCTACTCGGCTGGCTCTGATTCTATGAGGCTTTTGGCCATTCCATTAACAGGAAAGGGCAATTTCATTACCAGGCCTATAAAGTTTCTCTGCAATATGGTGATCCAATTCCCAAATGTGGTTAAACTCTATTTAACTCCTGATTGGGCGAAAAAATCTCTAATTCTATTAGTTATGCAGTCCCTTGAAACAAAAATGAATTTAACACTGGGATGGTCTATTTTTAATCCCTTTGGAAAGAGCCTAAAAGGAAAGCTAAACCCAGGTGAAGAACCTGTCCCAAGCTACATTCCGATAGCTCAAGAAGCAGCAAAAACATTGGCCACAGAGGTTGGTGGTATTGCTCAAAATATAGTGCCCGAAGTTTTACTTCAAACACCTGCCACCGCCCATATCTTAGGAGGAGCAATCCTCGCAGAAAGTGCAGCTGATGGTGTGATCAATTCTAACCATGAGGTTTTTGGTTACAGTGGCCTTTATGTAATGGATGCTAGTGTCATCCCTTCAAATTTAGCTGTGAACCCATCCCTTACGGTCTCGGCAATTGCAGAAAGATTTGCATCATTATTTGAAAATAACCCCCAGGTTGACGATAAATGGAAAAAACCCGAAATTAAATTTACTGTGTAATTACAAGTATATAAACATTACAATGACCCGCCGCGTCATTATAATGTTTTATCCCTCCTACTCTAAAAATAATACAGAGTGCCAAACTTCACATTAGCATAACGCATCTCAGGTGATACCAAAATATCACTGAGGAGAGAGCATTGTTTAGCAAGCAGATGAAAGTCAGAAGGTTTACCTTTTTATGGATAACCGCATTTTTTCTAGTTAATACCGCTTCCAGCAACTGGTGCCCAGCACTTACCAAACTTCAAGACGAAATTACTGATCTAGCAAAAGCAAAAGGTGAATTTGCCTTTGAACTCAAATACTCAAGCAGAATTACACATCTAAGGCATTGGGCCGGAAGACTTAGGGATGCCAAGTGGGTAAGCCCCACAGCTCTTAAATACAAAATCGAAACATTTTTAATTTCAAAAAACATATCCGGACTTAGAGGTCTAATAGCTCCTCTTTTTGGAAGGGTAGAGGTTTCCTATAAATTTTTAGTTCACACAGAGGGACTTCTAAAAAGCATCGATGATATTGAAAAAATGCTTATCAAATCAGATGATCTGGCAGTCTCTGCTGATGAGCTGGCAGAGCTCACTTTAAGTATCGATAGGTTAACTGAAATGCTCACAAGTAGGAGTGGACTTCTCAAGCTGCTTCCAAGTAGCAAAGCTAGTGAGCTTGAAGCACTGGCCACTGGACTTAAAAGTGGCGCGATTTCTCCAAGAACTGGAGTGGCCGCTCTAGAATGGACAAGGTCTTTAAAAACCTATCTCACTTCAGTCAGACAATACTTTTTAAAAATCTTCGGAGAAAATTTTCCTCAATATTCAATTGCTAGATCTTATATGGAAGCTTCCTTTGGAAAAAGAATGTACTCCCAAGCAAGTGGAATGCTGGAATCTGCTTTTGAGGCCCCCGCACTTAAAAAAGGCGAGTGGGAAGAGTTAGTACAAAGACTTGAGAAAATGTTAGGCTGGAATACCGAAAGGGCCACAAGCTTTCCAGCTCTTGATCCACAAAACCTTGGAAGGCCTTCACTCGAAGTTCTAGAGACATTTAAAAACTCCCACCCTCTGGCCAGAAGAGCGGCCATCTACAGAAGTTACCTTCTTGCTGTTAGACAAACAATGTCAAAAACTGTTCTAGATATTTTAGCATTTGAACGAACAGGTGATTTATTTAAAAAATTCAAATTTTTAGATCCAGAGCTCGTTGATGATATTATGGAGGCCTTCTACCGGCTTGATGCGAGAGAATATTTTCTAGATGTCAGTGATATTGTCTACGCTGTAGAAATGACTACGGAAGCTAAGTATGCACAGTTTCTAAGAAAATTTGGCTACAAAGAAGATGATTTTCTGACAGCTTTTTTCACTAACCCTGATGCCAGACCTCTATGGAGAGAATTTAAAGACATTGCCAAGGCCACTGATCAAGATATTTTAGAGGCAATGGAAAAAGCAGAAAAAGCTGGCAGAGAAATTGGAATTATTTCTCCCACAAAGGGCCTGGACTTTTCAAAACTTATGGCCACAAGTGTTCACCTTGCGATCGCCGGAGGTGTACTAAAAGTTGGCCATGATAAAGTCAAATCACCAATCTCAAGCGCAGCAACTTTTGCTTACCAGAAAGTCAGATCAATGATCACTGGCGATGACATGCTTTTAGACGAAAATATCCCAGTGGATCTTCAAGATTCTGAAACGCTCGAGCGTTTAGAAAGAATGGATAAATTAGTAGACCAAACTATAAAAATAATTGATGGGCAAAATTTAGAAGAATAAATAAGAGGAATTAGTTGTGAAAGAATTATTGGTATTACTCACATTTTTGATGGCATCACAAGCGGCATTTAGCTACGGTCTTCAAGGTTCAGGTTTTTACTTTCCTGACTCACAAAGAAAGCAAAGAAAGGTCCAGCATGCCAGTGACAAGAAGCTCTATGTCAGATCAGTAAATGATCTTGAAATCTATATCGGTTCAAAAGCAAAAGAAAAAGTTTCTAGTTTTATGTTAGATATCTCTGATGCACTAGACAGAGAGGATACTTGGACAAAAAACACTTATGTCTTAAAAATGATCGAAAAATGCTCTAAAGAAGATATAAGTAGAGGGGAGTTCTTGCAGTGTATGGCAAATGGTTACGCAAATCCTCCCAAGATCACCAGCACATCTCGAAGTGAAAGTGTTAGCTCTCTTGAAAAAACGGTAGAGTCTTACTACGAAACTCTGAGCTCAGTAATGAGAAAAGAAAATAGAAGCTTAAGAGCAGGATTAAACCCAGAACAAATAATAGCTAAATGCCAAACATTAAAAAGATACAGAACTAGATGTGAAGCTACTGCCAATACATTTTCTAAATTCTATGATGCTCTTTATGGCAAAAGAAACCTAGAAAGAGATTTCGAAGAGTTTGCTCTTTTTGCTCTTGATAGCTTTGGTCTATCTGACAAAAAGATTATGATGGGAGTCAACGGAGTTCGAGGATATAAATTAATCAGCTGGTATGGTCAACCTCTAAAAGGCACCTCTGAAAACCCTATTACTAGCTCAATGAAAACTGCATATCTTAGAGAAATTGATACAAATTACTCTTTTAGGGCCGGTGAATGGGCCTGCTCAACACACGAGAGAAATTTTAAATCCGGTGAAACCACAAGAGTAACCGAAGCACTTGAAGTAGGACAGGAACTTAAGGCCTATCTCAGTATGTACCCAAAGGTGAAAAGGGCCAGTTACTTGAACCTTGCAACTGCTGTAACTATCAAAGAATTTTACAGATCATATAAGTACCAAATGGGTGCTCTTCCCAATAATAATATCATTCTTGCAAAGAACCCTGCTTGTAAGCATTACGAAGGTCAATTAAAAGAGCTCACAAAGCCCAGCATGGAGCAAGAAGTAAACAGACTTGAAAATAAGCTACGCTTCTACTCTTCAAAAGAAAAAAGAGAAAGTAGCCAGCAAAGTAGATACTTTGCTGAGAAAAACTTTGTTGATATTTATGACTTACAAAAGCAGGGGAAAAAATCAACTGCCGGAACACTTGGCGATGATCTTACAAAATACACTTTTAAAGATCTAATGGACGCTTATAAAGACCAAAAAGAATGCTGGGGCCAAAAATCTTATTATGAAAGAGTAACAAGATCCATGAACAAAAGCGTTGATCAAGTATGGCCTCATTGTACTAAATTCTACGCGAATGCTGAGCTCACTCAGGATGTCATCAAGGAGGCGATCATGGCCCGTGAGGGACAATTTCCACTTCTAAGAATGAACTTCGATGTAGAAAAAAGAGATAAATTTTGGGCCAAAACTTTTGAGATAACTGATGGAAGAGAGTTTTTAAACAAACTTTCAACCAGCACCTACCAAGGACTCAATCTTTATAGTAAATCAAGTCACACCAAGTTTTTAACAAAGCTTGTATTGCCACAAATGCGGTTGAAAGGAAAAGAGATGGAAGAGCTTATCTCGGATACTTGCTCTGCACGATTTTTAAATAACGAAAATCACACCTCTTGTCCTAATAACGGAAAAATGTGTTGGGAAACTCTTGTAAGCTTCACTCCTCTTGTGGATTATATGGAAGAAAAGTCTTCGCCTACCTTTAATGGATTTAAGGGATGCATGGAAGCTACATTTAAAAAGAGAAGAAGAAATAGAACTATCGGATTTATCGCTGGCGCCGTGGCCTGTGTAGGTGGATCTATAATAACAGCTCCAGTAACAGGCCCTTTTGCTCCCTATATTGCAGCAAGCTGCGGCCTAGGCCTTTGGCAAGGGATTGATGTTCGCGAACAAACATTGGCATTTGATAAAACAGAGCAAACCCTAAGATGCCTATCAGCAGGAAGCATTTGTAGTGATGAAGACTTCAATGAAGCGGTAAACGAATTATGGTGGGCCGTCTTTGGAAAAAAAGTTGGCCTTGTTGGTGAAACATTGGGCCTAGGAATGGCCACCAAGTTTGGGACAAGATTATTAAAAATTCTACCTCACTTGCGTTTGCAGGACCTCTCAGATCTAAGACAACTCAGAACAGTATTTGATATCGCCTCAGGATTTGATGGTGTAGGTGACGATTTAGCAAAATTAACCGCCAGAGAAATGGATTGGTTTGCTGAAGGGCTCGTGCGCACAGATATGGAAGACTTAGTCAGGGCCGGAAGAGCAACGGCAAGTGAAATGGAAACATTTCTCCGAAAATCTGATGTAATAGAAAAGGCCACAAGAAAGGCGATGGAGTTTGCAGACTTTCTAGAAGAGAGTGCTCCCAAGTTGGCAGCTGATCTTCCAGATGCTCTAAAAGGTATGAAACTTGAATTACTTCTCAGATCAATTCACCGAATTAACCCACTGAGAGTACCCAAAGATACTGCTGCCAAATTAAGATATTTTGAGGATCTCTTTGGAGCAGGAGAGGCGAAAGCTGTCGCCCAGGTCTACGACGAATTGTGGACAAGTGCTAGGCACGCAGATGGTCTACTAGAAATCCTGGCCAAAGCCGGGTCAAGCCTTCCAGCTGATGTTAAAGACTTCTCAAAACTACTAGATTTAAAGAAAATCAAACTCGACCCAGATGTAATGATGGCCTGGGAGAGATCGGGCGCAAATGGAACCTTTGACGAATTCGCCAAAGACGTCTTGTCCGAGAGATTATCTATGGTATACGAGCTTTCAAAAATGCACAGCATGGATGGCGGCTTATCCATCAAGGTAAGTGAGTGGTTTTTCGGGACTCTACAAAAAAGTGGAAGCTCACTTAGAAAATCCGTGGATAATTTGTTAACCTCTTGTAGATAGTTACTTATCACAAGAGGATCCTTATGAGTGTCTCCTATTGGCAAGACAGAGCTAGTGGCGTCAGTGAATATGATGTCACTATCATTGGTGGAGGACTGGCAGGTCTTTCAACCGCTTTTTGGCTCGCCCAAAGTGACTCATCCCTAAAAATTGCCGTTGTAGAAAAATACCTCGTTGGCAGTGGTGCCAGCGGAAGAAATGCGGGTTTTATAACCTGCGGCTCTGTAGAGCACTTCAACAGGATGGTGGGAAAACACGGTGAAAAGCAGGCCTGTGCCATTTGGAAATTTGGCGAAAAGAACTTAGAGCTTCTCCAAGAAAAAATCATAGGATCAAATGCTGAAGAGCTAGGACTTGAGAGTAAGGGCAGCTTTTCACTAGCTGGAAGTGAAGGAGAATTCACAGAACTAAAAGAATCTGCGGCCCTGATGAAAAACTTGGGTATAAATGTTGATGTGTTAGAGGAACAAGAAATTAAAGCTCGCCTCGGGGCCAACCACTTTGTGGGTGGAATAAAATATACAGGAGATGCTACTGTAAATCCTATCTCACTACTACACCACATGAAAAATAAACTTTTAATCCCTCAAGGTATTGAGATTTTCGAAAATCATGAGGTTTTTGAAATTCAAAACCATGGCGACAAAAGAATAGTCAAAACAAACCTAAAAAACTTTGAATCAGACATAGTGGTCCTTGCTACCAATGCTTATCTCCCACTTATCAATAACTATTTTGCCGATAAAATCTATCCCACCAGAGGACAAATTTTAGTGACAGAAAAAGTCCCTCGCTTTATGGAAGGTCCATGTTACGCCAACTTTGTGCTCGACTACTTCAGACAACTTCCCACAGGGGAGATGCTAATTGGAGGATTCAGACAACTCCAAAAAGACACTGAAGTGGGTTATAGCGATCAAACGACAGAGGAAATTCAAACGGCCTTAGAAAGTTTTCTTGCTCACCATCTTCCCCCATTAAAAGGTAAAAAAATCACCCACAGATGGTCTGGAATTATGGGTTTTAGTGCAGATGGCGATCCATTTGTGGGAGCACTTCCTGCAGATCCACAACTATTTTTTATTGGAGGCTTTACAGCTCACGGAGTAGGCCTTGCCTTTCACACGGCAAAGTGCTTGAGTGAGCTGATATTTGGAGGAGAAGTTCCCTCTTTTATCAATGCAAGAAGATTTGGATAACAAGTTGCTTTAAATTGAAAAAATATTCGCAGTTGTCACTATTGTAAATTGAATTCAAGATCATAGGTCAGAACTAGGAACTCACAGATCACAGTGAATGAGTTAGCCAGTTCGATACAGCCGGCCAAGGCCCTAAAAATTATTGATTTACTATGTTTTAAAACTCTATTCATTCTCAGCACTGACACTAACGGTTTCAGAGCTTACGGCCGTTCTTCAGCAGTAAAATTATATTTTTGATTGGAAACAGGTCAGAGTAGGGGGGAGTTCACCCGTGGGGCCCTTTTTTTTCGGCAAATTGAGGTACTACCAAATATCTCAATGACTGTTTTGGCGGCACTGGTGAGACCTTTTGCTATGTTTTAGATTTTTTCTAAGGACGTATTCACCAAGGTTGTGAATAAATAAAATCAGTGCCATCACCACCATAATTGCTTGAATGCGATCAACCCATTTTAAGTAGAGTCCTTTTCGAAGAAATGCTGAGTCTTTAAAAAGCTTGAACTCTGCTTCGATATTGCCGTTTCTGGACTTGTAGGAGTTGAAGATTTTCTCTGCAGGGTAGAGCTTGTCATCATAAATATTTGTCGCCAGGATAAACTTACCTTTTCGATTTCTCGCCATTTGAATTTTGTAGTGATTTTTTTCATATGAAAGATCCAGCCGAAACCCTCTGAAGAAGGGGTAGTTTCTCTTGATATTTTGTACTACTTTTTTTGCCTCTTTTTTGGAGTCAAAAATCTTTCCATTTTTCTTTTTTATAATTTTTAAAAAGCTCAAAAGAGGCTATTTATACGACAAGAATTTGGAAATCTACACTAAAGTCTTTGGCGTTCATATTTTTCTCTCAATTAATGCAGATTAAGCTTATTGTACAAACTAGTATCAAAAATGTTAAAAGTATGTGATAGAGGCGAAAGGAGGTAGTCAATTGGAAAACGGTAACCAAAATAATGAAAATGAGCTTTTTGTTGAGCCCGGTCATGAGTTCACAACCAAGTCAGATGATCCCTTTATAGATGTACTTCATAAAATAATTCGCCTCGCAGTAAAACTACTTGCTGCATTAATGGTTTTGGTCATTGTCTGGGGTATTGGTGATGTTATCTATGTCTTATATCAGCGGCTTGTTGCGCCACCATTCTTATTACTTAGCATCAGTGATATCCTGGCAACGTTTGGTGCTTTCCTTGCTGTCTTAATTGCCATAGAAATCTTTATAAATATAACAATGTATCTCAAAACTGATGTCATTCCTGTCCGGCTTGTAGTTGCGACTGCACTAATGGCAATTTCACGTAAGGTTATAATATTTGATTTTGAAAAAATTTCACCACTATATGTAGCTGGTACAGCAGCAGTTGTTTTGGCCCTCGGAATAACTTATTGGCTAATCAGTAAAAAGACTCGATAAAGATCAGGAAGTTAAAAGATTAATTGAAAATGCATAATAGAGATTAATTCGTTTCAACAACTCCTCGTAAAAGTCTTCCTAATATATCTGAACCTGTGATAATCTTTTTTTTGATTAGTTGTCCAAAATAATCCCAATGTCAAAGATTGATTTCCTGAAAAGAATTTTTTTATAAGGGTGTTTATATTTAATACAAACACCGGTTTTGAAGAATTTTCCTTATCAATAAAATGTTTGCTGAACGATTACCTCGCCTCAAAAATTTCAATTCATTTGCTGGTTCAAAAAATAATAGTTTAAGATATTAAGTATAATAATTAGTCATTGATAAGAATTTTTGATTTCTTCTTGAATGGCTTTCTTCAAATATTCTATACCAAATCTTTCAAGAGGTTTTCCATTTACAAAAAATGTTGGTGTTCTTCTAACATTCAATTGCTTCAAGTCTGAAACTTCTTGAAGTATCCTTTTGTCAATTTCTGGATCATTCATATCAGATTTCAATTTCTCTATGTTAATGCCTATTTCTGGTAAATATTCAAATATTAGATTTGGTTGAGGATTATGATGGTTTCCCCAATTTGGTTGATATTTAAACAGTAACTCTAAAGCTTCCCAGTATTTATTTTGCTTTCGAGAAGCCTCTAAGGCCTTAATCGCAAACTTTGAATTTCGATGAAAAGGTGCATACCTTACGACCAGTTTAACCTTACCCTTAAATTCTTTGAGTAGATTTTTTATTTGGGGGTAAAACTGACGGCAACTTTCACATTCAGGGTCTAAAAACTCAATTAAGAAAACTTTTGCATTTTCATCTCCAAATTGTGGGGAATACTCTCGTACAAAAATCGTCGAATCTTTTTGAGACAAAAAACCTAGTCGATCACTTTCATAATCTTTGTAATACTTTGATGCGAAGGCAAACAGTCCTATAAGAGCAAAGCCAGTTATTGTTAGTAATATTTTTTTATTTTTCATAAAAATCATTCCTCTTTAAAATTAATAAAATCCCAAGTAATAAACTAAAAGATATAAAAGACAATATTGGAATGGTGATAAATCCAAACCAATCTATGTAAACAGTAGAGCAAGAGACACCTTCTAAACATGGAGATGCGGTTTCTGGAACAATTTCATAGTGTAATAAGTTGTGATATAAGGCAATAATCCAACCAATTAGAGCTAGTGGCAGTGTGAAAGCAAAAGTGCTTTTCGCTGTTTGAAACGATCCTACTAAAAATAAAAAAACAAGTGGGTACATAGCGATTCTTTGATACCAACAAAGTACACAAGGTGGGAATTCCATAACTTCACTAAAAAACAAGCTTCCTAATGTCGAAAAAGATGCAATTATCCAACAACAAAATATCAACATCCAAGACTTTTTATCTTCATTCATTTTAGGCTGCATCTTTTAATTCTCCATAAGACTCTCTTAAGATTGAGAATGATGATTTTAGGAAAACAAAGGCAATTGACATACCGACAATTACATCAGGCCATTTGCTATTAAGTAGTGAAACGAGTAATGCTGCTGCTAGTACTCCAGTGTTGGCAATAATATCATTTCTTGAACAAATCCAAGTAGATTTCATATTAATATCATCATCTCTATGTTTAAGTAGAAGTATTAAACAACTGGAATTTGCAATCAAAGCGATCACTCCAACTATTCCCATCGTTTCAGCAATTGGTACAATGTCCGACATCATTTTTGAAATTGCTTCAGCTAAAACATATAAACCAAAAATCGTGATGATAATTCCCTTTAATAGAGCAGCTGTAGCTTTCCATTTAATACTTTTATTAATTACATAAAGGCTGAACGCGTAAACGGTAGCGTCACCTAACATATCAAGAGAGTCTGCAATTAAAGCCGTTGAACTTGATAAATATCCAAATATGAACTCAATGAAAAACATTAACGTATTAATAATCAATACAATTACTAATACATTTTTTTGCTTTTCCCTTAATGCTACTAGCTCGCTAGATTTATTTTCACAGCAGCTTTTCATTATCTCTCCAAAGTTAGTGACTCTGCTCTTTTTCAGTTGATTGTTTTCTACTCTCTTGTTCCTTTCTTTCTTTCTCCTCATTAGCATGACCATCACATTCATGTTCTGGTTTTCCACACTCATTACACATTAGGGCTGTTTAAGTAGTCTTGATTGTCGTCACTGCATCCAAACATCAATAAAGATGTAATTAAAAATAAAATAATTTTTCCCATTGTGTTTATCCTAATTAATTTGACCAACATCAAAGTCAGGTTTAAATCAAAAATTTATCTAACTAATTAGGAAAAGAGTGGTGGTTTTAGGGCAGGCTCAATAAAAGGCGACTTGTAAAAGCGTTGGAAGTCGTGCCGCAGGCTTGTGTCATCAAGTGGTGATTGAGATATATAATTTTCTATCTTTGGTAAATTTATTACAACATTGCACGCACATAAACAAAATGAGTCGCAACATTCATTATTTGAACCTTGATCTCTACTTTCGGTATTATTAGATTTATTTAACGATAAGTCTTTTGAAAGGGGTTCACAATAACACTTAGCAGCAGTCTGGAAGCTTGTATCCAATTCAAAGTTGATACCAACTTCGCTTGCAAAGCTGCTTACAAAAGAAAATAATATAAAAATTGTAATAATTTTATTTAACATACCTAACAAATTATATACTTTTACCTCGCCACGTCAATGTTCTTTCAAGGATTTAATTAGACAATTTTAAGTGGATTTGATCTTACCATTTTTGTTGATAAACTATCCAGTTTTGTAAGTCTTATATCCGTTCTTCAGCAGTAAATTTATATTTCAGGGGAGGGTTAGGAATACCCGTATATTCTCATGGCATCACTGCCAAACATCTCAATGACTGTTTTGGCAGCTTTTGTGATGCCTTTTATTTCCCTTACCCAGTCATTTTTAAACTTTAAAGTGACGACTCTAACGTCTCGAAGCTGCTCAAACGCCCATCTAAGGGAGGGGTTGTTGGTATTTTTGCCGAGCTGGTTAGGAATAGATCTTTTGTTTTGTTTAAGATTTTTTCTAAGGACGTATTCCCCAAGATTGTGAATGAATAAGATTAGGGCCATCACAACCATAATTGCTTGAATGCGATCAACCCGTTTGAAGTAGATTCCTTTTCGGAGAAATGCTAAGTCTTTAAAAAGCTTGAACTGTGCTTCAATATTACCTTCAAGACTATCTTGTTTTCGTTAGCACTATACAGGCCAAGGATGGTTACTACATTACATTCCATCATTTTTCATTTGGGATATGGTTTAATCGTTTTATTTAAAATGTGTGATTAAAGTGGTATGTTATCTCTCGTTGGGAGGTAGCTTTGTCACTACGAAATTTATCGGATCAAAGACTTATTGAAGATACTAAAATGTGGAATGAAAAAGAGGAACTTTGCACTCGCCAGTTCCTCCGGCACATTAATGAGGTTAATAGACGAAGGCTTTTTTGTGATGATAAGACGGGCTCACTGTTTAAATATATTCGCAAAAATTTTAATAAAAGTGATAGTGAAACAAGTCGCAGGATTTTAGCAGCCAAAACACTTAGGCATGTACCCAGTGCCGATAAAGCTTTAGCAAATAAACAGGTGACACTTACAAACCTAGCAGAAGTTGGAAGCCTAGTCGGCGATATCAAAAGCAATAAAAAGAAAAATGAAATTCTAGAAAAGATTAAGGGAAAAACCCAAACTCAAACAAGAGAGTTGGTGGAGGAAATAACCGGAAAGAAGCGTGCCACCAGGTCTAAGTCACTATGTCACTCAGATGGAAGTATTAGAATCCATCTGACTCTTAAGGGCCAAACAGCAAATGATTATCAGTTTCTCAAAGAACAACTTTCTAATAAAGGAATTTATAAACCAGAAGAGCTTATTGGACACACAATTAACCTCGTGGCTGAATCTATCAGAAAAAAGATCATGGGTATTGGATCTAGAAAAACTAAAGTGATGACAAACTCTAGAACTATTTCAGCTGCGATAAAAAAAGCTGTCATAACAAGATCTGGTAATAAATGCGAAAACTGCAGGTCTAAATACAACCTCCACTTTGATCACATTATCCCTTACAGTATTTCAAAATCATCGACGATTGGTAACGTGCGCCAGTTATGCTCAAATTGTAATGCAAGAGCTGCTATCATGGCGCTTTCACAGGAAAAAATGGATTTATATATAAACCAGGGTTAGAAAATTCTCAAATCACCCTCAAATTTGTCTATTGCCCGGTGATGGCCATCAAACTGCGCCAAAAAAAGTAACTTGCTTAACCGTCAAAAAAATCAAACGCGGAAGCAACCATCCGGCCACAAATTCAACATTTCCATAAAAGAATTTGCTACCAAGGTATTTAAATTTAGCTGAAGCTCGACATCAATAAAAAACGACTTTGTTTAAAAATCTCCGCCTTGATAAGAGGCGCCCCTCGACCATGATAAAACCCACTAGACTTTCTAGCGCCGTGAAGAGCAGATTACGTTCAGCTCAAATATTACCGACATAAAACTAAGGTTCAATAATACGATTATACGATTATACGATTATACGATTATACGATTATACGATTATACGATTATACGATTATAAGAACTGGTATTTCAGAATAAAATTAATTCTCTAGTCGATTATTTTTCTAA
>JABIHA010000081.1 GCA_018649885.1 Bacteriovoracaceae bacterium
GGGCAAGGGCAAGTGACAATCGGGCAAGTCAACGTATAAGGAAATGGATAGAAGTGATTAAGTGATTAAGTGATTAAGTGATTAAGTGATTAAGTGATTATACTTCAGTATTGTAAAAAGATGAGGAATGAAAGTAATTTAGTCACAGAAAAGATTGGGCATTATTCAAGTTGTCCGATCAGCACAGACTACAATCTATAGGCTATACCGACAGTGGCAAGAGCGCCGCCCATTTTGAGCTGATCATCATCTTCCAATTTGCGTTCAGTGGAATTAATTTTTACAAGACCAAGGTCAAATTTCTGATAACCTATTTTTCCCTCAATCATAAAACCACCGGGGAAAACAAAATCAAGACCAAGGTGGCCTTCAACTAGATCTGACTTCCCACTCATCTTAGAAGACTTTCCACTATTTAAATTTTCTGTTTCATCCTTTATTGTTCCCCTACCGAGAGCTAACTCGGCAAAGGGGCGAAATTCAAATTCTCCTGGCATAGAAAAAGAATAACCAATTCGTACGCCAACTCTATAAATCATATAAGTTCTTTTCAAACTATATGAATTTTCCTTGTCCATGACATTTTCAAAATTAGTTCTCCAGTAAGATACAGAGGGTCCAAATGCGTAAAATCCATTTTCACCAAGCTGATGCTCAAAGCCCAGCCCGATATTCACTCCCCCCATATCCTGGCGAAGTGAATTTGATGAACCAAGTGGCTTATCTTTGCCTGACTGGATAATAGAATAAGAACCTTGAAGTACTGGTCTGAAATTGTATTTATTTGCATAGGGATCGTCGTGCTCACTCTCTCTACTGATAGAGTACTTACTGTATTCAGAAAGCTCACTTTTTTCACCTGTAGTAAAACTGCTGTAGCCCTCGAGTTCACTATCATTCATAGCAAAACTGGATGTGGTGAAAATTGTGATGAGAAAAATGAGTAGAAGCTTCATGGACAAACCTTTGATAAATAAAAAAAGTTTACCCGTGAAAATAGCAAAAAAAAAGGGGCTACCTAATGGTAACCCCTTTTAAAAAGAGAGAGGAGAGAGAGATCAGAGAAATATTTAAAACCCTTGCGGGATTCAAACTAATTTTTCATTCTTCCTAGCCAATTCTTTTTCTCCCTAAGCTGTTAAATATATTCTAGCAAAATAGGCGGAGATTGGAAGATCATGAGAGCTCATTACATGGGGTGGATAAAGTTTTGGCAGGCAATAATTACAGAGGCTAATTCGTTGAAATTACAGGCTTTTATCTCGAGTAAAAATGGTGTCTTCTAGAGCTTTAAAACAAGTGAAAAAATAAATTGATAAACCAAAGTCCAAGACCAGACAGAACTGGAATCGACAAATTATCATCGACGATCACTGAGAACAGCTCTGAGACGGCTCCTATGATGCCTGCGATAAGTGCAAAGGCAAGCAGACTAAGAGAGGCTTCCATATAAAACAGCCCATAAACAAGAGTCGTTAAATAGCAGGTGATAAAACCAGCAAGTGTTCCTTGAATTGATTTTCCTGGAATGATTTTATCGCGACCATACAAAACACCAAAAAATGATGAAATAGGATCCGATAAAACGAGAAAAAATATTGATAGCAGAGCTAAACGCTCGGGAAAGAAAAACAAGCTCAGAGATACTCCCAGAGCGTAGAAAGGAAGTCCTGTATAAGTTTCATCTTCACCATGTCTCATAAAAGGCTTGAGCACTTTGATAGCTAATTTATTCACATCTTTGTTATTGAGCCTTATAAAATCAAAAAGCAGTCCTGATAATGCAATTGAAAGGGTGATGATCGCCCAAGTTTTTGTCGTCCACCCCGTTCTATAATAGATAGAAAGACCGAGTAATCCCGTACTCAGATGCCAAAGCTTTCTCATTAGATGAAGATCTGAGCGCTGGGCCAAAACCACTTGATGGGGCATTAAAAACTCCTAACCAAAATTGAAGAAGGCAAATATACTCCGTGTCACTTCGAGCGTCTATAACAACAAAGCGATATGAAAATAATGCTTTCCTGAGTAAACCCTTCGGTTTTTGAAGCCAGCTCTTTAAGCGGATTTGTGCAAATTATTCCCTATTCAAAACAAGTTACAATTAATATACTTTCAAAGGAGATTTGTTTAGAGTTATGCTCTTAAGCTAAACTTCAATAAGTTAACGCATTGCAATGGGACTGTAAATGGATTTAAAGGCCCAACATTGAAAATAAATCATCAAAAAGAGTCAAAATTCTCTGAAGATCACCAAGGCCTAAGTCAGGGTCTACGGCTGTCAACTAAACAAAAAATCTGGGCAATAGGCGGCGGAAAAGGTGGCGTAGGCAAAAGTCTAATTACTGCCAACACCTCAATTTGCTTGGCCTTGATGGGTTATAAGGTTGTCACAATTGACCTAGACCTTGGAGGCGCAAACCTTCACACCTGCTTAGGTGTTCCTATTCCAGAAAAAACATTGACCGATTACCTCACGAAAAAAGTTCGCTCTCTCAAAGATCTTCTCACCCCTACGGCCATCCCAAATCTCTCAATTATAAGTGGAGCACAAGATGAGCTGGGAATTGCAAACCTTAAGCAAATGCAAAAAAATAAAATCCTCTCCAAATTAGGGGACTTAGACGCAGACTATATTCTCTTTGATTTAGGTGCCGGTACTTCAAACAATACACTGGATTTTTTCATCTCATCTGATCAAGGAATTCTGACTGTTTTGCCAGAACCTACAAGTATAGAAAATACATATCGCTTTATAAAAGCTGTTTACTACAGAAGGCTTCATATGATTGAAGACTTATTAGATATTCAGCCAATTATTTCAAAAGCTATGAACTCAAAACTATCTGGAGGAAATACTCCTCAAGACATGGTTAAAAGAGTTATTGATATAAATCCTGAAGTTGGACAAAAACTTCAAAATGAAATCAAAAAATTTAAGCCTAAATTAATAATGAACCAAGTTAGAACTCAAGCTGATATAGATATTGGGTTTTCAATGCGAACAATATGCAAGAGGTACTTTGGGATTGAGCTAGATTATGTTGGCTATCTAGATTACGACTCTTCCGTTTGGCAAAGTGTGAAAAAAAGAAGACCACTTTTAATGGAGTTTCCCAATTCAAAATTAGTTAATAACTTTGATAAAATTGTACACAGGCTTGCAGGGCTTAGATAAAACGGTAATTTAAAATGCATCAAGACATGAAAAATTATTATGAAGTACTAGAGATCCCTCTGAATTCAAATGATGAGGAGATTAAAGAAGGTTATATTAGGGCCAAGAATGCTTTCTCTGGAGATAGCCTGGCACTTTACTCTCTTATGGATCCAAAAGAATGTGAAGAAGTTATAGAGCTAATCGAAGAAGCATTTACGATTTTAAGCCATCCAGAAAAAAGACGAGAATACGACAAGGTTAGAGGGTATAACCAAGGGAATGCTGAAATAAGCCAAAGAAGAGCTGTTGGCTTTGGAAGCTCTCCTATGAATGATAAGTTTCTCCCACCAACCCCAGAACCAATAACAGCTGAAAAAAGAAATCCCTTTAAAGGACATAGCTACCAAAGACCATTTGAAGAAGAAACATCTTCAAGAAGAGAAATGGCAAAAAAAGATTTTCAAATTAATAGAAAAGAGAGTGAAGTTTCTAAAATCGGTGCTAAAAATAGATTTTCAATTGATTTCGTTGTCGATCAAGAAATGGAAACTAAAATTGAAAATGCAACTGCATTTTCCGGTGAGCTCTTAAAAGAAATTAGAGACTATAGAGCTGTGACGATTGAACGCCTTGCCGATATGACAAAAATTTCAAAAACCTATATCAGATATATAGAAGAAGAAAAATACGAAAAACTTCCAGCCCTTGCCTATGTAAGAGGCTTTGTTTATCAATACGCCAAATGCTTGAAGCTAAATCCTGAAATTGTGGCCAACTCTTATATTCATCACATTAAGACCATTAAAAACCAAGCCTAGTGCTTCGTCCATTAAGTTTTCCCCGATGATGGCGAAGAGATTTTTTCTGAGAATTCCTTCAAAAGCTCGAAGGACTGGCTCCTGGCCAATTCAAGAGGTTTTGAAGGAATTCTCAGGAAAAAGATCGAGTCAGCATCGGGGAAAACTTAATGGAGGGAGTACTAGTGGCAGATGATAACTCCCCCCCAACAGATGAAGAAATTACTTGTCTGATAACGGACGAAGACCTAGAAAAAAATCTACGACTTGATAAATTTCTCAGCATCAAACTTCCAGACTTCAGCAGAACTTTTATAAGAAAAATGTACGATAGTGGTCTCATTAGCTCAGATAGCAGTGGAAAATTAGAATTAAAAAGAATGCCTCCCTCTGGGACAACAATCAAAATCCTAATCCCTCCTCCTGTTCCCATGGAGGCCCAGGCAGAAGATTTGCCACTTGAGGTACTTTTTGAAGATGAGCACTTACTTTTTATAAATAAAGCGGCAGGGATGGTTACACACCCTGCTCCCGGAAATTACACAGGAACTCTTGTTAATGCAATCCTACACCACTGTCCTGATTTAAAAGGTATTGGAAATGTAAAAAGACCCGGCATAGTCCATAGGCTTGATAAAGGAACAAGTGGAGTCATGGTCGTGGCCAAAACCCAGAAGACACTAGAGGGGCTCATACTACTTTTTTCCACACACGATATTGTGAGAAAATACCAATGCCTTGCTATTGGAGTTAAGCTGCCAAAAGAAGGTACTCTTAGCTCGACTATAGGAAGACATCCCATACACAGACAAAAAATGAAGGCCAATGTAAAAAATGGAAAAGATTCTATCACCCATTTTAGAGTCCTGGAGTACTTCGAGAAGTTATCGCATATTGAGCTCACCTTAGAAACTGGAAGGACTCATCAAATAAGAGTTCACCTCAGCGAGCTTGTAAAAAGCCCCATTTTAATGGACCCTGCTTATGGCAATCCCAAAAGCCATATTCACTTCCTAACACCTGCTGCAAAGAAAATACTTAAAGACTATCCCTACCCCCTTTTGCATGCAAAAACACTAGGCCTTGTCCATCCAATTACAGGCGAGAGTTTACTGATAGAGACTCCTCCCCCTTCACCTTTTTATGAAGTTTTAAATTCATTACAGGCGGACCAATGAAACCAATATTTCAAATGGCGCTAAGTAGAGGAGTTTTTCGCACCTATGCTGAAAAACCTGAGTTTGATATTCGAAGGATTCATCAGGTTCACGGAGATAAGGTAATTGAGCTTGGGACTTCAGAAAATTCAGAGCAAATAAAAGCTGATGGCATGGCGGTAATAGAAAGCGGAACGCTTAATGATGTTCTATGTATTATCACGGCCGACTGCCTACCTATTGCCATTGAAGGTGAAAAAGGAGTGGCAATGGTCCACGCCGGCTGGAGAGGAGTGCACGCCAATATTCTTTCATCTCCAATGATTAAAAAAATCGTACCAACAAACTTCTTTATTGGTCCTCATATCGGCCCATTATCTTATGAAGTAGGAAGTGAATTTAAAGAGCATTTCCCAGACGGAGGCCTTGTTACAGAGCTTGAAAATAAGCTCTATTTTAATTTAGCTCTTGCGGCCATAGGTCAAATTAACTCCCTCTACCCCAAAGCTTCGGTCAGCTGCTCCGGTATATGTACTTTCTGCGATAATAATTTCCATAGCTATAGGCGAAATAATACGACTCAGCGCAATTTTAATGTCTACATTCCAAACCATCTTGTGGCACAATTGTCTCCATGAACAAAACAGACTGAGGGAATCATGAGCAAAGCAAAACAAACTGAGGAAATTATGAGCAAAAAAAATCTGACCATGCAAGGTATGACTCCACTCAACGCACTTTTATTAGTGCTCGGAATGGCGGCCGTGGGTTTAAGTATCTATTTGACCAAACACTTCTTTGAGTCTCACTTCCCCACTGGAATACAAGGTAGTGGATTTTGCTCCATTTCTGCTTTTTGGAATTGTGATGTGGCCACTTTTTCAACATTTTCAAATATCGCTGGCATTCCCATTTCATTTTTTGGAATGCTCTTTGGTTGTTTTATTATTGCCGGCTCTATTTTCCCCTCAGAAAAAATGGAGCGAACAAATGGTATTTTAGCAGCGATTAATGCCGCCGGTTGCCTGGTACTATTTCTATATTCTCTTATTGCACTCAAAGGACTTTGCCCTTTTTGCGCAGTCTATTACATTGTTAGTTGGGCCATTTTTTATCTATTTTTAAAATTTGGTGATTTCTCCTTTCAAATCTCCCCAAAGATAATCGCCATCTACCTAGTTCCAACAATTGTGGGGGGAGCTATTTTTCACCTTCACTTTAATTCTGAAACAGAAAAACTTGTTCTGATGTCCGACTCTATTCTAAAGGAATTCAAAACCCTTAAAAATTACGGCAACCCTGAAACAGATTCTAAATTTAGAATCCACACTAGCGCTGAGAAATTCTCAGATGCTCCAATTCAGCTCACCGTATTCTCTGATTTTCAGTGCCCAGCTTGCCTTGCATTTGAAGAAACTATTGCACCACTTATTAAGAAATTTTCTGATAAAATAAATGTTCAGTACTTCCCCTACCCGCTTGATGATCACTGCAACCCCAATATGAAACGATCTCTTCATCCCCATGCCTGTCATGCTGCTAGAGTTTCTATGTGTGCCCCAGAAAGGTTTGAAACCTCTCATACTGAGCTGTTTAAAGCTCAAAGTGATCTTAGTGAAAGTTGGTTAAATGATTATGCCAAAAAACTAGGCGTCACAGAATGTGCTAAAGGTGAAGCAGTCAAAAAGCTTATTCTTGCAGGTATAGAACTGGGAGAAAAATATGAGCTTAGCTCAACTCCCACAATTATCATCAATGGGAAAAAAATAGAAGGCTCTCTTCCGGCCCCCTACTTTACTGCTATATTTAATAGTTTGTTAGGAAAATGACACATAAATTTATTGAAACACATTGCCACCTCGATTATCTAAAAGAAAAACCTCTAGAAGAAATTCTAGAGGATTCTAAAAAAGCTGGAATTGAGTACACTATTACAATCTCGGTTGAACCCGGAAATATGGATCCGGTTCTTGAGATTGCAAAGAGTCATGAGAATATTTATTGCACTCAAGGAGTTCATCCACACAATGCAAAAGATTTTACTGATACTGTCTTAGAAAAAATTAAATTAAATTCATCTCACCCAAAAGTTTTGGCCATTGGTGAAATTGGACTCGACTATCACTATGACAATTCCCCCAGAGAGGCACAACTTGCAGCACTAGAGAAACAACTTGAGCTTGCCTGCGAATTAGAGCTTCCAGTGGTGATACACACAAGAGAAGCAGAAGAAGATACTATGAGTATCTTAAAAAATTTCTCGGGGAAATTAAAAAAAGGCGGTGTAATTCACTCATTCACTTCAAGTACTCGGTTCGCCGAATTCGCACTTTCTGAAAACTTTCACATTGGATTTAATGGGATCATCACATTTAAAAAGGCCCAAAATGTGAGAGATGTACTAGAAATAACACCCATAGAAAATATTCTGCTTGAGACAGATTCTCCATTTCTAGCTCCTACTCCCCACAGAGGTCGTGAAAACTACCCGTGCTATATCCCTTTTATCGCAGCGAAATTATTGGAAGTAAAAAATTTGGATGAGCAAGCATTTGATATAATTTATCAGAACTCTAAAAGACTTTTTGCAATCGCTTAAGCCCTTTTTCGTGGTCCAAGAATTGTATCAACAATTTGCTCAATAAACTCGCCTCGAATCCCTAACATCATTCCTATTTCATAGAGAACTTTCATCTCTTCCACATCGAGTACCCCATCAGATATGGCAATTAGAACCAAATCACGCAATAAATTACTTTTTTCGAATTTATTGGCATGGAGATGAACTTTGTCACAATCTGAAGACATAGAAGTGAAAAGAGATTTAACACTTATAGGGTTTCCAAGCTTTGACATTTCCTCACGGTAAATATCACCACTAACCATTTTTGCTAAGGCACTTAACTCACACTGATCTACCACTCCATCAGCAGCAGCAATGGCCATACCTCCGCGAAAAAGAAAGCTTTGAAGTAATTTTGATTTTTCTGAATCATTTATTAGGTAATCTGGCTCCATTAAAGACATAAACTCCCAGATACCTGTTTCAAGTTGTTTTTTATTATGGACTTGCTTTCCCTTCCCCCCAATTTTGTAATAGGGCTCACTATTGAGAAATAATTCCAAGGCCTTTATTCTGAGAGGCCCAAAAGGATGAGTTGTATACCAATCTTTTGGATCAGAATCGTCTTTTAACATTTCGTTTTTTAGATTTTCAAACTGGGAGAGATAAGAATTAATATTGAGCTCCCATTTATTTTTTGTAATTCCCGAGGATAGTTTAAAAAAGGCCGTTACTGCAGCAGCAAAGTTATCACAGCAAATTAAACCTATCCTATCTGCGCTTAACTCAGTACTTCTAGACCAGGAGTAGAGTTTCACTGCGTGTAGAGGAGTTACAAAGTCAGCACCATTTTGAAGAATATATGAAGCTGGAAATTTATAGTGATCAAAAATAAAATGGCCAAGTTCATGACCGATTACAAAACATATTTCATCTTCATTAAAATTTTCCAGTATTCCTGAGGTCAATAAAATCGTCACCTTTCCATCTTTTGGTGGATATACCATGGCATTGAATACTTGGTTTTGATAAACGTAAAAATCGATATCACAATTAAGACCAAGCCTTTCTTTGCATAGATTTCCAATACCCGCTATTTTGGGTGATATTTGAGGTGTTAAATGAAAAGATGTCTTTAAAAGCTCTTTTGTAAGATTGTATTCAGGGTTTCCCTCAAGTAGATGAGATACAAAACCCATAAAATTCTCTTCTCCCAAAAACCACTGTCTCATGTCCAGGTCATTACAATAAACGAGGTCATCTAAATTGAGATGGCTCTTAGACTTATCATTTAGTGAAAAAATTTCTTTGTTCTCCGAAATACTGCTCGCTGCAAAGGAGACCCCACTACCTGAAGCTATTTTTTGTTTAACCTCACCGCCTAGGCCCTTTGCTGTTATTTGATATTCTTTTGTCAAAACTTCAACTTCTTTTCTATATTCACCTTTGAGTTTTCTAACAGCTTCAAGGTTTGAATTTCCTTTTATCTTTCCCTCATAAAGGCTTCGAAGATATTGCTTTTTTTGAGAAAATTCTATTTCAAGAGATTCAATATTGCTCGAATTCCAAATAACTCCCACGAAACTTCCTTTTTCAAACTTATCGACAAACACATCAAAAAGATGAGCTTTTCACTCCACTACTTTGGTATTAGTGATTCTTATAGATCACTAGTAGTAAGTTTAATTTCTCTAATAAGAAGCTGTTGGGTATGATATTCACAGAAACATTTAAAGCTATGAAATATTGCGGAGATATTCATGTTTAAACCAATTTTTTTGACTATCCTTATTGTATTTAGTCTTGGAGCGAATGCGGCCAATTTAAATAACCCCTTTCTAATTTGCAAAGATATCTATAAGCAAGCAACACCTTATTACTCATTTGTTATTGAGATCGACAAGGTTTCCCAAGTGGCGAAAGTCACAGTGCAAGAACTCCCTTTTCGAGGGGCGGTTATGAGACCAAAAAGTTTTACACTAAAGGGCTTTGAAAAAGCATCTTTAGATATGAACACAACTGGTGACATCATCATTAAAAGTGCTAAAGAAGGTACTGCCGGTTACACCCACCTAGTCCCAGTAGATGAAAAACTTGTAGGCGATCTTGTTTTCCCAAATTCTAGTCAATTAAAATTTAATGATGAGTACCTGAAAGATGGGGACTATCTTTCACTGGAATGTAAGTCCTTTGGGCTTTAGTAATTAAAGAAAAAATGATAGCCTCCGAAATATTGCTACTTCTTGGAGGCTTACTATAAGTATAGATCGTCTGGCCCAAATGCCCATTGACCCCAGCTACATTACTCCTAGTGAATCTGATATTGATTTTCTGAAAACTCATGATCAAAGAGTCGAAATTGAGAACACTCCACTTTTTAAGAAATACAACGCTTATTTCAAAATGGGTCTTGCTGGAACAATTGAAAATATGTTCATCAGAAAGGCCATACTAGACAAGCTAAACAATCTCGAAAATCTACTTGCACCGAAATATTCATTCCTTGTTTTTGATGCCTTTAGAAGTCTTGAGGCGCAGATGGCATTATTTGATCTCTTTAAAGATGAAATAAGAAAAAGTAAACCTGGCCTAACCGAAGAACAAATCACAGAAGAGGCCGCAGTATTTGTAGCTCATCCTGACTTTCGCCCCACATACTCAGCCCTACCTCACAATACTGGAGGCGCCATTGACTTGGCCTTATGCCATAGAGACAGTGGAGAAATTTTAGAGTTTGGTTGTGAGTTCGACAATCCTACCGATTTGGCCTCAACCAAATTTTTTGAAGCACCCTTTGATCCCAAGCATGGTATTTCAGAGCAGGTTTGGATGGAGGCCAGAGTTAATCGCAGAATTCTTTTCAATCTCTTGATCCCCCTGGGATTTGCCAATTACTCTGCAGAGTGGTGGCACTTTAATATGGGCGACTCTTCATGGGGTACTCAAGTTGGCTGCAAGTGGAGCTATGGGTCGATGGAATAGTAGACCTTAACCGTCATGTAAGCCCATTGTACCGACCACTACTTTGATTCATAGGCCATTGAAAATCCACTAACTACTTTGATTCATAGGCCATTGAAAATCCACTAACCACTTTGATTCATAGGCCATTGAAAATCTACTAACCACTTTGATTCATAGGCAATTAAAAATCCACTAACCACTTTGATTCATAGGCAATTGAAAATCTACTAACCACTTTGATTCATAGGCAATTAAAAATCCACTAACCACTTTGATTCATAGGCCATTGAAAATCTACTAACCA
>JABIHA010000042.1 GCA_018649885.1 Bacteriovoracaceae bacterium
AACACAATATAAAGCTGAAAGAGCAATTGTGACTGTCCCTCTACTAGTATTACCCATCCCAAAATCCCAAATTAATGAAATAGGAACGATTGAACTCATAAACAATGCAGAGAGCGATGGTGGCGAGGATTGGATACCAACGATGTTAAATAATTGAATCATAATTATCATCAGAGAAAGTAGGAAACTATAGAGAAAATATTGAACTTTAAATTCATTTACTATGTGTTGTACCTAAGTCCCTAGTCTATATTTGTAGCAAGTCTAATGTTATTTTTTTTCAATTTCACTAAGCAAAGTATTTTGCTGGGAATTATTATCCAGTACTATTGAAATTTCTGGTTCATTGAATTCTCTGGCCTGTTCTTTGATTATGTCAGAAGTGATTTCTGCGAAAGTTTTTATTTTGTCTGGTTGGTCAATTAATAATTTATTACTATTTTTCAAAAATAGAATGATATATTTGGCATCTAGCCAGTCTAGGTCTCCAATGCACTCATGTAGCGCATCCCAGTTTCTACCAAAATACTCAGGGAACCCAAGTTCAGTTGAAAATGTGCTGAATAGGTTTTGTTCAGTATTGCACTGGAGACAATCGATTTCAAAAAAGGATATAGCTTCGACATTTAGTAATGTTTTTTTTAAATCAGCACTTTTTCCTTCGAAGGCACAAATAGTGCTAGGTGATCGAATAAGGTTAATTCTACTAATTGTTTCCATATTTTAATCCATAGGTTTAAATGTATTGTAGTGATCAGGGAGACCATGGTTTTACGGTACGGATGTCTCTCTCTAAGTTTTGCTCATAAAGTCATTTTAAAACTCTTAGCAAAAATTTTCAGATTGCTATTGCTAGAGTTGGTATTAATATAAAATTCTTTCAAATTAGTGAGATCAACTCCAAGCTTTTCCCATTCTAGCTTGATCTCTTTTAGTTGATCACTACAATCTATAACTTCTGCTTCTAGAATAGCTTCTGGAGCTATAATGCCCATATAAAGGTCAAGTGAAGCTTTGTAGCAATCTTCAAAAACGATTATATTCCGTTCATCGTTGGGCCACTTGATTAGAATTTCAATAATATCTTTTGTTCCTGGGGATTCTCTATTAATTTTTATTTGTAAAATTTCTGAATCATGCCAATCGTAATCATTAAAACTTTTCATATTAAAATCCTGGGTTTTTATCAGCTGGCCTTGGGCTATAGTGTGTACCTTTACCATCTTTATGATAATAGCTATAGTTCGGGCCTTTTTTTCTTTTTTTCTGTTACCACAATTTTTTCCTAAATTGATCTTTGGGACGACCGTCATCCCAGATTGGCCTATCCCGTTTACCTTTTTCCCAATGTTTTTATCTTTATATACTCCCCAATGATGCTGAAGTGGTCAACGCATGTTAATTGGATCAAAATTGTGTTACTTCATGAGGGAAGTCTTCTTTGTATTGCTCTAAAGATAATTTGATTTTCAAAAGAATTTCTCGTCCTTCTGTAATTGAAATAGCATCATTAACTCTGTCAAAATGATGAGTAGCTGCATCGAAAAAATGGTCAATAAATGAAATTACTTTTTTTAGAGTGTGATGTTGCTGTATTTCGGTAATTTCAGCTTGTGTAGCTATTTCATCTAGTAAAATTAAAGGTGCTACATTATCAAAATCTCCCTTATCGAGAGATTCTAAGGATTCGTTAATAATTTTATTAATTAAATGGTAGTGTCTTTGGTATTCTTTCATGCTTAGCTCCTTCACTAAAATCTTTTCCACAATCCTTTCCAACCCCAGGAGTCTTTTGTTTGCCATGGTCTATGTAGTCCAATGCCTCCATTTCCCCTTCTGTGATAGTGAAGAAGTTTCTTTCCTTTGGCAAAATTAGCAAGACCTTTAGCACCCTTGCCAGCTGATGGAAGTTGTTGATAATCAAGTCTTGGCTTTGAACCATAGCTATTTCCCTTACTAAGAGTCCATCCATTTTTTTTCCCGGTAGCATTTTTCAATGGCTTCATTGATAATTTATTTAAACCTAATAAGTTACCTAGAATCTTTCCTAAGCCAATTCCTATAAATGTTTTCGCAGCAACACCCAGCATACGGTCACTACCATCCCAGGGGTGTTCTCCTGCCATCATGTTCCCAGGTGTCGGCTTAGCACTAGAGTGGTCAATAATTCTATTTCTATCTACCTTGGCAATCCCTGGATCACATCCAGCACAGTGCCCACTCGGATCAACAAACCCAAGCGGATCCCCACCCGCATAGCGAGTCGAGTCCCAATTCCCAGGAGTCATAGCAATCTTAGTAGGATTATATTTCACCAGAGGATCAACTGTCAGCCACTGTTTTGCATAACTCGAATAGATTCTACTTTTTGAGTGATAAAGAGGTTGAGAGCTCTTAGTGAGTAGAGGATTTTCCAACAACAGTGCAAAACTAAAAGCAACTAGCTGTTCTAGCTTTTCAGCTCCTATCCCAAGAGCACCAACAAGATAGTCCTTACCTTCTGGATAAGAGACTTCCTTTTTACCATGTGCAGAAAACTCCCGGTAAAATAAAACCTTCCCTTGCTTTGGATCTACAAGCCCTACAACCGAGCCCAACTCATCTGATAATGGAATAAAAGGAACAGAGTTAATATAAAGAGCAAGAGGAAGCCCAAGGTGTCGAACAAGCTTAAGATGATGAGACTTAACTAAAATCTCTCCATCACCCAAGACTACAAAACAGCTCTTACTATCAACAGATAAACTTACACCCTTAGGACAACCTCCCAGAAAACCACCTGAGAGATCAAAGTAGTTGACGATTTTGCTTCCACTCTTTGTGATTTGAACGGGCAAGTTCCTAGCGTATTTAACCTGCAACCCCTTATGCGATTGAAGGTTTCCAGAAGAATCCCTTTGAACAGTTTTCTTACTGTAATCCAAATGAAAAGGATGATTGTCATAACTAAAATGATTTTCTAGGTGAGCACCACCCAAAAGAGAATCAGATCTTTTAATCGTTTTTCGGTGATGGTCTTTTTCAATTACTCTTTGAAAAATATTCTTCTCACCCCGAAGATACCTAATGCTTAGAATATCTCCAAAAATGGGATCTCTTTCAATCTCCATGCTATGAGAATTTGCAAAGCTTACCTTTTTAAGAAAAAGATCTTTTTGGTATTCAATATTTGTGACTAAGTTTCCACCAACTAAAAGACCAGCAGAATACTCATAAGTAAGATCCAGCTTGTGATCACCAAATTGGACTTTCTCCCCATGGACTTGTCCATAATCATCGTATCGAAGCTCTTTACTATAAATACCTGCAGAGATTAACGAGAGCCTCTCAAGTGTGTCATAGCTGTAGAAAATTCCAAATTCATCTCCACTGAAGTAATCAGTCATACTTACTGAGCTCAAGAGATCTTTGTCATACTCAAACTTAAAATCAAGACCTGTATTTGAAGTGGACTTGGGTCTTAAATATTGATCAAAAATGGCGACTTCACCATGAGGATAAACTTTTCTTACTGAGTTTGACTGAATAGATGTTTTGAAAAACTCTTCATTATAGATTCCAAGCTTAGGATCATCACTTTTTGTGAATGAGAGCATATTGTTTTTGTCATAGGCGTATTCAATGTCTCCAACCTTGGTGATCTCTCCCAAGTAATTTGACTCAATAACAACTCTTTCGTCTCCAAGCTGTGAGTACAGTGGAGTTCCAAGTGTATTTTTACAAACCTTTTCAAAGGCCTTGTCATTAAATGAATCAAAAGGACGTGAGTACCGGCAAAGACCGGTGTAGATATGTTTATTCAGGGGCAGCTTTTCTGAAGGTTTATCCATTGCTCTTTTATAAGAGTAAGTAGGCCTTCCTGAGTGATCATACAGATAGGTAGCTTCGATATCATTTTGTTTAGCCTCTTCAAACTTTGCAGAGACCGTAGTGAGAAGATCTTTTTTAGAGTTAAACTCTGATTTTGCAGAAAAATACTTCTTCCCAGAAATGTCAAAAATTTCTTGGACTGCATGACCAAAACTGTTGAGCTCAATTTGTTTGTCTACCCCGTATTCGTGTACAAAAAGGCTTTTCTCCAAACAAATACCCATTTCACTCTCACTGCACTTTATTTGGGAAGGGGGTGTGACTTTCATCCCTAAGGATTTCTTGTCGGCCGAAAAACTAACTGATTCAAGAAGAATTCCATCCACAGTGTAGGCATTTTGAGTTGTGATTCCAGAGTCACTTATCTGCCTTGTATGGCCTTGGTCCAAGTTGTCATATTCAAAACTCAATATTTTCCCAAGGCCCTCACTTTGAGAGGGAAGTGTTGTACTCCCAAGGTAGTGAAAGCTACTAAGCCCTCCTGGAAGTTTCTGTACCAGGCTTGTTCTTCCTCTTGAGTCATAGATATACTCTGTTTGGATATCACCCTTAGAAATATTCAACAAATTTTTGAGATCCTCACTATATCTATAATAAGTAGGGGCCTCAATCACTTTAGCATTTGATGAGACACTGTGAATACTTTGTCTCTTTTTCAAATGAAGAGCAGGGTTAAATAAATCAACATAAGAAGAGCTCTTAAATAAGAGATAGGTGTTTTCATCATACACATTTTCGGGAATATTTCCATTTCCTTGCTCAAGAAAAACACTCCTAGACTTAAGTGGAATAAAATTCGCAGACCAATTTTCATATTCAAATTTTTGATCCGTAACATGAACCCACTTGCCGTCAATTCCATTCAAAAATTCCGTGTGAACAATATGCTTATAGGGATGAACCCTTTTTCCATCGAGCTCTTTATATAACCAAATAGTTTTTATTTCTTTAAATTGTGACTGAGCTCCGGACCCTTTCATTTGAATGTTTTTCAGCATTCCATGAAGCCTTCCTCTTTTAGCAAAGTAGATGGCCTCTAAGTCGATGTCACTTGTAAAGTTTCGTACAATCTGCAGCTTTTCTCGCCCTGGAATGACAACACTCTCTGTTGTTTTTCTAAAACCAGTAAACGCCAGAGACTTAGGGTCTTTATCGATTGTTTGATAGATAAATTCTCTTTCTTCTCTGAGGTGTTTCTCCTCAGGAATTTTGCTGATTTTCTGTGCTACAGGAATGGCATTTTTAACAGTGTATTTGACACTCTTTCTTCCACCAAATGGACTGTAGAGCTCACTTAAAAGCTTATATCTCGGAGTGGGGGTAATAATTTTTGCCTGATTGCCAACTAACTGGTGGAGCTTTCCACTAATTTGATTTGAAATTTGCACTGTCTTAGAAAATACAGAAAACTTCCCATTAAAATCGTGATCAATAATAGAAAGTGGGCCATTAAAACTAACTAAACCAGAGGCCTCAAAAAAACTAGAAAGTAATTCGTTTGAAACCTCAATCTTATGGAAGATCCCACTGCTGCCACCAAGATACAAACTCTTTGAAACTAAGATATCAATTTTACCATCTTTATTAGCATCCAGTAAAAAACTATGCTGATGGCAATTAAAAGGAGCATCAGCCCTATTGAAAGTTGTGCTTCCAACAGCTGTAGCAACTTTTTTTGATTCCGGCTGCTCTTTATAGCTTTGATAGTATATAATCCCTGGCTTACGAGAGCTTTGCTCAAATATATTTGTGTATTCACTTCCACTAGCGCCGCTTTCGCCAACAATATTTAAAATCGAAAGAGCAAGGTTACTCAAATAGCTCTTATCATCTCCCGACACCTTCTTTCTTTTTCTTTCAAGACCATAGTCTCCCTGACAACTGATAATTTCTTTTTGACCATCACCATTTAAGTCTACAAAGTACTGTCCACTAGAAAAACTCTCAAAGTGAAGCTCTTCAACTAACCAGCCTTTTTGACGCCCATTTTTTATATAGGCATGGTATTGAACAGGATCAGGAAAGCTACTAATTGAAAGATCACTATCTTGCTCATACACAATCTTGCCACCACTACCGACGATCGCTCGCTCAACTTTTAGTGGCACAGTCATACTGTTGAGCCTCTTCAGAAATGTACTAGGCCTATGGGCAAGTGGAATTCTAGCTTTCTTATGCTCTTTATCCTCAGCATAAGGAAAATTGAGAACAGTATATTTTAAATAATCGTTTTTAGCTTTTCTATCAATGGTGAGACGCTCATCTCTGCCATCACCATTTAAGTCTCGATACATGGTGATTAGGTTATCATTTTTTGGAAGAGTGACTATCTCATAGAGTTTTGCTGCATCTTCTGACTCGCTCTTTAATTGGGGTGAGGTAAACGTTCTAATAGTGTTGTCTTTACTATTTATATTTTTTGACAGGGAATACTCTTCATTTTCAAAGGCCTGTATACCTTGGTACGATCCTTGAAAAATCGGTAAAACCCCATTTCTGTACCCAACAAAATTCAAGTAATCATCACTATACTTAAATTGAATTGTCTTAGAATTTCCATTTTTAAACGACAAATTTAGCTCATTAAACTTTTTTGGAAGGAGTACATGTATATTTCCAAGAGAAGTAGGGATCTCCCTATTGCCTTCACCCTCAAAAGTTAATTTATAAATAGAATCATCAGGATAAAGAGATTTCAACACACCATTTTGATATTCAAAGTGCATGGTACTTCCAAAATGATCAACAATCTTTCGTACCAGCCCATCAGCACCAAAAACCTGTGAAATCCCTGAAGTCGTCTGATAGACATAACCTTTAGTTTCACTACCACTTACAAATTTATAAACGATAGAAAAATCGCCATCTATCAAAGGCCTATATAAAAACGCCTGAAGTTCACTACCATGATCAAGCCCAAGAAACTCTTGAGCCACTTTTTGCGAAGGCAATGTATAATTAACGGGAACAAAGATAGCACTTGAGCCTACACCCGTGAGTAATATCTCATCTTTTCCAAACCCACTTTGCTCCTGAAGACTAGGAATCCCTGCTTTCCATCCAATCCCAAAACCTTCATTTACTTGATTGAGAGAATTATAGCTAAAGCGAAGAGAATTAAAACCAAGTGTAGTAGGGGGAAGAGGGATTTCAAAACTATGTTTGAGTGCCCCTCTATTTGTATTTACTTCGAGCACAGGATTAAAAAAGAAGGAATCATTCTTAAATTGACTAGCTCCCTTTCCAAAAGATCCATTAAACCCTTGAAAAACTACTTGAGGCCCTAAATTGATACCTGTACTACTTCCTGAACCAGATGAAGAGGAACCACTATCATTTCCTGGATTGTCATGTTTCCCAGGAGCTGCCATCAAAACTGATAGGCAGCTAAACATAGAGATGAAAAGTGCTACTAATTTCACTCACTCACTCCATTACTTCCGGCCGCTCCAACTTCACCAAATAGTGGCTCAGGGGAGTTATTATTTCCACAAGCTCCTGGAGCGCCAGCTTCACCACCTCTACCAGGTGCCGTGAATCTATTAAATAAAACTTTATGCAACTCCTTTTCATTTATATAATCAGAATCCTTTGTGATAATTAACTCATTGCCAGCAGCACCAACCCCACCATTTCCACCTCGCCCATTTTTTTTATAAGCAAAAACGGTATCAATTGTAAGTACATTACTTCGAGCTCCTGCATGACGTGGATCCTGAACTCCTCCACATCTTCTCTTAGGTGCCTGATCAGCTCGTATCTCACGATCGATGACTGATTCGGGGTACTGCCAGCTACGCCCGTTTACACTATTTTCTACAGACGATTTTCCATAACATCCTGCTTGTCCCGCCATCCTTCCAAGCACCCAACCTGTTAGTAATGCATAACCTTCATCGACACCACCACGACAATAAGGACTATCAAAACCTTGAGAACCGTTTCCTCCCTGACCTCCCACTGAATATAGAAGAGGAATTGATTTTATTTCCTGAACTTGTTGTAGTTCAATAGTCCCTGCGCGACTTCCATTACTGCCTGTTGCCTGTTGTTCAGGATTGACAATTGAAGAGTGGTTGAGAGTGAACTTCCCAAAGCACCCCACATAGCTAGCTGGTTGTGGGTAATTACAATAGTAATTCCCAGGATTTATATTGGCTTGATGAACCATGTGTCTTGTAGGGTGTGTACCACTATTGCTATCATATTCCTTAGAGACCGTTTCTCCTTTTAATCCTGAAGTATCTATCCACAACTCATGAACTTCAGAAACATTTGATAGAGTCACATTTTTCCCTGGAGCATAAATCATTGCCAGTGGACTCATCTTCAACTTTCCATTAAAAATAATCATATCTTTTTCAATGAAGTATATACCAGGCTTAGTAAATGTGATGTTACAACTTGAGCTATCTGCACTTGATGAACAAAGATTGATTTCAATTTTAGATGCCTTTTCATTTTCTTCGACAGCACCCCTAAGACCTTCTTTGCCATGTAAGCTTCTCATCGAGCTTCTTCCATCAACTTCTTTATCCTTATATTCTTTATTTACAATTGAATCCATTGTAAGTGATTTATTGAATTTAAAATTCAGCGTTTCAACAAGATCACGCCTTATTTCTTCGTATAACGGAATTAACTCATTACTTGGATCTTCAACCGGTTGATAGTTAGAAAAGTTTTTATACTCAATAAAATGTTTTTTAAATTCAACTTTGTAGGCCCCTAGTTGAAATAGGTAAGCCTGACGTTGCCTGGCCGGAAGATTGATAATGAGGCCATCCTCTTCTTCAGTAGGTGTACTCGCAGTAAAAATTCCTGCACGATCTTCAATCCCTTTTTCTACTTGAAGAAGGTAGTCGTTTGAATTCATTGCAAAAGGATAGAGTTTTTCACTTACATCTCTTTTAGTAAGCATAAGCCCTTTATTATAATAAATGGCCGTATAAGGGTGAGTGATTAATTGGGTGATTTTATCCTTTGTAAGATCGTCTCCATTTAATATAGAGGTGTAATGCGAGCGCTTTACTCCGTAGTTACAATATCTAACTCCATAAGATGTATTGCCAATCCTGTGAGTGAGCAGAAACATAAGCTTATGCATTTTTTCTTCAAAGGCCTCAATATATGTATTCTTATTGAAGTTTGCCTCCCAATGTCTGCGTGGAAGATCAAATAGGGTGTTGTATAAATCTATTGCCTTAAAGGCCTTCTTTGTTAGTCTCTTTTCTGATTTTGGGTGGCCAAGAGAGCATATCCCAAATTGTGTGTGCTCTTTAACAGAATCAAGCATAGTTTTTGTAATCAAAACATCTGCCGGGTTTTTCACAAGCTGTGTTAGTGCATTTTGATAAAGCTCCTGATCTTTCAGTGAATATCCTCTTTGAAGATATACTGATGAAAGTAGGGGAGATAAAAGTTTGGCCATCAATTGATCTGGGAAAATATTTTTATATAGGTGAGATCTAAAAAAGATAGTAGAGCTACTCTTACTCTCGTCTATATAATGCTCAATTCTTTTTCTGATATACTCGGCTATTTTAGGTTCAACTTTTTTAATATCTTCATCGCTATAAAGCTCTTCAATCATAGAAATAATGACTCTTTCATGACGATCAGAAATAGTCGCAACACCTGCTATCATGGCATCTATGGGTCTCACCGAAGTTGAGTCAAACATCAATGATTTATCTTCGATTTTTATCCCAGTCATTGCTCCTACCGCTTGATAAGGATTTACCGTGATTAGTTTCGCTAAACGCTTCCCAAATTCACGGGCCTTTTTATTTGTCAGTCTGATAGAGACATTTTGATTTTCTTCACTTACTTCCGAAAGCTTACTTTCGAGTACCAACAACGACTCAATTTGGGAGTCTGTAGCACTCTTGAAATCCGACATTTGCTGCTGCCAAAATTCAAGAACTTCCTTTTTTTCTTCAGGCTCTTTTTCTTCACAATCAGCTAGCTCGCACTTAGCTTGATCTTTTAGATCCGTCGTAGTCTCAACTTCTACTTCTACAATTTCTTTGACCTTCACTTCCTTCGTACACGATAGTCCAAGTACCAAAGCAAGCACAATAAGAAGCATCTTGTTTGTTACATTAATTCTAGATTCACTTTTCATAAAAACCCCAATATTTGTTTGTATTAACATTCATTTTTTACGCAAACTTCCAAATGACACACATTTGGAGTTCAACTTGTTACTAGATTTTGTAGATAACAAATATTACCTTCAATCCTAAGGCCGCTGAAAATTCGCTATAGAATTTGAAAAATCTATAGACTTTAAGCGCAGCTCTACACTCTCAAGTTACTAAAATGAGTTAATAATTTATTAACTAAATTTAAACTTTTTCAAAAATCCAACTACCTACGCTAGGGTAGTGGAAATATCAGCCTAATCTCGGTTCCAACCCCTTCAATAGAAGTGATGGACATATTTCCCCCAGATTTATACATATACGTTCTCGCATGGCTTAACCCAAGGCCTTGACCTCTGGTTTTCCCCCATGAAAAAGAACTCTGATTCAGCTTCTCCAATATTTCACAAGGAATGCCCTTCCCGTTATCAGAAACCTTCACGATTACCGAATCCTTGTCACATTTAAGTGCTATATGTACTACTTTTTTTTCATTATCTGATATGGCCTCAATGGCGTTATTGATTATATTTGATAAAACTCTTTTAAACCCAAACTCACTAACCTGAAGCCTCGTAACCGGGCCAGTCTTACTAAGAGTAATATTTTGAAAGTCGTGCTCGACTATCTTCTCACTAATAATTTCCTGCAAGGCCCTCCCCACACAAAACCTATTAAACTTTTTTCCTTTCTCCATACATCTAAAGGATGTCGTAATATCCACTAACCTCTTCAAGGCCAACCCTGCTATATCCTTCCCTTGCACACTATCCATCTGCTCAGTACCAATTATTGAATCCAAAACTGCAAGCGGCGAACTAATATCATGCAAAAACTGCGCAACTTCCCTACTCATACAAAATCCCCTCATTTCGATTTTCATTTTGCACACAAAACCCCTCCGTCTTATGTGCAAAATGTATATATTTACGAACAAAACATTGTAGTCAAAACTTCAATCCTATACATCCCCTGTAGATCTTGTCTTGACTCCACCGCCTCCAGTACCTGTAGATCGAATCTCTTTCGGACCCTCAAGATCATCATTCCCATTTCCTCTTTTACCAATCGCTTCATCTCGATCACCATCAGCAAATACGTTCACAGTCATTAATAAGCCCATACATAAAATTAAAATCTTCATTTCTACTCCTAATTTTTCATTTAAAATATTTATTGAAAACTTGCTTGCCTTAAGGTCTATGCACCACGTACACTTCTTTCCCCAGGACCACCGTCACCAGTAGATCTAGTTCCTTGTATCCCACCACCAGAGTCACCTCCAATTTGCTTTCCACCTATGTCTTTGTCTCTATCGCCTTTTGCAAAAACATTTAAGGCCAAAATCATACTCAAACATAAAATTAAAAATTTCATATCCTCTCCATTTGTTAAGTTTGTAACGCTACATAATTGCAGTTGCGTTTATTTTTCAATGAAAAAAAAAGTTTTTGAATAATTTGTCCATCAGGCTGATGGACTTTTACATTTCGAGAGGAACCAAATTCCTTCAACTGATTGAAAATCTAATTTTTTTGTCCATCAGGCCGAGAGATTTCATCATTGTGATGGATTAAGAATGAAATCTAAAAAGTTAGAAAAATAATTTGATGAAATATGAGTCAGTATTTTTCAAAGCACAGTAGGCTATAGAATTATTCAAAATTGAAAAACTTAGCTTCTAAAATGGTAAATTTTTTCTAAACTTTAATTAACCAACGATATTTCAACGACTTACAATGCAAAATAATTACAAATAATGCGCCGAAGGGTGTCTTCTTCTATTCGCTTCTATATAACAAGCCAACTAAAAAAATGGGAGCTCCTAGTGGAGTTGAGTCAAGAGACTTTGTGCCAATTGCTGGCAGACAAGGTGAGGGCATACAAAGTCCAAAATCCTGAAAAACATTCATATACGTATATGGCTGGAAGAGCTGGCGTCTCAGCGAGCTTTGTAGAAAGGGCTTATAAAAAACAATTAACTTCATTTGATCCAAAAAGAACCGTATCTCTTGCAAAATTTGTATGCACCGAAGAAGAAACTAAATCAGTGGCAGACTATTTCGCAGACAAGTTTATCCAAGAAAATTCAGATATTCTACAAGATGCAATTTACGAAAAATTTATAAAGAAAAATCAAAGCGGGATTCCTGCTGAATTAAATAGACTTCTCGTTCAAGAGAATACCGCTATTATATATAACTTATCTTGCCTTGGAGCTGGGGTTTCGGAAGAAACTGCACAAAAGCTTTTTGGGGTTTCAGGATTAGAGGCTTTAGAATCACTTTCATCTAAAGGGTTTATAAAAAAAGAAGAAGACCGTTTCAAGGGCCAATATGATAATATTTCAGCTAGTTTTGAGGCTGTTAAGGCTCAGCTAGGATTTTTTTCAAAGTTGTATAAGCCACAAAATGTTGGAAAGAAGAAAAATTATGCTTTTATCATAACTCAAAAAATGAGTCATGATGGTATTATAGAAGCTCAAGAGGCTTACCGTGAATTTCACACTAGAATTAGAAATATTAAAGATAGAAATCCTGGAGAAAATGATCACTTCATGGTCGGCTTTATGGATAACTTTCTCACAGAAGAGAAAGGGGGAATAAAATGAAATTTTCTTATATGGCCCCAGTTTTACTAATTTTTTCACTTAGCGTTCAGGCAAACTCCACTTTGCTAAGGTTACTTGATGAAAAAGTAGATCGTGTCATTTTAAAATCAAGAGTTAGCTACACACCTCAGGAAATTAAGAAAGTATATTCTCGAATCAGAGGAAATGAAGATCTATCAGGCATAGATTCTATTGAACTGTATGATGGCACTACAATTACAAAGAAAGAAATTCGCAGTGTTGAATCATATGATGGTCGTGACTTCATGCAAATGGCTAAAAGTGGTGGCCAAGATAGTGGTGGCGGTTGATATAGCCGACCTGAGCCTATACTTGCGCATAATTTTTCTATGAACTGAGCTTTGGATTAATTTTTCAGCTACTAAAAACCTTGTGATTTTTCTTACTACGACTTTTCACCCAGATAAGAACACAATATAAAGCTGAAAGAGCAATTGTGACTGTCCCTCTACTAGTATTACCCATCCCAAAATCCCAAATTAATGAAATAGGAACGATTGAACTCATAAACAATGCAGAGAGCGAT